>JASLMK010000022.1 GCA_030746555.1 Planctomycetota bacterium | reverse complement strand
CTTCGCAACCGGCCGTCTTCGACGGCCTCTCGGCCCCTGGCGGCGCTTTACGGAACCTGGCTTCCTCGACGACCCGTTCAGGGTCGCCTGCGTCGCCAGAACCCGCAAAGCACCACCAGGAACCGAGTTGCTGTGTCTGGTGCACGTCTTCATGAATCATCCGGGCTAGGCGGGCTGCAGCGGCCAGAGGATCGGCAGCACGACCACCGCGAAGGCCAAGAGGAGGACCGTCAGGGGGGCGCCGGCCTTCAGGAAGTGCCGGTAGCGGTAGTCGCCCGGACCGACCACCATGGCGTTGGCCGGGTGGGCCACCGGCGACATGAACGCCAGGCTGGCGCCGCACAGGACGGCCATCAGGAAGGTGCGGTCTCCGACTCCCAGCTCCGCCGCCGTCGAGAGGGCGATCGGTGCCATGATCACCGCCGAGGCGATGTGGGTCGTCAGGGTCGTGAGCAGCATGGTGGTCGCCAGGAAGGCGGCGATCATCAAGTGCGGGCTCTCCGCCGAGCGCACCAGCTCGGCCACGTGCTGCCCGACCGTCTCGGCCAGCCCGCTCTGCTTGAACGCCAGCCCCAAGGACAGCATCCCACCGATCAACACCAGGGCGACCCAGTCCATCGAGTTGTAGATGTCCTCGGCATCCACGCAGCGCAGGAGCACGAGGAGCACGGCACCGGCCACAGCGGCCACGGGGAGGGCCAACAGCTTCAGGGCTGCGGCCGCCAGCACGCCCAACAGGAGCAGGATCGTCAGGAGGGCGCCGCGTCCCAGGGGCGGCAGCTCGCGTTCCCCGAGGAACAGGAGCAGGCCGTCGCGGCGCGCTCGCTCGATGTCGCGCGCGTGGCCCTGCACCAGTAGGGAGTCTCCGACATGCAGGCGCGCGTCGCTCGCCCGCGCGGGCCGGACCTCGCCCTCCTGGGAGAGCCCCAGGACGTTGAGCCCGCTGTTGGCGCGGAAGTCCGCCTCCACGAGGGAGCGGCCCACGAGGGGAGACGTGGCGTGCACGACACCCTCGATCAGCTGCACGTCGTCGGAGTGCAGGCGCGTCTCGCCCGCCTGGGCGGAGTCGACCAACTGCAGGTCGAGGTCCTCTTGCAGGCGCATCAGGGCGTCGGGTTCACCCTGCAGGATCAGGGTGTCCTCGCGCCGGACGCGGTTGTAGGGGCCGGGCGCGAGGATGGTCGGGCTGTCGGGACGCACGATGCCGAGGACGTTGACGCCGTAGCCTCCGAAGAAGCGCGTGTCCGCCATCGGGCGGTTGATGAGGGTGCTCGTGGGCTCGATCAGCACCTCGGTCACGAACTTGCGCACCTGGAAGTGCTCGCTGAGGGTCTCCTCGATGCGCCGCGCCGGCAGCAAGGCCCGTCCGGGGCCCAGGAAGTAGAGCGCTGTCATCCCCACGAGCATCACGCCGAAGTGGCTGAACTCGAAGAGGTCGAAGGGACGGCCGCCGAAGGAGCGGATGACGTCGTTGACCGCAAGGTTCTTGGAGGTGCCGATCAGGGTCCCCAGTCCGCCGATCAGGGCGCCGTAGGAGAGGGGCAGCAACAGGCGCGAGACCGGGATCGAGAACTTGCGGCCGAGGTTCGAGAGGATCGGGATCTGGATCGCGACGACGCCGGTGTTGGAGAGCACCGAGGAGAGCAACCCGCTGATGGCCGCGACGCGGAAGACCAGCCCGCCCTCGCCGCGCACTCCCGCGGAGAGGAGCTTCTGCCCCAGCATCTCGGCCACTCCCCAGCGACGCAGGGCGGCGCTGAAGACGTACATCGACGCGATCAGCATCACGGCCGGGGAGGAGAACCCGCGAAAGGCCTCCGCCGGCGTCAGGCACCCGCTGGCGGCGAGCAGGACGGCCACGCCGACGGCGATCACGTCGTAGCGCACGGCGTCGGTGACGAACAGCAGGATGCTGAGGGCGAGGACGGCCAGGACGATGTGGGCGGGATCGATGACGGGCATGGTCCTCGACGGTCGGGTGAGGCCCGTGATGGGCTTGCACAGCGAGCGACACTAGGCTATTCGAGGTCGGGAGGCCACGGGCGCGCCTCGCCCCCCGGTCTCCCCATGATATCCTCCCGCGCTCCATGACCTACTCGCCCATCGACGTCGCCAGCTTTGCCGGCCGGGTCAGCTCCTGGCTGAGCCCCCGGGGGCCGGACGCGGACACGGTCGTCTCGTGTCGCGTGCGGCTGGCGCGCAACCTGCGGGGGTGCCCGTTCCCCGCGCGCCTCGACCCCGAGCGCGCCGAGGAGTTGTGCGAGCGCTTGCGCGCGTGCTTGATGGCCGCCCGCCTCGACGGCGAGACGATCTGGGTGCCGATGAGCGACGCGTCCGCCGTCCTGCGCCTGCTGCTGCGTGAGCGGCACCTGATCAGCCGCGACCTCGCTCCCCTCGAGGCGGACAGCGAGAGCCTGCGCGGGCGGGGTGTGGCCTTCGGTGAGGGGGAGGCCCTCTCGGCCATGGTCAACGAGGAGGACCACCTGCGCATCCAGTCCATGTCGGCGGGCTTCGACCTGCAGAGCGCCTGGGAGCGCGCCCAGGAGCTCGACCGCGAACTCGAGGTGCAGATCGAGTTCGCCCACAGTACGTCCCTGGGCTACCTGACCGGCTGCCCGACCAACGTGGGGACCGGCCTGCGCGCCTCGGTCATGCTGCACCTGCCGGCCCTGGGCATGGTGCGTTCCGAGCTGGAGAAGGTGTTCACCGCGGCCCAGCGCACCGGCCTGGCGGTGCGCGGCATGTACGGCGAGGGCAGCAAGGCCGCGGGCGACTTCTACCAGGTCAGCAACCAGATCACCCTCGGCCGCTCGGAGGTCCACCTCGTCGAGGACCTCGCCCAGCTCGTTCCGGTGATCGTGCAGTTCGAGCGCACCGTCCGCGACGCGCTCCTGAGCGGCATGCGCCCGGCCCTGGAGGATCGCGTCAGCCACTCCTACGGCCTGCTGCGCACGGCGCGGGCGATGCCCACCGAGAGCGCCCTCGCGCACCTCTCCAACGTGCGCCTCGGCCTGCATCTGGGCCTGTTCGACGGCACGCCCCTGTCGGTGTTGAACGAGCTGGGCGTGCAGGTACAGCGCGGCCACGTCCAAGCCCTCCACGAGGAGCCGGAAGCAGGTCTCCTGGAGGTCAGCGAGCGCGACCGGCGGCGGGCTGAGCTGTTGCGTCGGCGCCTGGGCTGATCAGGCGCGAAGCCCGCGGTCGGTCAGGGCCGGCTCGGCGCGCAGGCGCGGATCTCGTCGAGCGCGTCCGCCAGGCACCCAGCCTCGATGGCCGCGTGGGCGTCGACGCCGCCGTCGGGCTGGTCTTGGCCATGCGCCAGGGATGCCAGTGCGCACCCCGCGCGCCAGCCGGCCGTCAGCTCCAGGGAACCGCCGCCGATCACCCAGCTCCGGGCGAGGTCGACCCCGTCGTGCTGGGCGGCGTGGTACATCGCCCCCGTGTTGGGCAGGCGGAAGACGGAGTCGCGCCGATGGCCGCGGACGCCCTTGCCCGGGTCGTCGAGGCAGGCGTAGCTGCGGGCTACGGGCACTCCCAAGCTCGCCAGGTGAGCCTCGAGGGCCTGCTCGAAGGCCTGCCAGCTCTCGACGGACTGGCGCCCCAGGGCGACTTGCGTCTCGTTGCCGACCAGGTACAGGAGCCAGCCAGCGCGCGTGCAGCGGAACAGGGCGTCGGTGGCGTGCGGCGTGAAGCGCGCGCTCGCAAAGCGTGCGCACCAGCCCTTGCCCGGCCGCTCCAAGAGGGCGCCCCAGCGGGCGACGAAGAGCGCCGCCGGGGGTGCCTGGGTGCCGGGGAGGGAGCGGGGCCCGAAGGCGTGCTCTGAGGGGGGAGGAATCATGTTCCAGGTGCGAGATCGAGGAGTTTGGAAGTCCTCTGTCCTTGTCGACAATCGAGCGCAAGTCTTGAGGGAAACCCCGGTGCGGTCCGAAGATTCCCCTGGGGGGCGCTCCCCACGGCCCCCGCCCACTCCATGTCCGCTCCCCTCCGCATCGCCCTGGTGCTCAACCCCTTCACCCTGGACACCAAGGGCGGCACCCACGCGCCGGACCTGGCGCGAGAGCTCCTCGGGCGCGGGCACACCCTCCGCGCCTTCGGGGCCCCTCCCGGCGCCGTTCCGCGCTCGGGAGCGGAGGAGGAGGGAACCTCCGCCGGGGGCGCGGCCACCCTGGTGGGCTTCGCGCCTCACGTGGTCGTGGCCTACGACGCCCTCTCGCCCGCGGCGTTCATGGGAGCGCGCGTGGCCCGCAAGCTCGACGTGCCCCTGGTGCTGGTCGAGGCGGGGTTCGCGGGCGTCGGCAGCCCCCTGCAGCGCTGGCTGCGCGCGGTCGGAGAGCGACTGTGGGGCCCCTACGTGCGCCGGACCCGTCCGCGGGTCGTGGCCCTCGATCCCCTGGCCCGCGACCAGGCCGTCGGGGAGGGCTTCGAGCCCTCCCGCGTCGAAGTCCTCGAGGCAGGCGTGGACCTGGCGGCCTTCCGCCCCGGCCTCTACTCCGGCCTCGTCGCCCGCCACCGCGTGCGCGGACGGATCCTGCTCTACGTCGGCCGCATCGGCGAGCGGCGCGGGCTCGACGTCTTGGTGGAGGCCTTCGCCGCCACGGTCGGCCAGCGCTCCGACTGGTCCCTGGTCCTGGCCGGAGAGGGGCCGGGGCGCCGGCGCCTGCGCGCCCAGGCCAACCGCCTCGGCGTCGGGGCGCGCGTCGTCATCGCCAACCGCCCGCGCGACGAGGAGCTGCCCGGCCTGATCGGGAGCAGCACCCTGCTGGTCGTCCCGGCGGTGGACGACCAGGTGCGCGGCAGGCAGATCCCCAGGGCGATGGCCTGCGGCGTGGGCGTGTTGGCCTCCGACCTGCCGCGCCTGCGTTGGCTGGTCGACGACGACCGCACCGGCCTCCTGGCGGCCCCGGGGGAGCGCTCGGCGTGGATCTCGACCCTGGCGCGGGCGGCCGGGGCCCCGATGGCGCGCCGTCGGTGGGGGTTGTGCGCACGCGAGCGCGCCGAGGAACGCTTCGACTGGGGGCGCGTGACCCAAGCCTTCGAAGCGGTCCTGACGGCGTCCCTCGCCGATCGCGCCACCACCGGGGAGGTGGCGGCCGAAGAAGCCCCCGGCGACCTGCCCGCCTGAGCGGCGCGGCCGGATCGCGGCCCGGAGAAGAAGGTCGGCTAGGTGTCGGTGGCCCGCCGCAACTCGTCCTTGAGGTAGGACATGTCCGCTGCGTACTGGCGGATCGATCCGCGCGTCTCGTCGTCGATGTCGCAGAACGCGGCCTTGACCTTGACGCCGTCTTCGCGCTCCTCGACCTCGCTCACCTTCGCCACGGCCTCGCAGTAGCCGCGCTGGAGCAGCGGGAGGCGGAACTTCACCTTCCACTCCGTCCCCAGGGCCAGGAGTTGGGCCATGCGGAAGGCGTCGAGGTCCGTGTTGCCGCCCGCCCAGGTGAAGGACAGGTCCTCCTCGCTCAGGCCCGACATGCGCCCGATCCCGTTCCAGCGGCTGCCGAACTCGTGGCCGTGGACCGGGTTGACGGCCTGATCGTCCTTGGAGCCCTCGGTCATGACGTACTCCATCCTGCTTGCATCGACGGGCGAGAAGAGCACGGAGGAGCTGTCCTCCTCGAAGGGGTCCGTCCCTCCCGAGTCCGCCGTCGGTTCGCTCCCGAGGTCGGCAGCCGCCTCCTCGTCGGTGTCGTACATCGGAACCACTCGGTCGAGACCAACCTTCTCGATGATGTCGCGGCAGAACTTCGACGGTCGGGAGATGACGAGCTTGCCGCTCGCGGCGTCGAGCTGCTTGGCGACCTTGATGATGGCCCCCAGCGCCGTCGAGTTGATGAACTTGACCAGGCGCAGATTGAGGACGACCCGACCGACTCCGGCCTTGATCAATCCCTCGATCTCCTCCTGGAGGCTGGGCACGTAGTAGGTGTCGAACTCCCCCCGCAGGTGCAGGATGGCGTGGTTCTCGCGCGGCTCGACCGTGATGTGCATGAGTGGATCTGTGAGTTCGGTGGACTTGGGACGGGCAGCCTAGATTGTCCTCGGGCGGCTCCCGCGGGCAAGGATAATCGAGCGTGCGGGGATCCGACGGAGCGCTCCGACTCGCTCTCCCCGGGCACCCGGCCCGACGCGCAGGGCACGGCCGGCTCGGCGGGGCGTTTGCCCGTTCTGACGTGGGGGACCCCAAAGGGGCGGGTTAGACTGCGCTCATGTTCTTCCGCAAGAAGAAGGGAAGCGGGGACGCACCCTCGCCCGCGGGCGGAGCCGCAGAGGTCCCGGCGCAGGCGCGGCCCGGCGCCGACGGTGACGAGGCGTCCATCAGCACGGAGTTCCTGACCGGAGACGCGCTCGCCGACCGCCGGTCCGTGGAGGGACTCCTCGACGAGGTGGCGCGCATCTCCGAGATGGTCGCGCGCGTAGGCGGCCCCGACGATCTCCGCGACCTGTTGACCTACATCGTCGACGCGTCGATCGAGCGCACCGGCGCCTCTCGCGGGCTGTTGGTCCTGACCTCCCCCGAGGCAGGCGAGGGCGCCGAGGGCCACGAGGTGCACGTGGCCCGCAGCCGGGACGGAGCGGACCTCGGCGACGACGTGCGCTACTCCACCAGCGCCGTCGGGCGCGTGCTCGAGAGCGGCGTCGCCCTCAAGGACGTCTTCAACTCCGCGGCCGAGGCCATGGATCTCGGTGCGAGCGTCTTCGACCTCAAGCTGCGCGCCCTGATGTGCGTCCCACTCGACACCGAGCGCGGCGGCGACTCGGGCCGCTCCGGCCCGCGCGGCGCGCTGTACGTGGACTCCAAGGCCGCCACGCGCGAGTTCACCCAACAGGACCTGTCCTACTTCAACGCCCTCGCGCAGCAGATCGCCGTGGCGCTGGAGAGCGCGCGGTTGCACCTCGACTCCCTCGAGCGGGCGCGCCTGGAGGCCTCGCTCGACACCGCGGAGCTCGTCCAGAAGAACCTCATGCCCCAGGTTCCCGCGGACCTTCCCGGCTACGACCTCTTCGGCTGGTTTCGGGCCGCGGAGCGCACGAGCGGGGATTTCTACGACTTCTTCCGCACCAAGGGCGGTCGCCAGGGAGTCGTCGTCGGCGACGTCACCGGCCACGGCCCTGCCTCGGCCCTGATCACCTCGACGGCCCAAGCCAGCCTGCGCAGCACGATGCGCATCATCGACGATCCGTGTCAGGCCCTGACCATGCTGAACGAGGACCTCGCCGAGCGCATGGACTCGGGCCTGTTCGTGACCCTCTTCCTCGCTCTGCTCTCCGACGACGGAGCGGTCGAGGTCGTCAACGCGGGGCACACGCCGCCCTTGGTCTACCGCGCCGCCGACGGATCGATCGAGTCGATCGAGGGGCACGGGCCCGCCCTGGGGATGATGCCGGACTTCCGGTTCGAGGAGGGGAGCACCCTGACCCTGGGGGAGGGGGACGTCCTGTTGGCGGTCACCGACGGCCTGGTCGAGGCGCGCTCGTTGCAGGCCCCCGACGACCTCTTCGGGGAGGAGGGCCTGCGCCGAGTCCTGGGGGGGCAGGCGCGAGCGGCCGCTGGAGCGCGCGAGCTGACCGAGGCCATCGTGGCCGAGGCCCTGGACTTCTCGGGGGGCAACACCGAGGACGACATGACGGTCGTGAGCGTTCGCCGCCTGGCGACCTGAGGAGGAGCCGTGACGAACCAGACCCACGGAGAGAGCCTGCTCGTGCGCGGAGCGCGCACCTTCCCGCCGGGACCCGGCGCTCGTGCGGTCGACGTGCGCGTGCGCGACGGACTGATCGAGGCGATCGGCGCCGGGCTGGAGGCCGAGGGAGCCGAGGTGCTCGAGGCCGACGGCCTGACGATCATCCCCGGTCTGGTGGACGTGCACGTGCACTTCCGCGATCCGGGGCTCGAGCACAAGGAGGGCTGGGACCACGGCTCCCGCGGCGCCCTCCACGGCGGCGTGACGAGCGTCGTCGAGGTGCAGAACAACGCGCCCCTGTCGATCTCCCGCGAGGCGCTCAGCGCCCGCCTCGAGCACGTGCGCGCCAGCTCGCGCGTGGACTTCGGCTGCCTTGCGAACCTCCTGCCCGCCTCGGAGGGGGAGCTGGAGGCGATGGCTCCCCTGACGCCGGCCTTCAAGCTGTTCCTGGGGGGATCCACGGGCGTGGGCGGCCAGGACGACCGCGAGACCCTCGCCCGCCTCTTCGCGGCTGCGACCGCCGCGGGCCGCATGATCGTCGCGCACTGCGAGGACGAGGACCTGCTGCGGGAGGGCAAGCGCTCCCACCCGGCCGCGACCGCCGCCGAGCACCATCTGGTGCGCTCGACCGAGGCGGAGGTCGAGTCCGTGCGCACTTCGATCGAGCTGTGCCGCGAGACCGGCGCGGAGTTGCACGTCTTCCACCTCTCGACCGGGGAGGGAGCGAGGCTGGTGGCCGAGGCGCGCGCGGAGGGCCTCTCGGTCAGCGCGAGCACCGCCCCGCACTACCTGCTCTTGGACAACGAGCGCGTGGCGGAGCTGGGCAACATCGGCAAGGTCAATCCGTCGATCAAGACGGCCGACGACGCCGCGGCCCTGGTGCGGGCCCTGAGCGATGGCGTCGTGGACGCCATCGGCACCGACCACGCCCCGCACCCCCTCGCGGACAAGCAGCGGGAGTACTCCCACGCGCCCTCGGGCATGCCCTCGGTGGACTTGTTGTGGCCCCTGACCTGGGAGCTCTCGCGCCGCGGCGTGATGACGCCCGAGGCCGCCCTCGCGGCGGTCACTTCGCGCGCCGCCGACACCCTGCACCTGCCGGGCAAGGGGCGCCTGACGCCCGGCCACGACGGGGACCTCGTGCTGTTCGACCCCGAGGAGCGCTTCGTCGTGCGAGGGGCAAAGCTCCCCTCTCGCTCGCGCTGGTCCGCCTACGAGGGCTGGGAGCTCGCCGGCCCGCCGCGGGTCGTCGTGCGCCGCGGAGAGGTCTGCCTGCGCGACGGCGTGCCGACGGTCAGCGCCGGCGGCCGTCCCTTGCGCCTGCACCCGGTTTGAGCGCGAGCCGTCAGCGCCAGAGGGCCTCCACGGCCTCGCGCAGCGCCTCGCAGGCGCCGACGAGCACCGCGTCGGCCGGCGCCTCGGCGAGCTCGAACTCCCAGTAGACCGAGAGCACGTCGCGCCGCAGGCTGCCCGCTCCTCGCAGGCGGCCCCGCACCCCCTCCCAGAAGCCCTCGCCCGGGAGCGCGCCCGGACGCTGGATCCAGTGCACGAGCCGGATGCGCCGGCCGGAGCGCTCGAGTTCGCTGGAGTGGTAGCGCGCACCCGACGGCGCCCGGAGCACCCGCCGGGCGCCCGGGGTCCAACCGTCGGCGGCGAAACACACCTCCACCGGATGGGGCCGCCCGCTCCAGCGCCGATCCTCGAGATAGTAGGCCGCGAACATCACGCCCTCCGCGCCCCCGGGGCCGCGGTAGGCGTGGAACAGGCTCCGCTCCGGCGGCACCTCTCCCAGGCCCTCGGGGGCGAGCGGGATGGGCTCGAGCGCGGTGAGCTCTCCGAAGGAGCGCCCGGCGAGGCGCTCCAGGTCCGGCGGGACCGGCCGAGCGAACCAGCCCAGGGCCACGCCGTTGGCCAGCAGACCGGCCAGGGCCAGGGCGATCCAGGCCGCGCCCCTCACGAGCCCGTCGCCTCCCTCGCGGGCGTCAGGCGCGCCACGCCGAACGCGGTCAGGCCCGAGGCGCCGAGCACCAGCGCCTGTCCGAGGAGCTCGTGGGGCACGCCGTCCACGGCGCCCGGACCGAACGCATCGAGCAGGACGCCGGTCGAGGCGATGCGCAGGGAGTTGACCGCCAGGGAGGCGGGGAGGGAGAGGAGGGCGAGGCAGATCGCGGCGGAGGGCCGCAGGCGGAACAGCCCGCCGAGGAACACGGAGAGGACCATCAGGGTCAGGGTCGTCCCCGATCCGGCGCAGTCCTCCGAGACCCACAGCTCCCAACCGCGGTAGTGGAGGGTCGAGTCGAGCCAGAGGCACTCGGCGTCGAGAGGACGCAGGAGCCAGCGCGCGGCGGCTCCCGACGTGGCGGCGGCCCAAGGTTGGACGCGGTCGACCAGGGGTTGGGGAGGCGGGACCAGGAAGAACAGCAGGGCCAGGGCCCACACCTGGCGGCGCAGCGCGGCCGTACCGCCCCAGGCGGCGACCCAGCCGATCACGCCCAGGGGCAGGCCGACGAGGGCCAGGGTGAAGCGCCCCAGGACGACGCCTCCGGCCAGGCAGAGCGCCGCGCCCAGCAAGCAGGCGGCCCCGCCGGCCCCGGTGCGCCCGGCGGGGGAGGCAGACTCGGCACCGGTCCACCTCGCCGGGCCTTGCCCCGGCGCGGGGGCGTGGATCCGGCACAGGATCAGCGCCAGGATCGGAACGAGCAGGGAGTACCCCAGGCGCGGGTCGCGCCATGCGTAGGCGGCCCACTCGGCGATCAGCGGCCAGAAGGCGGCCAGCACCAGCACCGCCGAGGCGGCGCGTGCGGCCCGTGGACGCGCGGGCATGGGCTCCCGCCTGCCCTAGCTCTGCTTGCGCTTGCGGCGGTGCGCGGCCAAGCCCAGGGCGGCCCCGCCTGCCAGGGCAGCCATCGTGAGGGGCTCGGGCGAGTGGGTCGGGACCTTCGTCCCGCTTTGCGAGCCGCTGTACTTGGTCTGCTGCGGGGGCGCGGCCAGCGAGGGCGCGGCGGCGCACACCGACACAAGGATGCCAGTGAAGAGGGCGGTGGGGGCTTTCATGGTGGACGCGAGTCGAGGTTCTGTAGTTGATTCCGCCGGATGGCGAGCAGCCGATTGCGGCTGGCGGGCCCCGTCTTGCGGCCCCGCGCAGGGTGAATGCTACCTCCTTGTCGCGGGATCCGCCAGGGAGGTCCTCGCCCCCTCCGGCGCGCCGGCAGCGCTAGGCGAAGAAGCGGTCCGCGCGGAAGCGGTTGAGCATCGTTCCCAGCACCGGCAGGCCCGCTCCTTCCAGCATGCGCGTCGCCGCCGCGGCCTGGGCCTTGGAAGTCGAGCCGGCGCGCAGGACGAGCACCGTCGTGTCGACGTCCTCCAGCATGCGCAGGGCCTCTGGGTGGGAGAGCAGGGGCGGGATGTCGGCGATCACCGAGCTCCCCTGACCGAACGCCTCCTGCATCAGGCGGCGGACCTCCCCGCGGTCCGCCTCCCAGGCATCGTCTCGGCGCCCGCCCGCGGTCAGGACGCGCAGCCCCGCCACCCTCGTGTCGCGCACCGCCTCCTCCAGGGTCGCCTCGCCCTCCAGCACCGTCGTCAGGCCGGGGGCCGGGGGGAGGCCGAGGTAGCCGGCCATGGCTGGCGTGGTCCAGTTCCCCTCGAACAGCAGGGTCGGCTCGCCGAGGTCGCGCGCCAGGGCCAGGGCGGTGCAGGTCGCCAGCGTCGTCGCCCCGGCGCCGTGCTCGCTGCCGACGAAGGCCACCCGCCGGAGGGAGCCCGCGCGCTCTCCCCTGCTGAGGGCGGCCAGGATCTCGCCCAGGCTCTCGTGCACTTGCCCGTAGACAGCGTCGATCGGCAGGGTGTCAAGCTGGGCTCGGCGTGCCATCGTCAGCCTCGCCCTTCCCGACGCAGTCGGCTGCCGAGCCTGCGCCACCTACGCGCTTCGCCGACCACGCCCAGAAGCGGGTGTCCGACGGCCGCGGCGACGTGGCCGGCGTAGCGCAAGCGCCCGTCGGTGAGGTGCCGCAGGAGGATGTAGGCCAGGGCGAGGGCCGCGCTGCCGACGATCCCCATCAGGTAGAACTTCGAGCGCGACGGGCCGAACGGCTTCATCGGCGTGCTGGCGTCCTGGATCACGACCAGGTTGCTCATCTGCTCGTTGCGGTCGATCAGGCCCATGATCTCCGCCTTGTCCAAGGCAGCGTAGAGCTCGGCCACGTGCGACTCCTTGCGCGCGAGCTGCTCCTCGAGGTCGAGGTGCCGCGGCTCGCAGGCGATGAACTCCGCCATGCGGCGCTCGTGCTCGTCGAGCTGCCAGAGCTGATGGGCCTGGGAACCGACCAGTCCCCGCTCCTCGCGGTCGAGGGCCTGGATCTGCTCGGTCAGGGTCGTGCGCCGTTGGTTGGGGGACGGTTGGGTACGGGCCGGGCTGATCTCCAGGGTGGCCGGGGTCTGCTCCAGCGTCTGGCGCAGCGTCTCGAGCTGGGCGCGGAGCTGGGCAGCCCGCGCGGTGTAGGCGGAGGAGCCCTCCCGGAACTCGGCCGCGAGGCCGGCGAGCTGGCCGCGCAGGTTCGATTCCTGGGTGTAGAGCGAGGTGAAGACCGGGTTGGTGATGACCTGTGCGGGCACCGGTGTCTCGATCTCGTCGGGCTCGGCCTCCAACAGGGCCTGGAGGGCGGCGCGCTCGCCGGCGATCGCAGCCAAGCGCGTGCGCGCCTGGGACATCGTGCTCTCCAGCGCCTGGATGTCGCTCAACAGCGTGGCCTTCTGGGCCGTCGGGTCCACGTGCCCGCACTCCACGATGTGCGTGTAGCGCTCCCTGCGCGTTTCCTCAGCCTCGGCCAGGGCGCGGCCGAGCTGGTCGGCGAAGAACGTCTCCTGAGGCTCGACGGCGTACACCTCGCGGTGGCGCCGCTGGAACGCGCGCAGGAACGCATCCACGCAATCGCGCGCCAGGATCGGGTCCGCGGCGACGAACTGGACCTCGATCGTCTTGCTGCGGGACTTGTTCGTGATGGTGACGCCCGCGGCGATGGCGGCGGTCGCCTGCCGCAGCGCGGCCTGGGGGCTGGGCTCCTCCTCGGGGCCCTCGGCGCTCACCAGGCCGGTCAGGTTCCCACGCAGCTCTTCCAGGGCAGCCAGGGGGGCGGGCAAATCCTCGAGGTTGCGCTCCTCGCCTCCGAGCAGCCGTTCCACTCCCACGTCCAGGGCCACGCGCTCGTGCAGGGCCGGGTTGCTCAGGACCTGGACCTCGTCCGTGATGGTCGCCGCGTCGGCGCCGCCCGAGGAGGTTCCGGGCACGGCCGACTCGGGAGCCTGCTTCTCCCGGGCGCCGAAGCGCACGAGGACCTTGCCCGAGGAGACGTACTGAGGCGGCAGGCTCAGGCCGTGCAGCAGCCCTCCCAGGGTGCCCACCACGAGCAGTCCGAAGGCGACGAAGCGGTGGCGGTAGGTTCCGTGGATCAGGACTTCGCCGAGATCCAAGGGCCCCGGATCGTCGCCGGTCGCGTGCGCAGGGCGATTCTGGGGGCTCATTGGATGCGCGGGATCAGGGTGGGGATCGGGATCATCTGGCGGATGTAGCGGTCCACCCAGATGTTGACCTTCACGACGGGGGTGTTCGGGACGTAGACGACGTCGTGGGGCTGGAGCAGGATCGCCTCCGGCGCTCCCCAGTGGTCCGTGTCCGCGTCGATGCGCCAGGCGACCTGGCGGCCTTCCTGCGGCAGCCAACGCACGAGCAGCGTGTTGTCCAGGCGCGCCGAGTCCGTCTTGTGGCCGCCCGCACGTGCCAGGGCCTCGATCAGCGTCAGGCGTCCGGTGCCGAGCTCGATGGGCCCCGGGGAGTTCACTTCGCCGGTGACGACGACGGCGCGCACCGCTGGGGTCGTGACGTTCACCGTCACCACCGGATCCTGGAAGATCCGGGCGTACAGCACGGTCAGCTTCTCCCGCAGCTGGGGGATGGAGAGCCCGGCCGCCTGCACCTCGCCCACGGACTGGAAGGAGGCCTGGCCGTCGGCTCGGATGCGGACGTCGTGGTCCCACTCCGCGCGCTGGTCGAAGCGCACACCGAGGGTGTCGCCGGGGGACAGGGCCACGAGCAGATCGTCGCTGCGGGTGGCGTTGATCTCCTCGGCGATGCGGGGGATGGACGGCCCGGCGGGCTGGCTGGCGCACCCCCCGCAGATGGCGGCGGCCGCCAGGGCGAGGAAGGCGCGGAGGTGGGTCTTGCGAGGGATCATCGGGCGGAGTGGACGGTACGAGCGCCTCCGGCCGCGGGCAGCGGTTGGAGTCAATCCGACATCGTATTCGGCGAAAGTGTATCCCAAGGAAGGGTCAGAGGCCCCATTCCACCGGGCTGGTCTCGGGTCGGAGCGTCCGTGGGGTCTGCGGCGCCGCTCGGGGCCGCCCGGCTCAGGGTTCGCGCGCATGACCGTCCTGGGCGGCGGCGATGCAGGCCTGCAGGCGCGCGGCGAGGGCGCGCACGTTGGGCTCGAGCACCATGCTGTCGTGGTCGCCGGGGACCTCGTGGACGTCCACCCGCGGGGCGTGCGGCCCCCAGCCGTTGTCGTGGTACACGAAGTCCCGCCCGGCGGTCAGGTAGCGGCCGCCGCCCACGGCGTAGGCGTTCTCGAGCCGGGGGCGGAAGAGGGTGATCGCGCCTCCACAGGGGCGCACGCGGTAGCGCGTGAGGGCCTTGCGGAAGGCGGCCTCGACCCCGTCGTTGTCGAAGGCCATGGGGTAGGCCGGCGCCGGGGCGACGCCGTTGGTTCCCGCCGCCCGCTGGGCGCGCTCCCACTCGATGCGCTCGTTGACCCAGGAGGTGACGTAGCCGGCGCCCTCGCGCCGCAGACGCTGGATGTGCAGCATCAGCTTGTCCCGCAGGGAGAGGGGCTCGGCCTGGGGGAGGGGCGTGTCCAACAGGACCAGGAGCGCGACCTCCTCGCCCGCCTCCCTCAGCTGGCGCGCGATCTCGTAGGCGGTGATCCCGCCCCCCGAGAATCCGCCCAGGAGGTAGGGTCCCGCGGGTTGCACGGCGCGCATCTCGCCGATGTAGGCCCGAGCCATCTCCTCGAAGTCGTCGTGGGGTTCGTGACCGCCGTAGACGCCGCGGGCCTGCAGGCCGTAGAACGGCCGCTCCTCCCCGATCAGGTGGGCGAGGTGTCGGAGGTTCAGGACGTTGCCGAACATCCCGGCCACCAGGAAGAAGGGCGTGCGCTTCCCCGGTTCCCCCTCGTGCATCGGCACCAGGTGGGCGAAGCGGGCTCGCGGCTCGTCGTCGCCGGCCCGCTCCCCGGCGCCGATGCGCGCCCGCACGTGCTCGGCGCAGGCCTCGACCGTCGGGGCCTCGAACAGGAGGGAGATCGGGAACTCGGCGTCGTAGGCTCTCTTGATGCGCGCGAACAGGCGCACGGCGATCAGGGAGTGCCCGCCCAGATCGAAGAAGCTGTCCCGCACGCCGACCTCGTCTACCCCCAGGAGCTCCTCCCAGAATCCGACCAGGGTGCGCTCGATCTCGTCGCGAGGCTCGACGAACTCGTTCTCCAGGGCCGGACGGGCGAAGCGGGTCTGCTCCTCGTCGCCCCCGGCGGCCAGGGCATCTACCTGACGACCGAGCTGATCGAGATCGATCGAGGAGACGATCACCTCCGCCTGACCGGGCGTGGCCAGGACGGCGTCGAGGGCGCGCACGCCCTCCTGGGGGAGGATGCCCAGGGCGAGGTTCTCGCGCAGGGCGTGCTCGGCGGGGGAGAGGGGGGCGGCGACCCCCGCCTCGGCCTGCTCCAGCTCGAGCTGCGCGGCGTCGGGGGGCGCCGAGTGGGCGAAGTCGGCGGACTCCTCGAGGCGCTTGAGCAGCAGGCCCTCCACCTCGACCAGGACCGCTCCGGCGAGGTTGCAGAGGGTGACGTCGAAGCGCGCGAAGCCCTCCGGGCCCGTCGCGTCCGCTCGGATGCGGACCCAGCTGCGGAGCGTGCGCGAAAGCGGCGCGAAGAACCTCAGGCGCTCGTAGGAGACCGGGACCCAGAGGTTCGTCCCGTACTCGTAGCCGTCGATCAGGTCCATCGCGAAGCCGGTTCCGATGTCGAGCAGGGCCGGGTGGAGCGGGTACTCCTCCAGGTCGGCCGCGACCTCGGGGTGCAGCTCCAAGAGGCCGAGGGCCTCGCCCTCCCCGTAGCAGGCTTGGTGCAGGACTCGCCAGCGCGGTCCGAACCGCAGGTGGTCCTCCTGGGCCGTGCGCAGCCCCGACTCGTCCACCGGGCTGCGCGAGAGTCGACAGCGCCGGTCGATCTCGTCGAGGGGCACCGAATCCGGCGGCTCCAGGTCGCCGAGCGCGCACCTCGCCTGGGCGTGGGTCTCCCAGCCCCTGCGGCCGTCGTCGAGGACGTGCGCGCTCTGCACCTCGATGGCGTAGCCGAGCTCGTCGGGGATCAGGCGCACGCGCACGGAACGCGTCGCGCCGTCGCCCACTTCGAGGGCGCGGAAGAAGTAGAGGTCGCACAGCTCGAAGGGGCCGCGCTCGCCGCACTCGTCGAGGGCGGCCCGGGCCAGCTCGATGAAGCCCGTTCCCGGCAGGAGCGCGTGGCCCGCCGCGGTGCGGTGCTCGTCGAGGACCCAGTGGGTGTCCGTGCCGTACTCGGCCGAGAGGACGGTGTGCCCGTGCTCGTCGCGGGCGCGACCGTCGAGCAGCGGGTGGGGGGAGCCGAGGGGGACGGGTTCCTCGGGCGGGCGGGCCGGCGCGGCGATCGCCGCCGCCGCCATGCCGACGTCCTTCCAGATCCCCCAGCCGATCGCCACCGTGTGCCTCCCGCGCCGGCCCGAGCGGCTGTGGGCGTAGGCGTTCAGGAAGGCGTTGGCGGCCACGTAGTCCACCTGGCCGACCGGGGAGGTGACGACGCTCGTCGACGAGGAGACCACGAAGAAGTCCAGGCGCTCGCGCGCCAGGAGGCGGTCGAGGACCAGGGTGCCGTGGACCTTGGGAGCGAACACGCGCTCGACCTCGCCCTGGGTCTTGAGGGAGAGCAGCTGGTCGTCGATCACGCCGGCGAGGTGGATCACGCCGTCGAGGCGGCCGAAGCGCCGGCGCACGGCGGCCAGCGCCTCGCGCATGGCCTCCTGATCGGTGACGTCTGCGGCCAGGGTCAGGACCTCTCCTCCCAGATCCTCGATCTCCAGCAGCCGCCCGAGGGTGCGACCGACGGCGTCGGCGGCGCGCCCTCCGCGGGCGCGGGCGGCCCACTCCTGGCGCGGGGGCAGCTCCTTGCGTCCGAGCAGGGCCAGGCGCGCGCCGCAGGTGCGGACGAGGTGCTCGGCCATCGCGAGGCCCAGGCCGCCGAGGCCGCCGGTGATCAGGACGACGCTCCCCTCGCGCAGGCCGGGCTCGCCTCGCCCGGAGGGGCCGACCGCCTTCTCGTGGGCCAGCTCCCAGCGGCGGCCGTCGCGGCGGGCCAGGGTGCGGTTGCCCGGCGGGACGGCGATCTCCTCCTCGATCGCCGCCACCAGACCCGCGGGGTCCACGGGCTCGCGCTTGCGCGCGAACAGGCCGCGCGCGGGGGGCGGCGGCGGGTCCAGGTCGATGCTGGCGCAGGTGACGCCGGTGAGCTCGCGCGGGAGGACCCCGCACGGGCCGAGCAGGGTGGCCTTCTCGGGGTAGGGCAGGGGCTCGTCGGCGACCTGCTGCATGCCGTTGGAGAACACGTCCAGGTGCAGGCCGCCGGTCAGGCCGCTCTCACCCAGGGCCTGGGCCAGGAAGAACAGGCTGTAGAACCCGCTCTCCTGGGTGCGGTGGAAGAAGTTCGAGCCGGGGCGGAAGCTCTCGTCCGCGGTCACCGACCACAAGTGCGCGATGCGCGAGGGCGTGCGGCCCGAGGCGACCACGTCGGCCACCAGGCGGTCGTAACCCGCGCGGCCGTGCTCGGGCGTGAGGAGGTAGGCGCTGTCGGAGAGCCGGGCGTAGCCGTCGCCCACGCGCACCTCGACGACCGTGTCGCCGCGGCCGGTCAGGCGTTCGCAGATGGCGGCCCCCAGGCCGCCGTCGTCGAGGAACACGAGCCAGGTCTGGGGCTCGGCCGGCTCCGCGGGCGAGGGCGCCTCGCACTCACGCCACACCGGCCGGCGGAACCACTCGTCGAAGTCCTCCAGGCGCGTCACCGACGCCGCCTGCGCGGCGTCCTCGAAGGCCGGCTCGCGAGCCTCGATCCAGTAGGGCTGGTGCTGGAACGGGTAGGAGGGCAGGGAGACCCGGCGGCGCTGCTCGCGCTGGTCCAAGGCCGGCATCTCCTCCACGCCGACGGCCCACAGCCGCCCCTGGGTAGTCAACAAGTAGGCGTCGTCGGCGATCTGCTCCTGGGGGTGGCGCATGGAGGACAGCACGCAGCGCTCGGGGCCGGCGGAGTCGTGCTGGCGCGCGAGGGACGTCAGGGTGTTCCCCGGACCGACCTCCAACAGGACGCGCGCCGGGTCCTCGAGCAGGGCGCCGATGCCGTCGGCGAAGCGCACCGTGCCGCGCAGGTGCCGCACCCAGTAGTCGGGATCAACTGCCTCCTCGTCGTTGATCCAGGTTCCGGTCAGGTTGGAGACGAAGGGGATCCGCGGCGGCGAGAGCTCGATGCCGCGCAGGTACTCTCCGAACTCCTCCAGGATCGGATCCACCAGGCGCGAGTGGGCGGCGATCGCGATCTGGACCCTGCGAGCGTCGACTTCCGCCGCCTCCAGCTTGCGCTCGAGGGCGTCGAGGGCCTCGCTGGAGCCGGAGGCGACGCAGTTGGCCGGGGCGTTGATCGTGGCCAGGTCCAGGTCCTCGCCCAGCATGGCCGCGAGCTCGTCGGAGGGGACCGAGACGCTCAGCATGCCTCCCTCGGGGACACGCTCGAACAGGCGCCCGCGCAGCTCTACGAGGCCGAGGGTGTCGCCGTAGGACATCACCCCGGCGATGTGGGCCGCGGTGTTCTCGCCCATGCTGTGGCCGATCATCGCGGTCGGCTCCAGGCCGCGCTCCATCCACAGGCGAGCGAGGGCCGCCTCGACCACGAACAGGGCCGGGAGCTGCAGGGACGGCCGGACCAGCCTGCGGCGGACCTCCTCCTCGTCGAGCTCGCAGCGGTAGAGGAGCTCGAACAGGTCGACCCCCGTGCGCTCGAGGAGCTCGCCGAAGCCGCGCTCGACCTCCTCGCGGAAGAGCGGTTCGGTCTCGAACAGGTCGCGACCCATTCCGGGGTGCTGGGCGCCGCCGCCGGGGAACAGGAACGCCACCGAGCCCCTCGAGCGGCTCCGGCGGTGGGTGAAGACGCGCCGCGGGTCGCCCGACGCCAGCAGTCGGGCCGCCTCGCCATGGTCGGCGCAGGCCAGGACGCGGCGGTGCTCGAACGCCCTGCGTCCCTCGCGCAGGGTGAAGGCCACGTCCGCGAGTTCCTGCTCGGGGTGCGCCTCGAGGTGCTCGCCCAGGCGCTGGGCGGCATCGTCGAGGGCGGGCTTGGAGCTCGCCGAGAGGCACAGGAGCTCGTGCCGTCGGGCCGCCGAAGCGCAGGGTTGGGGGACCGGCGCCTCCTCCAGGATCACGTGGGCGTTGGTCCCGCCCACGCCGAGGGAGTTGACGCCCGCCCTGCGCGGGTGCGGGCCCGCGCTCCACTCGCGGAGCCGCGCATTGACCCAGAAGGGAGAGCGCTCGAAGTCGATGTCTGGGTTGGGGGCCTCGAAGTTCAGGCTCGGCGGGATCTCGCGGTGGTGGAGGGCGAGGCTGGCCTTGATCAGGCTGGCGATCCCCGCCGCCGTGTCGAGGTGGCCGATGTTGCTCTTCACCGAGCCGATCGCGCAGGTGCCGACGCACGCGGAGCTCTCCCTAAAGGCCGTGGTCAGGGCCGCGATCTCGATCGGATCGCCCATCGGCGTGCCCGTGCCGTGGCACTCGACCAGGCCGATCGTCTCGGCGGAGACGTCCGCCACCGCCAGGGCTTCCGCCACCGCCTGCGCCTGTCCGTCTACGCTGGGCGCGAGGTAGCCGATCTTCCCCGCGCCGTCGTTGTTGACCGCGCTGCCCTTGATCACCGCGTAGATGCGGTCGCCGTCGGCGACGGCCTCGTCCAGCCGCCGCAGGGCGACGACGCCGACGCCGCTGCCGAAGACGGTCCCCTGGGAGCGGTGGTCGAAGGGACGGCAGCGGCCGTCGGGCGAGAGGATCTCCCCCTCGGTGTACACGTAGCCGCGCCCGTGGGGGATCTCGATCGTCACGCCGCCGGCCAGGGCCATGTCGCACTCCCCGGTGAGCAGGCTCTGGGCCGCCGTGTGGACCGCCACCAGGGAGGTGGAGCACGCGGTCTGGACGCTGATGCTCGGGCCCTTGAGGTCGAAGACGTAGGAGGCGCGCGTGGCCAGGAAGTCCTTGTCGTTGCCCGTGTGGCGCAGGAGGAACAGCCCCACCGAGCGCACCAGCTCGGGGTTGGTGAGGAGGTGGAACATGAAGTACCCGCCCATCCCGCAGCCCGCGAAGACGCCGATCGGTCCCTCGAAGCCCGACGGCGGGTGGGCGGCGTCCTCCAGCGCCTCCCAGGTGCACTCGAGGAAGTGGCGGTGCTGGGGGTCGAGGATCGCCGCCTCCTTGGGGCTGAACCCGAAGAACTCCGGGTCGAACTCCGCGAGGCGGGAGAGGGGAGCGCAGCGCCGCACGTAGTTGGGCTGGGCGAGCTCCTCGGCGGTGACGCCGGCGGCGAGGAGCTGCTCCTCGCTCAGCGACTGCACGCTCTCCACCCCCCCGCGCAGGTTCTTCCAGAACTGCTCGAGGTCGTCGGCCCCCGGCACGCGCAGGGCCATGCCGACGATGGCGACGTCGTTCTCCGCCGATGGGTGGGAGGGCGTCTGGGGCATCTTCTGCGGCTAGGTCTCCTGGGTGCGGCCCCCGCGGCGGCGGCGCATGGCGACCCGGCGCCGGCGTCCCCGGTCGGCGCCCGCACCCGCGGCCCTCGGCCCGTCCTGGGTGCCGAGGTACGCGGCGAGGGTGCGCACGGTCGGGAAGCGGTAGAGGTCGGTCAGCTCGACGGGCCGCTCCACCCTCTCGCGCAGGGAGCGGTGCACTTGGACGACGAGCAGGGAGTGGCCGCCGATGTCGAAGAAGTTGTCGTCCACGCCGACCTGCTCGCAGCGCAGGATTGCCTGCCAGATCTCGGCGATCGTGGCCTCGAGCCCATCGCCGGGAGCGACGAAGACCGCCCCGGCGGCGCCGCCGAGCTCGCCGGGCGGGGGGAGCGCCTTGCGGTCGATCTTCCCGTTGGGCGTCAGCGGCAGGCGCTCGAGGCCGATCACGTGGGTCGGGACCATGAACTCCGGCAGCACCTCACGCAGGGCGTCGCGCAGGGTATCCGCGCCGGCGCCTCCGGTGGGCGTGTGGTAGGCGACGATGCGCTGGTCCCCGGGCTGGTCCTCGCGCACGATGACGGCGCAGGACTCCACGGCTTCGTGGCGACCCAGGACGGCCTCGATCTCCCCGAGCTCGATGCGGTGCCCGCGCACCTTCACCTGGTGGTCGGTGCGCCCGAGGAACTCGACCACCCCGTCGGGGCGGTAGCGGGCGCGGTCGCCGGTGCGATAGATGCGACCACCGGTGTCGCCCGCGCCGGCGAAGGGATCGGGCAGGAAGCGCTCGGCGGTCAGCGCGGGCCGTTCGTGGTAGCCGCGCACGACGCCGTCGCCTCCGATGTACAGCTCTCCGGGCACGCCGACCGGGACCGGCTGCAGACCCTCGTCGAGGATGTACAGGCGCGTGTTCGCGATCGGGCGGCCGATGGGGATCGTGTCCTCGTCCCCGCGCAGCGCCTGGGTCGCCGACCAGATCGTGGTCTCGGTCGGCCCGTACATGTTGGTCAGCGAGCCCTCCAGGACCGCGCCGAGGTCGGTGGCCAGGGGCGCGGGCAGGGCCTCGCCGCCGACGAGGAGGTGGCGCAGCCCGGCGAGGGCCGCGCGCGACTCGTCGTGGTCGAGCAGCATGCGCGCCATGGACGGCGTGCACTGCATGTGGGTCACGCCGTGGCGCTCGACGAGGGCGGCCAAGGAGTCGTCGCGGCCTCCCGCGGCGCCTCTCGAGACGCCGTTGCTTCCCGGCGCAGCGGGCTGGACCGCCTCCCGCAGGCGTCCGAGCGTGGGCAGGCTCGCCAGCACGACGTCGGTGGGCAGCCCGTAGTCGATCAGGCAGCCGACCTCGTCCACGCCGATCGACTTGAGCTGGTCGATGCGCTCGATGCACGACTCGGGGGTGCCGAACAGGCCGCTGGAGTCGAAGTAGCGAAGGAAGGCGTGCTCCAGGATGGCCTCCGCCTCCGCGCCGGTCAGGCTCTCGACGTCGATGTCGGCCACCGGTGCGTCGACGCCGCCGGGGCGTTTGAAGGCCGGGAAGGTCCAGGCGAACTTCTTCACCAGGTCCACGGCGCTGCCCAGGTATGCCTTCATCGGCTCGCGCACGAGCTCGCGCACCTCGTCCACGTCTTCGCCGACGAAGGTGTGCAGCATCAAGGTGACCGTGAACGCCTCGGGGTCGTGGCCGTGGGCCGCCAGGGACGCGCGGTAGGTGCGGATCTTCTCGGCGACCTCCTCGATGGGTTGGCCGAGCAGGTGGGTCAGGATGTGCGCGCCGATCTCGCCGGCGCGCTCGTAGGTGTCCGGGTTCCCCGCCGTCGTGAGCCAGATCGGCAGCTCGGGCTGGATGGGGCGCGGGTAGGTGACGCGCTCGATCGGCTCGCCGTCTGGGCCGGGAAACTCGAGGGCCTCCCCGCGCCACAGGCTGCGGACGATCTCGATGTCGCGGAACATGCACTCGCGGTGCTCCGCATAGTTCTCCGGGCGTAGGACGAAGTCGTGGGGCTGCCAGCCCGACGCGATCCCCAGGCCGACCCGGCCCTCGGAGAGGTTGTCGACCACGGCCCACTCCTCGGCGATCCTCAGGGGGTGGTGCAGGGGCGCGACGCAGCTCCCCGAGCGGATGGCAACGCGCTCGGTGACCGCTGCGACGGCGGCGCCGAGGACCGAGGGGTTGGGGTAGGGGCCGCCGAAGGCGTGGAAGTGGCGCTCGGGCGTCCAGACCGACGAGAAGCCGTGGGCGTCGGCGAAGCGCGCCGACTCGAGCAGCAGCTCGTACTTCTTGCGCCCCTGTCCGGCGTCGTTGCCCCACAGGAACATGGCGAAGTCGATGCTCCGGGGCGGGGCCGGGGACGGGGCGCCGGCGCTCTCGCCGTCGGCGTGGAGCACGACCTCGAAGCCGCGGGCGAGGGTCCACAGGAGCTCAAGCACCGAGATGTCGAAGGAGAGGCTCGTCACCGCCAGCCACGTGCCCGGCGGGTCGTGGGGGACGCGCTCGTCCATCCCGGCGAAGAAGCTGGCGACGTTGCGGTGCTCGACCATGACGCCCTTGGGCTCGCCGGTCGAGCCGGAGGTGTAGATCACGTACGCCAGGTGCGACGGGTCCCCGGGAGGACCGTCCGGCGCGGGCGCCGCGGCGGCGATCTCCTGCGCCTGGCCGTCGAGGTGCACGATGCGCGCCTCGCCCGCGGGGAGCCCTTCGGCCAGGGCTCTTGTCGTGAGGACCAGGGGCGCCCGGGAGTCGCGCAGCATGAACGCCAGGCGGTCGGCGGGGTATGCGGGGTCGAGGGGCAGGTAGGCTGCGCCGCTCTTGAGCACGCCGAGCAGGGCGACGACGAGGTCTACCGAGCGCTCGAGATGCAGGCCGACCAGTCGGTCGGGTCCGGCGCCGAGGGTCGTGAGGTGGGCGGCGAGCCGGCCGGCGCGCTCGTCGAGCTCGCGGTAGGTCAGGCGCTCGTCGGCGAAGACGAGGGCGCAGGCGTCGGGTGTGCGTGCGACCTGGGCCTCGAACAGCTCGTGCACCCGGGCCTCGCGCTCGTAGTCGGTGGCCGTGTCGTTCCACTCGACGAGGATGCGCTCGCGCTCGGCGGCCTCGAGCAGGTCGAGCGCCGCCAGGGGGCGGTCGGGGTGGGCCGCCAGGCTGGCGAGGTACACCGAGAGTTGGGAGGCGAGGTCGGCGAGGGCCGCGGCGTCCAGGCGCGCGGGATCGGCCACCAGGCGACAGGCGTCTCCGGCGCGGGAGACGAGCAGGGTGAGCACGCCCCCCGTGGGGCCGGCGTCGGAGCCCACCCGGACGGTCAGGTCCAGGGGCAGGCCGTCGACGTGATCGCCGGACTCGGCCAGGGCCGGGGTGCGGGCGGGCAGGTCGAGGAGCCAGGTGCCGCCCTCGCGCAGGGAGGCCAGGGATCGGGCCAGACAACCCACGGCTTCTGCGGCTGGGGCGCGGGGATCGAACTCCACGCGCCAGGCCGCGACCGGGGACGCGAAGTTCGCGGCCGGGGGGGAGTTCTCGGGCGCGTCCTCGTCGGAGAAGGCCAGGTCGAAGCACGTGCGGCCGCCGATGCGGCCCAGGAAGGCGGCGATCGCCGCCGCCGCGGCGTCGGCGGGGGCCAGCTTCGGGCAGGCCGCGCCTACCCCGGCGGGGATCTCGACCGGGTCCGGCTCCGGAGGGGCGTGCCCGTTGGTCCCGACCCTCGGCGCGCGCTCGGCCTGGGGCAGCTCGAGGGGTTCGAGGTGCGCGAGGTGCTCGCTCCAGCGCTCCTCGCCGCGCGCCAGCCCGTCGGCGAGGCGCGTCACCTCCTCGGCCGCGTCTTCGTCTATCGACTCCAACCGCGAGCCCCGCTCGACGTCGAGGAGCCGCAGGGCCTCGGTCATCGCGAGCTTGCGCCCGCCCAGGGTGGACAGATGGGTGAGCGAGAGGCCGCCGTCTCCGGTCTGGACCAACAGGTCGAAGCCGCCCGCGGCCAGGACCGTTCCCGGAGCCCGGCTGGCGTCGCCCTCCCGGGCCAGGGCCTTGCCGACGGCGAGGACCTTGTCGCCGTGCACCAGCTTGGGGAGGCCGAGGGGGTTGCGGTACTGCCCGAAGTCCAGGGCGCGCACGAGGGCCTCGAGCTCGGTGGCGGGGCGCGTCCAGTCGAGGACGCAGGCTGCGTGGGGGCGGCGGTACTTGGCGAAGTAGGTTCGGTGGGAGGCGTCCTGCTCTCGCTCGGTCGTCGTGCCTTCGCGCAGGTCCCCGACGAGGCGCTCGAAGGAGTCGATGGCCGCGTCGAAGCAGCGCGTGTTCAGGGTGAGGGAGGTGTCGTCGTCGGCGATCGCGAACAGGGACTGTTCGAGGATCGCTCCCGTGTCGATGCCGCTCTCCATGCGGTGCCAGGTGACGCCGTATTCGGCCTCGCCGTTCATCAAGGCCCAGGCGGGCGCGTGCAGCCCCGCGTAGCGCGGCAGGGGGCCGTCGTGGAAGTTGATCGCGCCCCGGCGCGGGAGGCGCAAGACGTCCTCTTCGATCAGGGCGAGGTTGCTGATGCTGAACAGGTAGTCGAAGGGCTGAGCGCCCAGCCGTGCCGCCAGGTCGTCCTCGGGGTCGAGGACCGCCAGGCCGCGCTCCTCCGCCCAGGCGGCGATGCGCTCGGTGGCGGTGATGACCCCCCGCACCTCGAACCCCTCCCGCAGCAGGATCTCTCCGCACTCGATCAGGAGCGAGTCCGCTCCGATCACGTAACAAGTCAGTCCTCTAGCCTGTTCCATCTCTCGTCTCCACCTTCTCTCGTGAGGGCCTCCGCGGCTTCAGGCGGACGGGATGGGGCACGGAGGCGTCGCATCGCCTCGGTTCCTCTGGGTTTTGGGAAGTCTCATTCTCTCCACTTCAATCGGTCCGTCGATCTCCAAGGCTCATCGGGCACCCTTGACGACCCCGGTCATTATGCCCCAGGCGGGGTGAACCGGGGCTGGATTTCGCCCTGGACGGTGCGCCAGGACTCACATCCACTCTGGTACCGGTTTCGGGGGCGGGTCACCTTCGGGTCGCGGAGTTGCGTAGCGCCGCCTGAAGGCGTCCAGCAGCTCGTGGTCGGAACCACCCCCGCGAGGTCGCGGGGAGGTTCGTTTGCGGGGCGCGCCGGCGAGTCCGGCGGGGGGGCGGGCTAGGATGGGGGGCGCCGGATCCCGACCGCGCCGGTGTTGCGACGATGACCGCCCCCCCCCGCGATGCGAGCCGCCACGGCGCGGCCTCCGTCGGCACTCGCCGTGCGGCACCCCTGGCTGCGGTGGTCGCCGCGGCGGGGAGCTGTGCGGTGCTGCACGGGGTCTCCCTCGCCGCCTCGGGCGTGGCGTACGACGGGGCCTACCTCCTCGTGTGCGCGGGGCTCGCGGTCGGGGGGAGCGCCTGCGTCGGGGGTCTGGCAGTCCTGGGGCGCCTGTCGGTCGCGGTCGCCCTGGCGGTCTGGGCGGTGGCCGCCGCCGCGCTGGAGTCGGGACTGGAGGGCGCCCTGGCGATGACGGCCTGCGCCGCCTTGGGCGCGCGCGCCGGTCGCGGCCGGGGAGAAGGGCCGTGGTGGAACGGGATGCTCGCCGGCGGCGCGTTCGTCCTGGCGCTGGGCGCGGGGCCGCGACTGGCCTTTCGACTGGGCCGGGGTGAGCGCTTCGAGCCGTTCCTGATGGCGGCGGCCTTCCTCGTGCTCTGGGGCGGCGGCCGCTGGCTCGCCGCCCGCCTGGAGCGGCGCTGGGCTCCCAGCGCGGTGTTCGTCGCCACCGCCTGCGCCTTGGTCGCCCTCGCCGCCCGACCGCTCGTGGACGGGCGACGCGGAAGGCCCACGGGCAGCGCGCCCGCCGCCGCGGGGACGGGTCCGGCCGCCGGCGGTGACCTCGTGCTCCTGGTCCTCGACACCGTGCGCGCCGACCACCTCTCGGTCTACGGCTACGAACGCGAGACGACGCCGGAGCTGGCGGAGCTCGTGGCGAGCCGCCCGGGAGCGCAGGTCTACCCGACGGCCCTCTCCAACGGGACCTGGACCGTGCCCTCCCACGCCAGCCTGCTCACCGGGCTGGCCCCGTCCCGGCACGGCGCGCGCCTCGGCCGCGGGGACGGGGCGCGCTACGCCCTGGAGGCCGAGCGCACCCTGGCCGAGGTCCTGCGGGCGGCGGGCTACCGCACCCTGTCGGTCTACGGGAACACCTGGCTCTCGCGCATCGCCGGGATGGAGCGCGGCTTCGATCACTACCGCCAGAGCGGGATGTTCGGCAAGCCTCCCCCGATCGGCGAGCGCCTGCGGGAGCTCCTGCTCCCCTCGGTGGCGGCGGAGGGCGCGCGCCCCACCGCCTCCGCCGGCGACGTGAGCGCCGGCCTCCTGGCGGCCCTCGACGGTGCGGGACCCGGGCCGGCGTTCCTCTTCGCCAACTTCGTCGATGCCCACGCCCCGTACCTCCCGCCACGGGATCTGCGGGGCCGCTTCGCCCCGTGGAGCCCCTTCGAGCGGCCCGAGCACCTGGCCATCGCCCAGAGCGAGGCCGAGAAGCGCCGCCTCGAGGCGCGCTACGACGAGTGCATCGCGGGCCTCGACCGCGACCTTGGGCTGCTCTTCGACGAGCTCGAGGCGCGCGGGCGACTGGCCGACGCGTGGATCGTCATCACCTCCGACCACGGCGAGGCCTTCGGCGAGCACGGGGTGACCGAGCACGGCACGACGGTCTACGGCGAGGTGACCCACATCCCCCTGGTCGTCGTGCCTCCCGCGGGCGTCCTCCTCCCCGCGCCCTCCGACCCCGCCTCCCTGGTGGACGTCGCGGCGACCCTGGCCGGGGTCGCGGGGGCCGAGTGGACGGGAGGAGGGCGCGACCTGCGGGAGCCGGCAGCCTCGCCGGCCGAGCCGACCCTGGTCGAGTTCTACGGCGACCCGGCCAAGGCGCGGCGCCACGGGGAGCTGGCCCGCCTGCCGGCGCGGGCCCTGGTGGAGGGATCCCTCAAACTGGTCGTCCACGGGGGCGCGAGCGAGCTCTACGACCTCGACGCCGACCCCGGCGAGCTGCGCGACCTCGCCGCCGAGCGCCCCGAGGACCTGCGGCGTCTCGAGGACCTCCTGGGGGAGTGGGATGCGGCGGAGCGGTCGCCGCAGGCCCCGGCGGTCGTCGGGTCGGACGCGGACCTCCAGGCCCTGCGCGACATGGGCTACCTCGGCGACGACTGAGCGTCGGTCCCACCGGCGACGAGCTCGACCAACAGCGGCGCCAGGGCGTCGGCCACGGCCCGGTGCCCGGCGGGGGAGAGGTGCCCGTCCAGGGGCCAGTAGGCGTCGTCGGCGCCGACCGCGCCCAGGGCCGGGGTCAGGTCGACCACCTCCACCTCGAGCTCGGCGAGCAGGGCGGTCGCCCGCTCGACCGGCAGGGCGGGGTCTCGGTCGGAGTCCCCCGCGGTCGCGCCGCGCACCGTGTACTCGGGCGGCACGAGAGCGATCACCAGGGGGACCGCGCTCGCGCGGCAGGCCCCGACGACGGCGCCCATCGCCTCCCCGAAGCGCTCGGCGGCGCGCGAGAGGAAGGGTCCCTCCCAGGCCGTCGCGCTGAAGAGCTCGCGCCAGACCCGATCCTCGCGCGTCGGGCGCACCCGGTGCCAGACCTTGGAGGTCAGGCGGTAGAGGTGGGAGCTGCGCTTGAGCAGGCCCTTGAGGCTGGGGGGCTCGGTCGACTTCCCCTCGCCTGGGTCGACGGGTTTGTCCCACAGCGTGTCCTGGAAGTCGTTGCCGAGGTAGCAGCACACCAACACCGCCCGCGGCGGGGGCTCGTGGGCCAGGCGGTGGGTCAGGCGCAGGAGGTACTGGCGCGGTCCGTAGCCCGGGGTCCCGCAGTTCACGAAGGAGCCCGCCGGGCCGGCGGCGGCGTCGAGGAGGCCGACGAAGGTCTGCTCGTGGTCCACGCCGTTGCCGAAGGTGAAGGAGTCCCCGATCACCCACAGCGCGTCCTCCCTCGTGCGCGCCGGGCGCCGGTCGGGAGCGGCGGTGCGGCTCCCCGTGCCGTCGGTGTAGACCGTCCAGGCCGACTCGCCGGTGTCCACGAAACGCTCCAGATCGGCGTCGACCGAGAAGATCGGAAGCTCGGGGTGGGTGCGGTAGATCGCCAGCCAGCTGCTCGCCTGGGGCAGGAGGAGGCGCACCGCGAGCTCGGCGGCGGCGAGGGAGAGGGCCAGGGCGCAGCAGGTCAGGGCGAGCTTGCGGATCATCGTCGGCTATCCTAGCCGAGGGCGCGCGAGCGGACGCAGATGAGCGAGCGAACGACGGAAGAGGGCTGGGGCGAGCACCTCGGCGGCCAGCTGACCGATCTCCTCGGTGCGCCGCCGGGGGCGCTCGAGGACCAGGGGTCGGGGATCGACGCCGCCGACAGCACCCTCAAGCTGCTCGTGCGCGATCGGGCGGGTGCGCCCGCCGCCTTCGCCCTGTGCTCGGCGGCGGCCGCGCCGGACATGGTCGCCCGGGCCTGCGCGCGCGCGCGCGCCGCCCGCGACGCCCTGGGCGAGGAGCTGGGGAGCGTGATCGTCGCGCCCCTGGCGGAAGGCGCGCGAGACGGGCGGAGCTGGTGCGTCCTGCCGTTGTTGGAGACCCTCTCGTCCGCACGCCTGGCGGCGCTGGTCGAACGGCGGCGCCTGCGGCCGGCCCTGTTCGCCTGGTTGCGCCGGGCCACGGCGCGGACCGTGAGCGCGCCCGAGGGCGAGGAGCCCTCGCGCGAGTTCCGCACTCCCCTGGCGGCCCTGGTCGCCATGCAGGCCGCTCCCGACACCCTGCGCGCCGCGGGCGAGGCGGCCCTCGCGGGGCTGGAGGCCGGCGCGTGGGCTCCGCGCCACGTCCTGCTGCACAACGACCTGTGGCTGGGCAACGTCCTGATCGACTCGCGCCCCGACGGCCCGCGCGCCGGCCGACCCTGGGCCGAGCGCTTCGTGCTGGTCGACTGGCCCGGCTCGCGCCTGCGCGGGCACCCGCTCTACGACCTGCTGCGCCTGGCGGGCTCCATGGGGACCGGCCGCCGCGTCCTGCGCGCGGAGATCGCGGCCCACGCGGCGATCCTGGGGTGCGATCCGGCCGCGGCGCGCCACCACCTCGTCGCGGCCCTGGCCTGGCTCGCGGCGCACCTGGAGGAGTGCCCCGTGGAGGTCTTCGCCCGCACCTCCGCCGCCTGCCTGGCTCGCTTCGACCAGGCGGCGCGTTGAGCGCCGGGCCCCCGGCGGGGGTACACTCCCCGCAGCGGGCCTCGTCCCGCGTGGACCGATGGACTTCTCCTGGACCCCCGAGCAGGCCGAGCTGCGCGCGGCGGCGGCCGAGATGGCGGCCGCCGAGCTCAACGAGGGCCTCGCCGAGCGCGAGAAGGCGGGCACCTTCTCCCTGGAAGGCTGGCGGCGGTGCGCCGAGCTGGGGATCCAGGGCCTCTGCGTGCCCGAGGAGCACGGCGGCGCGGGGGCGGACGCCCTCACCACCGTCGGCGTCCTCGAGCGCCTCGGCTACGGCTGCAAGGACAACGGCCTGGTGTTCTCGATCAACGCTCACATGTGGACGCTCCAGGTCCCGCTCGTGGCGTTCGGGAGCGAGGAGCAGAAGCGGCGCTGGCTGCCCGGCCTGTGCTCGGGAGCCCTGATCGGCGGCAACGCCATGTCGGAGCCGGCCTCGGGCTCCGACGCCTACAGCCTGCAGACCACCGCCGTGCGCCGCGACGATCGCTACGTGCTCAACGGCAGCAAGGTCTTCGTCACCAACGCGCCCGTCGCCGACCTGCTCCTGGTGTTCGCCAACGTGGATCCAGAGCGCCGGCCGAGCGGCGTGAGCGCTTTTCTCGTGGAGCGCGACGCCCCGGGGCTGACGGTCACGCGCCAGGTCGAGAAGATGGGGCTGAAGACCTCGCCGATGGGGGAGCTGTTCCTCGACGACTGCGAGGTCTCCGCCGAGGCGCGCCTGGGCAAGGAGGGCGCCGGCCAGACCCTGTTCACCCACTCGATGACCTGGGAGCGCAGCTCGATCCTGGCGGGCGGGGTGGGGGCCATGGAGCGCCTGCTGGAGACCTGCGTGGCCTACGCCAAGGGGCGCGAGCAGTTCGGACAGGCGATCGGCAAGTTCCAGCTCGTCGCCAGCAAGCTGGTCGACATGAAGGCGCGCCTGGAGACCTCGCGCGCCCTGCTCTACAAGACGGCCTGGCTGCGCGACCAGGGGCGCAGCATCTTCCTGGAGGCGGCCCTGGCCAAGCTCGAGATCAGCGAGGCCTGGGTGCGGAGCGCCCAGGACGCGGTCGCGATCCACGGGGGCTATGGGTACATGTGCGAGTACGAGGTCGAGCGCGAGCTGCGCGACGCCATGGGCAGCCGCCTCTACTCGGGCACCTCGGAGATCCAGCGCACGATCATCGCGGCGCTGATGGGGCTCTGAGGACCACGCCACACAATCCCCTCGGGTGCTATACTGCGGCGTCTGCTCGCAGGCCGAACAGAACAGGTGTCCGCCCTCCCGTGGCGCGCCTGTGGCCCGGACTCTGCCCAGGCGCTTCTCCCATCGATACCCTTCGCGACCGCCCGCGGGCCGCGGCGCTATCCAAGACAAGAGCGCTTCCGTCAGTCACAGAGAGAACCCGAGATGGTCCCCAAGGAGCAAATCCAAGCCAGCGTCAAGCAGTTCATCCTGTCCGAGTTCCTCTCGGGAGAGGACGCGGACGAGTTGGAGCCGACGACCCCCCTCGTCAGCGCCGGCATCCTCGACTCGATCGCGACCCTCAAGCTCGTCACCTTCCTCGAGGAGCAGTTCAGCGTGCAGATCGAGGCCCACGAGGCCGACGTCGACCACCTGAACACGGTCGAGGACATCTCGAACCTGGTGCTCTCCAAGCTCTGATCGCGCCCGGTCGGGAATGAACCTGCACGCCTACCTCGCGTCCGCCGCGCGCGAGCGGTCCGGGCACGCGGCCGTCGTCGCTCAGGGTCACAAAGCCCTGGACTACCGCGGTCTGGACGCGCTCTCCGACCGCCTGCGGGACCGCCTGGTCGCGTTGGGCGTCGCCCCCGGGGACCGCGTCGGCCTGTGCGTTCCCAAGTCCGCCGACTCGGTTGCGGCGCTGTACGCCGTCCTCAAGTGCGGCGCCGCCTACGTCCCGGTGGACGCGACCGCTCCCGCCGGGCGCAACGCCTTCATCCTCGCCGACTGCGGCGTGCGCGCCGTCCTGGTGGAGGCCGCCGCGGCGGACGCATTGGTGGAAGCCCTCGCGGAGCTCGGGGCGGGGCCGTCGGCCCTGCGCCTGGAGGGGGTCGGCGACGGGAGCGGCTTGGCGGCGGCCCTCGACGCCGCCGACGCGGCCGGGGAGGCGCAGGCGACCGAGACCGTGGAGGCCGCCGCCGACGACCTCGCCTACATCCTCTACACCTCCGGCTCGACCGGGAAGCCCAAGGGCGTCGAGATCACCCACCGCAACGCGACGAGCTTCGTCGAGTGGGCGCACGGTGCGCTCGGCACCGGCGCCGACGACCGCTTCTCCTCCCACGCTCCGTTCCACTTCGACCTGTCGATCTTCGACCTCTACGTGGCGGCCAAGAGCGGCGCGACCTTGGTGCTGGTGGGGGAGGAGGCCGGCAAGGAGCCCGTCGGCCTCGCGCGGCTGATCGCTGCCGAGCGCATCAGCGTCTGGTACTCGACGCCGTCGGTCCTGAGCCTCTTGGTCCAGTACGGCAAGCTGGAGACCCTCGATCTGTCGAGCCTGAGGCTGGTGCTGTTCGCGGGCGAGGTCTTCCCGATCGTGCACCTCGCGGCGCTCAAGGAGCTGCTCCCCGATCCGGTCTACTTCAACCTCTACGGGCCGACCGAGACCAACGTCTGCACGTACTACCGGATCCCCGAGCGCGTGGCCGAGGGCCGGGTCGAGCCCTACCCGATCGGCGTCGTCTGCGACCACTTGGCGGCGCGCGTGGTCGACGAGGGCGGGGCGGACGTCGAGGCGGGGAGCGAGGGAGAGCTCGTCATCAGCGGCCCGGCGGTGACGCGCGGCTACTGGGGGCTGGCGGAGCTGACCGCGGCCAGTCGCCTCGAGGGGGACGGCGCCGTCGTCTGGTACCGCACGGGCGATCTGGTGGTCGAGGAGGAGGGTGGGAACTACCGCTTCGTGGGGCGCCGCGACCGGATGATCAAAAAGCGCGGCTTCCGCGTCGAGCTGGGGGAGATCGAGGCCTGCCTGTCGCGGTTCCCCCTCGTACGCGAGGTGGCGGTCGTGGCCCTGGAGGGGGAGGACGGGGTGCGCGTGAAAGCCCACCTGGCGACCGGTGACGGCGGGCGCATCTCGCTCCTCAAGCTCAAGCCGTTCTGCGCCGAGCACCTGCCCCTCTACATGGTTCCCGACGCCTTCGCGTTCCACGAGGCCCTGCCCAAGACCTCCACCGACAAGATCGACTACCAGGCCCTCCTCGCCCTGGAGGGCGAGTAGACCCGGCGACGCGGGCTGTCTGCTCCCTCGCGGGGCGGTTAGGATGTCGCACGCAGACCGCCGCCGCCGCGTCGCGCACGCTCGCTCCCTCGCCCAGACCCCCATGGACTCCGGCCCGAAGACCGCCTCCCCCAAGCCGGGCTCGCCCGGCGCGTCGCCCTGGACCCTCGGCGGCCTGTTCCGCTTCGGCCTGACCGCCTTCCAGTTCGGCCTGCTGGTGCTGGTGGTGCGCGCCTTCCAGCTGGAGAGCCGCGCCTTCCTGCAGGTGATGGTCCTGGCCTGGGGCGGGTTCGTCGTCACCCACTTCCTCCCCGGGGCGGCGCGCATGCCGCTCTTCGCGGGTCTCTCGGTGGCCTCGGTGCTGGTCGTGCTCGACCTCGAGGCGGGCTCCTGGCTGTTGGGCCTGGGCGTGCTCCTGATCGGCGCCGCCCACGCGCCGATCGCTCACGGTGCTCGCGTGGCCCTGATGCTCGCCCTCGGCGCGGGCCTGGCCCTGTTGCGCACGGGCGTGGTCGACGCGCCGTGGCCGTCGGCCCTCTGGCCCATCCTCGGGTCGATGTTCATGTTCCGCGCGATGATCTACCTCTACGATCTGCGGCACAAGAGCGCCCCCTTCAACGTCTGGAACGCCCTGGGCTACTTCTTCATGTTGCCCAACGTGTGCTTCCCGCTCTTCCCGGTCGTCGACTACAAGACCTTCTGTCGCTCGCACGACAACGACGAGTCGTGGCTGATCCACCAGAAGGGTCTGCGCTGGATGCTGCGCGGGGTCGTCCACCTGCTGATCTACCGCGCCATCTACCAGAACTTCATCCTGGACCCGGCCAAGGTGGCCGGCGGATTGGACGCGGTGCGGGTGATCTTCTCGACCTACCTGCTCTACTTCCGCGTCTCGGGGGCCTTCCACCTGATCGCCGGCTTGTTGCACATGTTCGGCTTCAACCTGCCGGAGACCTTCCACCTCTGGTTGCTCTCGAACAACTTCACCGACTTCTGGCGGCGCATCAACGTGTACTGGAAGAACTTCATGCAGAAGGTCTTCTTCACGCCGGTGCACTTCATGCTGCGGCGGCGCGTGAGCCCGACCACGGCGGTGGTGCTCGCTACCCTGGTGACCTTCGTCGCCACCTGGTTCCTGCACGGCTACCAGTGGTTCTGGATCCGGGGCTCCTTCCCGACCTCCTGGCAGGACGCGATCTTCTGGAGCCTGTTGGGGTTGATGATCACGATCAACGTCTACTGGGAGACGAAGCACGGTCGCGCCCGCGCCCTCGGCAAGGTGCGGCGCACCCTGGGTTCGGAAGTCGCCATCGCCCTGCGCACGATCGCCATGTTCCTCACGATCACCTTCCTGTGGTCGATGTGGACCGCGGGCTCCTGGGCGGAGTGGGGGCTGGTGCTGGACTACCTCGGGGAGCTGACGATCCTCGAAGGTCTGGGCGTCGTCGGCGCCCTGGCGGTCCTGGGGGTCGCGGGTTCGCTGTGGGGGCGCACGGCGCCGGTGGCCGTGGTCGCCGGCGGCCTGGCGCGCCAGGAGGCCGCCAAGCCGACCTACTGGCGCTCGAACGCCCTGGTGTGCGTCAGTTGCGGCCTGCTCCTGACCGTCGGGCGCTCGCCCCTGTGGTTCTCCTTTGAGCCGCGCCTGGCCGAGGCAGTCGAGCGCCTCGCCACCAACAAGCTCAACTCCGCCGACGCCGGACAGTTGGAGCGTGGTTACTACGAAGACCTGACGGACGTCACACGCTTCAACAGCGAGCTGGCCGACCTCTACAAGGACCGACCGGCGGGCTGGAACGTCAACGCGGCCATCCGTCAGACGCCGGACAGCTACCCGCCCTACGACCTCTACCCGTCGGTGGAGGTGGAGTACAAGGGCTGCACGCTCGTCACCAACCGCTGGGGGTTCCGGGACCGCGAGTACGAGAAGGAGAAGCCGCCCGGGGTGTTCCGGATCGGATTCCTCGGCTCCTCCCACACCGCGGGCATCGGCGTCGAGAACGAGGAGACCTACGAGAACGTCCTCGAGGATCGCCTCAACGCCGAGCAGGCGCGGGAAGGCCTGCGCTTCGAGGTCCTCAACTTCGCAATCAGCGGGTACGGCCCCCTGTGTCGCCTGGCGACCCTCGAGACGCGGGCCTTGGAGTTCGACCTCGATCTGGTCGTCAACGTCGGGATCGACGACCTGCCCTGGATCACCAAGGAGCTGGCCCACGCCGTAGACAAGGAGATCGGCGTGCCCTATCCGGAGCTGCTCGAGCTGATGGCGGAGGTCGACGTCCACCCCGGGCTCCCGCGCATCGTGGCGGACAACCGCCTGCCGCGCATCGCCGAGCGCGCCCTGGGCTGGATCTACGCGCGCGCGGCGGCGGTCTGCGCGGAGAACGGCGTGGCGACCGTGGCGACCTTCATCCCGCGCCCCGAGACCGGAGTCGCCCGTCCCGAGCACCTCGCCGCCCAGCTGGAGCTGGCGCGAGCCGGCGGATACACCGTGGTCGACACGGCCCACGCCTACGCGTCCGAGGAGAACCTGCCCTCCCTGTGGATCGCGCCCTGGGACCACCACCCGATCGCCCGCGGCCACCGCATGCTGGCAGACGCGGTCTACGATGCCCTGCTCCCGCACCTGCCCGTCGACTGAGGGGCCCGCCGAAGGGGAGGCGCGCACACCGTGAAGCTGCTCGTCGTCGTCCTCAACTACCGCACCGCCGAGCTCGCCATCGACTGCCTGCGCTCCTTGGAGGGCGAGATCGCCGCCGTCGGGGACGCTCGCGTGGTGGTGGTCGACAACGCCTCGGGCGACGGCTCCGTGGAGCGCATCGCGGCGGTCATCGAGGCGGAGGGTTGGGACGGCTGGTGCGAGCTGCGGCCCCAGGAGACCAACGGCGGGTTCGCGGCCGGGAACAACCGGGCGATCGCCCCGGCCCTGGCGGGCTCGGATCCGCCGCGCTTCGTCCACCTGCTGAACTCGGACACGGCGGTGCGGCCCGGCGCCCTCGCCACCCTCCTGGAGTTCCTCGAGGCCCGCCCCCGAGTCGGCCTGGCGGGCAGCCGGCTGGATGGGGAGGACGGGGAGCAGCAACACTCGCGCTATCGTTTCCCGACGGCGCGCGGCGAGTTCGCCCAGGGCACGTCCCTGCGGGTCGTCCACTCGCTCTTCGAGCGCCACGTCGTGGCGCCGCCCCTCACCGACGAGGCGCACGAGATCGACTGGGTGGCGTTTGCGAGTGTGATGATCCGCACGGAGGTGTTCGCGGACGTGGGCCTGCTCGACGAGGGCTACTTCATGTACTTCGAGGACACCGACTTCGCCCTGCAGGCGCGGCGCGCGGGCTGGACTTGTTGGTACGTGCCCGCCAGCCGCGTCATGCACCTGGTGGGGCGGAGCTCGGGCGTGACGGTCCTGGGGGAACGGCCCGCCAGGCGCCCGCGCTACTGGTTCGACGCCCACGCCCGCTACCACCGCAAGAACCGCGGCCCGTGGGCGGAGCGCCGGACCGCCCTGGTGTGGCTGGTGGCCCACGGCCTGGCCTTCGTGCGCAGGCTCGTGACCGCACGCGCGAATACGCAGCCACCCTGGCTGTGGTGGGACTTCTTGCGCTACCGCCTCACCTGGCGCGGCGGTGCGACCGACTCAGGGCCTCAAGGCGCTCCGAAGTAGTAGAGGCCGGCTCCGATCACCGCAGCGCTGGAGAGGAACGCGGCGGCGTCCAGGCCGGGCAGCCAGCTCCCGTGGCGGCGCAAGAGCAGGGCGAGGGGCAGGTACTCGAGGTTGCGCGCCGCGGCCACGCCGAAGAGCAGGCCGCGGAAGCCGTCCCAGCGGTAGCCGACGAAGGCGCAGGCCACCAGGAGCACGACGCGCGCCACCTGCAGGAGGAGGTAGCCGAACGAGTCACCGACCGCCAGGATCTGGCGATCGGAGGTGATCGCCACCAGCCTGCCGACCGCTCCCAGGGCCAGGATCTGAGCCATCCAGCCGGCGTCGGCGTAGCGGCCGTCGTAGAGCAAACCGACGAGGCTCTCGCCGAACACCGCCAGGATCCACACGATCGGCAGGACCGTGACGAGGAGCGTCCCCCGCAGGCGGAAGATCTTGCTGCGCATGGCCGGGCCGGGGTCGTGGCGGATCTCGGAGAAGACCGGGTGCAGCACGTTGAACGAGAGCCTGCTCGCCAGCTGCAGGGCCGTCTCGCTGAGGACGAACGCGACCGAGTAGACCCCCAGCATCTCCTTGGTCAACAGCTTGCCGAGGACGAGCCGATCGCCCTGGGTGAGGAAGAAGGTGATCGCCGTGCTGAACAGGATCCAGCGCCCGAAGCGGTAGATCGAGCGCGCGTCCTCACGGTTGACGCGAAAACGGTGCTTGCGCTCGGGGATGAGGCGGTAGCTCCCGATCGTGCCGAGCACCGCGGAGAGGACCGTGGCGCCCACGAGGACCCAGACCGACTTCCAGACCAGGGCCAGGCCGATGGTGAGGAGGAGGGTCACGAACTGGACGATCAGGCCCAGGACGATCGCGCGTTGGGGAGTGACCCGGCGCGCCAGGGTGTAGCCGGCGGTGGAGCCGAAGCCGTTGACCAGGGCGGCCAGGCCTGCCACCGGCAGCATCCAACGCAACAGGGGCTCCTGGTAGAAGCTGGCGGCGGGCCAGGCCAGGGCCACCACGACCAGCCACAGGAGTGCGCCGCGCAGGATCTGCAGCACCCAGGTCGTGTCCAGGAACTCGGGGTCGTCGCCCCGCTCGTGGGTCAGGACCGTGGCCCGCAGACCGATGTCGGAGAACAGCTGGACGCCGATCGTGACGACCGTGACCAGGGTCATCAGGCCGAAGGCCTCGGGGAACAGGAGGCGCGTGAGGATCAGGTTGTTGGCCATGCTCAGCATGCGGCTGGAGCCGATGCCCAACAGGGTCCAGGTGGAGGCGGAGACGACGCGCGAGCGCAGGCGCGCGGGCTTCTCCGCGGGCGAGCGCAGCGCCTCGATCTCGGAGGTGCCGGGAGCGTCGGGTGAGGGAGGGGGAAGCGTGGCCACGACCGGGCGGTCGGGCTGCGGGCGGCGGGCGGCGAGCGGCCCACGTTACCGATCCGACGAGGGCGGCTAGGATAGCGCCGGTCCGCGGGACGGGCCAGATGTCCAGCCGCGGCGTGACCACAGCGACCGAACCTCACCATGACCCGCATCCTCCGCCGCGCCGTGTTCGCCTTCCTCCTCGTCGGCGCCGTGGCGGGCTGGACGCCGGGGGTGGGCGCCCAGGACGCCCCTGCTGCCGGCCCGCCGCCGGCCGCAGCGCCCAACGCCCGCTCGCCCCTGGGCATCAACCTGGCGAAGATCCGCGACTACAGCCCGGAGATCGTCTTCGTGGACCTCTTCCGGACCGCGCGCGCCTGGGCCTCCAACGCCCGGGGCGTGGGCTGGGACGACGCCGGGCCGCTCGACCTCGACGAGCACGGCTGGGTGCGCTCCCTGCGCCCGGGCCAGCGGGCGGAGACGCCGCTCTTCACCGGCTTCGGCCCGCACATCCCTCTGGGCACGACCACGTGCCTGTTCGAGGGCACCGGCCGCATCGAGTTCAAGGGGGCACGCGTCCTCTCCGAGCGACCAGGCAGGATCGAGGTGCGCTTCGACCCCCAGGCCCCCGTGCGCTCCCTGAGGATCACCGCCACCGATCCTGACGACTACCTGCGGAACATCCGCCTGATCCTCCCCGGGTTCCTCGACACCTATCGCGACGAGCCCTTCCACCCGGCCTTCCTCGAGCGCTGGCGCGCCTTCGGCGTCTTGCGCTTCATGGACTGGATGCAGACCAACGGCTCGATGGTCGAACGCTGGTCCCAGCGCCCCACCCTCGCGCACCACTCCCAGGGCACCGAGCGCGGCGTGGCCCTGGAGCTCATGGTCGAGCTCGCCAACACCCTGGGCGCCGAACCGTGGTTCTGCATGCCGCACGCCGCCGACGACGAGTACGTGCGCGCGTTCGCGAGCCAGGTGGCGGCGCTCCTGGATCCGAGCCTCTCGGTCTGGATCGAGTACTCCAACGAGCTCTGGAACGGCCAGTTCCCCCAGGCACGCTACGCCCGTGAGCGCGGCCTGGAGCTGGAGTTGGCCGAGGGCGCCTCCAAGGCGGGCCACCGCTACACGGCGCGCCGGGCCGTGGAGATCTTCGCCCTGTGGGAGGAGGCCTTCGGCGGCACCGAGCGCCTGGTGCGAGTCCTGGCCGGCCAGTCCGCGGTGCCGCGCACCGCGGAGACGATCCTGGGATTCGAGGGCGGGGCCGCCCACGCCGACGTCTACGCCATCGCGCCCTACTTCGGGGGCCGGCTGGTGCGCAAGGAGAGCGAGCGCGTGCGCGAGATGGGGCTCGAGGGCTTGATGGTAGCCCTGCGCGACTCCGTCGACCTGCAGGCGGGGATCATCGCCAAGAACGTGGCCGCCCTGGAGCCCCACGAGCTCCCGCTGGTCGCCTACGAGGGTGGTCAGGGCGTCTTCGCCGCTCGCGCGGACGCGCGGGACGCCGAGTTCCTCGCGCTCCTGGCCGACGCCAACCGCCATCCGGCGATGGCCGAGCTCTACGCGGCCTACCTCGCCGCCTGGAAGGAGGCCGGCGGGACGCGCTTCGTGCACTTCTCCTCGATGTCGCGCTACGGCAAGAGCGGGAGCTGGGGCGCGCTCGAGCGCCACGACCAGGATCCGCTCAGCGTGCCCAAGTACCGCGCTCTGGTCGACTTCATCGCCGGCCAACCGCGCTGGTGGGAGCGCGAGTAGGGAGCGGGAGGGGCCTCAGGGAGCTTTGGGCTCGCCGTCGTCGAGGTCGGCGTGCTTGTACTCGATCAGGCGCGCGGGCTTCCCGCGCAGGTGACCGAGGGTGTAGGTCCACCATCCGAGGGCCTCGGGGAACTTCGCCGCAAGGCACCAGAAGGCGAAGGTGCGCGCGTCGGCGCCGCTGTCGCCGCGGGCCCGGCGCAGGGAGCGGATGCGCAGGAACTGGGCGGCGAGCAGCAGGCAGAGCCCGGCAGGCAGGAGTCCCCAGCTCCTCCAGGCCGCCGGAGCCGCGAGCAGGCCGACCAGGAGGGCGACCGGAGCGCCCGCGCACGCGCACGCCCACGCAAGGCTGGAGCGCGTCCGCTGTCGGTCGGAGCGCCCCAGGACCGGATGGCGGCGGGCCAGCTCCGCCGCCGCGTGGCCCGAGCGCCGGGCGCGCCGCCACCACTGGGACGGGCGCGTGATGGCGGCGTCGTGCAGGGTCATCTCGGCGTCGATGCGCCGCACGGTCCAGCCCGCCGCCCGCAGGCGGTAGCAGAGCTCGGGCTCCTCGCCCGCGATCATGGTCGGATCGAATCCGCCGACCTCGGCGAGGGCGCGTCCGCGGAAGAGGGCGTCCCCTCCGCAGGCCTGCGCCTCTCCCAGGGGCGTGTCCCACTCCATGTCGCACAGGCGGTTGAAGACCGACGCCTCGGGATGCCGCTCCCGGCGCCTGCCGCAGACGACCGCTGCCTGGGGGTGGGCCTCGAGCTCCTCGAGGGCCGCCTCGATCCAACCCGCGGCCAGGGAGCAGTCGCCGTCGATGAAGAGCACGGTCCGCGGCTCACCGTGGAGCCTCCTGGCGTGCTCCCACCCCGCGTTGCGCGCCAGGGCGGCGGTGAAGGGGGTGGTCCGCTCCAGCTCGACGACCTCCGCGCCCCGGGAGCGGGCCAGGGCCACGCTCCCGTCGGTCGAGCCCGAATCGACGTACACCGTCTCCGCCGCGCGGTCGCCGAGGGATCCCAGGCAGGCGCGCAGGCGCTCTCCTTCGTTGCGGCCGATGACGATGATGGCTAGATGCACGGGGTTGTGGCCGTGGGGGGAGCTACTCGCGGCGGGGACGCACCTCGAGGCGCGCGCGCCGGCCGCGATGGCGCCCCGAGGGGTGAGAGAGGCGGCCCGGGCCGTCTAGACTAGCCGACACGATGAGCGCTCCCACATCCAAGGCTCCCCGATCTGGGGCGCGGACTCGCCCGCGGCGGTGTACCCGAGCAGGGGGCCGCCGCTGATGCCTCGACGAGGAGGCAGCCCGGCCGAGCGGTCACCCGGGCCCGCGGTCGTGCGCCTGGTGGGGATCCCGATCCACCGCACGGGCGCAGCCGACTGCGTCGCTCACGTGCTCGACGAGCTCGAGGCGGGGCGGGGCGGGGTGCTCGTGACCCCGAACCTCGACCACCTGCGCCGGCTCGTCGCCGAGCCGGCCTTCCGCGCCCTCTACGCGGACGCCCAGCGAGTCGTGGCCGACGGCATGGTGCTCGTCTGGGCCTCGCGGCTCCAGGGCGAGCCGCTGCCGGAGCGGGTGGCGGGGTCGGACTTGATCTGGAGCCTCTCCGCCGGGGCGGCCGAGCGGGGCCGCAGCGTGTTCCTGCTCGGGGGCGACGAGGGCACCGCGGAGCGGGCCGCGGCGGTGCTGAGCGAGCGCTGCCCCGGCCTGCGCGTCGCCGGCCACCACTGCCCGCCCCACGGCTTCGAGGCGGACCCGGCGGCGACGGCGGCCCTCGAGGCGGCCCTGCGCGACGCCCGGCCCGACGTGGTCTACGTGGGACTCGGCTCCCCCAAGCAGGAGGAGCTGATCGCGCGCCTGCGCGCAGACCACCCCGGTGCCTGGTGGCTGGGGGTGGGCATCAGCTTCAGCTTCGTGACCGGCGGCATCCGGCGCGCGCCGCGCTGGATGCAGCGCTGCGGCCTGGAGTGGACCCACCGCCTCGCCCAGGAGCCGCGCCGGCTCGCGCGCCGCTACCTGCTCCAGGGCCTGCCCTTCGCCCTCCGCATGTTCGCCAGCGCGCTCGCGGTTCGCCTGCGAGGCGGCGGAGCGCCCTAGGCCTACTCTCCAATCCCGGTGACGGCCTGGATGCCGTGGACGTACTTGGAGAGCTTGTCGAGGCGAAAGGGGAAGCGGCTGGCGACGAGCCCGGCGTCTGGGTCGTCCGCCGCGGCGTACTTCAGCTCGAGGACGATCAAGCCGCGGGCGCGGTGGTGCCTGCGCGGCCCGAGTGGGCGGGCCGCGGTGAACTCGAGGTCGGTGTCGATGGTCAGGCGGAAGCGCTCGTCCGCGGAGAGCAGGTAGCGCCGGTGATAGCGATTGAAGAGCGCGGGCACGGAGCGCGCGAGGAGCTCGCGCACGTCGAGGGGTACGTCCGAATCGACGGCCGCTCCTAGGGCGCCGCCGCGGGCGAGGAGCTCCTCCACCGTGGTGGGGCGCAAGGGGAAGCTGGGCTTCGTCCCGACGGTGCCTCGGCGGGTCTTGAGCTCCAGTACGGGCCGGGGCAGGCGCCCTGCTCCGTCGGGGTCGAGTGCGCCGTACCAGCGCACACGGACCTTGCGCCGGTTCGCCATGCCGTTCACGTGGGCGCAGTAGTCCGCCAGGGTCGGGCTGTCGAAGTAGAGGTTGTTGATCCAGCGCGGCGGGTACGCGCGCCGGAAGGCGGCGGGGTGCACGCGCAGGAGCGCCTCGACCGCCGAGAGGTCGAGGCCGAGGGCGTGGTACTTCCGCTCGTAGCGGTAGACCTCAGTTGCGGGGCTCTTCGGGCTCGGCTGCGCCATAGACGATGTCGTGCGTCCGTTCGTTGCGCTCGGTGACGGGGGCGCCGCCGATGACGAGGCTGCTTCCGGGCTCGACCAGGGCGAGCTCCCCGACGCCCTCGGCGCGCAGGGCTCCGACGCGCAGGTCCCCGGGGCCGAACTCGCTCTTCTTCTGGTAGACCGCCAGGCCGAAGGGGCAGTCTCGCATCTCTAGGTTGGCGACCGCCAGGCGCGAGAGGTCCTTGCAGGCGAGGCCGACGCGCGCTCCGGTGACCGTGAGGGAGCGGACGTCGACCGTGCTGGCCTCTCCGGCGCTGACCCCCTTGTCCCCGCAGCCGCTGATCGAGACGTCGTCGATCTCGACCCGGCTGCCCGAGACGTCGATGGCGTCGTTGCCCGTGTCCGCGAAGCGCGAGCGCGTGATCGAGCCGTCGCAGAAGTCGGCGTCGAGGGCGTCGGACAGGGCGCCCGCGAAGGTGCACTCGTCGATCGCGAAGCTCGTGCGGACGAGGTTCAGCCCGTCCTCGCAGGCGTTGGCGGCGACGCGCACCTGGCTCAAGGCCACCGGCGCCTCGTGGAAGGTCAGGGCCCCGGTCAGGTTCGTGCCCTCGCGCTCGATCCCGGCCATGCCGCGCAGGACGACGTGCTGCAGGGTAGAGGTCTCCGCGCAGCCGGTGACCAGGACGCCGCCGCCCGTGCCGTCGGAGGACTCGATCACGACCGGCGCGTCCGCCTCGCCGATGAACTCCACAGGAGAGCGCGAGAGGATCAGCGCTCCGTCCACGAGGTCGAGCACCGTGCCCGGCCCGCACTCCAACGTCCGCCCCGCACCGACCACCAGGTCGCTCTCGATGCGATGGCGTCCGGGGGTGACGACCAGCCTGCCGCTGTCGTCGGCGTGCACGAAGGGATGGCGGTCGACGGTGGAGGGGGTGCGCGCGGCGTCGGCGGCGAAGCGCGTCAGGGGCGTGTGCGGGTGGGGGACGAGTCCCTGGCGGCGCTCGGGGCCGCCGACGATGCGGTGGACGAGCCGGAGCGCCCCCGGGGGGGCGGCTCCCTCCGGCAGCCCGAAGGTGATCTCGACCAGCTCGGCGGGGCGGTCGAAGCGCCTGGGCTCCAAGGGGATCGGTGCCGCCAGCTCCGCCCGCGCCCCGCCCTCGGTCTCCAGGGCCAGGACCTCCACCGGCAGGGCCTGGAGGTTGCCGACCCGGATCGTCACCCCGGCGTCTCCACGCTCCTCGAGGAAGGCGCGCACGCACTGGGGCGGGTCCAGCAGGGAGCGCACGTAGGCCTGGTTGCGGCGCAGGACCGCCGGGTCGAAGGTGTAGGTGGGGAACTCGGAGTAGAGCACCGTGAGGGCTTCCTGGAGCTCTCCGTCGACCTCGGCGAGGAGCGCGTCGAGCCACGCGGGCTCACTCAAGCGAGCGAGCTCCTCCAGGTACAGCGTCGTGAACGCCCGGTCGGCGAAGAGGGCGCGGTTGAACTCGTCGGAGCGCAGCAGCAGCTGGCCGGGGCGGGCCTCGACGTCGGCCCCGACGATGCTGAGGGAGGGTGTCGGCTTGCCCGCCCCCATGTCGAAGGCGATCGGCTCCAGTCGCGCGGTGATCGGATCGTAGTAGAAGCGGATGTTGTTCCAGCGCGCGCCGTGCTCGCCGCCGAGGACGTCGATGAGGGCGTAGTAGGTGGCCGTGCGCGTGGAGTGGAAGGCCTCACCGGTGGCGAGGGCTCCGGCGCGGAAGCCCTCCAGCAGGCCGACGCCCGCCAGGTACAGCTCGCGCAACGCCGGATCGGCGAGGTGGCGCGAGGTCTGGAACCCGTCGATCTCCCCGGCGAAAAAGTCCCCAAAGCCGCCTCTGTCGGAGCCGCGGAAGGGACGGATCTGGGTCAGGATCTGCCGCCACATCAGCTCCTCGTTGAAGCGGATGATCGGCCCCTCCCGCCGGCGGTTGTGCTCCACCAGGCGCTTCTCGAAGTGCTCCTCGAGGGCGTAGATGCCCAGAGGCTTGCCGTTGAGGGTGACGTCGACGAACTCGTAGCGCAGGGCGACGATGCCCTCGCGCGCCATGGCCCGCTGCGCCAGCCACTCGAAGGCCCAGTTGCGCACGCGCGGGTGGTGCAGGGAGAAACGCTTCATGCCGTGGAGGGTGGCCTCGCCGCGCGTCTTGACGCGGAAGGACCACTTGTCTCCCAGGAGGTGGTCGATCCCGTCGCCCTTCAGGCGCATGCGCACGCCGATGGTCCCTTCGAGTGTCGTGATCGTGGCGGGCACGAAGTCGTTCTCGGCGAGCAGCAGGGCGCCGGTAGCGAGGGCCTGCTCCCGCTGGGCGGAGAGCCGCTGGTGGTCCTCCCACTTGATGTCGATGCTCAAGTGCTCGGGCTCGGCGAGCCAGCCCCGCAGGCGACGCGCGGGCCAGTCGATTCCGCCGCGCAGGTAGGGCATCACCGACTCCCCGAGGAAGCCGTCGCTCTGCATGCGCGCGCCGGCCGCCAAGAGGAGCGCGGCGACCGCGGCGTACACGGATCCGCGCACGATCCGCTCGCGGTGCGCCCGCAGGCGCCGGGGCAGGGGCGGGGTCTCCAGGGGCGGAGGCTCGATCTCCACCTAGCGGATCCCGTCGGTGTCCACGAAGCTGACCGTCAACCCCGGGCTCTCCGCCCTCAGGGCCGCGTCGGCGGCGGCGAGCTCCCGGTGATCGGCGAAGCGCACGAGGTAGGCGACCTCCAGGGCGTCGGGTCCGTCGTCGAAGCGCATCAGGTTCAGGCCGCGGCTGTGCTCGCGCACCAGCTCGGTGATGCGCTCGAGGCTCGGGCGTTCCCCCGTTGCCTGGGAGACGGTCAGGTGCAGGCTGCGTGGGTCGGGAGCGTTGGCCGTGCCGCGGAAGGCCGCGATCACTGCCAGCACGCCGGCGACGCCGACGATCGTGATCAAGCGCTGGTCGGCGCCGAAGCCGAGCCCGATGGCGATCGTCAGGAACAGGTACGCCAGCTCCTCGGGCTCCTTGATCGCCGTTCGGAAGCGGACGATGGAGAGGGCGCCCACCAGGCCGAGGGAGAGGGCCAGAGAAGACTTGACGATCGTGATGATGATCATGGTCGTCATCCCGACCGTCACGAAGTGCCTCGCGAGGCTGGAGCGGTTGGACAGGGAGCGACCGAAGCGCACGTAGGTCGCTCCCACGAGGGCCGCCAGGGCCGCCGCCAGGGCCAGATTGAGGACGAACCCAGGGAGGGAGATGGCGGGTACGTCGGTTGCGAGGACGTCGGAGAGGGATTGCACCGGAACTTGCGGGGCTGGGGTGTGCGGAGCGTCGTAGCAAGAAGGTACCCGATCGTCGTCGCAGGCGGGACTCGCGGGAGAGGCGCTGTCGGCGTGTTCACCGGGCGGGGACGCGGCGGTGGGCGAGCCGGCGGCGCCCCGAGGCCGGCCCGTCCCACGACCCTCGTCCTCGCCCAAATCCCGCCGACGGCGGGAGGATCCACGCTCCCTTATTGCGGGAATGGACTCCTGGCTCTAGCATCCAGGCAGTAGAGAGCTCACCTGGTTTCCGCTTCCTGTTGCCGCCTTGTCATAAGGCGATTTCCCGACGGTCAAGTCGCAATAAACAGCTCGCCGAGGCCCCTTCCAAGGTTCACTCGATTCATGTCCAAGAGGAGAGAAGTGCGCAATGCCGCCGAGGCCCGACCGGGCCTCGCGTTGGACGAGGTGTTCGCCTGGCGCAAGATGGCGATCGAGGTCCTCGGCGCCGCCGACTTCGAGCACGCCGCGCGGCGCGAGTACCACCTCGCCGTACGCAGCGGCCGAGCGTTCTCGATCATCGTCCTGCGCCCCGAGTCCGAGGGTGCGCCCTCCCGCGAGAGGGTGGGAGAGGTGCTCCTGGCGCGGGCGCGGTGCTCGGACGTCGTAGGCCTGATGGGCGGCGACGGCGTCGCCCTGCTCCTGCCGGAGACGGACGGCGAGGGGGCTTGGGCGGTCGTGGACTCGCTACGGACCCTCCTGCCCGCGGGAGGTGAGGGCCTGGCGATCCAGGTCGGATCGCGCTCGACCGAGGAGTCCGAGGGGCCGGTGGACGAGTTGCGGCGGAACGGCTCGCGGGACGAGGACTCCGATGAGCCGCCGGGCGGCGGGGCCGGCGGGCATCCCACCGACGACGCGGGGAGAGGAGAGACCGTGGCGGCTTCGGTGTCCTCTGGCCGTCCTGTCGAGGACGTCATGGGGTTGTTCGTGCGCTCCCTCTCGCGCACCAAGCGACTGGTCGACATCTTCGTCGCCGGTGTGCTGCTCCTGCTCCTGTGGCCCCTGTTCCTCTTGATCGGGGCGACCGTGGCGCTGACGAGCAAGGGCGGCGCCCTCTACCGGCAGCAACGCGCCGGTCTCGGCGGCCGGCCGTTCACCTTCTACAAGTTCCGGACGATGGAGCAGGGAGCGGAAGAGAACTGGGCGGAGCTGATCCCGCACAACGAGCAGGAGGGACCCGTCTTCAAGATCGCCGACGATCCGCGCATCACGAAGGTGGGCAGGTTCCTGCGGCGCTCGAGCCTCGACGAGATGCCCCAGCTGTGGAACGTGCTCAAGGGTGACATGACCCTCGTCGGGCCGCGGCCGCCCAAGGTGGAGGAGGTCGCGGAGTACGAGTCCTGGCAGCGCGAGCGCCTCGACGTCACGGGCGGGCTCACCTGCACCTGGCAGGTCAGCGGCCGCAGCGAGATCAAGTTCCGTGACTGGATGAGGATGGACGTCCGGTACGTCCGCACGCGTAGCGCCTGGGGCGACGTGAAGCTCCTCTTGCGCACGGTCGGCGCGGTCCTCTCGGGGCGCGGCGCGTACTGATCCGGGTGCCCGGGGCGCGGTCGCCGAGAGGGTTCACTCCCGGGGCGCGGCCAGGGCGGGCTCCCCGGCGCGGGGAGCGGCCCCAGAGAGCGGGCGTGGCGCCCGCACCTGCAGGAACCGGCCGCCACAGGCAGCACCCGCGAGGAATCCGGCCGAGAAGAAGCAGCTCCAGAAGATCAGGTCCATGGGCGTGCTCGCGCGGGTCGAGGGGGCGGAAACGGGGGGAGGGAGTCGAGGGGGGGCGGGGGCCGACCCGCGCCCGACCCCAGCGCCCCCCCCCCCCCAACCTGGTGGGGACCAGGAATTCCCCACCCGCCCCCCCCCCGAACGGGGA
>JASLMK010000021.1 GCA_030746555.1 Planctomycetota bacterium | reverse complement strand
ACTTCGCAACCGGCCGTCTTCGACGGCCTCTCGGCCCCTGGCGGCGCTTTGCGGAACCTGGCTTCCTCGACGACCCGTTCAGGGTCGCCTGCGTCGCCAGAACCCGCAAAGCACCACCAGGAACCGAGTTGCTGTGTCTGGTGCACGTCTTCATGAATAACCCGGGCTAGCCCGGGAGGGGCCGCACAGCGGCGAGGCCGAGCGGGTCGGCGGGCCCGCTCAAGGGCGGGGCGAGCGCCTTCCGATAGGGGAGGGCGCCATGCAGACCACTCCCCGACAGGCCACGGTGGACGGGGCGCCCAGCGCCGTGCGCGCCCTGGGCCACTCGACAGTCGAGCGCCTCTCGCCCTGCGAGCGCCACGAGCTGGCCCTGATCGAGCTCGGCCTGGTCGAGGCCGCCGCCTGCACCGGCGACGCCAGGACGCAGGCTCGGCCCTACGCCGCCTTCACCGTCTCGTCGGCGGCGCCGGCGGTCTCCGGCGGCTCCTCGCTCGGTCGCTGGTTGCGCCGCACCCTCGTGCGTCTGGTCCGCCTGCCCCTGGGGTCGGGCGCGCTGGTGGCCCTGCTCGTCCTGGTGGCCTTCAACCTCTCGGTCGTCCACGGCAGCTCGATGAAGCCGGGGATCCTCGACGGGGACCGCATCCTGATCGATCGCCTGAGCATCGCGATCGACGCCGTGGACCGCGGTGACGTGGTCGTCTTGAGCTACCCGCTCGACCCGAGCTTGGACTACATCAAGCGGGTCATCGGCCTGCCCGGGGACGAGGTGTTGATGGCCGGCGGGCGGGTCTGGGTCAACGGCGAGCTCCTGGCCGAGCCGTACATCACAGGCGGCGACACCTACACCTACGAGCGCGCCGTCGTCGAGGAGGGACACTACTTCGTGCTCGGCGACAATCGGCCGCACTCCGCCGACAGCCGCGAGTTCGGCCAGGTCCCGCGCGAGCTGCTGCGCGGCCGCGTCGACCTGCGCGTCTGGCCGCCAAAGCGGGCCGGCCGGGTGCGCTAGCGCCCCTCGTCCTCCCCCGTCGGCATCGCGTGGGAGAGGGTGAGCATGGCGTAGGAAGTCGCCAGGACCGGGTTGCCCTCCCACCAGCGCGGCGCGTTCTCGTTCACCCAGGAACCGTCGTCGGGGCGCTGCATGGCGAGCAGCCGCCCGCAGAGCTGACGGCGCCAGGGGTGGGCGACCCCCTCGGGGTCGACGACGACCTCCTCGCCGAACAGGTCTAGGGCGCGGGCCATGGTGTGGAAGTAGTAGAACAGCCCCTGGTAGGCGGCGCGCGGGTCCTCGGCGTGCTCGAAGCCGGGGTTCACGTCGAGGGTGTAGTGCTCGCGGATCCACTCCCATGCCGCTTGCATGCGCGGGTCCTCCTTCTCCAGTCCGGCGAAGACGAAGCCCTTGAGGAGCGCGTAGGTCATCGAACCGTAGGAGCGAGGGTGGCGCGTCCCGTCCGGCAGGGTCGCGTGTCCGGCGGGCGACTCCCCCGGCGAGTAGGCCGCGCCGCCGTCGTCGCCGCTGCGGACGACGACCTGGTCTCCCTCGCGTAGGGAGAGGTCGTTGGACTCCGAGCGGTTCTGGGTTCGCTCCAAGAAGCGCAGGGCCTTGCGGAAGGTCTCGTCCCCCTGCTCGAGCCCGGCCGCCGACAGGGCCTCGAGGGCCATCTGCAGGTTCGAGAGGTCGGGGCGCTCGTCGTTGCCGTAGCCGATGCCCCCGTAGTACAGGTCGCCCTCGCTGTAGCCCTCGCCCTCGTCGGCTTGCAGGGCGACCAGGAAGCCGCGCGCGCGCGCGATGGGGGCGGAGAACTCCGCCCGCTCCGAGCCGACCAGGGCCAGGATCGAGGCCGAGGTGATGTAGTTGGCGAGCTTCCCGTCGTGGATCGACCCGTCGGGCTTCTGGAGGGACGCCAGCCAGTCCAGGCCGTCGTCGATCGCCTCCTGCACGGCGGCGGGGCGCGGCGGGGGGAGGGCCTGGAGCGCGCCGAGGGCCATGGCGCTCATCCCCGCTTCGGCCTCTCCGGGTGGACCCCACAGGCCGCCCTCGCTCGTCGCCACCAGGAACAGGGCGCCGCGCCGGAGCGCGTCGAGCACCGCGGAGCGCTCGGCCTCGTCGAAGGGCGGCAGGCGCCGCGCCGGGCTCGGCTCGGAGGCGGCGGGCTTCAGGGCGGAGTAGGCGCGCGAGAGCTCGATCACCGCGCGGCTCGTCTCCAGGACGGCTCCGTCGACGCCCTCCCAAGAGCCGTCGTCCCGCCGGCGCGCGAGCCAGGAGAGGGCCAGCTTGCGGGCGTCGTCGCGGGCCAGGGGCGAAGGGCGCGGAGCCCTGGGCGGCGTCGTTTCGAACCAGGCTGTCAGGCGCTTCAGGACGGCGGCCGAGCGCTCGTCGGGGAAACTCGAGAGGGCGAGGTGCGCCAGGGCCGACTGCTCGAGGCGCCCCAGGTCGCGAGCCGCCGCGTCGGCGATCGAGCCGTCCTCGCCCTGGCGGGCGGCGAGGAAGTCGAGGGCGCCGGAGACGAACGGTCCGTGGTGGCGGCGGTAGGCGCGCGGGCAGACGGCCAGGGCGTGGAGGACCCAGGCGGTCTCGGTCACGCCGGCGCCGTAGCGGCCGTCGGCGGCCTGCTTGGAGCGCAGCCAGCGCACGCTGCGGTCGAGGTCTCCCTTCAGGTCGAGCCCGACCTCCTGGAGGAGCGGGCCGGGCGCGGCCGTGGGCGCGGGGAGGGCGGCGGGAACGAGCAGGGCGCTGGTGGCGATGAAGGCGTGCATGGGGCGAAGGGAACGGGTTGGACGCGGAGCGGGCCATGATCGTCCCGGGGCATCGAAAAGTCCAAACGGGTCCGGGCCGAGGCGGTTCACTCCCGCTCCGCCCCCGGAGCGCTCAGTCCTCGATCACCAGCAGGGCGGCCGTCCCCACGGGCACGGCCCCGGGGTCGGGATCGGACTCCGATCCGCTCTCGAGGTCCACGGCCCGCACGGAGGGCCCGAGCAGGCCGCTGACGTCGACCGTCGAGGCTCCCTCGGCTCGCCAGCACAGCACGGCGTCCGTGCCCGCCCGCTCCAGCCCGAAGGCCGTCACGCCCCCGCCCAGGTCCAGGTCCGCGGCCCAGGAGAACGCCACCAGCTCCTCGGCGACCGGGCGCAGGAAGGGGTACTGGCTCCAGTCGACTCCCGTGGCGGGATGGGAGAAGGCCGCGTCTGCGGGGTGGCGCAGCTCCCAGGCCTCGAAGGCCTCGACCACGTCCCGGTGCGTGCTCCAGGTCATGACCGCGGAGCCGGTCGGCTCGACCGCGTCGGCGAAGTGAAGATCGAGCCAGGCCAGGAACTCCTCCAGCGCGGGCCGGCTGGCGTCTGAGGGGTCGGCGTAGTTGGGCTTGCAGGCGAATCCCCAGTTCCAGACCGCCTCCTCCCGCCCCGAGCGGTCCGCCCAACGCCAGTTCACGTAGAGCTGCAGGAAGAGGCGCTTGGCGTTGGGGATCGTCATGTCCTGGCCCATGTTCTCGTCCGGCGCCAGGCCGATCACCCGGCCGCCGGCGACCGCCGTCGGGAAGGCTGTCGGGTCGCCGACGAGGGCGTCGCCGGGCGTCGGCCGGTGGGGCCACCAGACGTGGTGGCCGTACCAGTTGAGGAACTCCCCCTGGCCCTTGCCCGCCCGCGTGCGCATGTCGAACTCCCGGAACAGCTTGTGCGCCCGGAAGTCGTCGGTGGGGACGTGGTACTCCTTGAGGTCGGCGATCACAGAGAGCGGCTCGGGGGGCGCGCCGGCGAAGGCGGTCAGGATCGCGGCGTGCAGGGCGTCGATCGCGTCCTGCCAGGTGCGGCGGGACTCGGCGAGGTCCGCGCCGAAGCCGTAGGGCGGCCAGTCCAGCGGCCCCTCCTTGCGCTCGGTGTGGCAGTGGGAGCCGAGCTGGCGCCCGCCGGCGTAGATGCGCCGCAAGAGGGCCGCGCCTCGCCCGCCGCCGCCCGCCGGGTCCAGGCTGACCATCTCCAGGAACGGCCCCGAGGCGTTGAACCCCAAGGGCACACCGTAGGACTCGGTCAGGTCGAGCACCCACTCGGTGTTGTCGATCCAGGCGTGGTAGGTGCTCCACTTCTCCGCCGGCGAGAGGTCGTTGTCCCAGGGGTCCACGTGGTAGTCGAAGACCATGTGGATCGGTCCTTGGCCGGTGGGCCCCCCAGGTGGCGAGGGACGGTCGAACTGGGCGACGGCGGGGGGGCCGAGGGCGAGGGAGAGCAGGAGGGGGAGGCTGCGCATGGGCGGGATGGTGCGGTGGCGGTGAGCGGGGGGCGATCCAGCGGGTCCGTGCCGCGGGGGCGGGGCTCCCGTCAACCCCGCGCGCACAGGGCGGTTCCGTCCTGTCGCGGTCCGCCGGCCCAGCGTACCCTTCCCGTCTCCCCCGCGCCGCAGGCCCCGTCCCACCCCCCGCACCATGCCCAGCCCCTCCTTCGTTTCCCACTCGTTCGAACGCCGCGCGGAGCGGGAGATGGAGG
>JASLMK010000020.1 GCA_030746555.1 Planctomycetota bacterium | reverse complement strand
TGATGGCTGCTTCTAAGCCAACATCCTGGCTGTCCTAGAGGACTCACTTCCTTCTCTGCACTTAGCACACATTTGGGACCTTAGCTGGCGGTCTGGGTTGTTTCCCTCTCGACCACGGACCTTATCGCCCATAGTCTGACTCCCTGGATACGGTCAACGGTATTCGGAGTTTGGTTGGGTAGGGTACCCTATCGGGCCCCTATCCCAATCAGTAGCTCTACCCCCGTCGACTATTACCAGAGGCTAGCCCGAAAGCTATTTCGGGGAGAACCAGCTATCTGCGAGTTTGATTAGCCTTTCACTCCTATCCACAGGTCATCGGAACAGTTTTCAACCTATACCCGTTCGGCCCTCCACGGACTGTTACATCCGCTTCAGCCTGCCCATGGATAGATCACTCGCTTTCGGGTCTACTCCGCCTGACTCTATTCGCGCTATTCACACTCGGTTTCCCTTCGGCTTCGGGCCTGAGACCCTTAACCTTGCCAGACAGAGTAACTCGCCGGATCATTATGCAAAAGGCACGCCGTCAGCCATTGCCCCGAGGGGCCATAGGCCTCCGACAGCTTGTATGTGTATGGTTTCAGGTACTATTTCACTCCCCTCACCGGGGTACTTTTCACCTTTCGCTCGCGCTACTATTACGCTATCGGTCGTCCAGAAGTACTTAGCCTTGGGGGGTGGTCCCCCCAGATTCACACCAGGTTTCACGTGTCTGGCGCTACTCGGGATGACTGCGGGAGGTATCTGTCTTTCGAATACAGGGCTTTCACCTTCTGCGGCCGGCCTTCCCATGCCGTTCCTCTAGACAGATACTTTGTAACTCCCTGAGCCGCTTGCGGCTGGCTCTACAGGTCCCACGACACCGGTGCAGCAACGGCCGCACCCTTGGCACTACACCGGTTTAGGCTATTCCCCTTTCGCTCGCCGCTACTCAGGGAGTCGAGGTTTCTTTCCTTTCCTGCAGGTACTTAGATGTTTCAGTTCCCTGCGTTCCCTACGCTCTCGCGCTAACGGGACATGATTCCCGTTCGGTTTCCCGATCTCGGACATCTCCGGCTCACAGCCTACTTAGCGGCTCCCCGAAGCTTTTCGCAGCTATGCCACGTCCTTCATCGGCCCTGGACGCCAAGGCATCCACCGTACACACTTTGTAACTTAACCACGCTCTTTTCGTGTTCGTGATTGATTCCACGCTTCCAATCCACCTTGTTTTCAATGAGCTCGCCAGCCCGTCAAGGCTGGCGGATTCGGTGTCCCTCTCCTGCGTGCCACACTGTCCTGCGTGCCACACTGTCCCGCGCCCGGCTCCTGGTGGAGGCGACCGGATTCGAACCGACGACCGCCTGGTTGCAAACCAGGTGCTCTACCAACTGAGCTACGCCCCCGGTCCTGCGCCGGGTCCATCCAGCGCGGTCCCCCGTCGTGCGAGGGCTCTCTCGGGTTCTCGGCTCGCACCACCGCGGGTGCGCAGGCCGTACTCCGCTGGGTGTGAGTGTGGTGGGCCTGCGTGGATTTGAACCACGGACCTCCCGCTTATCAGGCGGACGCTCTAACCAGCTGAGCTACAGGCCCGACAGTCCGTCAGGCTGCCCCCCCGGCCCGAATCCGCTGAGCCTCCATTCGCGGAGGTCCATCGAATCGGCGCCAGGTCGCATGGGCAGACCCACTGCGGCATGGCGGCAGAAGAAGAAAAGGGTGACCCTCGTCACCGGGCGAGCACCTATGTCGTCAACCTGACGCGCCACCCGAGGGCGGGTTGCCAGGTGTCTAACATATCCCGTTAGAAAGGAGGTGATCCAGCCGCAGGTTCCCCTACGGCTACCTTGTTACGACTTAGTCCCAATCACGGATTTCGCTTTCGGCGCCGTCCCCCCGAAGGTTGGACAAAGCGACTTCGAGCGCCCCCCGCTTTCGTGGCTTGACGGGCGGTGTGTACAAGGATCAGGAACATATTCACCGCGTCATGGCTGATACGCGATTACTAGCGATTCCAACTTCATGCAGGCGAATTTCAGCCTGCAATCCGAACTGGGGTCTGCTTTGGTGGGATTACCTCCGCCTCACGGCTTGGGAACCCTTTGTACAGACCATTGTAGCACGTGTGTCGCCCTGGCCATAAGGGCCATGATGACTTGACGTCGTCCCCACCTTCCTCCGTTTTAACAACGGCAGTCTCGCTAGAGTCCCCGGCATAACCCGCTGGCAACTAGCAATAAGGGTTTCGCTCGTTACGGGACTTAACCCAACATCTCACGACACGAGCTGACGACAGCCATGCAACACCTGTGCACGTTCCAACCCCGAAGGGCTGTCACTCTGCTTTCACAGAGCTAATCCGTGCATGTCAAGGCCAGGTAAGGTTCTTCGCGTTGCTTCGAATTAAACCACATGCTCCACCGCTTGTGTGATCCCCCGTCAATTCCTTTGAGTTTTACCCTTGCGAGCGTACTCCCCAGGCGGGGTACTTAACACATTTGCTCCGGCAAGGAAGACCATAGGCATTCCCCTTGCCTAGTACCCATCGTTTACGGCTAGGACTACCGGGGTATCTAATCCCGTTCGCTCCCCTAGCTTTCGCACCTCAGCGTCAGTAACGGTCCAGTGAGCCGCTTTCGCCACCGGTGTTCCTCCTGATATCTACGCATTTCACCGCTCCACCAGGAGTTCCACTCACCCCAACCGTTCTCTAGCACGACAGTTTCAGATGCACTTCCTCGGTTAAGCCGAGGGCTTTCACATCTGACTTGTCGCACAGCCTACGTGCGCTTTATGCCCAATGATTCCGAACAACGTTTGCACCCTCCGTATTACCGCGGCTGCTGGCACGGAGTTAGCCGGTGCTTCCTTTCACGTTAGTCAACCACATGGTATTTCGCCATGCAGCGTTCCTAGTATGTGACAGCAGTTTACAACCCTAGAGCCTTCATCCTGCACGCGATGTCGCTCCGTCAGGCTTTCGCCCATTGCGGAAGATTCTCGACTGCAGCCTCCCGTAGGAGTCTGGGCAGTGTCTCAGTCCCAGTGTGGCCGATCGTCCTCTCAGACCGGCTACCCGTCATCGCCTTGGTAAGCCGTTACCTCACCAACAAGCTGATAGGCCGCAACCCCCTCCCTCTACAGCCGCTAAAGCGGCCGTTTACCCGACGGAAGATGCCTTCCGACGGGACCATCCGGTCTTAGCCACCGTTTCCAGTGGTTATTCCGGTCAGAGGGGTAGGTTGGTCACGTGTTACTCACCCTTGCGCCGCTTTACTCACCCGAAGGCTTTCACGCACGACTTGCATGCCTAATCCACACCGCTAACGTTCGTTCTGAGCCAGGATCAAACCCTTCATGAAGTGTTTGTCTTGGTTTCTTGTGGAGTCTGGGAGAGTCCAGCCTCCTGGCCGATCCTAGGATCGTCCCAGAGGCAGGGCCTCTCCTGCTCGCACGGTTTCAAGGGTCACCCTCGTTTTCAAAGATCTGAGCGCGTACCGCTCCCGGCGTCGGGCAAGGCCCGTCCGGAAGGCGCGGTGCGCGTGGTTCAGCCTCGTTCGGTACCGGACGACCAGTGGGGTCACCCGCGACGAGGGAGCGAGAGCATAGGGGAAATCGATGGGCCGTCAACCGTCCCTCGACAAAAAGCCGCGCCCGCGCTCGACGCCATCCTAAGTGGCGCATGCGAAGGAGGTTATGGGGCACCCTCGGATCGGCGTGAACCGGGGGACCTCGCGGACCGAGCGCTCTCCTTCAGGGTCTGGCGTAGCCGAGCTCCAGGAAGACCGTGGGGCGCGCTAGCCCGGCTCGCAGCGCGCTATGCGCCCTCAGGGGCGCACTTCGACCGAGGCGCCGCGGGGCAGGATCTCGAACAGCTCGATCACTTCCTCGTTTCGCAGGCGGATGCACCCCTGGCTGGCCTCCTGCCCGATGGTCTCCGGCTCGGAGGTCCCATGGAACCCGAGGCCGTCGCTCCCGTTCCAGGCGATCCAGCGGTCACCCAGCGGGTTGTCCGGGTGCCCGTAGGGAACGAAGGGCCGGCCGACCGGCGTCCAGGGCGGCTCCTCCAGCTTCTCTCCGACGGTGTAGGTCCCCGGGATCGTCTTCCCGTCCAGACCGATCGCCACCTCCCAGGCGGCGACGACCTCGCCCCCCATCAGGAAGAACGCCCAGCGGGCGCTGAGGTCCACCAGGGCGTGGGCGGGGTCGGTCGGGATGCGCAGCACGTCGCCGGGATGCAGGAGCTTCCCGCGCTGGTTGCAGCGCTGGATGAGGCCGGTACACAGGATCATCCCCGTACGCTCCGCGACGATCCGCTTGCGGATCGCCACCAGGCTGTCGCCCGGCTCGACGGTCACCTCGAACGAGGGCCAGTCCCCGTTCTTGTTCCAACGGTGCCCGGCCTGGGCCGTCCCGAGGCTCTCCGACCAGCGCAGAAGGGTCTCGCGGTCCGCCGCCCAGGGCGCGTCCAGCTCGCTCAGGAGCAGGCTGGAGAGGATGCGCGCCGCGTCACCGTAGCGGCGCGCCCGCAGGTGGGCGTCCGCCTCGCGCGCCAGCAGCGCCATGCGAGCCCCCAGGATCACCGCATTGGGAGCACCGCTCGACGCAGCGCGCGGTCTCGCGCGGCCGGACTCGAGCACGCCGAACACGAAGTCGCGCTCCTCGTCGGTCACGTCCGCGGCCTCCTCGAGGCCGCGCGCGTAGGGGGCCGCCTTGTCTCGCGTGGACTGGATCAGGGTCGCCAGAACGAACAGCAGGCGCTTGCGGCTGTCCGAGAGCTTCTTGCCCGCTCCCCCGAGGTAGGCCTGCACCCGCTCGGGAGCGTGCAGGAGGAGGCTCCCCTCCAGGACCGGGTCCCCCAAGTCCCAATTCAGGGCCAGGGGCCCCGGCGCCGCCCCAGGCTCGCCCCCCACCGCCTGCCCCTCGTTGCCCACGGCCCTGTTGGCGCGGGAGATCGCCCTCTCGGCCGCCCCACCGACCGGCTCGCCGGCGACCTCCTGCAAGGCGGCCTCCATCTCGGCGACCGACATCATGCGGCCTCGTGTGCCCTCCTCCGCGGAGGCGGCCTCGGCGCCGTCGGGAGCGGTCGCCTCTTCGCCACGCCCGTAGCTCGACCAGCCGAGGTAGAGCACCGCTCCACCGAGAAGGATGATGACCAGTCCGCGCATGCTGTCCGACTCCGCTGCTAGCCTCGGGTTGTTCGCCTGTGCCGGCCGCCGCGACGGTGACCGCGCGGGCGACCTTAGCCACACGGTCGGGGCGAACCAAGCGCGAACAGGCCGGAATCAACCGCTGTGACGCCTCATGCGGGCTTTCGCGCGAACGCCCCGGCGACTGCGCGAGGTCGCTCACGGGAGCAGGAGGATCCCCGGCGGCGCCGCTCCCGCGGTACCCGGAACCTGTCGGTTCCAGGTGGGCCTGCCTCGCAGCGGATGCTGTCCGCAGCGCAGGGTGAGGCCCTCTCGGCTTCTGTTCGGCTCCTGGGATTACTGCGGGTGGCCTGCGCCACCAGGGTCCCCCATGCAAGCTACCACTCCGACCCCCGCCTGCCAACCGCCCGCGGGACCCGCTCAGGAGCGAGGCTCCGCGGCGACGAGCGAGGCGCGCAGCACCTCGCCCTCCCCCACGGTCCACTCCGCCCAGACCGTCCCGTCGAGGGCCTCCGCGGCCGTGCTGAGCTCCGCCGCCAGGGTCTCCGCACCGATCAGCTCGGCGTGGGCGCTCAGGGCCTTGGAGATGCCCTCGCCCTCGCCCCACAGGCGCAGGTGGATGCGCTGCTCCAGCGCCAGACCGCTCTCCCGGCGCAGGCCGTTCACCCGGCTGACAGCCTCCCGCGCCAAGCCCTCGGCCACGAGATCCTCGTCCAACTCGAGGTCGAGAGCACACACGAAGCGGCCGTCGGTCTCCACGTCGAAGGGCGCGTGCACCTCCACCGTCGGGCGCACGTCACCGGGGCCGAGGGTCACAAGGCGCCCCTCGACCTCGATCTCGACCTCGCCGCCGTCGCGCAGGCGCGCCACGTCCTCGGCGGGCAGGGCCGCAATCACGCCGCCGGCCGCCTTCATCAACGGTCCCAGGCGCTTGCCCAGGGTCCGGAACTCCGGCTTGGCTCGCAGGGTGCAGAGCTCGCCGTCGTCCATCTCCAGGCTCGCCCAACCCTTCACGTTGAGCTCGTCGAATACCTGGGCGGACGCGAAGGCGCCACGCAGCAGCTCGAGGTCGTCAGGGTCGCAGCAGCGCACGTGGATCCCCCTCAGGGGCTGGCGCGTGCGGGCCCCCGCCCGCTCGCGCAGGGCACGGCCCATCTCGACGACGCGCACGACGACCGCCATGCTCGCCTCGAGCTCGACGTCCACCCGGCTCCCCCCGGCGCTCTCGATCAGCTCACCGTGGACTGACGATCCATCACCGGCCAGGCACGCCCAGAGCTGCTCGGCCAGGAACGGGGCGATGGGAGCCGTGACCAGGACGGCGGAGCGCAGGGCCTCGTGCAGGGAGGCGAAGGCCGCCAGCTTGTCGGCGCCGGTCTCCCCCTTCCAAAACCGTCGGCGATTGCGACGGATGTACCAGTTGGAGAGCTCGTCCACGACGAAGGTCTCGACCGCCCGACAGGTGCCGGTCAGGTCGAAGGCGTCCATGCATTCGACGACGGTGGCGATCAGGGTCTGCGCCCGGGAGAGCAGCCAGCGGTCGATCTCGCTGCGCTCCGCGGCGGGCGGGATGCGCACATCCTCGGGGTCGAATCCGTCGATGCGGGCGTACTCGGCGAAGAACCGGTAGCTGTTGGCGAGGGTCCCGAAGAAGCGCCGCCGCACCTCCAGCACGGCGTCGGGATCGAAGCGTCGGGGCAACCAGGGCGAACCGGCGGCGAGCATGGTCCAGCGCAGGGCGTCGGCCCCGTGCTCGGCGATCGCCTCCCAGGGATCTACGATGTTCCCCAGGCGCTTCGACATCTTGACGCCGTCCTTGTCCAGGACGAGGCCGTTGACGATGCAGTTTCGGTACACGAGGCCCGGCTCGAGGTCCTCGTCTTCCTCGGCCAGGAAGGCGCCGATCGCCAGCAGCGAGTAGAACCAGCCTCGGGTCTGGTCGAGGCCCTCCGCGATCGCCGATGCGGGGAACTGCTCGCGGACGAGCGCGCGACTGTCGCCGAAGGGCCAGTGGTACTGGGCGTAGGGCATCGCCCCAGAGTCGAACCAGCAGTCGACGACCGCGTGGGTGCGCCGCATCGTCGCGCCGCAGGCCTCACAGCCGATCGTCACCTCGTCGATCAGGGGCTTGTGGTTGTCGAACCCCTCGGGGAGCGTCCCCGCGAGACGCTCGAGGTCTGCGACGCTTCCCACGGCCCGCTCCGCGTCACATCCCTCGCAGACCCAGAACGGCAAGGGCGTCCCCCAGAATCGGTCGCGCGAGATGTTCCAGTCGATGTTGTTCTCGAGCCAGTCGCCGAAGCGACCCTCCCCGACCTGCGGCGGGACCCAGTTGCAGCGCCGGTTGTAGTCGATCATGCGCTGCTTGTAGGCGGTCGTGCGCACGTACCAGGCGGGCGTCGGGAAGTAGTACAGGGGCGTGTCGCAGCGCCAGCAGTGCGGGTAGCTGTGGGTCGCGCGCGCGCTCGCGAACAGCAGGCCGCGCCGCTCGAGGTCGGCGGTCAGGGGCGCGTCGGCCTCCTTGAACGGAGTTCCCTCCTCCACCGGCCCGACAGGCCGCACGAAGCGCCCGTGAGGCCCCACGCCCAGGACCGTCGGGATCCCCAGGCGCGTCGCCAGGGCCCAGTCGTCGGCTCCGTAGGGCGCCTGGTGCACGATCCCCGTGCCGTCCTCGGTCGTGACGTAGTCGGCCAGCACGACCCGATGGCGCGCCTGGTGGTCGACCGACTCGGAGGGGGGCAGGAGGAACGGCTCGCCCAGCTCGAAGAGCGGCTCGTAGGCGGTCCCGGCGAGTTCGCTCCCCCGCCGTCGCTCGAGCTCCTCGAAGGACTCGCCGAGCACCGTCGCCGCCCGTTCGGCGACCACCCACACGATCTCGCTGCCGCCGTCCTCGCCGAGGGGAACGCGGGCCCGCACGTACTCGTGCGCGGGGTGTACGGCCAGGGCGAAATTGGATGGCAGGGTCCAGGGCGTGGTCGTCCAGGCCAACAGGCTCTCGGGCTCGCCCCCCGCCTGCTCCGCGAGGCGGAAGCGCAGGGTAACGGAGGGATCCTCGACGTCCTGGTACACGCCGGGCTGGCCGATCTCGTGGGACGAGAGGCCCGTGCCGCAGCGCCCGCAGTAGGGCACGACGCGCTGGCCCCGGTAGACGAGTCCCGCGTCGTGGAAGCGCGCGAGGATGTGCCAGACGCTCTCGACGTAGTCGGCGTCGTAGGTCACGTAGGGATCGTCGTAGTCGAGCCAGTAGGCGATTCGCTCGGAGAGCTGCTCCCACTCCCGGCGGTAGGTCCAGACCGACTCCCGGCAGCGCTCGTTGAAGGGACCGACGCCGTAGGCTTCGATCTCGGGCCGGCCGCTGATGCCCAGGGCCTTCTCGACCTCGAGCTCGACGGGCAGCCCGTGGGTGTCCCAGCCCGCCTTGCGCTCCACACGCCGGCCGCGCATGGTCTGGTAGCGGCAGATGGCGTCCTTGATCGTGCGGGCCATCACGTGGTGGATGCCCGGCCGCCCGTTCGCCGTCGGCGGGCCCTCCCAGAACACGAAGACCTCGCCCTCCGCCCGCGCCGCGGCGACGGAGCGGAACACCTCCCGCTCGCGCCAGCGCTCCAGGACGGCGCGCTCGGCCTCGTCGGGGGCGCGCGTCGCCCCCTCGGCCAGGGGTGCGAAGCGCCCGGTCGTGCTCGACCCGCTCATCCGCGCTCTTCTACCAAGTCTGGGCGCCGATGTCCGCGACGATGCGGTCCGCCAGCTCCAGGGCTCTGCGGCCGTCCGCGCCGGTCACCTCGACCTCGGCCCCGTCCCGCACCGAGCGCAGGAAGGAGTCCAGCTCGGCCTGCAGGGGCCGCTGCTCGCCCCCCAGCTCCAGCTCGGTGACGCGCAGCACTTCGTCGGTGATCCAGTCGGTCTGCTGGGCCAGGCTGGCCGGGTCCAGCTCCCGCAGGGCCTCACGGCCCCGGTCGAACTCCGGCCCCTTGGCGACCATCAGGCCGTAGTTCTCCTGGAAGTCCAGGCTGACGTAGCCCTCCGAGGAGAACATGCGCATGCGGCGCATCGGCGTCAGAGAGGCCCGGCTGGCGGTGACGCTGGCCCGCGCGCCGTTCTCGAACACCAGCCGCACGCTGGCGAGGTCCTCGCGCTCTGTGAGGATGGCTCCTCCCGCCGCATCCATGCTGACGACCTCCGAGCCGCACAGGTACAGCACCAGGTCCAGGTCGTGGATCATCAGGTCGTGGACGACGCCCACGTCGAGGCTGCGGAAGCTGAACGGCGCCAGGCGGTGGCTCTCGATGAAGCGCGGCGCGATCGCCATCTCGCGCACGGCGCGCACGCCGGGCTGGAAGCGCTCGACGTGGCCCACGGCGAGCAAGGCGCCGCCCGCCTCCGCCGCCGCGAGGATCCGGTCGGCCTGCTCGAGGTCGCTCGCCAGGGGCTTCTCGACCAGACAGGCTATGCCGCGCTCGAGCAGCCCGACCGCCACGTCGGCATGGGCGGCGGTCGAGACGACTACGCTGACGCCGTCCAGATCGTCGGGGAGCTCGCTCGCGTCCGCGCAGGCCCGGCAGCCGAGCTCCTCCGCCAGGGCACCGGCGCGGCTCGCGTCGGAATCCACCACCGCGACGAGCTCCGCCTCGGGGTGCTCGTTCCAGATCCTCGCGTGGATGCGGCCGAGATGGCCGACGCCGGCGACGGCGACCCGAAACGCCCTTGCCGAGCCCCCGCCCATCAGGACCACTCCGCCACGCGCTCGCGCCCGATGCGTGCGAAATCCTCGCGCAGGCTCTCGCGATAGCGCCCCTTCGAGCCCCGCTCGGTGTTCTCGAGGGCCTCGACCAGCCGCAGCACTCGCGCGGGCGTGGAGCCCTGGGCCCGCATGTCCTCGAACACGCGCTTCTTGGGCACGCCCGAGCGATAGAGGCGCCGGAAGGCCCTGCGGACCGCATCGACGTCGTCCTCTTCGATTCCGGCTCGCTGCATGCCGACGACGTTCACTCCCCGCACGCGGCTGGGGTGCCCCTCGACGATCATGAACGGCGGCACGTCCTGGACGACGCGCGAGAGACCGCCGACGTAGGCGTACTCGCCGATCGTGCAGAAGTGGTGCGCGGCGGCCGCTCCGGAGAGGTTGGCGCGCTCCCCCACGAGCACGTGCCCGGCCAGGAGCACGCTGTTCGCCAGGATCACGCCGTCGCGCAGGTCGCAGTCGTGGGCGACGTGGCTGCAGGCCATCAACAGACAGCCGCTGCCGATGCTCGTCCGCGCACCGCCCTTCACGGTCCCGCGGTTGATCGTGACGAACTCGCGGATCATGTTGTCGTCGCCGATCTCCAACATCGTCGGCTCTCCCCGGTAGGAGAAGTCCTGGGGCGCCGCGCCTAGACTGGCCTGCCCGACGATCACGTTGTCCGTGCCGATGCGCGTCACGCCCTCGATGACGACCTGCGGTCCGACGCGCGTGCGGTCGCCAATCCGCACGCGCGGTCCGACGATTGTGTGGGGGCCGATCGAGACGTCGACGCCGAGCTCGGCTCCTTCCGCGATCACCGCGGTGCTGTGGATCTGGGTAGACATGGGAAGGAGGTCAGGAATCGACCATGGTGAACATCAAGTTGGCCTCGCAGACGATCCTCCCGGCGACGGACCCGACACCGCGCACCTGCGCGGCCTGGCCCTTCATCTTGAGGGTCTCGACCTCCAGTCGGAGCTGATCTCCGGGCACGACGGCGCCGCGCAGCTTGACCTTGTCGATCGCCCACAGGACGGCCAGCTTGCCCGTGTTCTCCAGCTTGCGCAGGAGCAGGACCCCCGCCAGCTGGGCCATCGCCTCCAACTGCAGGACACCGGGCATCAGGGGCTGGTCGGGGAAGTGCCCTTGGAAGAAGGGCTCGTTGATCGACACGTTCTTGACGGCCACGGCACGTTTGTAGCCGTCGATGTCGAGCACGCGGTCGATCAGGAGGAACGGGTAGCGATGTGGGAGCATGCGCAGGATCTCGCGCACGTCCATTCCGGCCTCGCGCCGAAGCGCGCCGCCGGTCTCGTCGATCTGCATCCTCTCGAGGAGGTGCTTGACGAGCTCGACGTTGGTGCGGTGGCCCGAACGCATGGCGATCACGTGGGCGTGGAGGTCCGCGCCGAGCAGGTGCAGGTCGCCGAGCAGGTCGAGGATCTTGTGGCGAGCCGGCTCGTCGGGCAGGCGCAGATCGACGTCCTCTTCGCCTAGGACGACCGTGTTCTCGGGCGTCGCGCCCTTGCCGAACCCCGCCTCGCGCAGAGCGTCGACCTCCGAGGCGAGGCAGAAGGTGCGTGCGGGCGCGATCTCCTCGGCGAACGCGCCGGGCGTCACCTCGAGCTTGTACGACCCGCCGTTCACGCCGGGCTCGTCGAAGGACGCCACGTACTGGAGCGTCAGCCCGGGGCTCTCGGTCGGCAGGGCCACCAGGGTCGAGTCGTCCTGGCGCACGTAGATGGGGCTTTGGAGCTGGAACACCCGCGCCTGCGGGCGCTGCTCGACGATGCCGGCCTGCTGGAAGAGCTCGGTGAAGGGCTGGGCGCTGCCGTCGAGACCGGGAATCTCGGACCCGGACAGCTCGACGGTCAGGTTGTCGATGCACAGCCCGCGGCAGGCGGAGAGGAAGTGCTCGACCGTGTCCACGCTGGCGCTCCCCAGCTCCAGGCGCGTCCGGCGCTCCCGTTCCTGGTGGTAGGTGATGTGGGCCGGGACGGGCTCCGCGTCTGGCAGGTCTGTGCGCACGAACTCCACGCCGCGATCGGGCTGGCCGGGGAGCACCCGCGCCTGGACCGTCTCCCCGCTGTGCAGGCCGACGCCGGAGAACTCGACGGCGGTGCGCAGGGTCTGCTGGTGCCGCGTCACGCCTCCTCCTCCATGCTGGCGATGCGCGCCTCCAAGGCCTCCAGGCGCTCGGCGAGCTTGCCCATGCGCCGGGGAGCCGCCATGGCTCGCAAGGCCTGCGCCCGCGGGCGGGCGGGGTATCCGAGGTACTCGGCCCCTCCGGCGAGGTTGCCGAACACGCCGGACTTGGCGCCCACTCGCGCACCGTCGCCGACCTCGAGGTGACCGCTGATCCCCACTTGCCCGGCGAGGATCGCTCCGGCCCCCACGCGCACCGAGCCCGCCATGCCCGACTGAGCGCACAGCAGGGCCCCGGGGCCGATGACGCAGTTGTGGGCCACTTGGACGAGGTTGTCCAGCTTCGCCCCGCGGCCGATGTGGGTCGCGCCGAAGCGCGCGCGGTCGACGGTCGCGTTGGCGCCGATCTCCACGTCGTCCTCCACGACGACGGTGCCGCACTGGGGGATCTTCTCCCAACCGGCGGCGGTCGGCTCGAAGCCGAAGCCCTCGGAGCCGATCACCGCCCCGGCGTGGATCGTGCAGCGCGCCCCGATGCGCACACCGGGGTAGAGGACCACGCCGGGGTGCAGGACGGTCCCGTCACCGACGCACGCGCCCGCCCCCACCGTGCAGTTCGGCCCGACGCTCACCCCCGCTCCGAGCTCTGCGCGGGGGTGGACGACGGCACTGGGGTGGACCCCGGGTTCGGGGTCCTGCTCGGGGCCGGCGAACAGGCGCACGACGGCGCTGAAGGCGCTGTTGGGGTCCTCACAGCACAGAAGAGCCAGGTCCTCGCGCGGCGCTGGTGTGCCCGTCCTGACGATCACCGCGGCGGCGCGCGTCTCTTCGAGCTGGGGCCGATAGCGCTCGTCCGCCAGGAAGCTGACCTCCTCGGGGCCGGCCTCCGCCAGGCCCGCCGGGCCCACGACGCACCGGCGACCGTCTCCCACGAGGGTCGCTCCACAGATCTCAGCGATCTCCGAGAGGGTGCGTTCTGCCATCGCCAGGCCCCGTCCTGTCTGCGCCGGTTCCACTGGGGCGGGCGGATCGGGCGGATTGCCCGATCGAAGGGTCGGGAAGTGTATCCGAAGCCTCGCCGGGTGTCACTCGCCCCCGCCCTGGGGGGGACGGAGGCCGGGCCGGGGCGGGCGCGGCGGGCCATCCAGCGGCAGGCAGGGCCGGCCGGCGCGCTCGCTCGACACGCTGCTATTCCGGATCATTCATGAAGACGTGCACGAGACGCCGCCAGGGGCCGAGAGGCCGTCGAAGACGGCCGGTTGCGAAGTCTGGTGTGCGTGTTCGTGAATCAGCCGGGCTAGACCATCTTCAGGTAGACCCGCTTCTCCAGCACGCTGGCGGTCAGCATCCCACTGGCCATGGCGCTGATGACGCCGATGGATGCGGAGTCCACACCGGTCATCAACAGGCGCGGGATCGGGGTGCGCGCGCGCAGGTCGCGGCAGGTGAAACGCGCCGGCGTCGCCTCCATGCCGTAGATCGCCCCACGGCTGGCCTGGACGAAGTACTGGGCGGTCAGCGGCGTGGAGAGCTCGTGGTGGACGAGTAGGTCCATGAGGTCCGGCAAGCGCTCGCGCAGACAAGCCAGCAGGCGCTCGGTGATGTCGCGCTTGAGCGCCTCGTAGCCCTCCGCGCGCGTGCGGATGTCGGTCTCCTCCCAGCGGCGCACGGCCTCCCAGGGGATGAAGGTCACGCACTCGCCGGTGTGACGCCGGCGCGGCCCGGGGTCGTGATCGGGGTCCTTCAAGGACGGGAAGGACACGTAGAGGATGTGCGGGATCGAGGTCGGATCCCCGACGTCCCAGTCGCTCTGGTCGATGTCCCAATTCGACATCAGCCACAGGTTTGCCGGAGTCGCCCCGGCCGCAGCGATGTCGCCCTCGAAGCCGAGGTTCAGGCACAGGTAGGAGGGCGAGTCACCGATCGAGCGCACACGCTCCGCCCAGGGCGCGTCGCGTTCGGGTGCGGGGAGCAGGCGGTCGACGGTGTTTCGCGCACCGGCGGCCGAGATCACCCAGGGGGCCCGGACCTCGCTGCCGTCTGCCATGCGCACGCCGACGGCGCGGCCGCCCTCGACCAGGATGTTCTCGACGCTGGCCTTCGTGCGCACTTCCCCGCCCGCGTCGATCACCGGTGCGAGCAGTCCCTCGGCGAGGGACTTGGAGCCGCCCTGGGGGAAGTAGGCGCCGTTGCCGAAGTGGCAGTGGACCAGCGCCTGCATGGCGAAGCTCGCGTCCCGCGGGACGCTGCCGAAGTAGCCCCACTGGGCGCTGAGGACGTTGCGTAGGCGGCCCTCGATCCCGACCTCGTCGAAGACCTCCTCGACGGTCGTCTTCCACCAGTCGCGGTGGAAGCAGCGCACGACGCGAGAACCCACGGCGTCCATCCAGCGCGGCAGGCTCTTGAGGAAGTAGTAGTAATGCGCGCTGCGCGCGACCCTCCCGACGCAGCGGAAGTAGGCCGCGATGTTCTCCGCCTGGTCGGGGAAGCGCTCGTCGAGGACCGCTCGGAACCCCTGCTTGGTCGCGGGGAAGTCGATCTCGAACCCGTCGGGGTAGAGGAAGCGATCGTAGGGATCCCCCAGGGACACCATGGACACGCTCCCGTCGGTCAGCCAATCCAGGATGCGCCGCGGGAGCTCTCCCTCGGACATCTCGCCGAGTGCGTGGACGCCGACGTCCCAGTGGAAGCCCTTGCGGGCGAACATGTGGGTGTAGCCGCCGGGGACGTAGTGCTGCTCGAGGAGACAGACGCGGCGGCCGAAGCGCGCCAGGGCCGCGGCGCAGCTCATGCCACCCATGCCCGAGCCGATGACGAGGGCGTCCCAGCCACCGCCCACATCGGCGGCGTAGGGTCGATACAGGCGTGCGCCGTGGCGGGTGGGGAGGACCGTCACGGCGTTGAGGATAGCGCGGGAAGCGCTCCGTCCGCTCGACAGTCTGCTCCTCGTGCCGTAGATTCGGCACAGCCGCAATCGGTCGGAAGCGCCCCTTCCCTGCCTGTCGACCATGGACACCTCGCATCCGCTGTTCGAACTTGCCGCGCGACACCTGGGCCAGGCCACGGCCCGGGTCCTCGCCAACCAGGGGTGTGCACGGGCCTTCGAGCGCGCCCTCGAGGAGGGCACCGACGAGCTCGACGCCCTGCTCGCGATCGCCTACCCCGTCGCCCGCGAGGACCGCGCCGTCGCCGGCGAGTTCCTGCAGCACTTCATGGCGCTCCTGCTCTCGACCCCCGACGCCGTCCCCGGCCACGATCTGCGCCACATCGTCGATCCCCAGGACCTCGTGCAGTCGGTCGTGGGAGACCTGTTGCCCCTCCTCTGCGAGCTCGAGTTCCACTCCCGCGGGCAGTTCGCGAGCCTGCTGGTCCAGCGCCTCCACTGGAAGCGCGTGGACAAGATCCGGCGCCAGAAGACGACCGTGCGCGGCGGGGACCGGAAGCGCAAGTCGATCGATCCGGACGCACGGGCGACGCGCCAACACCGCGCCAATCCTCTGACCCCCCTCTCGGCCATGATCTGCGCCGAGGAGGAGGAGCGTCTCGTCCTGGCGATGCACGAGCTCGACGAAGAGGACCAGAAGATCCTGCGCGCCGGCATGTCCGGCGTGAGCGCCTCGGAGCTGGCGGAGCAGTTGGGCTGCAGCGCAGAGGCGGCGCGCAAGCGCGCCGAGCGGGCGCGCAATCGCCTACGCGAGCGGCTGCGCATCCGCGGGGGGACCGGGAACGGGGAGGCCGGAGGCGGCGGATGATGAGTCCGGAGCGGCCCGACCCTGCCGAGAGCGGCGACTCGGCCATCCGCGCCTTCCAGGACTACCTCTCCGCCGCCCGTGACGGCGGGGACCCCGACCGCGAGGCCTGCCTGGCCTCGGTCGGACCTCTCACGCGGCCGCGCCTGGAGGCGCTCCTCGACGACCTGGACCTGGTCCGCGCCCAGCGGCGCCTGATCGGGCCCGACTCCGGCCAGCGCATCGGCCCCTACCGTCTGCTCGAGCAGCTCGGCCGCGGCGGCGCGAGCATCGTCTGGCGCGGCCTCGACGAGCGCCTCGATCGCGAGGTCGCGATCAAGATCCTGCACCCCTTCCTGGCGATCTCCAGCGCCCCCCTCGCACGCTTCGAACGCGAGGCACGCCTGGGCGCCGGCCTTGACCACCCCCATATCGCCACGGTGCTCGACGTGGGCGAGGCGGACGGGGTCCAGTACATCGTCGAGGAGTTGGTTGCCGGCGGCCGGACCCTCGCCAAGTGGATCGCCGAGCGCGCGGCGACGGTGCTCGCCCCCGACCACGACCGCAGGGTGGCGTACATCGGCGAGGCCCTGTGCGGCGCCCTGGCCGCCGCCCACGCCGCGGGGATCGTCCACCGCGACGTCAAGCCGAGCAACGTATTGATGACCCCCGACGACCGCCCCCTCCTGTGCGACTTCGGTCTCGCGAAGCTGCGCGACGGAGTGTCGCGCTCCTCGGTCACCGCCGGCGCCGGGACGCCCTGCTACTCCTCCCCCGAACAACTCTCCGGCTTGCCGACCCTCGGCGAGAAGAGCGACCTGTTCAGCCTCGGCGTGACGCTCTACGAGGCCCTCACCCTGCGCCGCCCCTTCGACGGCGACACGGCCCAGGGCGTGACGGCGCAGGTCCTGCACCACGAACCGCCGCCGCCCGCGCGCCTGCGCTCGACCCTCTCGCCGGAACTCTCGAGCGTGTGCATGATGGCCATGGAGAAGAACCCGGCCCGCCGCTACGCCGACGCGACCGAGATGGGAGCCGACCTCGCTCGCTGGCTCGCCGGCGAATCGGTCATCGCCCGCCCTCCCGGGCCGTTCGTCCGCGCGGTGCGCCTCGCCCGGCGCTTCCGGGTGGCCACGACTCTGCTCGCCGCGGCCTCGCTCGTCGTGGCCGTCTCCCTCGGCTTCACCCTCGCCAACGCGAAGCTGCGCTCCCGGGTGCAGCAGGACAACGTCCACCTGCGCACGATGATCGCGGCGACGCGCGCCGCCGCCGAGTACATGTCGCCCTCGCGCGTCCGCGAGCGCGACGCCGACCAGCCGCCCTTCCTCGCCGCCCTCGAGCACGGCGCGCGCCTGACCTACGCCGACGACCCCGACGAGCTCTCGGTCCAGCTCGCGGGGATCAGCGCGTTCCACGACGACCTCGGCTTCGCCGCCGACGCCGCCCTGCTCTATTCCGAGGCGGCCGACCTGCGCGAGGGGCTGTCGGGCCCCGCCGATCCCCGGGCCGTCGCTCTGCGCCTGCGGCAGATGGACGCCCTCGAGCTCGACTTCGCCCACGATCCCGAGCTCGCCGTCGGCGAAGCCCTGCTGAGCTTGGACACGGTGCGCACGGACACGCTCCTGCGCGCCCAGGTCCTCTCCCGCCTGGACCGCGTCTACACCTGGACCGAGGACGTCGAGTCCCTGGCGGAGTTGGAGGAGCGCCACGGGGACATCGAGGAGGTCCTGCGCAAGGCGATCGACGCCCTCGATCCCGACGGCCCCCGCGGACGGCTGCGCCTGCGCCTGCGCACCGACCTGGGGAGGCACCTGTCAGGCCAGCGCCGAAACGTGGAGGCCACGGCGCTGTTGGAGGCGAACTACGACGACCACGTCGCGCGCCTGGGCGCCGAGCACCTCCAGACCCTGGTAGCCGGCTACTGGTACGGCCGGGCCCTCGACCGCATGATCATGGAGGGTCATAGCGCCGACCTTCCGGAGCGTTCGGAGGTCTTCGGGCCCCTCGCCGCGACCGCCGAGCGGGTCCTCGGACCGACCAGCCGCTTCGGGCTCGAGCTGCGCTGGAAGGTCGGCGAGTCATACCTGGCCGAGGCGCGTACCTGCGAGGCGCTCGAAAGCTACGACTACGTGTACGAGCGCCTCAGCCGCTGGCTGCCGCCCGAGCACCCGCGCATCCTCTCCCTGCGCACGGCACGCAGCCTGGCCATGCGCGGCTGCGGCCTCGCGGCGGAGTCGGAGGGGGAGCTGCGGGAGGTGGTTCGGATCAAGACCGAGGTCTACGGGCCGGACCACACCTCGACCCTGATCGCGCGCAGGGGCCTGGGACAGACCCTGAGTGTGCTCGGGCGCGAGGAGGAGGCCCTGGAGGAGTACGCCGAGGGATACCGACTCTTCACGGTGCCCCCCCGCTCACCGTCCGACATGGAGGCCTTCTGGGCGGCGGGCAACGTCATCGTGACCCTGTGCGATCTGCGCCGATGGGAGGAGGCGGAGCACTGGGCCCGGAGGAACCTGGAGGCCCTCGCGGGCTTCGTGGGAGACGAGCGGACCCGCCTCTCGTTCCTCGAGGGTGTCTGCAAGCAACTCTGCCAGATCCGCTTGATGCGCGGCGAGCTCCGGGACGCCCGCGACTGGTTCGGCAAGATGGCCGAGGCCAACGAGGCGCGGCGCGGCCTCGAGTCCGCGCCCGATCGATCGGCGTCGAGCTGGTTCCACGAGGCGGTCCTCACCTTCGCGGAGGACGCCCGCGACGGAACCCGCCGTGCCATGCCCGACCGGCCCCCCGCCGCCGAGGGCCCCGGCTGGCGGGCCCGCGAGTCCTTGCTCTCGTGCCTGCACGCACTGCGCGACCGAGAGTTCGAGAAGTCCGTGGAGAGACTGGAGGACCTGGCAGCCGACTCGGAGCTCCTGGGGAGCAGACAACCCCTGGTGGTGTACTCGCTCGACGCCCTCGCCCAGGCCCTGCGCGGCCTCCCTCCCCAGCACAGCGCCGCCGCCGAGCGATTCCTCGAGGCACGCTCGGCGGCGCGCTGACGGGAACGAAGGACCGGACCGCCGCCGCACCCCACCTGCGCGATGGCTGAGGGGGTCGTGGGATGATCGATGGACGACCCGCTCGGCGGGGGGTCGGCTGACCAGACGACTCGCCACGGCATCCAAGTCCGGCTGCTCGCACCGACCGGCCGGACGCCGCCACGGGAGAACGCCATGAGCCTCGCAAGGGTCGTCGCACTGTCCGGAGAGCTCTCCGACTGAGAAGCCCCGGCGTGCTTGCGGCGCTCACTCCCCCATCCGGGCCGGAGCGGTTTCCGGCCTGGGCGTCATCCGCCCTCGGGGTGCTGGAGACGGTCAGTTCCCTGGCTCGCGGCGCAGGCGATCGAGGCGCAGGCGGTGGGCGTCGTCGAAGAGAGAGCGGACGCAGAACCAGACCGCGGCGGTGACGCCGCCGGCGGTGGCCGAGGCGATCAGGAACATGACGAGGATCTGGTAGCGCGCGGCGATCAGGGGCGAGACGCCGCCGAGGAGCTGGCCGGTCATCATGCCGGGGATGGTCACCAGGCCGACGACCGCCATCGAGTTGAGGATCGGGACCATGCCGCCGCGCACCGCTTCGGCGACGGGGGCGCGGGCCGCTTCCCAGCGGGTGGCGCCCAAGGCCAGGAGGACCTCGACCCGGGCCCGGCCCTCGTCGAGCTCGCGCAGGCAGCGCTCCAGGCCCAGGCTGATGCCCGTCAGGCCGTTGCCGAGCACCATGCCCAACAGCGGGATCAGGTAGCGCGGCTCCCACCAGGGATCGACGCGGATGATGACCGCGGTCGCCAGCACCGTCGTCGCGCCTCCGACGAGCGCCAGGGAGCAGAGCGAATCGCGTTGGATGCCCGCGTAGGAGCGGCCGGTGCGGCGCACGCTCTCGCGGGCGGCCAAGAGCACCATGCCGGCTGCGATGGCGGCGACGCCGAGGGCGTTCTGCCACTCGAAGACCGCGACGAGCACGAAGCCGAGCAGGACGAGCTGGACGACCGTGCGCAGCGATGCGACGAGCAGGCGACGGCCGAGCCCCAGCCGCAGCCAGAGCGAGACGAGCCCGTTGACGACGACCAGCGAGGCGGCGATCGCCAGCTGCGGCCAGCCGAGCTCGACGGGCCCGTTCACGCTCCGAGCTCCAGGGTGGCGGTGGCGACGCGCTCGGCCTGGGCGCGGTCGTGGGTGACCCAGACTGCGGTGTGACCGCGCAGGCTGTGTTCGACGGCGGCGGTCGCGGCGGGATCGAGGGCGCTGGTGGGCTCGTCGAGCAACATCACCCGCGGGCGCCGCGCTAGGACGACCGCGAGCTGGGCGCGCTGGCGCTCGCCGAGGGAGAGCTCGCTCCAGGGCCGGTCCCAGGCGGTCTTCGGCAGGCCCCATTCCGCGGCGAGCTCGAGGGGCGAGTCCGAGATCCGTTCGCGCTGTTCCTGCAGATCGGCCACGGCCTCGGCCAGCTCGCGGGGCGAACCGGGCAGGGCTGGGGCGCCCTGCAAGAGCGTGCTCACCTGCGCGCGCCAGGTCGGCCCCGTCCAGAGCCCGACGGCGCGTCCGTCGCAGTCGAGCTCCCCGCCGGCCAGTGGATCGAGCTGCCCGACCAGCCGCAAGAAGAGCGTCTTCCCCGCGCCGGACGGACCGCAGACGGCCAGCACCTCGCCCTCGGCAAGGGCGAAGGAAACGTCGCGGAAGAGCACGCGCTCTCCCACGGCCTGACGCAGACCGCGCGCGGCGAGAACGGGGGGCGAAGCGGCGGTGGTCGCTGGTGAGGTGGCGTTCACGAGAATCACGACGCCCTGGCGCCGAGGGGATCGGAACACGATCGACCCGCGACCTCCAGCACGAGCCGCCCCCTCTCGCGCCTCGTCCGGCGGAGAAGATGCCGGCACCGGAAGAAGGCGGGGGGGCGTCCACGCGGCGCGCTGGGTCCAGGGCGGACCGCCGCGGCCTCGCGCGCGCCCCAAGCGCGCGGGGATGCTCCCGACCGGGAGGCTCCACGGCTTCCTCGCCGGTGTTCTGACTCCGTAACACGCGGCGCGGGTCGGCGAGGCATCTTGACCCTGAGCGGTCGCGGGGTGAGGATCGGACGCGGGACGGGACGTGCCGTCCGAGAGGCCCGGGTCGTTTTCCCCACGGACTCCTCACAGGGAGTGCGAGATCTCCATGAGCCACCCCCATCGCCCGGCACTGCGCGCGGCCCTCGGCTGCGCGGCTCTTCTCCCGCTCACCGCCACCTCAGCCGCGGCCCAGGAGGCACCGCCGCCCGCCGAGCGGGTGGCCTACGAATGGGACTCGGGCGCGATCGCCAACGACGGAGCGCGGCCCCAGGTCATCATCTCCGAGACCGTGTTCCTCGGCGGCGCCCAGTGGCTGCGCCTGCACTTCGACGAGCTCGTGCTCTCCGGGGACGTCCTCGCCGGCCGGGGCTCGATCCTGCGCCTGACCGCCCACGCCGACGGCGCGATCCAGGAGTTGAACGCGATCCACTGCGAGCAGTGGCGCAACAGGAGCTGCTATTTCAACGGCGACGCCGTGCAGGTCGAGGTGCTCGCCTGGCCCGGCACGGGCGAGAACCGCCTGGCGTTCCGCACCGTCGAGGCGGGATTCCCCTCCGGCACCTATCCGTCCCAGTGCGGCCCGACCGACGACCGCGTGCTGTCGACCGACCCGCGCGCCGCGCGCCTGCTGCCCGTGGGCTGCACCGGCTGGATCATCGACGACTGCAACCACTGCATGTTGACCGCCGGCCACTGCATCGCCGGCAGCGTCAACACGGCACAGTTCAACGTTCCGCTCTCCAACGGCAGCGGCAGCATCAACCACCCGCCGCCCGAGGACCAGTACGCGGTGGACCCGGCGTCGGAGCAGGGCCTCGGCGCGGGGGTCGGCAACGACTACGGCTACTTCGGCGTCTTCCCCAACCCGATCACCGGGCTCTTGCCGCACCAGGCCCAGGGCGACTTCTTCGTGCTCTCCCAGCCGCCGGCCTTCGACCCCAGCCAGCAGATTCGCATCACCGGCTACGGCGTGGACAGCTCGCCCTCGACCTACAACCAGGTCCAGCAGACCCACGTCGGGCCGCGCCTGTCCGCGGGAGGCTCGGAGATGGAGTACCAGACCGACACCCAGGGCGGGAACTCCGGCTCGCCGGTGATCTGGGAGGAGACCGGCTTCGCCGTGGGCATCCACACCCACGGCGGCTGCGGCACGACCTCGGGCAACCACGGAACGGGGACGAACAACAGCGGGCTGCAGGGCATCCTGGCCGCACCCCAAGGCGTCTGCGCCTCGGGGCTCTCGATCGTCGGGGACCCGCCCGAGACCCTGACCCCGGGACAGGCCACGAGCATCGACGTGACTGTGGCGGGCAGCATCGTGGGCGGGAGCGCCAACCTCCACGTGCGCTACGACGGCGGGTTGTTCCTCGCGATCCCGATGGCCGATAACGGCTCGGGCCTCTACCGCGCCGTCCTCCCCCCGCCGGTCTGCGGCGCGACGCCGGAGTACTACTTCAGCGTCGAGAACGTCGCCTGCGGCACCCTCACCCTGCCCGCCAACGCCCCCGCCGAGACCTTCGGCGCCGCGGTCGGCACGGCGACCACGGTGGCCGTCGACGAGTTCGAGAGCGACAGCGGCTGGAGCGGCGGCGTCGCCGGCGACACGGCGACGACCGGAGCGTGGACGCGGGTCGATCCGATCGGCACCGATGCCCAGCCCGAGAACGACCACACCGCCGCCCCCGGCACGGACTGCTGGGTCACGGGCCAGGGATCCCCCGGCGGCAGCCTGGGCGAGAACGACGTCGATGGCGGCTTCACCACGCTCGAGAGCCCGTCCTACGACCTCTCGTCAGCGGTGGACCCGATGATCTCCTACTGGCGCTGGTACTCCAACGACACGGGCGCGTCCCCCAACGCCGACGTGCTGGTCATCGACGTTTCACCCGACGGAGGGGCGAGCTGGGTGAACGTGGAGACCGTAGGCCCGGCCGGAGCCGACACGACCGGCGGCTGGATCGCCAGCGGGCTCCGCGTGCGCGACTTCATCACGCCGACGGCCCAGATCCGACTGCGGGTGGTCGCCTCCGACCTCGGCTCGGGCTCCCTGGTCGAGGCCGCCCTGGACGACTTCGCGATCCTCGACGTCACCTGCGATGTCGTGCTCCCCGACTGCAACGGCAACGGGATCCTCGACTCCGACGACATCGCCAGCGGCCGCTCTTCGGACAACGACTCCGACGGCGTCCCCGACGAGTGCGACACCGACTGCAACAACAACGGCATCCCCGACGATCAGGACATCGCCAACGGCACGAGCGCCGACTGCAACGTCGACGGGACCCCCGACGAGTGTCAGCTGTCGGCCGCGGCCTACTGCTTCTGCGCCTCCGGCGCGCCCTGCGCGAACCCGGACCCGAACGCGGGTTGCGCGGGCTCCACGGGAACCGGCACCGTGCTCACCGCCTGCGGCACCGACGGCGTCGCGGCCGACGACCTGGTGCTGACCGCCTACGGCGTCCCGCCCAACCAGAACGGCCTCGTGTTCATGGGCGGAGCGACGGCCTCGGTGCTCTTTGGTGACGGTCTGCGCTGCGTCGCGCCGGGCTCCGGCGGCTTCCACCGCTTCGGGGTGCACAACAGCGGCGCCTCCGGCGAGCTGGTCGAGGGTCCGGGCATCGTCGGCCACTCCGCCACCCAATTCCCCCCCGCCGGCCGGATCGTCGCCGGCGCGACCTGGCACTTCCAGGCCTGGTTCCGCGACCCAGCCGGTCCCTGCGGCAGCGGATTCAACCTGAGCAACGGCCTCACGGTGACGTTCGGCCCCTAGTGTCCCACTGCACGTGGATCTGGGTGCGGTTGCCGCGAGACATTCGTCCTGAGGGGGAAGCCCCACGGCCAGTCCCACGCCGGTGCGGGCGAGGACTGCGAGCATCCCGGCAACGGGGTGCGAACGGATCTCCTTGATGACCCTCCTGTGAGTCAGGCGCGAAGGGCGAGTCGGACGGGGCACGGGCGCCCCGCACGCCATCCTCACTCCACGCACGCCAGCGGTGGCCGGCAAACGGGAGGGGAGCGGCACCCCTCGCAGAGCGCCCAGAGCCTCCTGAGAGTCCGGTCCCATCGCTTGCCGGGATCCGGGGCGTACGGTCGATCCACCTGCGGCGAGCCCCCAGTCAGGGCCCCCATCGCCCTCGACTCACCGCGCCTGGTGATCTCCCTCGAGCCGAAACACCCGACGGGCGTTCTGTGAGAGGAAGCGCGAGCTCGTCTCCTCGTCCAGCTCGAGCCGATCGAGTTGGGCGAGGCAGTCTGCCGGCAGGATCATCGGATAGTTGCTGCCGAAGAGCACCTTCTCGCGGCCGTGGCCGCGCAGGTAGGCGACCAGCTCGCTCGGATAGCGGCTCGGCTTGTAGGCCGAGGTGTCGATGTAGACGTTGGGGTACTTGGTCGCGAGCGCGATCATCTCGGCCGTCCAGGGATACCCGATGTGGCCGCCGACGATGGTGAGCTCGGGGAACTCGCAAGCCACGCGGTCGAGATAGGGGATCGGGCGCCCCGGCTCCGAGGACATCAGCGGACCGGCGTGGCCGACCTGCAGGCAGAACGGGATGCCGAGCTCGACGCACTCGGCGTAGAGGGCGTAGTAGCGCCGGTCGTCAGGGGGAAGCTCCCACAGCCAAGGGAGCATCCGCAGCGCCTTGAAGCCCAGCTCCCTCACGCAGCGCCGCAGCTCGCGCACGCCGTCCATCGGACGGCGGAGGTCCACCGACGCGACGCCGACCAGGCGCTCGGGAGCGGCGGCGACGAAGGCCGCCACCTCGTCGTTGGTGATGAGCGCGCCCCGCGGGCCCGACCAGGCGCAGATCAACGCGCGGTCGATCCCGGCCTGATCGAGGGCGGCGAGGGTGCTCTCCAGCGGAACGTCCTCGATCGTCCCCGCCGCCCGGGTCCAGCGCCGCAGGGAGTCGAACATGGGATCTCCCAACATGCGCGCCGTCGGGTGCTGGATCCAGGCGTCGACGATCTGCGTGGACATGGCCGACACTCTAGACAGGATGTCCGCTCCACCCATACTGTCTAGTGCGCGATCCCACGGGCGTCCCCACGAACTCGGTCGCCGAACGGCTCGCACGGACCCGAGCGTGGGGTGCCCGAGCACGGTCCGCTTGCACCCGACCTCTCCCGGGGTCGTCGGAGCGCCCGAGAACGAGTACCCAGGCCGCGTGAGGGTGCCCCTACCGCGCCTTGCGGCCTCCCTCCCCTCCCCGCGCTACGATGCCGTCGTCGTTCGCACGATCCCCCACGGCTGCGAGTGATCCCACGGGGGCGCGTACGAGGGGCGTGCCGAGCGGACCGGGAGGTCAGCGGCAACGTGCGCTGAAGTCGCAGCGGACGAGGCGGCAGGGGCCGTCGTCGGGTCCGCAGACGAACACGAGGGCGTAGCCGGTGAGCTCCTCGCCCAGGAGCACGCCCGGGTCGGGGCTGAGCTCCAAGTCGATCGCGCGCACCTCGTCGCTGGTCTCCGCCTGGGCGGCGGGCAGGGTGGAGAGGCGCCGCTCCGCCCGCCAGCCCTCGGGAGGATCGACCCAGACCAGGGCCGGGCCGGCGTCGTTGGTCCAGTGTACGCCGCGCCGCGGACGCAGGGTGACGTGGACCTGCACGTCCGTCGGCAAGTCGAGGCGACCCTCCTCCCGGCGGCAGTGGCGGACGACGGTGGCGTCGACGTCGAGGAGGCCGCCGACCCGCTCGATCGCGCCCTTCGGATCGGGCTCGACTTCGCCCTCGGCAAAGGGAGGCGAGCCACGCTCGTTCGACTCGCTCCCGCACAGGCGCGTGGCGAGCGCGACGGGCTCCTCGCCGCGCTCCGCCAACTCGGCGCGCGCGCGCTCGATCCAACCGTAGAAGTTGTAGGGCTTGTCCAGGCGCGGGCCGAACTGCTGCAGGCGCCGGCGCCAGACGTACTGGTGGGGCGAAGCGAGCAGCGCCCGCGTCCAGGCCGCTACGGCGGCGCTCAGGTCTCCCGCGTGCGCTGCCGGCGAGTCCAGGCGCATGCGGTGCGCGACGCCCAGCCGGAAGGACCAGGCCGGGTCGGCGCCGGGCGCTCCCGCCGCCAGCGCGAGCGCCGCGAGTCGTCGCTCCATCGCCGCCTCCAGGGCCTGGGGCTCGACCTTGGCCGCTCCCCCCCGAGAGAGGAACCAGGCCAGGGCGGCCACGGGGCCCTGGGCGGCGGGCTCGGCCAGAGCGGCCGGCGAGAGGACCCAGGGGCGCGGATCGGAGTCCGGCGGCGGCGCGAACTCAGGCGCGAGGAAGTCCTCGTCGAAGGTCTCCGGCTTGGGTCTCACGACGCGCACGACGCCGTGCTCGTCGATGCCGGTGATGTTGGGCACCGCCGAGGACCCGGTCAGGTTGAACGGATCCCACAGGATCGGCCAGTCGATCCCGTGCCACTGGGCGAACAGGCGCGTCCGGTCGGCGTGCTGCTCGCCGGCGATGCCGATCACGACGAGCTCTCCCGCTTCACGCAGGGACCGGGTGCGCTCGTGCCAGACCGGCACGTGCCGCCGGCAGGACGCTCACCAGGACGCGAACTCGATCAGGAGGACGCGCTTCCCGCGCAGGTCCGAGAGTCGCACCACGCCCCCGCCGTCGATCGTCGGCAGGGCGACGTCGGGGACGAGCTGGCCGATGCGGAAGCCGACCTCTTGGGGGGGAGTGGACCCCGCGACCGCCAGAACGGCTCCCGCCAAGGCCGGGCCGACCCCGAGTCGTCGTCGCGTCATGGGACCAATGTAGTCCGGCCGGCGCGCCCGAGCGTGTTCGCGCGCGGTCATTCCCGCGGGCGAGCCCGGATTGTTCATGAAGACGTGCGCCAGACTTCGCAACCGGCCGTCTTCGACGGCCTCTCGGCCCCTGGCGGCGCTTTGCGAAAACCTGGCTTCCTCGACGACCCGTTCAGGGTCGCCTGCGTCGTCAGAACCCGCAAAGCACCACCAGGAACCGAGTTGCTGTGTCTCGTGCACGTCTTCATGAGTAACCCGGACTAGCGTTCCTCGGACGCGAGCTCCTCGACCAGGGCGCGCACGGCCGGATCGCCGGGAGCCGCCTCGAGCAGGCGCCGCGCCCAGGCGCGGGCGTCGTCGGGGCGCCCCAGCTCGCGGCAGATGGCGACGAGGGCGCCGAGGAGCTCGCGGTCGGTGGGATGGCGCTCCTGAGCGCCCTCCAGCACGGCCCAGGCGGGTTCGAGGCGGCCGACCGCCTGCAGGGCGATCCCGTGGGCGAAGGCGTAGCGTGGGAGGTCGGGACGCAGCTCCGCCGCCCGCCGCAGGGGTTCGACGGCCTCCTCCCGGCGCCCGAGGCGCACGAGGGCCAGGCCGAGGGCGTGGTGCAGGGCCCCGCTACTCGGCAGGCGCGCCACGCCCACGCGCAAGAGGCGCTCGCCCTCGGCGTCCGCCCCGCGCACGCGGAAGAGGTCCGCGAGGTTGGCGTAGGCGGGGGCGAAGGCCTCGTCCAGCTCCAGCGCCCGGCGGTAGGCGCCCTCGGCCGCCGCCAGGTCCCCGCCCGCCGCCGCCAAGAGGCCCAGGTTGAGGTGCGCGTCGGGACGGTCGCCGCTCACCAGCTCCGCCGCGCGCGCCTCGGCCAGGGCGGCCTCGAGGCGCTCGCGCTCGGCGGCGGGCAGCACCTCGCGGGGCGCGTCGGCCAGGATGCGAGCCGCCTCGATGCGCACGGCGCGCACGGGATCGGCCAACAGGGGCAGGCCCGCCGCCAGACGCCCCGGCAGGTCGGCGACCTCCAGGGCCGACAGGGCCGCCGAGCGCACCAGGGGATCGGCGTCGTCCAGGGCGGCGTGGGCCGCGGCGGCGGTCACGGGGGAGGGCCGGCGCGCCAACAGCGAGAGGGCCGTCGCGCGGGCGATGCCGGGCTGGTCCTCGTTCCCGGCGAGGCGCGCGAGCTGGCGCGCCGCTCCCGCCGTGCCCGCGCGACCGGCGGCCAGGGCCTCGGCGAAGTGCTCGCGGCGCTCGGCGGCGGGACCGAAGTGCTCGGCGAGCACCTCCGCCGCCCACGCCGCACCGCGCTCGGCGTGGCAGCCGCTGCAGGCGTCGGGCGTGCCGAGCTTCGCTGCGAGGTCGGGGCGCGGCACGCGGAAGGAGTGGTCACGGCGCGGATCGACGACCATGTAGGTCCGCGCGCTCATGTGACAGCTCACGCAGCTCGCACCGGGCGTGCCGGGCTCGTGGAGGTGGTGCTCGGTCGTGTCGTAGCGCGCCGGCACGTGGCACTTGCCGCAGACGGCGTCGGGCACCTCGATCGCCGGCCGGTGTGGGTCGTGGCAGTCGGTGCAGACGACCCCCGCGCCGTGCATCCTGCTCTGGAGGAACGACCCGTAGACGTAGACCTCGTCCTGGATCTGCCCGTCTGGGTGGTAGAGCAACTCGTCGAGCAGGGCGGGTCGATGGGTGTCGAGGAACTCCAGCCCGTGCTCGTACTCGGGCGTGATCGGCGAGCGGCGCGCGTGGCAACGGGCGCAGGCGTCGACCTGGGCCGAGCCCGCGAGCGGGGGCGAGCGCCGCGGGAGGCCGGTGGCGGGGTCGGCGGTCCAGACCGCCGCAGCGTCGGCGACGAGGTCGAGGGCGAAGCCCCGCGCGCCGCCCTCGTCGGCGGCGCGCCCCGACGCCACCCCCGCCGCCCAGTCCAGGTGCCCCGATCCGGGTCCGTGGCAAGCCTCGCACGAGACGTCGAGCTCCTCCCAGGTGGTCTCGTAGGCATCCCGCTCGGGGTCGTAGCCCTTGCGCAGGTCGGTCGAGTGGCACTCCGCGCACATGTAGTTCCAGTTCTGGTTCGGACCGGTCCAGTGCAGCACGTCGTCGTGGGCGATCGCCTCGTCTTGGTAGAGGTGGAACCAGCGCTGGCCGCCCTCATCGGCCGCCCGCGCGTCCCAGCACAGGCTCGACACCTGATAGCGACCGCCCGGAAACGCGACCAGGTACTGCTGGAGGGGCTCGACGCCGAAGGTGTAGGCCACGCGGAACTCCGCCCGCTCGCCGTCCGCCCCCTCGGTCTCGATGAAGAACCCGCCGTCGCGCCGGAAGAAGGACGAGGTGCGGCCGAAGTGCGTCAGGCTGGCGCCGTCGAAGTCTCCGAGGACGGTGGTCTCGTCGGCCTCCTGCATGGCGAGGTCGTGGTGGGAGCCGGTCCACTGCTCGTGCTCGTCGGCGTGGCAGCTCGCGCACACCGTCCGTCCGACGAACTCCGCGGCCGGAGCGCCCTCCGCCCCGCTCCCCCCATCAGCGGCCTGTTCCCGCTCCCTCTCACCGCAGGCGCCCAGACCCAACAGGAGCGCGCCCACGCCCAGGGTGGCCGCGAGGGCGAGGGTGTTCGCGCGCAGGATCGGCATCGGGAGGGTTCGCGCCGCGGGTCCGCGGCGCTGGAGTGTAGCTCGGTCGATGCGTGCGCGCGTCAGCGCGCCGCCGTCCACCAGCGGGCGGGCTCGTCCGCCAAGAAGCGCGTGCACTCCCGCGCGAGGGCCTCGATCCTGGGAAGCTCGCGCAGGTAGGCGCCGCCGGGGTCGGCCACGGGCCGCCAGGCGAGGTCGAAGACCTCGACGTCCAACGGCGAGCGCGCTTCGACGCCCACGCGGAACACCTCGTCCCCCACGATCAGGCCGAGGTGCTCCCAGCCGGCGACGACGAGGGCTCGCCCGTCGGGAGGCGCGAGGAGGTTCGCCCCCTGGCTCCAGCCCGCCCGCGCCGCCGGGTCGGCGCCCAACAGCTCCAGGAGGGTCGCGGGCAGGTCCGCGTGGACCGTCGGTCGCCGCTCCACCCCCGGCTCGATCCCCGGTCCCGACAGGAGCATCGGCACCGCCAATTGCTCGCGGCCAAAGTTGCTCGTGTGGCCCCAGAACCCGTTTTCCTGGAACTCCTCGCCGTGGTCGCCGGTGACGACGACGAGGGTGTCGTCGAGGGCGCCCGCCTCTCGCAGGGCCGCGAGGATCCCGCCGGCCACGCCGTCGGCGTGGCGCACGGCGTTGCGGTAGCGGTTGAACACGCGCTCGACGAGCTCCGGCGCGTCCGAGCGCGCCAGCTCCAGGTAGTTCAGCGCCGCCGCCGCCGGCTGGAACGGCCCTTCGGCGGGAGCGTCGTAGGGCTGGTGCGGCGAGTCGAGCAGGACGAAGGCGAAGAAGGGCTCCTCCCTCCCCCCGCGGCCCGCCAGCCACGCGGCGAAGCGCTCGCCCACCAACAGGTCGCGCTCGTCGGCGCGCTCGGCGTCGTGGTCGTCGAACAGGAGCGCGGGGTCCACGTCGGCCCAAGCCGTCTCGCGGAACTCCGGGTAGCTCTGGGAGGCGCTGGAGAAGACGGCCCGCTCGTAGCCCAGCTCGGCGAGCACGTCCATCAACACCGGCGGGCGGCGTGCCTCGAAGACCGGGAACCAGTAGGAACCGTGCAGGCCGTAGAGCAGGGAGAAGATCCCAAAGCGCGTGCTGTTCCCCCCGCTCCAGTGGTCCTCGAAGCGCCGCGCCGTGCGCGAGAAGGCCCACAGATTCGGCGTCGCGCGCTCATCGAGCATGTCGCGCCGCCAGGTGTCGAGGACCAGCACCAGGATGTTCGGGCGTGGCCCGTCGGGTGCGATGCTCGGCGTCTGCAGCGGGTAGGCCAGGGCCCGGTCCGCCAGGCGGAACTCGACCGCGGGCGGGCGCTCCTCGTTCGCCAGTTCCTCGGGCAGCAGCTCGGAGACGCGCAGACCTTGGTACAGGGGCAGGACTTGGGAGACCTCGTGAACGCGCCGATCCCCGCGGTACTCGGCGGCGGCGTAGATCGTCTTCTCGGTGGCGAAGACCGCCAGGTAGGCACCGGCCACGAGCGCCACCGGCCGCAGGATCAAGGCCCGCGGCTCGGGCTCGGCGCCGCTCGCCTGGCGGCGGCGCACCAACGCGCGCCACAGCCAGGCCTGGATGGCGGTCACCAGCCCCAGGGCTCCGACAGACGGCACCCAGACTTCGGGGCCGAGGTGCACGGCGTCCTCGGAGCCGCTGGTGAACACGACGTTCCAGACCGCGCCGTTGAAGTGGTGACCGAGCAGGGTGAAGACGAAGGTGTCGGCGGCGATCAGCACGAGGAACACGCCGCCGACGAGGCCCGCGGCCAGAGCCGCGAGGCACTCGGCGCGCACCCAACGATGGATCGCCCACAGGAGGGCAGCCGGCACCAGTGCCAGGGTCGCGATGCTCGAGAGCAGGCCGAGGGCGGCGAAGGTCCAGGTCGCCAGGGGCTCGCCCGCGGGGACGTGATCGAGGTAGGCCGTACCCACCCCGGTCCCGGCCGCCACATTGGCGACCCACAGGGTCACCGACGCATGACGGCGGGCGGCGCTGTGCAGGTGATCGGCGTCCATGAGCGGATTCGGCGTGCCCCTTGACGCACCAGGCCGGAGACCATTCCCCCAACGGGTCGTGCGAGGCCCTGGCGAAGATACCCGACCGGCCGCCTTCCGGTCACGGTCCGACCCGCTCCCCCGGCGCTTGCCCGCCACACGCCTCCCCAGTAACATCCCCGCCCGCTGGCGCGGAGAGGTGGCAGAGCGGCTGAATGCGCTAGATTGCTAATCTGGTGACTCCTGCATTTGGGGTCCGCGGGTTCGAATCCCGCCCTCTCCGCCATTCCGCCTCTCGGTCGCCGCCTCGGCGGCCCGCGCCGATGAACCACCACGCGCCTTCCACGCGCCGCCGGGCGCTCCTGGCGGCCTGCCTCGCCCTGGCGTGGACGCCCCTGTGCGGCTGCCAGGTGCGCCGCGTGATCGAGCTGCGCTCCCAGCCGCCCGGCGCCACCGTCCGCCTCGACGACCGGCTCGTCGGCGAGACTCCCCTAGACCTGCCCTTCGTCCACCACGGGACGCGGCGGGTGACCTGCACCCTGGAGGGCTACCAGCCCCTCGTGCGCGTGGTGGAGATCGACGCACCGTGGTGGGCGCGCTTCCCCCTCGACCTGTTCAGCGAGGTGCTCCTGCCGCTTGGCTGGCGCGACGTCCACCGCGTCGAGATCGCCCTCGAGCCCGAGGGCGGCGAACTCGACGAGAGCGAGCTGCGAGCCCTGCTGCGCAAGGCGGAAACCCTGCGCCGCGCCGGGCCGACGGGCCCGCGCCCCGAGCAGCCTCCGCCCCGTCCCGGTGAGGAGCCCAGCCCTTGAGCGAGCGCCGCTCGGCGACCGTGATGGGCCTGGGCCTGTTCGGCGGCGGCGCCGCCGTCGCGCGCACCCTGGCGCGGGAGGGCTGGGCTGTCACGGTCACCGACCTGCGCGGCCCCGAGGAGCTGGCGCCGAGCATCGCGGCCCTGGAGGGCCTCGACCTCGATTGGGTGCTCGGCCGCCACCGCGAGCGGGACTTCACGGGCACCGACCTGGTCATCGCCAACCCCGCCGTGCCGCCGACGAGCCCCTTCCTCGACCTGGCGCGCGAGCGCGGCGTCGAGGTCACCAGCGAGGCCGCCCTGTTCCTCGATCGCTGCCCGGCGCGGGTGGTGGCCGTCAGCGGCACCCAGGGGAAGAGCTCGGCCGCGAGCTTCTTGGCTGCGCTGTGTGGCACCCCGCGCTGCTTCCTGGGGGGGAACATCGGCCGCTCGCTCCTCGACGACCTCCACGTCATGGAGCGCGGCGACCTGGCGGTGGTCGAGCTCTCCAGCTACCAGCTCGAGCGCCTGCCCGAGGAGATGGCCCGGCACGGCGAGCTCTCCCCGGTGGTGGGGATCGTGCTCACCAACGTCCTCGCCGACCACCTCGAGCGCCACGGATCGCGCGAGGCGTACGCTCGCGCCAAGGCGCGCCTGTGCGAGCTGGCGCGGCCGGGGGCCTGGGCCGTCCTCCCCGCCGGATTCGCCGCCGAGGAGGCGGCGCACCTCGAACGCATCGACCATCACGAGGCGCAAGGCGCGCGAGATGGCCTGCGCCTTGACGCCGACCGCCTGCTCGCCGACGACGCGCTCCTCGCGCACACCTCCGATCTCGGCCATCTGCCCGCGTTCCAACTCCAAAACGTCCTGGTGGCCCTGGGCGCCGCCCGCGCCCTGGGGGCGGATCCTGCCGCCTTCCCCCCGGGCCTGCGCTCCCTCGCCGGCCTGCCGCACCGCCTCGAGCGCCTCGGGCGCGTCGCCGGCCGCACGATCTGGGACAACGGGGTCTCCACCACGCCCGACTCGACGGTCTCGGCCATGCGGAGTCTGCCGAGGGGCTTCATCCTGGTCTGCGGCGGCCGGCTGAAGGACCTCCCCACCGACGAGCTGGCGGCCGTGGCCGCCGAGCGCGCCGGGCGCGCCATCGTATTCGGCGCCGCGGCCCCGACCCTCGGCGCGCGCCTGCGCGCCGCGGGCGTCGAGATCCTGGAGGTCGATGGGGTCGAGGATGCGGCCCGCGCCGCCCTGGAACCTGGGGACGAGGGTGGCGACGTCCTGTTCTCCCCCGCCTGCGCGAGCTTCGACGCCTGGCCCAACTTCGCCGCGCGCGCCCGGGCCTTCCGCGAGGCCCTCGGGCCCCTCGATTCGCCCCTCGCCGTCTCCGGTCCCTGACCCGACGCCGTGACCCTCGACCTCGACCACGCCGACCTGGCCGCGCCTCTGGGGCGGGCCTCGCCCTACCTGCGTGCCAGCCTGGAGCGCGCGGGTGAGCGGGCCCTGGAGTTGTTCGCCGACGCGGTGGAGGTCCCCCACCTGTTGCTCGTGCTCCTCGACGACGAAGACTCGGCCCTGCACGCGGCGATCACCCACGCCTTCGCCGATCCGCCGTCCTTGGCGGAGGAGGTCCTGGCCCTCTCCCCCGGGATCCTGGTCGTCGCCTCGGGCGCGACCCTCCCGTTCTCGCCGCGGGCGGTGGAGGCCCTCCACGGCGCCCACCGCCGGCGCGAGGGGGAGGTCACCCCCGCCGACCTGTTGGCCGCGGCCTGGGAGGCCCTCAGCGAGGACCTGCGCGGGGACCTGCGCCGGGCGGGGCTGGAGCCGGGAGCCGACCTTTCGCCCCGCCCACCGCGAGGAACAGCCTCGCCCGCGCACCTCTTCCGCGCCACCAGCCCCGCGGCGCGCCGCGCCCTGGTCGGCGCCGCCCGCGCCTCCAAGGCCGCCGGCGATCCCACGATCGGCCCGGCCTCGATCGCCGCGGCCGCCCTGGAGGCGGACGCCGAGCTCGCCTGCCGGGCAGGCGTCAGCGGCCGCCGCCTGCGGGCGGCGCTGGTGGGGCGCACGGTCGACGGCACCGCGCCGCCGCCCCGCAACCTCCCGCCCGCGGCCGAGCTGTGCCGGCTCCTGGCGGAGCTCCCCGCGGGCGCCTCGAGCGCCCTGGTCGCGGCGGCCCTGTACAAGACCGCCGACTCGGAGCTGGCCGCCGCCTTCCGGCGCCAGGAGGTCACTCTCGACAGCCTGCGACGGGCCGCGGAGGCCTTCGCGGATCCGTAGTCGACGCGCGGGGTGGGGCAGACTATAGAATGGGAGGCGGCGAGAGCGGCCCCCCGATGATCTGCCAGCACTGCCACAAGAACCTCGCCTCGGTGCACGTCACCGAGGTCGTCGATGCCGCTCCGCAAGGGGAGGGCGAGGAGGAGAACGGCCCCCCCGAGGTCATCGAGCGCCACCTGTGCGAGCTGTGCGCCCAGACCGCCGACCTGCCCCACGCACCGGTACAGGCCGAGAAGAAGACCATGGCGGACATCTGGAAGCTGCTCCAGATCTCGGCCCAGCAGAACAAGCAGGTGCCCGAGATCACCTGCGCCGAGTGCGGCATGACCCTCTCGGAGTTCCGCCAGAAGGGGCGCCTGGGCTGTCCGGCGGACTACGACCTGTTCGCGCCCCACGTGGGTGAGCTCCTCGAGCGGGTCCACGGCTCCCGCGAGCACGTCGGACGCCTGCCAGGCCTCTCCGAGGAGGAGCTCGAGCGCCTGCGCAAGCTGGAGGAGTTGCGCATGGAGCTGGATTCGGTCATCCGCGAGGAGGACTACGAGAGCGCCGCGCGCCTGAGGGACGAGATCGAGGCCCTGGAACCCTCGGCCGGGGGAGAAGCCCCCGACCCGGCGGGATGACCGCCCACGGCGCCCCGGCCACGGCCCGCCCTCGGGCCCGGGGACGGATTGGCTCCCCCGACGGGGACAATCAGCCGGGGAGAGGGCATAATCGCCCGTGGCGGGGCGTCCCGACGATGCGACCCGCGAGCCTTCGGAGGGCCGAATCGCCCACAGGCCGCCGGAACTCGTAAATCCCTGGGGGCCGGCGGACCGAAAAGCGGGTGTCGGGGGCGCTCCCACTCCGGGGGAACCGCTCCCCTCCCTACGCCCCGAGGTCTCCACGACGATCTGAGGAGAACATGTTCGATCGCTTCACCGACCGCGCCAAGAAAGTGATGAACCTGGCTCGCCAGGAAGCCCAGAGGTTCAACCACGAGTACCTGGGGACCGAGCACGTCCTCTTGGGGCTCGTGCAGGAGGGCAGCGGCGTGGCCGCCAACGTCCTCAAGCAGATGGGGATCGACCTGAACAAGATCCGCGTCGAGGTCGAGAAGATCGTCAAGACCGGACCGTCGATGGTGACGATGGGGCAGCTGCCGTTCACGCCGCGAGCCAAGAAGGTGCTCGAGCTCTCGCTGGAGGAGGCCAGCAACCTCGGCCACAACTACATCGGCACCGAACACCTGCTCTTGGGCCTGATCAAGGAGAACGAGGGCATCGCCGCCCAGGTCCTGATGAACCTCGGCGTAAAGCTCGAGGACGTGCGCGAGGAGGTCCTCGACTTCCTCGGCGCCGAGACCGGCGAGGAAGAGGACGAGGAAGTCGGCCTGGGCGAGGGCGGCGGCGGAGGCGGCGGGGGCAAGAGCAAGACCCCGGCCCTCGACTCCTTCGGACGCGACCTGACCGAGCTGGCGCGTGAAGGGAAGCTGGACGCGGTGATCGGGCGCGCCGACGAGATCGAGCGCGTGATCCAGATCCTCTCACGGCGCACGAAGAACAACCCGGTCCTGCTCGGCGAGCCCGGCGTCGGCAAGACGGCCATCGTGGAGGGGCTCGCGCAGCGGATCATCAACAACGAGGTGCCCGAGCTGCTGCGCAACCGACGCATCGTCGTGCTCGACCTGGCCCTGATGGTCGCCGGCACGAAGTACCGAGGCCAGTTCGAGGAGCGCATCAAGGCCGTCATGACCGAGGTGCGACGCGTCGGGGATGTCGTGCTGTTCATCGACGAGCTGCACACCCTGGTCGGCGCCGGCGGTGCCGAGGGTGCGATCGACGCCTCCAACGTGCTCAAGCCCGCCTTGTCGCGGGGCGAGATCCAGTGCATCGGCGCCACGACGCTGGACGAGTACCGCAAGCACATCGAGAAGGACGGCGCCCTCGAGCGGCGCTTCCAGTCGGTGAACGTGGACCCGCCGACCTCCGATGAGACGGTGGCCATCCTCAAGGGCCTGCGCGACAAGTACGAGGCCCACCACCGGGTCAACTACACCGACGAGGCCCTGGTGACGGCCGTGGAGTTCTCCACCCGCTACATCAACAACCGTTTCCTCCCCGACAAGGCCATCGACGTCATCGACGAGGCCGGGGCGCGGGTGCGCATCCAGTCCATGGTGCCGCCGCCGGACCTGCGCGAGATCTCGGAGGAGATCGAGACGCTCGAACGGGCCAAGGACGAGGCGGTCAGCGACCAGGACTTCGAGAAGGCCGCGCAGCTGCGAGACGAGGCCTACCAGCTCAAGAAGAAGAAGGAAGAGGTCCAGAGCGAGTGGCGCGCCCAGCAGGCCAGCAAGGAGCAGGTCGGCGAGGTGAACGCCGAGGTGATCGCGGAGACCGTCTCGAAGATGACCGGGATCCCGCTCACGCGCCTCGAGAAGGCCGAGGCCGAGCGCCTCCTGCAGATGGAGAACGAGCTCGGGGCCGTGGTCATCAATCAGGCAGATGCCATCCAGGCCATCGCGCGCTCGATCCGTCGCTCGCGCTCGGGCCTGAAGGACCCGCGCCGACCGATGGGCTCCTTCGTCTTCCTCGGCCCGTCCGGGGTCGGCAAGACCTACCTGTGCAAGCAGCTCGCCAACTTCATGTTTGGTGACGAGGACGCCGTCATCACCATGGACATGAGCGAGTACATGGAGAAGCACAACGCCTCGCGCCTGGTCGGCGCGCCTCCCGGCTACGTCGGGTATGAAGAGGGTGGCCAGCTCACCGAGAAGGTGCGGCGACGCCCCTACTCCGTGGTGCTCCTCGACGAGATCGAGAAGGCGCACCCCGACGTCTTCAACATGCTGCTGCAGATCATGGAGGAGGGGCGACTGACCGATTCGTTCGGCCGCCACGTGGACTTCCGCAACGTGATCCTGATCATGACCTCGAACCTCGGCTCGCAGCAGATGAAGGCGGGCTCGCGCCTGGGCTTCGACCGCGTGGCGAAGGTCGAGGGAGGCGAGGACGAGCGCAAGAAGCGTATGTCCGCCGACGTGATGATCGAGGTCGAGCGCCACTTCCGCCCCGAGTTCCTCAACCGCGTCGACGAGTTGGTGATCTTCAACCCGCTCGAGTACGCCGACCTGCAGCGCATCGTCCATCTGCAGCTCGCAGAGGTCGAGCAGCGGCTGGCCGAGCGCGGCGTCGTGCTCGAGCTGACCGAGGCCGCGATCGACTTCCTGATCAAGCAGGGCTACAACGCCGACTACGGCGCGCGGCCCCTGCGCCGGGCCATCGAGCGCCACATCGAGGACCCGCTGGCAGAGCACATCCTGCGCAGCGAGATCTCCGACGACGGCACCCCGATCCGCGTGGACGTGGGCGAAGACGGCGAGGCTCTGAGCTTCTCCCCGGCAGAAGACCCGGCCGAGGCCGTCGAGAGCGCCAGCGGCCAGTAGGCGTCCGATCCCGCCGGCGGCGGCCGGGGCTCGCCCTCGGTCGGCCGCTGGGGCGGAACGTGGCGCTCATCGGCCGGTTGGGGGCCCTCAACCCCCGCTCCTCCCACCCCAGCGAACCGTGAGACACGCCATGATCGCCCTGCTCCTCGCCTGCGCCCCCAGCCTCGCTCCCGCCACCCAGGATCCCGGGCCCGAGGCGGTCGACCCCAAGGCCCTCGCCGCGGCCGTCGCCGCCCTCGCGGAGGCCTTCGTGCGCGGTGAACCCGCCGACCGTGTGGCCGCGATCGAGGAGCACGGCTCCGTGGTGGACGCCAAGGTAATCGAGTGGGTCGCCAGGGGCCTGCGCGACAAGGCGCGCGAGGTCCAGGCCGCGTCGATCGAGGCCTTGCGCTTCACCGAGCACCCCCATGCCCTCGACGCCCTGCACAAGACCTACAAGAGCGACAAGAAGATCGAGAAGGACGCCGTGCTGTACGCGGCCTTGATCCGCGCCTTCGCCCAGCACGGTGACCCCGAGTCCATCAAGCTCCTGACGAGCAACCCGCTCAACAAGGGCGACCGCAACGTCGCGCGCGCGCGCCTCTTCGGCCTGGGCAGGATCCGCCACCGCGACGCGGTCGAGGGCGTGATCGGCCTGATGCGCAAGGTGGGGCGCCACCGCGCGCAGCGCCACATGGAGGACGTGCGCACGGCGCTGATCGTCCTGACGGGTGCCGACCACGGCCGATCCCAGGACGCCTGGAACGACTGGTGGAACGAGAACAAGCGGGGCCTGGAGATCGGCCCCGAGCCCCACGCCCTGCCCAAGAAGACCCAGCGCGCCTGGGATCGCTACTGGGGGAAGGCCGGCGACGAGGCTGCGGGGGACGAGGAGCGCCCCGAGCGCGGTGGCGGCGAGCGGCGCCGGCGCGGCGGCGGCGGCGGCCCCGACGACGCCTGAGCGGCTCGTCGCCCCTGCTTCCCGAGCGATCGTGGAACGCATCGAGCCCCCCGCCGAGGAGTTCGACGCCGAGGAGGTCGCCCGCCGCGGCGTATCGGGCCTGCTCGCCGACGGCGCGGCCCTGTTCAACGAGGGCCGCTACGAAGAGGCGCACGAGGAGTTCGAGAAGGTCTGGCTGTCCAACGAGGCCGGCGACGCGGACTTCTTCAAGGGGCTGATCCAGGCCTCCATCTGCCTGCACCACCTCCAGCGCGGGAACCTCGACGGCGCGCGCAAGCTCGCCTCCGGCCACCGTCGCTACCTGGCCGCGTTCCTGCCGGTCCACCGCGGCCTGGACGTGGAGGGTTTCCTGGCCGCGATGCAGCGCTTCCTCGCCCCTCTCGTGGAGTCCTCTCCCGGCGAAGCACCCGCCTGGGGCGCCGACGGTCGGCCACGCATCGAGCTGGGCGAGGCGACCGACGCCTGATTCCTCCCGCTACGCCCGGGTACGGTGGGCTGCCGGGCGTGGGGTTCGTCGGGAGGCACCCTGGAGCTAGAATCCCGAATCCCGATCGGCTCCCGTCTCCTTCCCTCGCATCCACTTCTCCCGCCACCCAAAGGGGTTTCCATGTCCTTCCCGACCCGCGCGCTGCTTCGCACCTGCGCAGCCCTCCTCCTCACGGGCGCCCTCGCGGCCGAGGCCGCAGCTCAGGATCCGAACGCGACCTTCAGCTACACCTACCTCGACCTCGTCTACCAGACCGAGGACGTGGACGGGTTCGACGACGACGCCACGGCGATCGCCGTGGATGGAGCCTACGCCCTCTCCGACAGCATCCACCTGCTCGCCAGCTACGCCGACGGCGAGATCGAATTCCTGGGGGCCGGCATCTCGCTGGACACGCTCACTGTCGGGGTCGGCTACAACAGCGCCCTCGGTGACCGGACGGACCTGTACCTGCGTGCACGCTACGTCGACGCCGAGGCGGAGGCCCTCGGCCTGTCGATCGGCGAAGACGGCTTCAGCGTCGCAGCGGGCTTGCGCTTCATGGCCGCCGAGCGCCTCGAGCTCGGAGCGGCGGTCCGGCACCTCGACCTCGGAGGGAGCGACACCGGCCTCGTCGCCCAGGCGATCTACTACGCGACCGATCAGATCGGCCTGGGTGCTGGCATGGCCGCATCCGACGAGAGCACGGCGCTCTCCCTCGGCCTGAGGTTCCAGCTCTAGACTCGGCTCGAGGGCAGACGGTGAAGGTCACGCCGTCGGTGAGGCCGGAGCCGAAGGTGGTAGAAGAGGATCCCGAACTGGTTGCGCTCGACCTGCTCGGCCGTGACCGTGAATCCGCTCCCGGCCCCGGCGCTGGGCGTGCCGGCCGCGCCGATCGTCGGCGTGCACCCCGAGGAGGTCGTCTTGGGCGTGCAGCAGGACGCCACGCTCCTCGTGCAGTCGTCGACGTCACGCACGCAACGCACGCAGTTCAGGATCCGGATCTCGTCACCCTGCGGGCCGTGTCCGTGGGGATGGTCGGAGGGATCACCTCGTCGGGGTTGTCGGAGAGCTCGTTCTCCCCGTAGTCGTCAGCGCCGCGCACGCAGCGGATTCGGTGCAACCACCGGCGCTCGAGGACGGTCTTGGAGGCATGGTGGATCGAGGATGTCCCTTGATGATCGAGCCGGGGGGGGCTTCCTGGCCGGCGAGCCTGGAGCACATCGACGGACCGCCCTCCGCTCTCTGGCTGCGGGGCCGCCCCGAGCCGCTCGCGAGCGAGCGGCGCGTCGCGATCGTCGGCACGCGTGCGCCCACGCCCTACGGCGAGGCCCAGGCCCTGCGCTTCGGCGCCGCCCTGGCCGAGGCGGGGGTGACGGTCGTGAGCGGGATGGCGCGCGGCATCGACCAGGCCGCCCACCGCGGGGCCCTGCGGGTGGGAGGCGACACCCTGGCCGTCCTCGGCTCCGGCGTCGACCGTCCCTGGCCGTCGGGTCCCCTGGCGTCCGAGCTGGCTGAACGCGGCCTCCTGGTCTCGGAGTTCCCACCCGGCAAGACCCCGCGCCCGCACCACTTCCCTCTGCGCAACCGCATCATCTCGGGGCTCTCCGACGCAGTCCTCGTGGTCGAGGCGGCCGCGGCGTCGGGCTCGTTGATCACCGCCCAGTGGGCCGCCGACCAGGGCCGTCACGTCCTGGCCCTTCCAGGGCGTGTCGACCATCCCATGAGCCGCGGCACCCATCGCCTCCTGCGCGAGGGAGCGCAGCTCGTCGAGAGCCCCGAGGAGCTCTTGACCGAGGTCTACGGTTCTTCTCCCCAGGCTGCCCCACCCGAGCCCGCGCCGCGCTCGGCGTGTGTCTCCGCCCTGCGGGGAGAGACCCTGACCGCCGACGACCTCGCCGGCCGACTCGGGCGGGAGGTCGCCGAAGTGCTCGTCGAGCTCGTCGGCCTCGAGTTGGCCGGCGAGGTCGTGCGCTGCCCCGGCGGCCTGTGGCGCCGGACGGAGAGGGGTCTGTAGACCCTGTCTAGCGGACCGAGGCGAAGGTGTGCTCCATGACGAGGAGCACGGCCCCCAGGATGGTGCAGCTCAGGAAGAAGACGAACAGCCTGCGCGGCAGGCTCCGCAGGGCCGGCGCGTCCTCGGAATGGCTGTAGAAGGCGCCCGACAGAGCGATCGCGGCGGAGACCAGGGCGAAGAGCGCCAAGTGGACGGGGAGGTCCTTCACGCGGCGACCTCCACGCCGGCCGAGCCCGCCGCGGTCGCGTCCCCGGCGGCGAGGTGGCCGTCGGAGTAGCCGAAGACGTCGAGCATGGCCATGATGTTCAACAGGCCGCCCACCGAGGCGATCACCAGGCCGGCTTCCGCGTAGGCCACGAAGGACTGCACGCGCTGCCCGCCGTGGAGCGCCTCGAGAGCCATGGCCGGGAGCCCCGACATGAACTGGCCGCCCCAGTAGAAGAAGTGCATCTCGCGCGAGAGATTGGCGCCTTCGGCCAGCGCGGTCCCCATGGCGAGCATGCCCACGAGCATGAGGAACACCATCGCGCCGCGCAGGCGGCGCCCCTGGACGAAGTGGCCCAGGCCGGGGACGAGCCAGGCGAGGAGGACGGCGAGAGCCGGGGAGCGCAGGGAGGGCGGCTGGGTGCGCGGGCTTCGGGCGTCGAGGTGCGCCTGGACCATGAGGCAGGCGTTGAGCACGCCCGAGGTGGAGGTCAGGGTCACTCCCAGGGCCATGGTCGCGGGGTAGGGGCGCGGGAAGGGCATGCCGTAGCCGTACTCGCGCATCTGCCACAGGAAGCCGCCGAGGTTGCCGGCCTCGGGCGCCAGAGCCGGGGTGAAGGGGCCGCGCAGTTCCTCCTGGAGGAACTCGAAGCCCATCCCCGCGGAGAGGTAGAGCCCCAGGAAGTACAGGCCCTCAACCAGGACGAAGGCCGCCAGGGCGAAGACCGGACGCCCGAGGTAGAGGTGCCCCGCGCCCGGCACGAACCAGGTCAGCAAGACCGCGGCGCCGGGGGCGCCGGCCTGGGGAGTCCGGGGGGGCGAGCTCATGGGCGCGGCCCAGCCTACGGTGTGGGGAGCGCCGCTGTCACCCCCGCTCGGTCGGCCGCCGGGCGGGCCGGGTGCGGTCTCCAGCGCGAGCGCCCCGAGGGAGGTGGAGGGCTCGGGCTGGGCCTGGGGACGTCGGGACGCTCCAATGGGGCGATGAACGCCGCAGTCCACATCCATCGGGCGCGAGTGCGGTACGCCGAGACCGACCAGATGGGCGTCGTGCACCACGCCAGCTACCTCCTCTACCTAGAGGACGGGCGCACGCGCCTGCTGGAAGAGCGCGGCCTGCCCTACACCGAAATCGAGGCCGCGGGCCTGGGCCTGCCGGTGCGCCGCGTCGACCTGCGCTTCCGCGAGGCCGCCCGCTACGGGGACGAGCTGTGCGTCCACACGCGCCTCTCGCGCCTGCGGGCCGCATCGGTCGCCTTCGACTACGAGATCCGGCGTGGGGCCGACGACGCCCTGCTGGCCACGGCCTGGCTCGAACTGGCCTGCGTGGACCTCAGCTCGCCCGACCGACCTGTGGCGCCCCTGCCCGACGCGCTGCGGGAGTGCCTGGAGCGCGAGCCGACAGCGTAGGCGGGCGACCGAGGTCCGACGTGCGCTGCCCTTCCGCGCCGAGGGGGCGCGGAGCGACGATCCGTGCGCCCTTCAGGAAGGGTCCCGGCCTTCCTCGCCCGCGCCCGTCGGCGTCGGGGCGCGGGGCTCGGGCTCCGCAGCACCCCCGCCCCCCGGCAAGGCCGCAGGAAGGGACTCGAGGAGCCGGTCCCGGCAAGCCGGACAGGGTGCGCCGTTGGGCAGGAAGTGGAAGCGCGGCGACGCCCCCGCCGCCTGGCCGCAGCGGAAGCAGCGGGGATCGTGGTCGGAACTCATGGGCCTCCCATCGGGCCGCGCGTCCCCCAGGCTTGAGCGGATCGCCTGCTCCGCCCGTCCCCCTAGCAGGGAATACTCTACCGTTCGCGTAACCTGGAGATTCTTGGGCGTCAGGGTGGTCTCCCCGGCTCTGAGCGGCTAGAATCCATACGTGGGAGTTTCGCTCCCCAGGTCGGGCCCGCGCCGGCCGCTTTTTCGCCCCTGAAATAGCACCAAATCAGTGCCTTATGCCCTGGGCACCCTCACGAGCGACATGCTGCAGCTGACCAAGCGCACCGAATACGGCCTGATCGCCCTGGTCCACATGGTGGACCAGGCCGGGACGTTCGTGAGCGCGCGCGAGATCAGCGAGCACTACGCCGTGCCCCGCCGCCTCCTGGCGGAGGTGCTCAAGGACCTCTGCCGTGGTTCCCTGGTCTCCTCCCAGCGCGGCGCGGCGGGAGGCTACACCCTCTCCCGGGACGCCGAGGCGATCACGGTCGGCGACGTGGTCGAGGCCCTCGAGGGCGCGCCGACCCTCGCCGGCTGCGAGAGCACGACGACGGCCGGCGAGCCCACCTCCGGCGACTGCGACCTCGAGCCTCAGTGCCCGATCCGCTCCCCCCTCCATCGCCTGCGCGAGAGCATCTGGCGCCAGATGCAGGCCACGAGCCTGGTCGCCCTGACCGCCCCACCCACCCCCATGGTGCAGCCGCGCCTCCCCGACCTCTCCGAGAACGCGGCGAGCTGATCGCCCCCTCCCCATGGACCTTCCGATCTACCTCGACTACCAGGCCACGACGCCCGTCGACCCGCGGGTGCTCGAGGCGATGCTGCCCTATTTCAGCGAGCGCTTCGGAAACGCCGCGAGCCGCAGCCACGCGTTCGGCTGGACCGGCGAGGAGGCGGTCGATCGCGCGCGCAAGCAGATCGCCTCGCTGATCGGCGCCTCCCCCAAGGAGATCGTGTTCACCTCCGGCTCGACGGAGGCCATCAACCTCGCGATCAAGGGCGTGGCCGAGATGTACGCCTCCAAGGGCAAGCACATCGTCACCAGCCAGGCGGAGCACAAGGCTGTCCTCGATACGTGCAAGCATCTCGAGAAGCAGGGCTTCGAGGTGACCTACCTCGCACCGTCCCCGACGGGGCGCGTCAGCGTCGAGTCGGTCGCCGCGGCCCTGCGCGAGGACACGTGTCTGGTGGCTTTGATCTGGGCAAACAACGAGATCGGCACGCTCAACCCCATCCGCGAGATCGGCGAGCTGTGCCACGAGCGCGGGGTCCTCTTGTTCACCGACGCCACCCAGGCCGCGGGCAAGGTGGAGGTCGACGTCGCCCGGGACGGCGTGGACCTGCTGTGCCTGTCCGCCCACAAGCTCTACGGGCCCAAGGGGATCGGCTGTCTCTACGTGCGCCGCCGCAACCCTCGCGTGCGGCTGGTGGCCCAGATGGACGGCGGTGGCCACGAGCGCGGGATGCGCTCGGGGACGCTGAACGTGCCGGGGATCGTGGGGCTCGGCGAGGCCTGCGCCCTGAGCCAGCGCGAGCTCGAGGCCGACCGGGTCCACACCGGCGCCCTGCGCGACCGCTTCGAAGGCCGCATCTTCGCCGCCCTCGACCACGTCCACCTCAACGGTGATCCCGAGCACCGCCTCCCCAACTGCTCCAACCTCTCCTTCAACTTCGTCGAGGGCGAGTCTCTCATCATGGGCGTCAATGACGTCGCGGTCTCCTCGGGCTCGGCCTGTACCTCGGCCAGCCTGGAGCCCAGCCACGTCCTACGGGCCTGTGGCGTGGGAGACGACCTCGCCCACAGCTCGATCCGCTTCGGGTTCGGGCGATTCACGACCGAGGAAGAGGTGGACCACGCTGCCGACGAGGTGATCGCCGCGGTGAAGCGCCTGCGGGAACTCTCCCCTCTCTACGAAATGGTCCAGGAGGGCATCGATCCCGGTGCCATCGACTGGAGCGGAAACCACTAGCGTCAAGACGACATGGCCTACAGCGACAAGGTCCTCGACCACTACAACAACCCCCGCAACGTCGGCTCCCTCGACAAGGGCAAGGAGACCGTCGGCACCGGCGTCGTCGGCGCCCCCGAGTGCGGCGACGTGATGAAGCTGCAGATCGAGGTCGACGGGGACCGCATCGTGGATGCGAAGTTCAAGACCTTCGGATGCGGCTCCGCCATCGCCAGCTCGTCCTTGGCCACGGAGTGGATCAAGGGCAAGACCGTCGACGAGGCCCTCTCGATCAACAACACCGAGATCGTAGAGGAGCTGTCCCTGCCCCCGGTCAAGATCCACTGCAGCGTGCTGGCCGAGGACGCGATCAAGTCCGCCATCAACGACTACAAGGCGAAGCAGCAGGTGGACTCCCCCGAAGAAGCTTCCACCTAGGGTCTCGCCCACACGAACCGACCATGATCAGCCTCACGAGCAGAGCCGTCACCGAAGTCAGACGCATCATCGCCGAGCAGGAGCTCCCCGAGAACACCGGCCTTCGAGTCGGGGTCAAGGGAGGCGGCTGCTCGGGGTTCTCCTACACCCTGGGCTTCGACGACAACGTCAACGAGACCGACCAGATCCAGGAAGTCGACGGCGTTCGGGTCATCTGCGATCCCAAGAGCTTCCTGTACCTCAACGGCACGCAGATCGACTTCGAGGACAACCTGATGGGGCGCGGCTTCAAGTTCGGCAACCCCAACGCGAACAAGACCTGCGGCTGCGGGGAGTCCTTCTCGATCTGATGGGGTCGCCGGGATCCGAACGTGCGCCGAGCGCGGGCGACGCCGCCTCCTGCCCCTACTGCGAGAGGCGGCTGGAGACGCCCTTCTGCTGCGTCAGCTGCGAGCAGCTCTTCCGTCCCGAGCGGGAGCCGACGCCCTTCGAGGCGTTCGGCCTGCCGCTGAACTACGGAGTCGACTGCGCCGAGCTCGAACGGCGCCTGTTGCGCTACAGCAGGCTGGTCCATCCCGACTTCTTCGTGACCGCTTCCGAAGACCAGCGTTTGATCGCCGAAGAGAACACCGCCGCCCTCAACGGGGCTTTCGAGATCCTCAGCGACCATGCCCGCCGCTCTGACTGGCTCATCACCGCCCTCGGCGGCCCTTCCGCAGGTGACGAGAAGCAGCTTCCGCAGGAGTTCTTGATGGAGGTCCTCGAGTGGGGCGAGGGGATCGAGCAGGCCCGCGGGGCGCCGGCCGGCTCGGAGGCGCGCACCGCCCTCGAGCCTCTGGCCGCGACCCTCGAGAAGCGCAGGAAGGAGTCGTACCGGGAGCTCAATGCTTCCCTGGTCCCGCCGCCGGAGCTCGGGGACGAGCGCCTGACCCAGGCGCGCCGCTTGCTCAACGCGATTCGCTACCTCGACCGTACCCTCGAAGGTCTCGAGGCCCTCCGTCTCGAGCAGACCTCGTCGCACTAGCCCCTACGGCACGGTCGCACCATGGGCTACATCGAGCTCGATGTCCTCAACAACGCCGATCCCTCCGTCGTGATGGGGATCGACCTGGGGACGACCAACTCTCTGGCGGCCACCTGGCGTGACGGCCGCCCGATCGTGATCCGCCCCGAGGGCGGCTCAGGAAGCATCCCCTCCGTGATCCGCTTCCCACCCGACGGCAAGCCGGTGGTCGGACGCAAGGCGCGTGAGCAAGCGATCGCCGACCCGGCGCACACGATCTTCTCCATCAAGCGCTTCATGGGCCGTGGCCTGGAAGACGTGCGCGACGACCTGGTCGGGTTCCCCTTCCCGGTCACCGAGACCGCCGACGGCCTGCTGCAGATCGACGTCCACGGGCGCTCTGTAACGCCGCAGGAGCTCTCGTCGATGATCCTGATGCGCGTGCACGACATCGCCTGCCGCACCCAGGGCGGCGAGCAGATCCCGCGCGCGGTGATCACTGTCCCCGCCTACTTCGACGACGCCCAGCGGCAGGCGACGCGCGACGCCGCCCGCCTGGCGGGCATCGAGGTCATGCGCATCATCAATGAGCCGACGGCCGCCAGCCTGGCCTACGGGCTCGACCGGACCGCCGAGGGCGGCAGGATCGTCGTCTACGACTTGGGCGGAGGCACCCTCGACGTGTCGATCCTCTCCCTGGAGGAGGGGGTCTTCCGGGTCCTCGCCACCACCGGGGACACGCGCCTGGGCGGTGACGACATCGACCGCGCCCTGGTTGGGCTGATCACCGAGTCACTGGCTGACAAGCTCGGCGAGGAGGAGTTGGCGGATCCGGGCCTCCAACAGGCTGCACGCCTAGCGGCGGAGCGCTGCAAGATCGAGCTCTCCACACACCCCGAGGCGGAGATCGCGTTCATCGTCCCGCACGAGAACATCCACTTCCGGCGGCGCGTGACGCGCGATGAGTTCGAGGACCTGATCGGCGAGCTGGTCGAGCGGACCCTCGATGCCTGCCGCCGCGCCCTCTCCGACGCCGGGCTCGCAGCGGAGGAGATCGACGAGGTCGTCCTCGTCGGAGGCTCGACGCGGATCCCAATGGTGCGCGCCCGCGTCGAGGCCTTCTTCGGCCGGCTCCCGCACACCGAGCTGAATCCCGACGAAGTCGTGGCGCTCGGCGCCGCCGTCCAGGCCCACGTCCTCGCCGGGGGCAGCCGGGACATGCTGCTCCTGGACGTGATCCCACTCTCTCTGGGGGTCGAGACCATGGGCGGCGCCGTCAGCAAGGTGATCCTGCGCAACTCGACGATCCCCTGTCAGGCGACCGAGGGCTTCACGACCTACACCGACGGCCAGACGGGGATCGACTTCAACGTCGTGCAGGGGGAGCGGGAGCTTGCGGCAGACTGCCGCAGCCTGGGCAAGTTCAACCTCAAGGGCATCCCGCCCATGCCCGCCGGCATGGCCCGCGTCATGGTGCGCTTCCACGTGGACGCCGACGGGCTGTTGCGGGTGACTGCGCGCGAGGAGTCGACCGGACAGAGCGCGGACATCGAGATCCACCCCAAGCACGGCCTGAGCGACGCAGACGTCGATCGGATGCTCGAGGAGTCGCTGGAGTTCGCCAGACAGGACTACGAGGCCGGGCTGGCGGCCAATCTGGGCACGGAGCTGGGCACGATGCTGCGCGCCTGCGAACGCAACCTCGAAGTCGCTCGCGAGCAGCTCGATCCCGAGTCCCTCGCCGAGCTCGAAGAGGCCATGGCCGCGGCCCGCTCCGCCAAGGACAAGACGATCCTGGCTGAGGTGCAGGCGGCGCGGGACGCCCTCGAGCAGGCCAGCATGCCCCTCGCCGCGGCCTTGATGGACGACGTCGCCAAGGCGGCGCTGTCGGGGAAGAAGCTCGACGAGGTCTAGCCCGGATTGTTCATGAAGAACCCGGGCGAGCCCGGATGATTCATGAAGACGGGCTAGGGCTGTGCCTTGCCCTGGTCGGCGACGGTCTTCTGCGCGGCGGCGAGCTCGGACTCATCAGCGAGGTAGAAGCTGCGCAGCGGGCGCAGCTCGTCGTCGAGCTCGTAGACGAGGGGGATGCCGGTGGGGATGTTCAA
>JASLMK010000019.1 GCA_030746555.1 Planctomycetota bacterium | reverse complement strand
GCTGCGGGTGACGAGCTCGGGCGCGTCGAGCTCCTCGGAGACGTCGTAATGCGCGCCCAGGATCCACCGCCGGCCGAGCTGGACCTGGGACCAGGCGTACCAGGACTCGGGCTCGTCGGCCGCCGCCCCGTCCCGGTCGATCCGGGCGCCGATCCACTCGCCGCCCAGGCGCCAGGCGTTCAGCCCCTCGCGTTCCGGTGCGCTCCAGGTGTAGAGCGCGTCGAGCCCGAACAGGTTCGTGCGTCGCTCGTCGCGGTCGGCCTGGCGGCCGCGGTAGTAGGAGGCTCCCGCCCGCAGGGAGTGGGCTCCCCCCTCGGGCGTCGTCCACGCCAGGCGCGCGGCCTGGGCGCCGGTGGCCCCGCCCTCGCCGACGTCCCCTGCCTCGCCGCTCGTCAGGGGCGGGTTGCCCGAGTCGAGGTAGTCCCAGGTGGCGCGCAGGGCGCCGACCTCGCCGGGTAGCTCGCGCTCGTAGGACGCCGAGCCGCCGAGTTGGGAGTAGCCGTCCACGCCGAAGAACCCGGTCAAGGCCCGCGGGCGACGGAGCTGGGGCAGGTCGAAGACGCGCTCGGGGTTGAGGAAGCCGAAGTGCGTGCGGAACTGGCCGAGCTGGAGCGACAGGCCCCGGGGCAACTCACCCAACAGGGGCAGGCGGCCCACTTCCAGATAGGCCTCCTCGACGTCCACGCCGTACTCGGTGTTGATGCGGTTGGACTGCACGCTGGCGGTCAGGACGGTGTCCACCCCCTCGACGAGGGTGGCCGAGAGGGAGAGGTCGACCTGGCGCAGGCGCGCGATGTCGGTCACGTCCCCGTCGTCGGGGGGCGGATCCCCCTCGATCCCTCGATCGTCCTTGCGGGCCAGGAAGCTGCCGTAGAGGCCCAAGCGCACGTCGTGGCGCTCGAGCCAGCTCGCCGGCTCGGGGGCGGGGACCGCCCCGGCGGCCGCGGCCTCGTCCTGGGGCGCCGCCGAGAGGGCGAGCAGGAGCGGCGTCAGGCTGACCGGCGCGCAGGGCATGGAGGAGCTGGGGGGTCCGACGCCTCAGGAGCGGTCGGAGAGGAGGGTCTCGATGCGCCCCAGGGTGTCGCGGATCTCCTCGAGGACCGGCGCCGAGGCGACCGCCTCTGGGGCCGCGGCGGTCACCGTCCCGCCGCTCCCCGCCACGAGGTCGCGCTGGTTGAGGACCGCGTCGCGGAAGGCGATGGCGTCCACGACCCCCGGCAGGGAGACCTGCCCCATGTTGCTGGCGCCTCCGCCCCCGGCGGTCTCCACCTTCAGGCTGCACAGGCCCAGCCAGCGCAGGATCGGCCCCTCGTGCAGGGCGAGGTCGGTGATCTTCTCGAGCGGCACGGTCTTCTGGACGCGCACCAAGAAGCCCTTGCGGATGTTCAGGTTGCGGTCGCAGAGCTCCGCCTCGAGGGACTCGTAGTGCCGGCGGCACAGGGCTTGGCCCACCCCCAGGAGCCACAACGGGATGAGCGGAATGGTGAAGACCATGACCGCGATCAGACCCAGCCCGCCGAGCAGGAAGTAGGTCTTGAGGCGCTCGTCGAACACCGCCTTCAGGAGGATCTCCTCCTTCCTGGAGCCCGCTGCTTCGGTCACCACCACCCCTCGCTCATCCTTGGGCGTCCCTCGACGCCGCGCCGATCCTGCCCGATGGCCGCCCCGGTGTCCAGGACGGCGCGCGCCGCCCGGCGCGGTGGATCGGGCTGCGCGTGGTGGGCGGTGTCGCTGCTCGCCGGCGGGGACGTAGAGCTCTGCACGGGCATCGATGGGTGCCGTCCCCCGACGGAGGTCCCGGGCTAGAACTCGAACACGACGTCGGCGGTCTGGTCGGGAACGGCCTCGGCCAGCCCCGAGTCGGAGGTCTCGTCGGTCAGGGGGGCGAGGCGCTCCCTCTGCCCCTCGGCCTGGAGCTGGTAGCGGGCCATGTCCTCGTAGTCGTCCCGGAAGCGGTCGCTCGCGAGCAGGTCCAGCTCGGCCTCCTGCCGGCTGCGCACCTCCGCCAGGCGGGCGGTCATCTGGTCCAGGCTCGAGCAGTCGTAGCGCGAGCACTCCTCGATCGTGCGGTTGCGCTTGTCGAGCAGGTCGATCAGCCGGTCGTTGCGCGCGATCGCGTCCACCTGGCGCGAGAGCTGCCAGATCTGGGCCTGGAACTGGGCGCGCTCGTTCTCCAGCTGACCGAGGAGCTCCTCGAGCCGCAGGGCCTGCTCGTGCAGGTAGGCCAAGTCGTGCACGGCGTCGGCAGCGCGGTTGGCGTAGGCCAAGCGGGTGTGGCGGATCTGGTTGACCCGCGTCGCGGCCCGGTCCACGCTCACCACCTTGTGGCCGAGGGCGACCGTCAGGGCCCGCGGCCCGACCCCCTCCTCGCGCAGGCTGACGGCCCGCGCCACGAGGGGCTCGACCTCGGCGAGGTCCCGCTCCGCCATGGCCACGACCCGCTCGCTGATGGCCTGCTCGCGCTCGAGCTGGCGGATCTGCTCGTTGAGCTCCGCCAGGTCGCCGCGCACCATGGCGATGCGCTCGGGGTATTCGCTCTCCAGCTCCGCCAGCTGGGCGCGCAGGGCCGTGGGGTCGTCGATGCACTCGTCGATGCGCGAGAGCAGGTCCCCCTGGACCTGGTCGAGGACCGCCTGGGTGCGCAGCGGGCCCGCGATCAGGATCGCACCCCCGCCGAGGACGACGCTGGCGAGCAACAGGGACACTCCGGCCTTGGTGATGGTCTTGAACATGGATCGGCTCCTGGGCCGCGTGGGCCCTCTGGTCGTGGTACTTGGTCGCGGGGCGCGCTCCGGCCCGACCCGCGCGGTCGGAAGGGGCGCCACCGGTGTTCTTGGGAAGCGGGGTGCGCCGGTTTCAGGGGCGAGGGCTTTTCGCCTCTCTTCCCGCGGCCGGCTCGAATAATCCGGAGCCGGGAGCGAACCAGGGGGCGAGACCGCTCCACCCGTGAACGAGATCACGACCCACTTCATCCGCCGCCTGCGCGATCGCGAGCCGCGGGCCTGGTTCGAGCTGTGGGAGACCTTCGGCCCCGTCCTGCGGGCTCAACTGCGCCGTTGGGGGCGCGGGCGCATCGGTCCCGAGACCGTCCAGGACCTGTCCCAGGAGACCCTGACGGCCCTCGCCGGGGCGATCGACCGCCACGATCCCTCGCGCGGGGCGCGCTTCTCGACCTGGCTGCTCGCGATCGCCCGCTACACCCTGACCGACGAGATCGACCGCCGCACGGCGGCCAAGCGCGGCGGCGGGACCCGGCCCGCCACCCTCGAGGGACAGGCCCACCCGCCCGACGAGGCCCCCTCGCCCCCCGCCGCCTACGAGCAGGCGATCTTCGACGCCAAGGTCGCCGCCGCCCTGCGCCAGGTCGAGCGCGACTCCGACTTCATGGAGTTCGCCGTCTTCCGCATGAGGGTGCTCGAGGGCCAGGACGGCCGGCGCACGGCCGGCAGTCTGGGCATCAGCGAGCCCACGGTCAGCCGCCGCCTGGGAGCCGTGCGGCGCCGCCTGCGGGCCCGCCTGTTCGAGGTCTTCTCGCGCTACAGCTTCACTCCCGAGGAGATGGCGGAGCTGGAGCGAAACGGGATCGACCTCAATCCCAACAAGCAGGAAGAGGCGGGCCTCGACGCGGCCATCGCCGAGATCTACCACCGCGGCTGCGCGCGCAGGGCGACCGAGGCCGCCGAGGGCCGCGCCTGACGCCCGCGCCACAACCCGCCAACCACCAAGGAGCCCGCCGATGATCACGAGCGCCATCGCCCTCATGAAGGTCCTGGTCCTCCTGTGCGTCCTGGTCGCCCTACCGGTGGCCCTGGTTTGGGGCGTCGTGCGCTTCCTCGAGGGCACGTTCTGGCTCCTGGGCGCCTGCGCCCGCCTGGTGGCGGGGGGCGCGGGGCGCGGGTGGCGCTTCCTCATCGACACCGTCTCCGACACCCTGGGTCTGGGCGGGGCGCTCCTGACCGCCGCCCTGGTCCTGCCCCTGGCCGGGCTCAACGCCCTCGTCTGGCGCTGGGCCGCCGCCGAGCACTACTCGCGCGCCCTCAAGGGCGAGCTGGAGGAGATGGGCGTCGCCCTGTGGCGCCTGGCCGTGGGGAACCCGGTGCGGCTGCTGGGGCTGGAGCGACTCACCGAGGGGATCGAGGGCCGCCTCCCGCGGCTGGTCGCCTCCGAGCCCACGGCCCGGGGCGCGGCCGAGGGCGGCTTCGCGGGCTTCGAGGTGCTCGACACCCTGCCCGCCGGAGGCTCGGGAGCGCGCCTGTTCCTGGCGCGGCCCACGCGCGAGACCCTGGCCCGTTGGCGAGAGGCGGGCAAGGCCGCCCCCGCCAGGGTCGTGATCAAGTCCTTCGCCCTCGACGCCGGCTCGACCCTGCCCCAGATCGTGCGCGAGAGCCGGGCCCTCGAGGCCGCCAGCCGACTGGGCCTGGTCTGCGAGCACGAGCTCTCCGACACCGCCTTCCACTACGTGATGCCCTTCGTCCCCGGCGAGGAGCTCGACGGGGTGATCACCAAGATGCACGCCCGCAGGGGCGCCGCCGGACTCTGCGGCGCGGACCTGGCCCTGGTGATGAGCTACGCCAGCGACCTGCTCTACACCCTCGACCGCTTCCACGCCGAGGGCCTGTGGCACAAGGACATCAAGCCCGCCAACCTGATCGTCTCCCGCGGGCGCGCGCACCTGGTCGACCTGGGCCTGGTGACGCCCCTGGAGTCGGCCATGACCCTCACGACCCACGGCACCGAGTACTACCGCGATCCGGAGATGGTGCGCATGGCCTTGCAGGGCGTGAAGGTGCACGAGGTCGACGGAGTGAAGTTCGACCTCTACAGCGCCGGCGCCGTCCTGTACTCCATGGTCGAGGGGTCGTTCCCCGCCCACGGCAGCCTGTCGCGCATCACCCGCCCCTGCCCCGAGGCCCTGCAGTGGATCGTGCGCCGCGCCATGGGCGAGGTGAAGACGCGCTACCGCTCGGCGGGCGAGATGCTGGCCGACCTGCGCACCCTCGCGATGGCCCGCGACCCCCAGCTCGTCAAGCCCGCCGACCTGCCCTCGGTGTCGGGGCGCGCGGTGGACTGGAGCCGTCTGGGGGGCCTGGGGCCGCCCACGGCCGCGGGGGCCGCCGCCCCTGCCGACCCGACGGCGACGCGCCCGACGCCGAGGTCGTCGGGCGGCGTGCCCGTACGCGCCCTGGTCGCCGCCGGTCTGTGGGGCTTGATGGCCTACGGCGTGGCGGACCTCCTGTTCCTCGACGACGAGCGGGCTCCCGCCGCCGCCGAGCCCGCGGCGCGCGGCCCGCGCGCGCGGGGCGGCCTGCGGCACTTGTGGGCAGCCCACCTCGACGAGGACCTCGGGCCCGACGAGCGAGAGGGCTCGATCGTGCTCATCGACGAGCTCGGAGAGCACGCCGATCCCGCGATCGTGGCCGCCCTGCGCACGGAGCTGACCGAGCGCGGCTTCGAGGTCCTGGGAGGCCCGGGCGGGAAGGGCGACGAGCGCGAGATCCACTTCGTCGCCACGGCCCGCCGCGCCGTGGGCCTGGCCGGCCCCGACGACCCGGGCGCCGTGGCCGCCCTCGAGCGCGCCCTGGCCGCGGACGGAGTCGGGGCGGCGGCGATCTGGCTGACGCCGGCGGAGGGGCCCCAGACCCTGACCTATCGCTTCGTACGCCCGCGGCCCGCGACCGAGGGCGACTCGCGCACCCTGTCGGTCTCGGGCCTGGTGGCCGGCGAGGCCCCGGCGGCGCGCCGGGGGGCCTTCGCCGCCTCGGGAGCCGAAGAGTCCCCTACTCCGCGCAGGTGAAGCGCCAGATCCAGCCGCGCCGGGTCCCGCTCGGCCCCACCTGGTCGACGCGCCAGTAGTAGGTCTCGCCCGGCGTGAGCGCCGGGGGGACCCACAGGGTGTCGACCTGGGTCCCCTGGTAGGCGAGCGGCGGCTGTGTGCCGAAGTACACGTCCTGGGCGACGGCTCCGGCTCCCGCTTCCCAGGAGAGCCCCGCGCCGGGCGCCAGCTGCACCTCCCGCGACAAGTGCGGAGGGAAGCGCAGGCCCCCGGGCGAGGGCAGGCTGTCGGCGGCGGTCACGAAGCGCCACTCGTCGCCGACGGTCACCCCCCCCGGGTCGATCGTGTCGATGCGCCAGACGAACGATCCGCCGGCGTCGAGGGGCGGGAGGGAGAGGGCGGAGGTGTCGCCGGACAGGCCGGCGGCCACCAGCTCCAGGCCTCCCGGCGGGCCGAACCACAGGTTCTGCTCGGCGAACCCTCCGGGGGGCGACCAGGCCAGGTCCGCGTCGAGATCGACGCCCTCCGCCCGGTCCGCCGGGGACGGGTCCACGCACAGGCCCGGCCCGCCCCCTCCGCCGGCCTCGGTGGTGAAGCTCCACAGGGGCGAGCCGGTCGCACCGTTGGGGTTGCTGCCCTCGACGGCCCAGTAGTAGGTCGTCGCCGGCTCGAGGGTGCCGGCGTTGAAGCGACCGACCACGGGGCCGAGGTCCTTGAAGGGCTGCAGGTCGTCGGGATCGGTGCCGAGCCAGACGGTCTGGTGCGAGGCCGCCGTGGAGGGCGTCCAGGTGGGATCGACCGTGCGCGAGACGCCCACGGCGCCGTCGCGCGGGGCGGGGTCCTCAGCCCTCATCGGCTCGCTCTCGTGGTCGCCGGTCGGACCGAACTCGGGGGCGTGGTCGGGCTCCTGTCCCCACCACTGCGCCAGCCGGGCGCGCAGGACGCTCATCGGTCGCTGGGCGCCTCCCTCCCCGCTCCGGTCGTGCTCCTCCCAGGGATCGAGGCGCATCCGGTAGTACTCCTCGACGTGTCCGAGCTCGTCCACCACGAGCTTCTCGGTCGCCGTGCGGATCATGCGCGCGCGCCGGACCACGGGCAGGTCGCCGTGCCCGAACTCGCAGAACACCTCGCGGCGCCAGTCCAGGGGCGGGCTGGGGTCGACCATCAGGTCCAGGAGGCTCTCGCCGTCGAGGCGGTCCTGCAGACCGTCGGGCACGGGCAGGGCGGCCATCTCGCAGACCGTCGGCATCAGGTCCACGTTGCTGGAGAACTGGGCGATCGTCCTGCCCTCGGGGAGGACCCCGGGGAGCCGGGCGATCAGGGGCACGCGGGTGAGGGCGTCGGCCATCCCCGCGCCCTTGTCCCAGGCGCCCATCTCCCCCGACATCTCGCCGTGGTCTGCGGTGAACAACACCAAGGTGTTCTCGGCCAGACCGAGCTCCTCCAGGCGGTCGAGGACCCGCCCGATGTTGTGGTCGACCTGGGTGATCAGCCCGTAGTAGCTAGCCAACACGTCGCGCCAGTCCGCCTCGCTCATCGAGGCGTAGAAGGACTGGCGGTTGGCCAGGCGCGGGGTGGTGGCGAGCTTCTCGTGGTTGGGCGGCAGCTCCAGGTCCTCGGACGGCTGGTAGAGGTGCCCCCAGTCGTGGGGGTCGGCCGGGCCGCTCGGCAGGAGCGGAGCGTGAGGGCCGTAGAAGGAGAAGAAGCACAGGAACGGGCGCCCGTCCCCGTCCGGGCCGCCACGCTCCTCCAGGAACTCGATCGCCTGGTCGGCGTAGAAACCCGAGGGATGGAAGGCGTTCTCGTTGTGGGTGTAGCCGGTGAAGTCCAGGGCCTCGGGCAGCCCCTCCACGGGGGTCCAGTTCCCCGGGGCGGTGTGGACGGGGCGGCCGTTGCTCTGGCAGTGGGAGACGTAGTCGGCGTGGTCGACGATCCTGTCGAAGCCGAGGTCGTCCTCGAGGGGCCGCGGCTGCATGAGCCACATCATGTGGTGCTTGCCGATCGTCGCCGTGACGTAGCCCGCGTCCCGCGCCAGGGCGGGCAGGGTGACCTGGTTGCGGGGCTCCCAGACGCCGTTCCAGCGCAGACCGTGGCGGTGGGGCTCGCGCCCGGTCAGGATCGAGAAGCGCGAGGGCGAGCACTGGGGAGCGCTGACGAAGGCGTTCTCGAAGCGCACGCCCTCATCGGCCAGGGCATCCAGGCTCGGGGTGAGGGAGGTCTCCAGGCCGCCGAATCCGTTGTCGTAGCAGCCCACGGTGCGAGCCGAGAGTTGATCGACCAGGATGACGAGGACGTTGTTGGGCGGGGCCGCCGCGCTGTCCTCGGCGGCGTGGGCGAGGGGGGCGAGGGCCGCCGTCAGGCAGGCGACGGCGGACAGGGCGCGGCTATCGAGTTGCTTCATCTTCTCCCTCGGCGGTGCGGTGGGCGGGGAACGGTGCGGTGGCAGCCCTCGCATCCTAGCCCAGATGATTCAGGAAGACGTGCACCAGACACAGCAACGCGGTTCCTGGTGGTGCTTTGCGGGTTCTGGCGACGCAGGCGACCCTGAACGGGTCGTCGAGGAAACCAGGTTCCGTAAAGCGCCGCCAGGGGCCGAGAGGCCGTCGAAGACGGCCGGTTGCGAAGTCTGGTGTGCGTGTTCATGAATAACCCGG
>JASLMK010000018.1 GCA_030746555.1 Planctomycetota bacterium | reverse complement strand
CCCTCTTCCCCCGTCCCTCTTCCCATGGGACGCAGACCGAGAGCGGACGGGCCGGGCACCTGGCACCACGTCATCCACCGCGGCATCGCCAGGCGGCCGGGGGAGCTGCTCCGGCGGGCCGGGGAATTCGCGGCTCTCGGGCTGGCGCGCGACTTGTGCGGTCACTCCCTGGAGGAGCTCGCGCGAAGCTGTGGCGGCTCTCGCGCCCGCGCGCGCTGGTTGATCGCGGGGCACCGGCGCTTCCTGATCTCTGATCTCGCCTATGCGGAGCGCGCATCCCTCCTGGCCCACGCCGCCCTCGAGCTCTGCCACGGCCGCCGCCCGGCCCCCGTTTCTCACCCAGGCGGCTGAGTCCCAGCGCCAGGCCCCCGAGCCTCGCCGTCGGGACTACCGGGACGTGCGGTACTGTCGTGTGGGGGAGGTGGCGACGGGTGTGCGACACCGTATGGCCCCGTGGAGTTGGCGCAGCCCTCGCCCGGCGAGGCACGGTTCCCACAGGGACAGGCGGCGGCGCTGCCGTCCCCGAAGCAGTAGGTCCCGCCGGAGGATTGGGGGAGCGAGTAGATGTAGGCGGCGCCCATCTGGGAGACGGAGTCTCGCCTCGCCCTTGGGTTGCCGATGATCAAGTGCTCACCACTCACGGCGATAGCCCCCAAGGAGAGCTCCTGCGGGGCGGGGAGGGGGACGTCGAAAGCGCTGAGGATCTGTCCGGTTCGGGTATGGCGGACCATGCAGAGGCCGGGAGCCGCGTACATGGCGGCATCTCCTTGGAGAGCTACGGGGTACCACCCTACGTGGCCCACGGTCTGGTGGAAGAACGCCATGCGTTCCACCCCGGTGCCCGTGTCGAAGACGTGGTACCACCGGTTGCCGGTATTCCAGTCGGCCGTGCTGATCATGGCGGTGCTCGCATTCAAGGCGACGGAGTGCCCGAATCTCCCCCTGTCCAGGAGCAAGTGGGGCACGAACTCTCGCAGCAGCTCACCCGTCGTCAGGTCGTAGAGGTAGGCGCCGCCGGTTTCCCCGACTTCCGGGGTCTCCTTGTAGGGCGCGCCCACCAGTGCGAAGTCTCCACTGACCGCGACGGCGAATCCGTAACTCCCCATGGCCGCCGCTGGTAAGGCCGACCACACGTACAGCATGTCTCCGGTGGTCGCGTCGAAGACGAAGACCCGACCCGTCGACGGAATACCCGCCCCGGGCGCCCCGACGACCGCGAATCGCTTGCCAATGGCCACGCTCTTGCCGAACGCACTGCACTGCCAGAGCCTAGGAACTTCGAACTTCATCACCGGCTGACCACTCGTCGCGTCGAACACATAGGCGGCGGGCTTCGGTGACCCCTGGTTGTAGCAGTGACTCGGTGAACCGACGATCACCCGCTTGCCATGGATGCCGACGCTGGAACCGAATCTCGCGTATTGCCGGGTACCCGGAGGGCTGGGGACCTCGAGGCGGTGGCGGATCTCCCCCGTGGCGACATCCACGATGTAGGCGGCCCCTGGAGTCTCGTAGTCCAGTGCGCGCCAGTCGACGGAGACGCCCTCCGCCGAGGCCCCGACGACGGCCAACGGACCGCTGATGGCGACACTGCAGCCGAAATATGGCCCCCCCCCAACCCCCGCCACCTGTTGGTAGGCCTAGGCGCGTGCAACTCATGGAGCAGGCGAGGTGTCGCGTCGGCCCGACCGAGCTGCGCCCGAGCATGTTGTACAGTGAGGCACGCCGCCGCCCCGGCTACCCAGACACGCCAGCGGCTGGTGCGCGCCGTCTCTCTCAGTCGCTCGGATCCCATAGGAGCTCCAGTCCGTTGGTGAGGTTGAATCCGTTCATGCAGAGGCCTCCCGGATCCCTGTACCGCGCCTGGTAGTGCTTGCGGTCTCCGACCTGGACCTGCCCCGTCGCGGCGACGTCCACCGTCGTGGCCGCTCTCCCCGCCGCGTCGGTCGTCACGACCTCGATCTTGATCACGTTGGTCTCGACGCACCGCAGACCGTCCCCGAAGGGCTGGCCCGTGTCGTTGGACGGCCCCGGCACCTGCTGGTCCCCCTGGAAGAACAGGCACACCTGTTGGGCGGGCATGCCCTCGGCCAGAAGGACCAATCTGGAGACGCTGCCCACCGAGGCGCCCAGGCAGGCTTGGTTTGCCGTCCAGGACGAGCCGTAGGCTTCGAGGGTGGCACCGGCTCCCGCGGAGTTCCCGCAGCCGGTGGTCGATGTACCGCAGTTGTCGCACGGTGGCGATCCCAACGAGGAGTTGGGCCCGGGCTCCGACGCATCCCTCCCTCGGACCGGCGAGCCGGCACTGGGGTGCGGGCGCCGACGCCCAGCCGGTCGCTCGAGCGAGACCGGGAAGGGAACTTGGAGAGGGCGAGTCGTCTCCATGGCGGGGAACCTCCTCGCCAGGACCACAGCAAGCCGCGTGCCAACCCCACAGCCCGCCAAGAGGCCCGTGACGGCCTCCCGCGCCCTGGGACCGTTCGATAGCGCACGATCTCCCGTGCGCTTCCGATCACGCCCGGCCCTTCGGGCCCGGCGCTGTGCGCTCCTGGCCAGCACGCCCGCTCCGGAGGATCGCGAGACAGAGACAGCAGGTCCCTACGCCGCCGTGTGTACGCGACCTCCATGTCGCCGGCCAAGTAGGAGCCACCGCCGACGGACCGGCGGACCCGTGCACCTTGGAGCACCAAAGCGACGGGTGTGCGGTACTTTTGTGTCGTAGAGGTGGCGACGGGTGTGCGACACCGTACGTCAATCGGCGAAGTCGGTCAGGACGGCATCCAACGGAATGCCGGTGCGCTCCAGGAACGTCGTCGCGGCGTCGCGGTCGGCGGCGTAGCCCTCCACCAGCTCGATCACCAACCGCTCGCCGTAGTGGTGCTCGAGGTAGGCGACGAAGGCCAACGACTGGGCGTAGGCGCGGGCGATGGCCTCCTCGTCGCGCCAGGTCGCCAAGCTCCCCGCCAGCTCGTCGAGGGTGAATAGCTCCGTCCCCGCGAGCTTCTCGCGTGCTCTCCGCACGCGCGACCCGCGGTCGTCGAGGAACGCCGCCTCGACCCACTGGGCCAGGCCCTCGTTCAGCCAACCCGGGACGCCGCGCCCACCGACCTCCTTCACGAAAGCGTGCAGGAGCTCGTGGCGCAGGATCCCGGTCAGCACCTTGCGCTCCGCGTCGAGGTCCTCGATCGGCACGCGCACCTTCCCGTCGAACACGCCCCCGGCCCAGTGGCCGATCCCCGTCAGCTCGGAGAACTCCTCGCGGCGGTAGACGAGGACCTCCACCTTGGGCCGCCCCTCCTCCACGAAGAAGCGCCCGAAGAGCTCGCCGAAATCCTGATAGGCCGCCTCGAGATCGTTCAAGAGGAGGTAGTGGCCGCGGTTGAGGAGCTCGCCGCGCTCGCCGTCGTAGCGCAGCAGGAAGTGGTCGGACTCGTCGGTCCAGAACCCCTGCTCGGCCTCCGCCTCGCGCCGCCAGCGGTCGAGGAGATCGGCGAGGTCGTCGCGCCCCGGCGCGAGCTCGACCGCGCGGGCCAGGCGCTCGAGGGCGGCCGGACGCGTGTCGGGCGCCTCGTGCTCCACTCGCGCGAGGCGCGCGAGGGCCTCGGCGAGGTTGGCGGCGAAGACCTCGTGCTGGGGCGCGCCGGCGTGGCAGCGCTCCAACAGGGCGACGCCGCGCGCGAGGTCGCCCGCCTCCAGGGCGGCGATCGCCTCGCGGTTCCAAACGCTGCGCTCCGCCGCCGCCGGATCGGTGTGGGGATCGGCGTCGGTCCGCCCCAGGGGTACGCGGTGACGGCCGCCGGGCGAGCTCGGTTCGACGTGGGCGGGGGGCGGCGGGCCACCGCCGTCATCTGCGCGCCGAGCACCGGCCCACCAGGCCACCGCGCCGGCGGCCGCCAGGGTCAGCAGGCCCAGGCCGATGGTGTCCCGCGCGTTCATGCGTCGCTCTCTCCCGTCCCTCCCCCGCCGCCGACACCGCGCGCGGCGAGCAGGGCGGAAAACCGTCCGTAGGCCGCAGGGTACCCGCACTCGCGCTCGATCCCGCGCAGGCGCGCGAGGAACCGCTCGTGGGCCTCCTGCAACGTGGTCGTGGTCGCCGGATCGCAGAAGTAGGTGCGGCATCCCAGCGCCCTCCCCTCCCGCGCGGTGCAGCGGCCCGCGACGTGGTAGGGACAGCGCCCCGGCGCTTCGGGCTGCGGCGCGGCCGGCTGGTGCGCCGCGGCGTAGTCCGCCTCGAGGGCGGTCGCGTAGAGCTCGTGTCCCGCCTCCTCGAAGCGGCAACAGACGCCGCTGGTGCGGCAGACGGCGCCGCTCGCGCCCGTGACGCCGTCCACCTCCTCGTAGAGTCGTTCGAGGGCGGCGAAGGCGGCCGTGCGCGCCTCCTTTGAGACCTCGACGGCGATGCCCGGACACGTGGCGCGGGCGCGCTCGAAGGCGTCGCGATCCGCGAGGACCGACGGCCAGAAGGGGAACTCCGCGCAGTGGCGCGGGCGGGCCGCGTACACCCGGCAGTGCTCGGCGCCCTCGAGCAGGACGCAGGCGCCGCCGGCGTCGCCGCCGGACCGCTCACGCAGGGAGAGGCGAGACCGACCGTCGGCCGGATCGACCACCCCTCGCAGGTAGGTTCCCGCGAAGGCCTCGACGCTGCAACCGAGGGCCGCCGCGAGTCCCTCGACCTCGTCCTCCTCCACCCACACCTGCCCGCTCGAGCCCGTGCAGCAGTGGCCGCAGCGGTGGCACTCGAAGCGAAAGGGCACGACGCCCTCCAGGCCCCGCGACTCAGCCGCGCCGTCCGCCACGCCTGCGAGGCCTGCTGGTCTTCGAGTCGGAGCGAAAGTCGAGGCTCTCGCGTCCTTCCAGCTGATCGGAGATCTCCCGCTCGAGCTCCTCCCAGGACTGGAAGCGGTGGGAGAGGTCCTTCGCCATCATGCGCTCGATGAAGTAGTGCAGGTGCGGGGAGAAGCCGCGGCTCTTGAGCTCGGGCGAGGAGAGCGACTCCATGATGTGCTGGCGCAACAGCTCCTGGTCGTCGGAGCTCTCGAACGGCAGGCGCCCCACGACGAGCTGGAAGAGGGTCACCCCCAAGCTGTAGATGTCGCTGCGCATGTCCGCCCCGGCGCCGCCGCGCGCGGCCTCGGGAGAGAGGTAGGCCACGGTCCCCACCGCCGAGTCCTCCGGCGACGCGGCGCTGTCCCGCTCGGCGGCGAAGCCGAGGTCGATCAGCTTCACCTGGCGCGAGGGCGTGAACATGATGTTGCCGGCCTTGATGTCGCGGTGGATGACACCCTGCTCGGCCAGGTAACGCAGGGCGGCCGCGACATCCAGCACGATGCGCAGGGCTGCGTCCTCGTCGAAGGTCTGACCGCCGTCGATCAGCTCCAACAGGGTCGCCCCCTCGACGACCTCCATGCGCGAGAAGTAGGTCGTTCCGCTCTTCGCCACCCCGAAGCCGCGCACGAGATTGGGGTGGTCGAAGCTCTCGAGGAGGCGCGCCTCCTGGATGAACGCCTTGCGCGTGGCCGCGTCGCGGGTCGCGGCGGGGTTGAGGACCTTGAGGGCCAGCATGCGGTTCTTGCGCTGGTCGCGGACCTTGAAGACGTCCGCCGTGCCGCCGGTGCCGAGCTTGCCGAGCACCTCGATCCCGGGGATCTCGGGGATCTCCCCGCCGCGGGTGCGGCGCATGCGCGCCACGGTGGCCTCGTCCCAGCCGATCTCGCTCCCCAGGAGGTCGTCGAGGGCCTCGCCGACCTTCAGGGAGTCCACCAAGGGCTCGGCCTGGGCCCGGGAGAGGTGGCCGCGGTGGACGAGGAGGGCCAGGAACTGCAGTTCTTCGCGGGTGCTCATGGGGGCTCGGGGGGGGCCGGGCGGCCCCCGTTTTCCAGGGTTGGCCGGAGCGGGTCAAGTCCCCAGGCGCCGGGAGACGAAAGCCGGGGTCGGCGGCCACGTCCGACGAGTCGTCCCCGACCCGCGCCGCGGCGTGCCGCCGGCCCTCGCGCTCGCCCCCGTCGCCTCCCCCACCCCACCGCCTTCCCGTGCCTTCCCAGCCCCGCCGCAGCGTCCACCGCTACTTCGAGCCCGCCGATTCGTTCGTGGAGATCACCGAGGTCGCCGACGGCGCCCTCGTGGTCGACGCTCCGCGGCGCCTCGACGGCGGCGCGTACCGCCGATCGGTCATCGCCGCCTGCCTGCCGGAGTTCGCCGCCGACGTCGACGGGGAGCTGACCCTGCTGTTCGAGGAGGAGGCGGAAGCGGCCGAACACGCACTCTACGCCCTGTGCGTCGAGGTCAACCCCCACCTGGCCCTCGAGCGCGTCCGCCTGCGGGCCGGCTCGCGCGGCGACGGGGGAGCGCGCGCCGACGGCGACGCGGACTCCCGGCGCTCTCGCCTGCGTGAGCACGGCCGCGACCTCGAACGCCGCCTCGCGCGCCGCCTGGTCGGCCAGGCCGCCGCCGTCCGCGCCGTCGCCCGCGCCGTCGAGCGCGGCGCCAGCGGCCTCGCCGCATCGGACCGCCCCCTGGCGAGCCTGCTGTTCGTCGGCCGTACCGGCACGGGCAAGACCGAGCTGGTGCGCACCCTGGCCCGCGAGCTGGCCGGCGACGACCGCGACCCCCTCGTCCGCATCGACTGCGCCGAGTTCGCCCAGGCCCACGAGTACAGCCGCCTGGTCGGCTCGCCGCCCGGCTTCGTCGGCCACGAGCACGGCGGCCAGCTCACCGAGGCCCTCGCCCGCCGTCCCGACTCGGTCGTGCTCTTCGACGAGATCGAGAAGGCCCACCCGAGAGTGCACGGCCTGCTGCTCTCGGTGCTGGAGGAAGGCTCCCTGACCGACGGGCGCGGCCGCCGGGTCTGCTTCGAGCAGGCCCTGGTCGTGATGACCTCCAACGCGGGGGCGGGCGAGATCCTCTCCGCCGCCGGAGCCGTCGGATTCCACCGCGGCGCCCGTCCCTTGACCGCGGAGGTCCTCGAGGACCTCTCCCGGGACGCCCTCGCGCGCCGCTTCCCGCCCGAGTTCCTCGGGCGCCTCGACGAGGTGGTCGTCTTCGACGAGCTCGACGAGCGCGCCGTGCGCGAGATCGCCCGCCGCCAGCTCGTCGACCTGGCC
>JASLMK010000017.1 GCA_030746555.1 Planctomycetota bacterium | reverse complement strand
CTCGTCCCAGCGCCTCGTCAAGGGGCTCGCGGCGGTCTTGGCCATGGGCGCGGGCGCCGTCCTCGTGGTCAGGCAGGCAGGGCCCGTCGAGCGCGCGAGCCTGGTCCTCGAGGCCGCACCGGGGATCGAGGCGGAGGTCTTCGTCAACGATCTATACCTCGGCCGCGCCCCCAAGACGATCGACCACCGCGAGCTGACCGGGCTGTTCGAGCGCCCCGACGAGGAGCAACGCCGCCTCGCCAACGAGTCGTTCGGCAGAGGACACCGATGCACAGGCCGCCGCTGCCCCAACGTCGTGGGGCTGCGCCACAACTTCCACGCTTTCGGGGTCGAGAGGGAGGATGGGTCGAGCGGCGCCGTGATCCACAAGAACGACCTCGCGGGCGGCCCGCAGGGCGTCCTGTGCGTCGAGCTGAGGGATCCAAGGACATCGGAGACGATCCCCCTCACCTTCGACAGCTTCTCCCGGACAGACCGCCTGATCCTGAAGCGCTACGAGCACCACTTCATGTTCGGCACGCCCCGCAGCCTCGACTTCTCCGGGCGATGACCGGTGCCGCAGTCTGCGGCGCGGGACTCAGCGCCCGACGAGGAAGTGGACCACGTCGCTCTCGCGCATGACGTAGTCGCGCCCCTCGACGCGCAGCTTGCCCGCCGCCTTGATGGCCGCCTCGCTGCCGTGCTCGACGAGGTCGGCCACGGAGTAGACCTCGGCCTTGATGAACTTCTTCTCGAAGTCGGAGTGGATGCGCCCCGCAGCCACGGGAGCGCAGTCGCCCTGGAGGATGGTCCAGGCCTTGATCTCCTTCTCGCCGGCGGTGAAGAAGGTCTGCAGGCCGAGCAGGTCGTAGGCGGCGGAGATCAAGCGCGGCAGGCTCAGCTCGTCGATGCCGAGCTCACCCATGAACAGGTCGCGGTCGTCGGCCTCCATCGAGCGCAGCTCACACTCGATGTCGCAGCACAAGGCGATCGAGCCGGCGCCGCTGGCGGCGGCGTGCTCGGCCACCGCGCGCGCGAGCTCCCCCTGCCCCTCCAGGTCGGCGTCGCCCACGTTGGCCACATACAGCACGGGCTTGGTCGTCAGCAAGAAGAGCGGCCGTAGGGCCTCGGCCTCGGCGGGTTTCCAGTCGAGCACGGAGAGGAGCCCGCCTTCCTCCAGCCTCTGGGCGGCACGCTCGAAGACCGCCTGCTGGAACTTGCTCTCCTCGTCTCCCGCACGGGCCTTCTTCGCCACGCGCTCGCGGTTGCGCTCGACCGTGGCCAAGTCCGCCATGCACAGCTCGAGCTCGAGGGTCTCGATGTCCCCGATCGGATCGACGGGCCGCTCTCGCCCGAGGTCGGCGCGTTCGAAGCACTGCACGACGTGCAGGATCGCGTCCGCCTCCTTGGCGGTGCCGAGGAACTGGTTGCCCAGCCCCTCGCCCTTGTAGGCGCCGGGCGCGAGGGCGGGGATGTCCACGACCGACAGGTCGGCGGGGACGATCTTGTCGGTCTCGATGTAGCCGTGGATCACCTCGAGCCGCTCGTCGGGGACGGCCACGACCGACCGCTGCGGCTCGGTCGTGCTGAAGGCGTAGGGCGCGGGAACCGAGCCGAAGCCGGTCAACGCCTCGAAGAGGGTGGTCTTGCCCACGTTGGGCAGACCGACGATGCCGCAGGCGAGGCTCATGCCGACTCTGTCAGCCCGCCAGGGCCACGCAGTCGATCTCGACCAGGGCGCCCATCGGCAAGTTCACCTCGACGCAGGCTCGCGCCGGCGGCTCGATCGTGCCGAAGGTGCGCTCGTACACCTCGTTGAACGCGGTGAAGTCAGCGAAGTCGTTCAGGTACACGGTGCACTTCAGGACGCCCTCCACGCCGGAGCCGGCGGCTTCGAGCACGGCGCGCAGGTTGGCGAGGGTGCGCTCGGCCTGAGCCGCGATGCCGCCCTCGACGATCTGCCCGGTGGCGGGGTCAAGCCCAACCTGGCCCGAGCAGTGGACGAGCCCTCCGCCCACGATGGCGTGGCTGTAGGGACCGATGGCATCGGGGGCGTCGGGAGTGTTGACGACACGGCGTTCGCTCATGGCTGGTCGGAGGCGGTGGATCAGCGCGCGAAGCGCTCGCGCAGGGCGCGCACGACTCTGGGCGCGACGAAGGGAGTGACGTCGCCTCCCATGGAGGCGATCTGTCGCACGAGCGTGCTGGAGACGTGGGCCAGCTCCGGGGAAGGAGCGAGCAGGATCGTGTCGAGGTCGCCGTCGAGCGTGCGGTTCGTGCGCGCCATGGCGACCTCGTAGTCGAAGTCCGCGCCGCCGCGCACGCCGCGGACGATCACGCCGCACTCCAGCTCGCGGCAGGCGCGCACCAAGAGCCCCTCGATCACACACACCTCGACGCCGGAGAGGTCGGCGGTGGCCTCGCGCGCCAGGGCGGCCCGTTCGGCGGCTTCGAACAGGTGCTCCTTCTCGGGGTGGACGGCCACCCCCACGACGACGCGGTCGAACAAGGCACGCGCGCGCCGGATCAGGTCCTGGTGCCCGAAGGTGAGGGGGTCGAAGGTGCCCGGGAAGAGGGCGGCGGTGGTGCTCGCGGAGGCCATGGAGCCCAGAGTCTAACCGCGGACTCGGCGTGAGGGCGCGCGAGCCCCGCGGAGCGGACGCGGATCGGGGAGCCGACTCGACGGCGCACTGGCCGCCGCCGCGCGCAACCGCCGACGCGCGGGGCGGTCCCCCTCCCGTGGACGGGGGCGCCCAGGAGTACGGGAGCGGGGGGAGCGGCCGAAACGGCCCGCGCCCGCGCCGTCCCCTCCTGGCGGTCGGCGTGGCCCTGGCCCTGGGCTCGCTGGCGGGCGGTCTGGGAACGACGGCCGCCTGGGCCGCCGCCGCCCTCGCGAGCCTGGTCTGGTGGCGGGCGGGGCCGGCGCCCTGGCTGATGCTGTGCTGCCTGGCGGGTCTGCGCACGGCGGTATCCCTGGAGGAGCCCGCCGATCCCGCCACGGGAACCTGGAGCGTCGTGCGCCGCGGCGAGCGCACCGTCGGGCGCCTGCACCCGCGCGGAACCCTGTGGTCTGTGGACCCCGGCCTGATCGCACCCGGGGAGCGCGTGCGCGTCCTGACTCCTCGCCCGCCCGTGCCCGCGGCGCGCGGTCCCGTGCTGCCCGCCAGCGCCTGGAGCGCTCCGCGCAGGCTCCTCCCCGACGAAGTGCAACGCCTCGGTCCCCCATCCCAGCGCCCACGCGCGCGCCTGGCGCGCCGTCTCGCCTCCCTGCGCGATGCGGCGCTCGAGCGCCTCGCCGGCCTGGCGGATCCGAGCACCCGCGGCCTCTGCACGGCCCTCCTCCTGGGAGAGCGCGGCGCCCTCCCGCCGTCGATGACCGACCTGTTCACCCGCACGGGGACGCGCCACCTGTTGGCGGTCAGCGGGCTCCACGTCGGGCTGATCGCCCTGCTCTTCGTCTGGCCCGCGGGGGCCCTCGCCGCCGCCTGCGCCGCCCGCGGGGGAAGGGGGAGCGCCGCCGGGCGGGTCCTCGCCGCCCCCGAGGCCTGGCGTGCCGGGCTGCTGGCGCTCTTCGCCCCCCTGGCAGGGGCGGGGGCGCCGGTCGTGCGCGCCAGCCTGGCCCTGGCCCTCGGCCAGCTCGCCGGTCGCCTGGGCGGCCGCCGTCCCGACGGCCTCTCCCTGTGGGCGCTGGCGGCCGGGATCGAGCTCCTCGTCCATCCCACGGCCCTCGAGAGCGCGTCCGTCCTCCTCTCCTACGCCGCCGCCGGGGGCCTGGTCTGGGCCGGCGGGAGCGCGATCGCGGCCGTGCGCGCCCTGCTCCCCGGTGGCGGGCGGATCGCCGGGGTCGGACGCCTGGGCCGGCGTCGCCCCCTCTGGGGCCGCGTCCTCGCCCAGCGTCTCCTCGACGGGTTCACCGGCGGGGTGGGCCTGTCGATCGCCGCCACCCTGGCCACCCTCCCCTTCGTCTGGACGCGCTTTTGCGAGTGGAGCTGGGTCGGGATCCTGCTGACGCCCCTGATGCTGCCCTGGGTGGCACTCCTGCTCGCCGCGGGCTGGCTGTGGCTGCTCGTTCCCCTGGACGCGCTCGAGAGCCTGGCGCGCGCGGCGACGGCGGTCTTGGTGGGGCTGGCCGAGTTCGGAGACGGGCTCCCGGCGACCCCCGCTCCCCTCGCGCCGCGCCCCTTCCCGCTCCTGGCGGCCGCCTGCCTCGGCTCCCTGGCCCTGCTCCGCGGGGTTCGCCTCGGCCGACCGAGCTTCCTGGCCTGGGCCCTGTTGCTCGCGCCCTGGACCCGCGGGCCGCGCGGCCTGGAGGTGCGGGCCCTCGACGTCGGCAACGGGACCGCGGTCTGCGTGCGGGCGCCGGGCGAGGCCTGCTGGGTGTTCGACGCGGGCTCGAGGGACCGGCCGGGCGTCGCCCGCGCGGCCCTCGCGCCGGCTCTGGCGGCCTGGGACGTCGGCTCCCTCGCCGTCGTCCTCTCCCACCCCCACCGCGACCACGACGGCGCCCTCGACTGGGTGGTCGAGCGCTATCCGCCCCGGGCTTGGGCCGGCGCCCTCCCCGGGCGGCTCGCCGGGCGCCTGCCCGCCGCCGCCGAGCGCGCCGACCTCGAGCGCGGCAGCCTGCGCCTGTTGCCGGGCGACCCGGGAGGCGTTGGGCTCGGCCTGACGCTCCTGCGCGGCCGACCCGGAGACGGCAACGAGGGCTCGCGCAGCCTACGGGTCGAGTGGGGCGCCGAGCGGATCCTGTTGTGCGGCGACGCCGACGCCGAGGGGCTCGCGGACCTCCTGGCCCACGGAGAGGCCGACGGCCCGCACGCGCGCCTGCTACTGCCCCACCACGGGGCCGACTCCGACTGGCTCGGGCCGCTCCTCGCCGCCGCCGACCCGCGCGAGGTGTGGATCAGCGCCTCGGGCGTGCCTCCGGCCGTGGAGGAGGTCGAGCGCCGCGCCATCCCCTGGAGCTCGACCGCCGCCGACGGGCCCCTGCTCTACGCGGAGCCCGTCGCCTCGGCGGTCTCGGCGGTCTCGGCGGCCGGCGCTCCGAAGCGGCCCTCCAAGAAGCCCAGGAAGCCCTGAAGGGCCGTGCGCTGCATGTAGAACTCGAGGCCGCGCAGGCCGCCGAGCTCCTCGCCGCCGCCGGCCCGGCCGGGGCCGCCGTGGACCATGCCCGGCAGCACCATGCCCGGCGGCAGGGACTGGCCCGCCGTGCGCTCGCTGCCGATCCAGACCCGGCCGTGCCAGGGCGCGAGGCCCCGCACGGCGCTCTCGGTCCAGTCGGGGTCGTCGGCGTAGACGCTCACGACCAGACCTCCGCCGCCGCGGGAGGCGATCTCGGCCGCCTCGTCCGCCCGCCCCGAGTAGGGCAGGATCGTGGCGACGGGGCCGAACACCTCTTCGGCGTGCAGGATCTCGGCATCGGGCTCGCGGGCCACCAGAAGGGTCGGGGAGACGAACCAGCCCGGCGCGTGCGGGGGCTCGGCGCCGCCGCAGGCGACGTCGGCGACCTCCGCCAGGCGGCCGATGCCGGCGCGCACGTCCTCGAACTGGGCGCGGCTGGAGAGGGGCCCCATGCGCGTCTCGCGCTCGCCCGGGTCGCCCACCCGCACCCGGCCCAGCTCGGCGACGAGGTCGTCGCGGACCGCCTGCACGCGGTCGGCGGGCACCAGGATGCGCCGCACGGCGGTGCACTTCTGGCCCGTCTTCTGGGTCATGTCCAGGGCGATGTTGGCGAGGAACAGGCCGTACGTCTCGCTCTCCGCGTCCGCGTCGGGCGCCAGGATCGCCGCGTTGAGGGAGTCCGCCTCGATGTTCACGCGCGTGTTGCGGCGTACGAGGTTGGCATTGCCCTTGAGCTTCTCTCCGGTGGCGGCGGAGCCGGTGAACGCCAGGCAGTCCTGGGCGTCGAGGTGCTCGAGCAGGTCGCCCACGGATCCGCAGACGAACTGGAAGGCGCCCTCGGGCAGGACTTCGGACTCGGCGATGATGCGCGCCACGCGCCAGGCGATCAGGGCCGTCGAGGTGCCGGGCTTCTCGATCACCGGCACTCCCGCCAGGAGCGCGCAGGCCATCTTCTCCAGCATCCCCCAGCTGGGGAAGTTGAAGGCGTTGATGTGCACGGCGACGCCGGTGCGCGGCACCCAGACGTGCTGGCCGCTGAAGCGCGGTGTGCGGCCCAAGGGCAGGGGTGCGCCGTCGGTGAGGTGGGCCTGCTCGCCGAGATCGCGGGCGAAGTAGGCGTAGGCCGCGAGCGTGGAGGTCGCCCCGTCGATGTCGAACTTGGCGTCGCCGCGCGTGCAGCCGCCGTTGCGGGTGGCGACCTCGATCAGCTCCTCGCGCTGCTCGTGGAGGGCGGCCGAGAGGCGCTTGAGGAGTTGGCCCCGTTGGGGGAACGAGAGGGCCCGCAGGGCGGGGCCGCCCGTGGTCCGGGCGTGTTCGACGACCGCACGGAAGTCGATGCCCGTGCTGTCGCAGGCGGCGATGGGCTCCTCGGTCGTGGGGTCGTGGAGCTCGACCGGCGTGCCGGTGCCCTCGACCCACGCCCCGCCGACGAAACTGGAGAGTGTCTGCATGACCGAGAGGATACCGAAGGCGACCCGCGCCAGGCCGCCCACGGGGCAGCGAAACTCGCCCGGCAGCGGAGAGGTCGGCCGCCGCCGGGATCGCTACCCTGCCCCCATGGACTTGAGGGACTCCGCCGAGCGCCGCCGTTGGTCCGCCGGGGGCGCACGCCCGTGAGCGACCTGCCCACGCCGCGCGGTCATCTGGACACGGAGCGCTCCCATCCGGCGAGCGCCGGCCTCGACCGCATGAGCGTCGCCGACGCCTTCGACTGCATGAACGGCCTCGACTCTGAGGTCGCCGCCGCGGTGGCCGCCGCGCGCGAGGAGATCGTCGAGGTGATCGAGCTCGTCCGCGCGCGCCTGCGGGGAGGCGGCCGGCTGATCTACGTGGGGGCCGGGACGAGCGGCCGCCTGGCCGTGCTGGACGCGGTCGAGTGCCCGCCGACCTTCCAGAGCGATCCCGACTCGGTTCGGGCCGTGATCGCCGGAGGCCCGTCCGCGTTGACCGGAGCGGTCGAGGGTGCCGAGGACGATCGCGACGGCGCCGTGGGAGCGCTCGACGAGCTCGAGGTCGGCCCGCGCGATGTGGTCTTCGGCATCTCCGCGGGCGGCACGACGCCCTTCGTGGCGGGGGCGCTGGACCACGCCCGTTCCCGCGAGGCGGCGACGGTGTTCTTCGCCTGCGTTCCGCGAACATCGGTTCCCGACCGGGCCGACCTCTCGATCCGCGTCCTGACCGGCCCGGAGCTCCTGGCGGGCAGCACGCGCCTCAAGGCGGGCACGGCGACCAAGCTGGTCCTCAACGCCGTCTCGACCCTGGCCATGGCGGGCCTGGGCAAGGTGCACGGGAACCTCATGGTGGACGTGAACACGCGCGCCAACGAGAAGCTCACCGACCGTGGCATCCGCCTCGTCCGCGAACTGTGCGCGGTGGACCGCGAGCGGGCGGCACGGCTCCTCGAGCGGGCCGGGGGCAGCGTGAAGCTGGCGGTGGTCATGGAGCGCGGCGGCGTCGATCCCGCCACCGCTCGCGAGCGCTTGGAGCGGGCCGGCGGGAGCCTCGGCCTGGCGCTGGACCCGGACGCGGGGGACGCCCGCCTCCCAGAATCGGCGAACTGACGCCGGAGCGGCGGAAATGACCGTCGAAACCCCTACGGGAGGGGTCGGGAGAGGTCGAAGGGTATAGACGGCATGCAGGTGGAGATGGACCTGATGGACGTGTTCGTGCGCTTCGGCGTGGCCCTGGCCGTCGGGCTCATGATCGGGCTCGAGCGCGGCTGGTCCGGCCACCAGGACGAGGAGCACGCCAACGTCGGCGGCCTGCGCACCTTCGGGCTGATGAGCCTGCTGGGCGCCCTGTGGAGCCTGCTGGCCACGGCCCTCGACCACTCCGCCCTGCTCGGGTTCGGCTTCCTGGCCCTGGCGGGGCTGCTGACCACGGCCCACGTCCTGCAGGTTCGCGAGGACCACGACCTCGGCGTCACGACGACCGTGGCCTCCCTGGTGACCTTCGCCCTGGGGGCTTTGGCGATGTCGGGCGAGCTGGTCGTGGCCTCGGCCGTGGCCGTCATCACGACCGTCCTGTTGGGTCTCAAGCCCATCCTCCACGGCCTGGTGGAGCGCATCGAGCGCCGCGAGATCCACGCCGCCTTCAAGCTGCTGTTGATCTCGGTCGTCATGCTCCCGGCCCTGCCCAACCGCGGCTTCGGACCGGGCGAGGCCCTCAACCCCTACGCGATCTGGCTGCTGGTGGTGCTGATCGCGACGATCTCCTTCGCGGGCTACCTGGCGGTGAAGCTCGCCGGCCCGCGGGTCGGCATCGCCCTCACCAGCCTCTTCGGCGGGCTCGCCTCGTCCACCGCCGTGACCCTCAGCTTCTCGCGCCTGGGCCGGTCGAACCCGGGCATGGCGCGCATCCTCGCCGCCGGCATCGTGTTCTCCTCGGCCATCATGTTCCCGCGCGTCCTGGTGGAGGTCGGGCTTGTCGGCCGCCCCCTCGTCGGCGAGGTCGCGCCGGCCCTGGGAGTGATGATGGTCATCTGCATCCTCCCCGGCCTGTTCCTGTTGCGTTCGGGAGGCAGCGGCGGCGAGGAAGGAGAGCTCAAGCTACGCAACCCCTTCGAGCTCGCGACGGCATTGAAGTTCGGCGCCCTGATCGCCTTGATCATGCTGCTCGCCAGCACCCTCCACGACGAGTTCGGAGACCGGGGGATCTACTTCCTCGCGGCGATCTCTGGCCTGACCGACGTCGACGCCATCACCCTGTCCCTCTCGCGCATGGCCGGCGACGAACTGGAGCTCGACGTGGCTCGCAACGGGATCATGCTGGCGGTGATGGTCAACACGCTCACCAAGGGCACGTTGGCCATGGTCCTGGGGGGAGTGCGCGTGGGCGCGCGGGTCCTCACCGCCCTGCTGGTCGCCATCGGCGGCGGTGCCGCCGCCCTGTACTACTTCTGACCGAGCTCCAGGCGCTCGCGCACGCCGCGCAGCACCCGCTCCCAGTCGAAGGCCGGCCCCGGATCGACCTTGCGGGCGGTCACGTGGTGGTGGCCGAGGATTCCGCGAAAGGCATCCAGCTCCTCGGCCGTGAGGGCGCCGGTTCGCACCCGCCCGGCTTCATCTCGCGGAGCCGAGGGGAGCAGGCGGGGAAGCTCGGAGCAGAGGGCAGCCAGGAGCCGGACCAGGGAGTCGTACTGCTCGACGGTGAAGTCGAACTGCACCAGCTCGGCGCCGTGGATCCGGCCGCGCTGGAGGGAGGGCCGCGCGGTCCAGCCTTCGAAGTCGCTCGTGCGCAGCCCGCCGTCCCCGAAGCGCTCGGGGATGGTGATGCGCGTCCCTCCGTCGCGGGAGGCGTACCACTCGTCGAGCTCCCCCGCCCTCGACGGCGCCCGCGCACCCCACTGGGCGATCTCGATGCCGATCGAGCGCGCGTTGGCCGGCCCTGCGTGCCACGCCGTGTCGCGCACGTCCAGGGTCTGGTAGATCGTCCCGTCGAGGTCGAGCAGAAAGTGCACCGAGAGGCCCCGTCGGCGGTGCAAGACGTCGAAGCACGTGCGGCTCGTCCCGCACACGTCGTAGTGGACGACGAACTGGTCGACGACGGAGGCGAGCAGGTCGCGATCGCCTGAGCCGGGCGGGACGAGGACGCGGCCGTCTCGGCGGCGTCCGGGCGAATAGCGCCGGCCGCTGTCGAGGTCGGCGTGCTCGGGAGGCCGCGCGGGGTCGTAGGCGGTCGCGGTCGCGTCGTAGCCGCCCGGGTCCGTCCAGGTCACGACCGGGACACCGATCTCGACCGCCCGCCCGCAGACGACGATCGACTCACCCCATCCGACGGGAGGAGGGGTCCGCGGAGCCGCGCAAGCCCAGGCCACCAGGCCCGCCGCCGCCATCGCCGGCGCTTCCCGCGCGACGGTCGCGAAGCGGCGTGCACCTTGCATGCGGCGGACCATGACGACTCCGAGGATGGTCTCGAGGATGACCGACGGCAAGGGCCGGCGAGGACTCTCCGCGGATTCGCGTCACCGCGCCGGCGCGCGGTCGGTCCCCCCGATCGTGAGAGCCGTCCGCGTCCAGGGTGCCTGCCTGTCGGGGGTCGCCGCAGACCTGGTGACCGTGGAGGCGCGCTTCGAGCCCGCCGACCGGGAGCATACCGACGTCCTCGTGACGGGCCTGCCCGACGCGGTCGTCCGGGAGAGCCGCGGGCGCGTCCTCTCGGCCCTCAAGGAGAACGGTCTCGGACTCCCCGGCGGCCGCCTGCACCTCAACCTCGCCCCGGCGGCGCGGCGCAAGAGCGGGGAGACCCTCGACCTGCCGATGGCCCTGTGCGCCGCGGCCGCCATCGGCCACCTCGACGCCCGCGCCCTGGAATCAGCCCTCTTCGTCGGGGAGCTGGGCATCGACGGACGCCTGCACTCCGTCCCCGGCGGACTGGCCGCCGCGGCGGCAGCGCGCGATTCGGGCCTGCGCCACCTCGTCGCGCCCCCGGCCACCGCCCGCGAGGCGGCCTGCCTCCCCGACCTCGAGGTGCGCGCGGCCGAGCACCTCGCGCAGGTCGTCGCCCACGTCAGCGGGGGGCGCCCTCTCGCCTGCTGCCTCGCACAGGAGGACGAGCGCGCGCCCGTCGAGGGCCCCGGCCTCGACGAGGTCCGCGGCCAGCCCGCCGCCAAGCGCGCCCTGGGCATCGCCGCCGCCGGCGGCCACGGGGTCCTGATGGTCGGCCCGCCCGGGGTCGGCAAGAGCATGCTGGCGCGCAGCATGCTGCGCCTGCTTCCGCCCCCAGACCTGGACGAGCGGATCGAGATCACACGCTGCCTGTCGGCCGCGGGCCGCTGGCCCGGCGGCCTGGCGCGTGCGCGTCCCTTCCGCGCCCCCCACCACACGACGAGCTACGCGGGGCTGATCGGCGGCGGCGTGCAGGCGACGCCCGGGGAGGTGACTCTGGCGCACGGCGGGCTCCTGTTCCTCGACGAGCTTCCCGAGTTCCGTCGCGAGGCCCTCGAGGCCCTGCGCGAGCCGCTGGAGAACGGGAGCGTGCAGATCGCACGGGCGCGCTGGCGCATGGAGCTGCCCGCGCGCTTCCAGCTCGTGGCCGCGATGAACCCCTGCCCGTGCGGCCACCACGGCCATCCGCGCATCGCATGCACCTGCTCGGCCGCCGCGGTGGCGCGCTACACGGCGCGGCTCTCCCGCCCCCTGCTCGACCGGGTGGACCTGCGGGTGACCGTCACGGCGCCTTCCTTCGAGGACCTGACCGGTCCGCCGCCCGAGAGCGCGGGCGAGGAGACCGAGGCGAACCTGGTCCGGGCCGGGCGCGCCGCCCGTGAGCGTGCTCGAGCGCGGCAGGGCGGGCGTGGCAACGCCCGGCTCCAGACGACCGAGCTGGATCGCTGGGCGCCGGTGCGGGGGGACGCCCTCTCCCTCCTGCGCGATGCGGTCGAGGCCTACGGCCTCTCCGCGCGGGCGGTGCAGTCGGTGCGCCGCGTAGCGCGCACGATCGCCGATTGCGCCGACTCCGAGAAGGTCGGCCGCGCGCACTTCGCGCAGGCCCTCGCATTGCGGGGTGGCGCGTGAGGGTCGGGCCGTCGCAGCGGGCGCGGGCGCCCGCGGTCCACCCCCTCAGCGCGCCGTCGCCCCCAAGAGCTGCCCGCTACTCGTGCCTGAGCGCCTCGACCGGGTCCATGACCGCCGCCCGCCACGCCGGGTAGAGGCCGAACACCACGCCGACGCCGGCGGAGATGCCGAAGGCCAGCAGGGGCGCCGTGGGCGTGACGATCGTGCGCATGTCGGCCCAACGCTCGATGCCGGCGGGGATCGCCATGCCGAGCAGGATCCCCAGGAGCCCGCCACCGATCGAGAGGACGACCGTCTCGACCAGGAACTGGGTCACGATGTGGCGCCGCTTGGCACCCAGGGCGCGGCGGATCCCGATCTCGCGCGTGCGCTCGGTGACCGTCGCGAGCATCACGTTCATGATCCCGATCCCTCCCACCAGCAGGCTGATGCCCGCGATCGAGCCGAGCACGATGTTGAAGATGCGCTTGGTTTCCTGCGCGCGCAGGAGCAGCTCCAGCGGCACGACGACCTCGTAGTCGCGCTCGGTGTGCTCGCGATCCAGCATCGTGCGGCAGGCGGCGGCCACGAAGGGAACGTTCTCGGCCAAGTCGACCTCGGCCACGATCTCGTGCAGCTGAACCTCCTCCATGTCGCGGCTGCCGCTGCGGATGCGGAGGATCATGTCGCCGAACCAGCGGCGGCCGGTCTTGAGGGGGATGAACACCTCGCCGGTCACATCCTCACCCGGGTCGGGCCGATCGCTCCCCAGGCGCACCCGCGGCAGGAGCGTCCCGATCACGGTGAAGTAGTCGGATCCGATGCGCACCTTCTCGCCGACCGGAGTCTGGAACGGGAACAGGTGGCGAGCGACCTCGTACCCGAGGACGCAGACGTTCGCCACCTCGCGGTCGTCGATCTCCTCGAGGAAGCGCCCCTCGTGGAGGACGCGCCCGGTGACGTCGAGGTAGGAAGGGACCGTCGCCAGCACGCGCGGTCGCAGGGCGCGCGATCCGAAGCGCACCTCGTCGGGGAGCTCGCGGATGGGGATCGCGCGCACGACTCCGGGGAAGGTCTCCGCGACCCTTGCGAAGTCATCGTGGGTCAGGCCGTAGGTCAACACGCGCGTGGTCTGATCGGTGACCTGATTGTCGGACGGCTTGACGCTGCGCAGGATGACGTTCTGGCTGCCCAGGCGTCGGATCGCCTCCTGAGCCTCCTCGCTCGCGCCCTCACCGATCGCCAGCATCGCGATCACGCTGCTGACGCCGAAGAGCACTCCGAGGGTCGTGAGGGCGCTGCGCAACTTGTGCAGGAGCAGACTGCGCACGCCCAGGCGCACGGTCCGCAACAGGGAGCCGCGAATCACGCCCCGACCTCCCGGGCACGCGAGACCTCGGCGATGCGCCCGTCGGCCAGGCGCAGGACGTTCTCGGCCCGCTCGCCCACGGCCGGCTCGTGGGTCACGAGCAGGATGGTCTTGCCCTCTCCGTGCAGCTCGTCGAACAGGTTGAGGATCTCGACCGCCGTCGCGCTGTCGAGGTTGCCCGTCGCCTCGTCAGCGAGCACGAGCGCCGGGTCGTTGATCAGGGCCCGGGCGATGGCGACGCGCTGCTGCTGGCCTCCCGACAGCTCGAGCGGCCGGTGCCCGAGGCGATCGCCGAGCCCGACGCGCTCGGCGAGGCGCAGGGCGCGCTCGGGGCCGTCGGCGGGCGGCACGTCCTGGTAGAAGAGCGGGACCATGATGTTCTCGAGCACATCGAGCTGAGGGATCAGGTTGTAGGACTGGAAGACGAAGCCGATCTCCCGGCTGCGCAGGTCCGAGAGGGCGTCGTCGTCCATCGCCGACGACTCCTCGCCGCGGACGCGGTAGCTGCCGGAGGTGGGCCGATCCAGGCAACCCAGGAGGTTGAGCAGGGTGGACTTTCCGCTGCCCGAGCTCCCCATCACCGCCCAGTACTCCCCCTCCTCGAAGCGGAAGCTGAAGCCGTCGAGCGCCTTGACCACGTTCTCGCCGAGGCGGTAGACGCGGCTGACGTCTTCGAGCTCGGCTACCGGCCGGCCCTGGCCGCGGCCGCTCACGAACCCTCGCCGGCGGACCGGTCGGAGGGAGCGGCCGCCGACGAGGGTGCCGATCCGCGGCGCCCGGCGCCACCGCCCCCATCCGGGCGTGAGCCGTGAGGAGTCCCGCCCGCGGGAGGGCCCAAGCCCCGGCGCGAGGACTCTCCCCCGGCCCCCCGACGCGACCCGGCGCCTGACCCCTCGGTCGCCGCGGGGGGAGAGGGCCGCGCTCCTCCCGCGCCTGCCGGGCCAGGTCGGGAGCGATCGTCACCGGGGTCGGTGGCGGAGCTCTCGTCGTCGAGCAGCCCAGGCGGAGGAGTCAACAGGACCAGCTCGCCCTCGCTCAGGCCCGAGCGCACCTCCACCCACTTGGTGTTGTGCTGGCCCACCTCGACCTCGCGCTCCTCCACCTCCCTGCCTGATCGGACGAAGCACAGGTTGCGGCCCCCGTTGTGGACGACGGCCTGCAGCGGGATCTTCAGCACATCGGTCAGCTCGTCCACGAGGATCTCGATGCTGCAGGACATGCCCGGCCGCATCTCCTTGGAGCTTCCCTCGATCACGATCTCGGTCTTGTACAGGCGCAGGTTGGGGTTGGCGAACCAGCTGTTCTTGTCGGGCAACCGCGCCACCCGCGAAACGGTGCCGTGGAACTCACGGCCCGGAAGCGCGTCGATGGCGAGCAGGCACGGCAGGCCCTCGGTAACCTGCTCGAGGACCGACTCGTGGACGCTCGCGTCGGCCACCATCTGCCCGTCGCCCGGGATGCTGACGATCTCCTTGCGCTCGCGGACCTCGGTGCCCTCCTTGACGGGCTCGCCCCCGCCCCAGCGTCCGCCCTCTTCGCGGCCGTACACGACGAAACCCTCGACCGGTGCGCGGATGACTGCCTTCTCGATCTGGATCGAGTTCTTGGCCAGCTCCTCCTCCTCCAGCTCCAGCATGCGCTCGGACGTCTCCACGGCGGTGCGGAAGTCGATCACCTGCGCCTCGGCCTGCAGCTCCACCTTGCGCACGTCCCGGACAGCCTCTGCCTGCGCCCCCTCCAGCTCGGCCAGGCGCTTGGGCAGGTCGAACTTGATCAACAGCTCCTTGGCGCGCCGCTTCTGGCCCATCATGATCCTCGCGCGGGCGAACGACAGCTCGTCCCGCTCGAGCTCGGTGCGCGTCAGGAACCCCTTCTCCGCGAGCTTCTCGCTCCACAGGAACTGATCTTCGGCGATCTTGAGATCCTCCTCGGCCAGGCTGATCTCCTCGTCGGCCAGGGCGACCAGCTCGTCCCGTTCACCGTCGATGAACTTCGCTAGATCCTGCTCGGCGAAGTCCTGAGCCAGGCGCGCCTGGGCGATCAGGCTCTCGTTCTCCGTCTCCTGGATCTCGAGGTTCGCCTTGGCCTTGGTGAAGGAGTTGCGAGCGGCCTGCACGCGCAGCTCCTGGCTGACTTGCCGGTCGAGCAGCCCGGAGACGTCGAGCTCGGCGATCAGATCCCCCACTGCGACGTGCGTGCCCTCCTCGATCAGGTAGAGGATCGTCGTGCGGCCTTCGACCTCGCACTTGAGGCTGTGGCTGTTCTTGGCGGTCAGGTTTCCGCGCTCGGTGACGCTGATGCTCAAGTTGCCGCGCTCGACCCGGAATCCCTCGATCGCGCCGGTCTCCTCCTCGAACCAGCCCGAGAGGCCGCTGGAGGCCAGCCACGCACCGGCGAGGAGGACGACGATCACCGCCGCGGCCAGGCCCGGGCGGCCGCGCTTGGCGGGGGGGCTCGTCTTCTCTGTGGTGCTCATTCGGATTCCTCGTTCCAGCGTTCGAATGGCTCGTCGTCGATGGAGATGCCTCCCTCATCGACGACCAGGAGCTCCATGTCACGGTACAGGACCAGGCGAGCAAGGGTGAAGTCCACCAGGGAGCGCGTGGCGGCGTTCTGCGCTTCCAGGAACGCGGTCTGGGCCTCGAGGATGTCGCGAGTGGAGGCACGGCCCGCCTCGAGGTTCATGCGGGCGTTGGCGACGCGGCGCTCCGCCAGGGCCACGGCGTTGCGGTTGATCTCGTGGGCCTCGCCGGTGGAGAGCGCCGAGCGCAAGGTGTCGCGCAGGCCGACGCGGATCACGTCCTCGAGCTGCTCGTGGGCGCGGCACGCTGCCTGGTGGGCGATCTGCTGCGATCGGTAGGCGTTGCGCTCGGGGAGGCGGTCGACGGGCAGGTCCAGGCCCAGGCTCGCCTCCCAAGTGACGTCGTCGACCACGTGCCTGCCAGGACGATCGGGTTCGGAGACGCTGCTCGCCGAGAAGGAGACGTCCAGGCCGGCCCGCAATGCGTCAGCCGCAACGGCGACGCGCCGCCCGGCATCCTCGACCTGCTCCAGGGAGGTCACGAAGTCCAGGCGATGGCCAAGGGCGTAGGCGATCGCCTCATCGACGCCGACGCCGATCTCGACCAGGCCCGCCTCCTGGAGGCGGTCGAACTCGGTCGGGTCCAGGTTCAGGTCGATGGAGATCGGCAGACCGAGGGTCAGCTTGAACTCGTCCACGGAGGACCCCAGGGCCGCGCGTGTCGCGAGCAGTCGGTTCGCCGAGCGCAGCTCGTCCTGGGATGCTTGGTCGACCTGGATCGGGCTCAGGCGCCCGGCGTCGGCCAGGGCCTCGTTGCGCAGGCGGATCAGACGCACGGTCTCGAAGTTCGCCTCCTCGTTGGCGACCGCATCCTGCTGCTGCAGCAAGCGGTAGTAGCTGCCGGCGATGTCGACGGCGAAGGTACGCCGGAAGCGCTCGAAGGAGCGCACCTCGTAGAGCAGGTCGCGCTCGGCCTGTGTAAGGGACTCGGTGACGATGCGCCGACCCGCCCCGCGCAGGAGCGGCTGGGTCACCGACAGCGCCAGGGTGCTCTCGCTCGTCCACCCATCCCCCAGGCCGATGTTGCGCGCGACGCCGAGACCGATCCCGGCGACGATCGAGGCCCCCGTGCCCAGGAGGCGCGAGAGGGAGGGCGAGAGGCTGCCCGAGGCCTCGCCGGCATCGGCCAGGGTGCCGTCGGCGCCCGCCTCCGCGGTGAATCCGCCGATCCAGCCCAAGCGCCAGCGCTCTAGGGTCAGGTCCAGGGCGGCGAGGTAGAGGGACTCCCGGCGCTCGCTCAGCTCCCGGTTGTTCTCGGCCGCGATCACCAAGCACGAGACGAGGCCCAGGCCGTCCACCGCGGCCGCCTCGCCGCGCAGGATGCGCTGGCGCAGGCTGTCGGGCGAGGGAGCGATGTCGAAGGGAGTCGCCTCTCCCGTCAGGGCGGCACGCCGCGCCTCGACGAGGGCGTAGACGGCCTCGTCGGCGGCCGCCGCGTGCTCGGAGGGGCTCTCGCAGGCGGCCGACGCGAGGAGCGCGGCGCTGAACAGGATGTGTCGGAGGTCCATGGCAGGGGCGACTCGCCCACGGGCGGCCCGAGAGGGTATCCCCGGCGCGGCGGGCACACCACCCGCTCGGCGACGCGATCGGCCCCACGGAGCTCTCGGAGAGCACGGGGCGCTCTCTTTCACAGATCCTTGACGGTCTCCTCGTCCGGTTCGAGGCCGTAGCGCACGCAGCGCTCGGCGTACTCCCGCCCGTCGATGCGCCGGGCGCGCACGGCGCTCGCTTGCCAGCGGAACTCCTCGAGCGACTCCCCGGCGAAGGTGTAGCGTCCCGCGAGGGTTCCGTCTTCGCGCCGGAGGTCGACGCGCCGCGTGGACCCCGCGCCATCGGCACCCGCGAAGTGGATGGTGCGGGCCGTGAGCGCCTCGAGCCCTCGCCCGAGGGGATCGAAGACCAGGAACTCGCCGCCGGTGACGCGCTCCGCCCGCAGAAGCTCGAGCAGGTACAGGGGCATGACCGCGCCGCCGCGTGCGTCGGTGCGCTCGCGCAGGACGCCGTCGCTGCCCCACTCGAGCACCCGCAGTCCGCTGCCGTCGTCGCACCACTCGGCCACCAGGGTGCGGCCGGCGGCTCGCGAGACCTCCCGCCAGACCAGCCGCGGTCCCCGCTCGGTCAGGCACTCCACGTCCATCAATCGCAGGCCCTCGCCTGGGTAGTGCACCTCTAGCTCGAGCTGCACACCCCCCTCGGTGCGACGCCGGCGCCACTCGACGAGCCCCCGCACTCCCTCGCCGCGCAGCATGCCGCGCAGGCCGGAGCCGGGCGCCTCGCCCTCGGAGAGCGCCGTGTCCTCGAGGACGAAGTGCTCGACGCGCTCGGAGAGCGCGTCGAAGTTCACCGGTGGCGAGGGAGGAGCCCAGCCCGCGAGGGCCGCGGCCGTCGCGAAGGGGAGGAGCTTCCGGGAAAACCGCACCCTCAGCCTATCGGAGTCCCACCGCTCCCCCTTGAGCGGCACGGGCGGGCCGGGGCAGCGGGCGGGCCCCAGGCGCCCTCAGGGCGTCCGGACCGCCGCCAGCTCCGGCGGCCAGACGAACAGGGAGACCTCTCCCGCCCGGAACAGGGGAGCGAGGCCCACGCGCTCCAGCTGCCCTTCGATGCCCGGCGCCCGCAGGCGGTCGTCACCCTCGACCCAGACGATCAGGGGCCTGTCGAGGCGTTCCGCCTCGCGCAGGGGGCCGAGGTGCGCGGCGCTCTCGAGCTCGAAGAACGAGCGCACCGCGCGCGCGCGCCGATCCAAGGAAGGGTGCGCGCGAGCCATCGGCTCGCTGCGGTCGCACCACAGCTCGAGGCCGCTGAACAGGGGGGCGGGGTGGGGCCGGCGAGCCCACGGCAGACGCTGCGTCTCGCGCAGCTCGCTCAACAGGAGCAGGGGCTCGCGGTCACCGAAGGGCAGGCGCTCGCGGAGCCAGGCGTAGGCCTCGCGAGCGTCCGCCGAGAGACCGCCGCGTTCGAGCGGCACCAGGTAGGCGCCCGACTCGACCACGGCGGGCTCGGTCGCCGCACCCCCCGACAGGAGCGGCGGGAGGCCGGCCACGAACAGCGCGGCGCCCCCCGCGACCCCGACGGCGGCGGCGAGGCTGTAGGAGCGCCACAGGCGTCCGCCCTCGACCCATCCTGCGGCCAGACCGCCGCCGGCGAGCACACCCAGCGCCAGGCCCACGCCCGCGGCGAGGGAGCCTCCGCCGACGCCGGGGAGGTCGCTGCGGCAGATCACCAGACCGACCGGGCCGGTGGCGGCCAGGAGCGCGACGATCGGTCGCCCTCCGCGACTGACACCCCGGACCAGGGGCAGCGCCGCCGCAAGGAGCGGGCCGGCCCCCGCCGCCCAAACGGGCCAGTCGATCCGCGCGGGAAGCTCGGAGCCGACCCCGGCCAGCCCCTCGCGCAACAGCCAGGCCCCCGGGGCCAGGCCGAGGATCAAGGCCAGGGGCAGGGCGGGTCGGACGATGGCGGCGCCGGGAGCGAGGAGGGCCGCCAGGGCGCACGAACCGGCCGCCAGGGCGCCGAGCGCAGGATCGGCGGCGAAGGCCAGGCCGGCGAGGATCCCGCAGAGGATGGTCGAGGACCCGGCCCCGTGACGCAGGGCTCCCGCCGCGGCGGCCCAGGCGCCGACGGTCCAGATCAGAGCCGTCGGCACGGGCCCGGGGATCAGCAGGGCCGCCAGGGGGCCCGCGCCGCCGGAGGGCGGACCCGCTCCCTCGACCAGCCACCCCCGCGCGAGTTGCCACCCCGCCAGGGCGTTCCAGCCCGCCAGGGCCAGGGCGACCGCCAGGGCCACGCGCCGTCCCAGCCGCCAGGCGGGTGAGGCCACGAGGGTCAAGGCGAGGGGCAGCGCCGCCGCCGCCCAGACGCCGCCCGCGACGGTGATGTGGGTGGGCGCGAGCGCGAAGACCTCCCGCAGGAGCGCTCCGAGGGCGTGCGGGAGGAGGGCGTGGCGGGCCGCCGTGCCGGCCAGCCAGGGGTTCTCGGCGGGCAGGGCGCGCTCGGTGGCGGCGATCAACCCGGCGTGCCACAGGCCTTCCTCGCCCAGGCGCAGGCCGGGAAGGAGCGTGTGGAACGCGAGGACCGCCAGGGCCAGAGCCCCGCCGACGGCGATCGCCGTCCGGGCGCTCGTCGACGGCGCTTGCCAGGCCACGCGCGCCCTCAGGGTGGGGAGCTGGGCCAGGGAGGCCGCGCCCAGGGCCAGACAGGCCCCCGACCTCCCGTCCAGGCCGCCGAGGGCGCGCGCGAGGGCGTAGGCGAGAGCGAGGGCGGCCGGAGAGAGCAGCCAGGCCCACAGGCCCGCCTCGGCCGCCGAGGGCACAGAAGGGGCGCACCGCGCTAGAGGCCCGAGGGCGGCGCCCAAGAAGGCTGGGGCCGCGAGCAGGGCGACGAGGGGGGCGGGGGCTCCCAGCCAGAGCCCCGCCGACGCTGCCGCCGCCGTCAGGGCGACGATCCTCGCCGCGGGTCGGATGTGCGAGGAGCGGGCAACGGCGCTCAACGCGCCGCCTCCGCGGCCGCCGCCCAGGCCTCCAGGGAGGCGCGCAAGGTCCCGACCACCTCCGGGTGGCGGTCGGCGACGTCGACGAACTGCCCCGGGTCAGCCCGGGCGTCGTAGAGGGCCAGGTCCGGCAGCCGCTCGTCCGCGTCGGCTCCGCCCGCTCCGCTCAGTCGCACCACAAGCCGCCAGCGCGGCGTGCGCACCGTCCCGTGGTCTCCCGCCACGGCGAAGGACGGGCGGGCCTCGAAGGGGGCCTCGACGTAGGAGTCGCACAGGGCGAGCAGGCTGCGGCCCGTTCCGAGGTCCTCTGGGTCCTGGCGGAACCAGTCGAGCAGGGTCGGCGCCACGTCCCCCAGCTCCACCTGCGCGTCGAGGATCCGGCTGCCGGTCAGGCTCGGGGTGTGCCGCAGGATGATCGGGACGTGCAGGACTTCCTCGTGGACGCTCCCCGCGGCCCCGACGAACTCGTCCCGTTCCTTGAGCTCCATGCCCTGCAGGCCCGCGAGAACGATCAGGCTATCGGAGATCAGTCCCTCCTCGATCAGGCCCACGGCCTCGAGGAACGCGCGCATGTAGGAGACGGTCGCGAGCAAGGCGCTGTCGTAGCGATCGGTCATGTCCCACGGGTCGGCTGAGACGAAGGGATCGTCGATCGGCTCGGCGGGGATGGCCAGCTCTCCCAGGCGCGGGGTGATCCAGCCCAGGTGCACCCACAGGAAGAACGGCTGGTCGGCTTCCACCTGCGCCTTCACCCACTCGTGCGCGGCGCCAAGGACGCGCACCTGGTCCTCCCCCTCCTCGAAGGTGGTGAACCCGCGCTCGAGCCCCGAACCCGACAGGGGCGCCGTCGGCAGGCAGAACGCCCCAGTCTCGAACCCGCCGTCACGGAGGACTTCGGCGAGAACGGGAAACTCGTGGCCGAGGACGTCCTCGTCGTCGAGGACTCCGGTCGCCGGAGGAGACTCCGAGGTGAACAGGTTCGCCAGGGCGGGGCGTAGCGAAGAGGACGCCGTGAAGGCCTGCGAGAAGATCACCCCGGTCTCGGCCAGGTAGTCCAGGCCCATGGTGCGCAGCCCGTCGGGGCGCAGGAGCGCGGTGGTCTCCCGCGGGTACCCCAGGGCCGTGCAGTGGTCCGCACGCAGGTGCTCGATCGTCACCAAGAGGACGTGGGTCGGCGGAACCCCGGGACGGGGTGCGCGGCCACAGGAGGCGAGGAGCACGAGCAGCCAGGCCAAGCTCCGGGGAAGGCGGTCGCGAGGGGTCGTCATGGGCTCGGATGGGCGGAGTGTACCCTCCTGCTCACGAGGCTTGCAGGAGTGAGCAGCGGGGTTCGGTCGCCGGCGGGACCCTGTCGACCATGCAACGGAAAGAGCCTTTCTCACCAAAGGATTTTAGAATCGTGTATTCTCTTAGGCCCAGCCGGGCCCGCTCCCGGCCCGACCCCCAACTCGCCCGACCCGGAGTCCACGCCTTGATCACCACCGCTTTCGGTCCGCTCGTGCTCGCCGCCGCCCTGACCTCCGCCCAGGATCTTCCCTTCCCGCCCGCGGAGTTCAATGTCTTCAGTTGCAAGGACATCAACTACCCCGGCGGCAGCGATATCGAGGGCATCGCCGGTTGCGTCAGGGACTTCGACGTCAACTCCTTCTCCCTGCACTCCGATCCCGACGCCGGCCCCCAGACCGGCATCTCCCTCTACTGCGGCGGCGCCGCCCGCGTCGGCGGCCCCCCTGGCGGGGCCGCGGTCTACAACGGGGGCCTGGAGGTCGCCGGGGACATCTCCATGGACAGCGCAGCGATCGGAGGAAGCGTCTGGGGAGGCGGCGACGCCACCTTGGTGTCGGGCGTCGTCACGGGGAGCATGACCCTCGCGGGGAGCTTCAGCGGCAACCCCAATGACGTGGGCGGAGACGTCCTCGAGGGTGTCCCCTTCTCCCCCACCGTCGACCTCTCCGGATTCGCGCAGTTGTTCCGCCAGACCAGCACCGCCTACGGCGCCAGAGAGCCGAACGCGGACTGGACCTGGAGCGGCGGACGGCTCACTGCACAGCTCGCCGGCGACCTGAACGTGATCGAGATCGACGCAGGCCTTCTCGAACAGGTCCAGATCGTGGACCTCTCCGGCCCGCCCGACGCACTCCTGGTCGTGAACGTCCTGGGCGTGCTCGCCGAGTTCGACTCGATCACGTGGAGCCTCGCCGGCGGCGTCATGCGAGACGGCCTGGCCCTGAACTTCCCCCAAGCGCAGAAGGTCATCTTCCGAGGGGGCAATCACGTGACCCTGCTCGCGCCCTTCTCGAAGGTGAGCTTCACCGAGGGTCTGTTGACAGGGAACCTGATTGCGGGGGACCTGCGCGGCCTTGGCCAGGTTGACGCTGAACCCTGGCGCGGGTTCCTCCAGTGCCTGCCCGGCGCCTGCCCAGGAACGGCGTTCTGCAGCTCGCTGCCCAACAGCACGGGCCTGGCCGCGTGGGCGAACCCCCACGGCTCCAACAGCTTCGCGGCGAACGACCTCGTCCTTGTGGCCCGGGACCTGCCGGGAGGTGAGTTCGGCCTGTTCTTCTTCGGTTCCCAGGTGACCTCCGTCCCGTTCGGAAACGGTCTGCGTTGTGTGGACGGAGACGAGTTGCTCCGCTTGGAGATCACCCCCGTCGGCGGAGGGGGCGTGCTGAACGTGCCCGTGGATCTGACGGACGCAAGCGCCGCCTCCGCGGTCATCGACCCCGCGGAGACCTGGCACTTCCAGGCCTGGTACCGCGATCCGGCCTCGCCGGCCCCGCACTTCAACACCTCCGACGCCTATACGATCACCTTCGCGCCTTGAGCCCCCGGAGACGGCGCGACGCCCGCCCTCAGGCGTCGCGTCACGCTTCCAGGAGCCAAGAGAGGTAGGCTTGGCCCACCTCGCCGGGGACCAGGGCCACGCACTCGGGAACGTCGTAGGGGTGCTCGCGCTCGAGGAATTGCTCGACGTCCCCCAGGCGCTCCGCGCGCGTCTTGATGACCATCAGGACCTCTGGGCTCTCCTCCACCGCTCCCTCCCAGCGGTAGACGCTCGTGATGCCTGGAACGAGGTTCACGCAGGCCGCAAGACCCCCTTCCACGAGCGCGCGGGCCAGGCGCCGCCCCTCCTCCTCGTCGGGAGCGGTGCCCAGGACCACGCGCACGGCGGCGGCATCCGAATGGGGGGCGTCGGACATCGCTAGAGGGTAGTTAGAATCCCCCCATGCTGCACAGCCTGATCGTCCGGGCCATGCCCCTGGTGCCGCGCCCCATCATGCGCCGGGTGGCCGCGCGCTACATCGCGGGAGAGACCCTCGAGCAGGCCCTCGAGAAGGTGGAGGCACTCGCCCGCGCCGGGTACCCGGGCGTCCTCGACCTGCTCGGAGAGGACATCCAGAGGGAGGAAGAGGCTCGTGACGCCCTGGCGACCTACCGCTCGACGGCGGACGGCATCGCCGCACGCGGGCTGGATTGTCACGTCTCGGTCAAGCCCACCCACTTCGGCCTCAATCTCGATCCCGATCTGGCCGGGGAACTGTACGACGATCTCGCCGCCCACTGCGGCGAGCTCGGCCTGTTCCTGAGGGTCGAGATGGAAGACCACCCGACCACCGACGCGACCCTCGCGCTGTTCGAGAGGCTGCGGCGGGATCACGCCAACGTCGGCATCGTGCTCCAGTCGCGCCTGCTCCGCACGCCCGAGGACATCGACTCCCTGGCGTGCGAGGGCCTCGACGTCCGCATGGTGAAGGGGGTCTACCTCGAGCCGGAGGCCATCGCCCACACCGATCCCGAGCCGATCCGTGCGGCCTTCGTCGCGGCATGTGAGCGACTTTGGCGCAGCGGCGCGCGCGTCTGTCTCGCCACCCACGACCAGGCCTTGGGAGCGCGCCTGATCCTGGCCCTGGGCAAGCTCGGCAGGCGCGTGGAGGACTACGAGTTCCAGGTCCTGATGGGCGTCCAGGAGCAGCTCTGGGAGCACTGGCGCGCAGCCGGACACCCTGTGCGGGTCTACGTGCCCTTCGGCCCCCAGTGGCGCGCCTACAGCCAACGTCGCCTCAGCCACAACCCCGACCTGTTGAAGGCGGTCGTGGGCAACCTCCTGCGTTGAGGCTCTCTACTTCCCGATGGCGAGCCGACGGGCGAGCAGATCGGAGAGTTCACCGGTGGCGAGGATCTTCTGCATCGTGGCCCGGTAGTCGTAGGGTACGCGGTGCCAGGTGATGCGATCGGGCTCCAAGACTGCGTAGCAGGCGCGGTTGTCGTTGTCCCGAGGCTGGCCCGTGCTCCCCACATTGATGAAGAACTTGCCCTCGGGAGGGATCTCCATCGTGGTCGACGCCTCGCCGTCGAGGCCGTGGAAGGCGAGGGACTCGTCGTGCATCCCCGGGTGGTGGGTGTGCCCCCCCAGGGCCACGCCGTCGATCGAGTCGAACACCTGGCGCAGCTTCTCGGGGTTGAGGAATCCGTCCGTCGGCAGCACGTACTCCCGCACCGGGTCGCGAGGGGAGCCGTGGACGAAGAGAAAGCGTCCCTCGGTGTGCGTCTCGGGCAGGCCGCCGAGGAACCGCCAGCGGGCCTTCTTCTCGGTCCCGCTGAACCAGCGCGGTTTCATGACTCGCCGGGTGTACTCGATCGCGCCGCGGGCATGGGGGTTGAAGTCCGACGCGTCCCGGAAGAGCGCCTCGTCGTGGTTTCCCAACAGGCAGACCTCGCAGTGCCCCCGCACGAGATCGACGCAGAACTCCGGCTCCGCTCCGTACCCGACGATGTCACCGAGGCAGAACAGGCGCGTGACCTCCTGGCCACGGATGTGGTCGAAGACCGCCTCGAGGGCCTCGCGGTTGGAGTGCAGGTCGGAGATGATCGCGGTCTTCACGATCCCGGCCTCCCCGACCTCAGAGCGCCCTCGGAGCATCGCGTGCCGCACTTCGAACAGGAGTGGAGACTCATCGGCCAGAGTGAATGCGCACCGGACATCGGGGGATTCGTCCCCTTCGGGGCGAACGTGCAGCAATCCCGCCGACGTCTCCTCCGTCCGTCATCGTACTCGAAACTCGCTCCCCCCCACCCAACGCTCCGTCCCGGCCTGCTCGCTACGACGGGGTCTGAACCGCCCGTCCGCCGACCCACACGGCCCGCGGGCACAGGGCATGCGACGTCAGGGCGTCCAAGGCCTCCCGGGCCCCGTCTCCGCACCAGGGCCATGCGACCAGGTCCGCCCGCGCTCCCTCCGCCAGCGTGCCCACGGCTCCCGCCAGCCCCACGGCCCGCGCCCCGCCCAGGGTGGCCATGGTCCAGACGACCTCGGGGTCCAGGTTTCCGGTGGTCCGAGCGCGAGCCATCTCCGCGCCCAGGTCGAGGACGTCGTTGCTCGCCAGGGAGTCGGTGCCGAGGGCTAGCTCCACCCCCGCCTCCCGCCAGGCGGCGAAGCCGAAGGGAGCACGCTCGAAGAAGGCGTGGGTGCCGGGACAGTGGACGACGACGGCTCCGGCACGGGCGATACGCTCTCGCTCGGAGGGGCGCGCATGGTTCGCGTGCACCAGGCTCGTGGCCGGCCCCAGGAGCCCGGCGGCCTCGATCGCGTCGAGTCCGCTCACTCCCGGAGAGTGCCGCAGGAGGCGGCCGAAGTCTCCCTCCCCGCGCTCGAGCCAGTCCCCCTCCTCGACGGTCTCGGCCCAGTGGATCGTGGTCGCCAGGCCGCGCTGCCTACCCAGCTCACCGCAGGCGGCGAATAGGGCCGGACTGACCGTGTAGGGCGCGTGGGGCGCCAGGCCCCAACTGCGCAAGGCGTCGTCCTCGCCGGGCATCCCACGCAGGCGCTCGAGGGCGACGGGCGTGCGACGTTCGTCGCCCGCGTCCAGGACCTCTCGATAGATGCGTGCCCGAGGTCCACCGGCTCCGAGTGCGGACCTCGACGCACCGGTGGAGTCGACGTCACCGACGCAGGTCGTCCCTCCCGCCATCAGGTGTGCGGCGCCTTCGGTGGCCGCTCGCTCGAACGCTCTCACACCGGCGCCGGCCTTGGCTTCGATCAGGCCCTCCACCCAGGACACGAAGCCCTCGGCGGGTGAGACTTCCCCCGCCAGGCTCCCCAGCTCCAGGTGGGCGTGGGCGTTGACGAGCCCCGGCGTCAGGAGCACGTCGCCCAGGTCGCACGCCCTCACCCCCGCCGCCGCCACGGCGCGCGGCGATTCGAGCACGGCGCGCACCCATCCGTCTTCGAGGACCAGGCCCCCGCCGGCCAACCAGCGATCGGGAGCGCACAGCAGTGCGCGCGCGGTGACGACCGTGGGCTCCATGCGGACCGAGCTGCTCGTGACCTCCTCGCGGAGCCATGCCGCACCAGGCCCGCACACCGCCCCAGCGGCTCAGTTCGGCTGGACCCCGATCTTCAGATTGGTGACCCCGACGATGCTGTTCTGGATCGGCCCCTGGGACCGCAGGAACTCCTCGAAGACGACCGTGAACCGGACCATGTTCGGCCTGGGCACGAACAGGTTCAGGTCCTCGGGGTGCCGCACGTTGGGAGTCAGCGACCCTGGCTGGATTTCCGAGTCGAAGCCCGCGAGCTCGACATCGCACAGGTCCGTGGGGACGCCGGTCGCGCGCGCCCCTTGGAACCGAACGGCGAACAGCGAGCCCTCGCCCTCGGCCTCATCGTGGTTGATGAGCTGGCCAAGGAAGGTCTCGAAGTCCATGCCTGGGTTGGAGCCATCGCCGGGATCGAACGGGTAGTCCGAATCGGACGAGAGGGGCTGGCCCCGATAGGGGAAGGCCTTCACGCCGTTCGGTCCCGTGTCGTAGAGGACCTCCATGTTCCAGCCCTTCGAATCGGGCGCGGTCGGGTCGTCGGGCGTCTCCGAGTTGTCACCCTTGAAGCTGAGCTCGAAGAAGTTCCCCTGGGGCTGCATCCAGCAGGAGGCACCGGCGCTGAACGACGCCGGCCGGAAGCGCTGCACGATCGGCGCTCCGCTGGCGAAGGCTCCCCAGGCCCCCACCGAGAGGATCGCGGCGGAGTCGAAGGGATCGTTGAACCCGCCCGGGTCGAGGTCGTCGGGATCGTAGGGAGCGATCCAGGGTGCGAACTCGCCGGCATGGTCGCCCTGGTTCGCGGCGGACGGGCCGCCGTAGAACTCGATCCGGATCAGGCCGGGGCTGGCGTCTCCGCCCAGGGAACCGCCGACACCCACGCCGCCGGCACCGCCCGCGACGTTCACGCGACCGGGCAGGGAGGCCACGTCGACCACGAGCGCCTGGAGCTTGACCGCCCCGCCGGACCCGCCGCCACCGGGGGCGGCGAACTCCTCGCAGTTGTAGTCCTCGTTGGTCTCGGTGCACTGGGTGATGGGGTTGGTGAACCCCGTCGCGCTGCCCCCGTCGCCACCGGAAGCGTCGATGATGCCGGTCAGGGTGATGCGCTTGCCGGATGTGAGTTGGATCGCCCCGCCGCCTCCGCCGCCGCCGGCGCCGCTGTGGTCGAAGTAGGGGAAGATGTTCCCCGTCGCGCAATCGAATTCGGTCCCTTGGGCCGCGTAGGACCCGTACATGTGGCAGCCCCCTCCGCCGCCGCCGGAGCCGCCGCGCAGGTGGCCGAGGGTGTAGCTGAGGGCCCGGATCGCTACCGAGCCGGGGGCCTCGATGCCCAGGGCCGACGGGTCGCCCCCGGGGGTGTTCGCGGGGATGTTGGAGTTGACTCCGGGGTCGGAGGGCGTGTGGGGCGAGGAAGGCCGGCCGGCCTCCCCGACGAGGGCGTAGCCGCCGCCGCTGCCCGGCCCCGCCACCTGGGCGACGCGGCACTCGGTGGCGCCGGTGTTGGGGTTCACCACCGGGCTGAACTCGGCGTCCCCGAACTCGTGGGGGGGGGTGCAGGGAGCGGCGATGTTGATGCAGGTGGGCATCGTGCTCGGCCAGTGGACGCCGCCCTGACCGGCTCCGTGGCCGGTCCCGCCGATGCCCACGCCGCCCTCGCCGTCCAGGCGGATGTTCCCGGGGTTGAAGGTCGGGTTCTGGATCCCGCCGACGTTGGTCATGGGCGGCAGCTGGGAGTCGGTGTGGTCGAAGCGGGCGGCTCCGCGCCCGCCGGCACCGCCGGCCGGCCCGTTGGTGCCGGGCGTCCCCCCCGCCGCGCTGAGCTGCGCGTCGGGCGAGGGATCGGTCGTGTTCTCACCACCGGTGTTCGAGCGGTGCGGAGGGGCGCTGGTCCCTTCCACGTGCACCGTCCCCGCCACGACGAGCTCTCCGCGCGAGAAGATCCGCGGCGGGTGGGGTCCGATGAAGAAGAGGTTCGCGTTCGGTTCGACCTCGATGCGCGAGAACTCGAAGGCGCCGTCCCCCACGTTCAGGGTCGGCCAGGTGCCCGAGTCCAGGGGGTCGTAGTCGACCTCGGGGATGGCGTTGTCGAGGAGGTCCCTGACCATCAGGCCTGCCATCGGGAAGTCCTCATTGCCGGTCCGGATGGTGACCGAGAGGCCCGAGGGGACGACGAGCTCCCCGTGGCGTCCCGATCCACCCCCGGCCCCGTAGGAGAGCAAGCCGCCCCCCCAGTCGGCGCCGCTGCGGGCGACGTCGTGGTTGGAGTCATCGGTGAAGTTCTCGCCGTCGTCGTCGGGCAGGACGATCGGATCAAACGGGACGATCACGGTCGAGAAGACGACCTCACCGGGGTTGGCGAGCTCGTTGCCCACCAGGTCGAGCAAGCCCCCCGGCAGGGCCATGATGATCCGCCTGGGGTTGAGGGGATCGTCACCCGCGGACGGGAAGCCGCCGGTGGGCGTGAAGACGAGGGAGGTTCGGAGGCTCTCGAAATCGACCTCCACCGAGAAGATCCCGGCCTGGTCCACCTGATCGGTGGGGTCGACCGTGTTCCCATCGGGATCGATCTTGACCGTGATCGTGCTCGACTGCCCCGTGGAGAGGTTCGTCAGGGTGGCCGGGTTCATGATGTCGTCGAATTCGACGACCACCACGGTGTACTCGGAGTCCACCGACGGATCGAAGACCGGCACGTCCACGGCTCCATCGGCGGGGTCAAAGACCTGGACGACGCCCCCCGAACCGTCGCGCACCTCGATGCGCGCCGTGAAGACGGGAGCTCCGGGGACCGGGTCGAGCAGGCCCTCGGTGGTCCGGATCGTGCACTGCAGCCGCGACGTGTTTCGGCGGCCGCCCACGCTCTGGACATAGGGACCGGAATCCCCCTGGTTCTCACCGGGGATGAGCACCTCGTAGGTCGCGTCCTCCTCCAGGGCGAAGAGCGGGTTGCCCACCTCGTCGAAGGTCAGGGCCGGGCGGAAGATCAGGCGCCGGGCATCGTCGGGATCGAGGGCGTAGGTGCCCACGGGGACCGAGCCGTTGGTCGTGTTGATGATGCGGAAGCTCGAGCTGTTGACGCTCGAGAGATCGACCTCCTCGGAGAAGAGCAGGGTGATCTCCACGTTGCGCCCGACGTTCACGATCGAGCAGCCGATCTGCGCCCCGTCGCTCCCGTTGGCGCAGCCTAGGGAGCAGGACTCGACGTACATCGCCCCTCCCACGGAAAGGCCCGCGTCTCCCGCGGAGCAGGCGGAGAAGAGGGTGAGGGCGGGCAGGCACAGGGCCGCAGCCAGTCCGGTCAGATACGGGCTTCTCATCGGCGATCGCGAAGGCGCGTGGGGAGGGTTGGAACGAGGATCCGCAGGGGTAGACGCCGGGCGGCGGGCCTGATCACCCTGCTGCCTCTCGGGGTCATCCGCGGCGGTCGGTCTGGGGCGTCGGGGATGGGCCGGAAGCCCGGCGCAAGGGACTATAGGGACCCCCGCGGGCGGGTTGCCACTTTTTTCGATTCGCATGGGTGTCGGGGGGGCGGTGCGTCCGTCGTACATGATAGCTTCGGCGACTCGGCGGCCGGCCCGCGACTTGCTGGTGCCCCTTCACAGCTTGCCGCCCGACCGGACCACGCCGCTTTCGGTCCGCCTTCCAGACCGTCCACATCGGAGTCTCGACCCCGTGCTACCCTCAAAATACGTGCCAGCTGGCCTCTCCCGGCACCCCCGCCGTACGACCCCGCGGAGGCCCTCACTCCTCCCCACCGCGCCCGCGGCGACCCGCGAGCGTGCTGTTTCGCTCTCCCGCCGTGCGCTTGCGCACACCGGCGCCGTCGCCCTAGGCCTCCTCTGCTCGGCGGGTTGCGGCGGCGAGGGGGCCACGGCCTCGGGCATCGACCCCCAACTGGCCGTGGCACGCCTCGTGGAGCTCTCCACGCCCCTCGACCCGACCCTCACCAGCGACCACCACGACCGCCAGTTGCACGAGCGTCGCGCCCAGGTCGCGCGCCTGAAGGCCGGCGGCCGCGAGGTCGGTCTCGAGGCCCTGCGCGTCTACCGGCAGCGGGCCCACGAGGACAACCCCCTGATGGTCCGCCTGCGCACCCTGGAGGTGGGCGCCCACGCCGCCCCGCAGGACGCGCGCCCCCTCCTCGAGAAGCTGATCCTCGAGTACGGCCACCCGATGGACGTGCGCACCGAGTCCCTGCGCCTGCTGGCCGAGATCGCACCTGCCCGCGCCGTGGAGGTGATCGGCCCGCTGGTCCGGATCAAGCGCAAGAGCCAGACGGTCCCCGAGGACGAGTTCCTGGTGCGCGCCTTTGTGACCGCCTGCGAGGGCTCCGGCTCCTCCCCCGTCGACGCGCTGGTCGATGTGGCCACGAACATCTTCAAGCAGGACGCCGCGCGCCACTACGCGGCCGAGGCCCTGGGGAGCTACGGCGATGAGCCCCTGGCGGTCAAGGCCCTGGAGACGCTCCTGATCGAGTCCACCGGGAACACCTACCTGCGCATCAAGGCCGCCCAGTCCTTGCGCACGATCCTGCCCACGGAGCAGGCCTGCGCCCTGTTCGGATCGGTGGCGGAGCGGGAGGCGGGAGTGAACTTCCTGAAGTTCCTCAACAACATGCTCGAGGACCTCGGCTGCCCGTGATCACCGACACGCACTCGCACCTGTTCTGGAAGTCCTTCGATGCCGATCGCCCGGCCGTTCTGAGACGAGCCCGCGAGGCGGGTGTGCGACGCATGCTCGTGGTGGGAACCGACCTCGCCACGTCCGTCGCGGCCCACGAGTTGTGTGCCGAGGATCCCGACCTCTTCCCTACCGCCGGCGTCCATCCCCACGACGCCGAGGGCGCCGCGCCCGAGGTCCTTGCGGAGATCGAGGCGCTCTGCCGCGGAGAGGCCTGCGTGGCCGTGGGCGAGACGGGCCTGGACTACTTCAAGGAGTACTCGCCGCGCGAGGCACAGCGGCGCGCCTTCCGCTGGCACCTGCAGCTGGCCCGCGAGCTGGGGAAACCCGTCATCGTCCACTCGCGCGACGCCCACAGGGACACGGCGGAGCTGTTGGCCGAAGCGGGGGGGGTGAGGGGCGTGATGCACTGCTACACGATGGGGACCGAGGAGCTCACCCCCTACCTGGAGATGGGTCTGTACATCTCGTTCTCCGGGGTCGTCACCTACCCGCGCAACGAAGCCAACCGCGAGGCGGCGCGCGCCGTCCCCGTCGATAGACTGCTGGTGGAGACCGACTGCCCCTTCCTGGCCCCCCAGGGCCGGCGCGGCGAGCGCAACGAGCCCGCCCTGGTCGCCGATGTGCTCGCGGGCGTCGCCGCAGCTCGCGGCGCGGCGCCCGAGGAGCTCGCCCTCGCCACCAGCCGCAACGCCGCGGCCCTGTTTGGTCTGCCGCCCGTCCCCTGAAGAGGGCGAAGCCCCGCCGGCGCATGGCCGACGAGGCTTCGGTGCGGTGGACCTCGAGAGGTCTACTGGACGGAGACCCAGACGTTGGTGTCTGTACCCGCCGCGCCGATCGCCATGGCGGACGACATGTCGCTCGCCGTGTAGGCGGCGTCGTAGCCGGGGGTCGTCGAACCCGAGGCGTTGCCGCTGTAGGCGCTGGCGCCTCGGTTCGCGGTCGAGGTCAGGTCTCCCTCCTGGTTGATGAAGAAGGCTCGATTGCCCGTGTTGCCCGCGTCGAGGGGCCAGGCGTAGGCGCACCAGAGGATCTCGCCGTTGTCGGGGTCGGGGAAGCTGGAGCCAGCGCCGCCGCCGGTTGCTTCCGCGAGACCGGTCGGGGTGTTGCCGGAAGTCGGCAGGAAGATCTGGAAGACGTAGCCGGAGCGCGTCACGTTGCTGTTGTTGACGTTGCCGAAGGCGGCCGACAGCACGGCGGGCTGCAGCTCGTCGACACCGTCGGTGCCGGCGGCGGGGACGCCGCCGTTGGACACGCGGAGCTCGTCCGCGCCGGAGAGCTCGCCGAAGTAGGCGTACTCACCGCCGCCGTCCGCGTCCGTGTCGATGGCCGACGCGGACTGGACCTGCGCCTGTGCGGAGGAGAGCGAACGCAGGGTCGCGATGGCGGCCGATTCGTTGGCCGACAGGCGAGCGCTCATGAGCTTGGGAATCGCGATGGACGCGATGATGGCGACCACGATCATCAGCTCGATGAGCGTGAAGCCAGCGTTCTTGCGGTTGCGGGTCATGTGTATGTGTTTCCTTGCCTTGGGCACGATCCGGGGCTGGATTCCCGGTCCCGGCCATTCCGTCCAGATGCTCAATGCCCCGAGGGGCGTTCGTGGTGGTCGGCACGCGCCGACGCGATCACCGTTCGTTTCGAGATCCGGCCCCGAATGCGGACTCCAGCACCGTATCCAGCCCGTCTATCGGCCCCTGCTCCGCGCCGACTTGAGGATCCCCGGTGCTTTTCGAGGTCCCCCAGGGATCCCTCAACCGGGGCTCAGGTTGCCCACGACCTCCAGGATCGGCAGGAAGACCGAGAGGACTACGCCCCCCACCATGACGCCCATGACGGTGATCAGGATGGGCTCGATCATGCTCGTCAGCCCCTTCACCGCGGCCTTCACCTGACCGTCGTAGAACTCGGCGATCTTCTCGAGCAACACCTCCAGGGCGCCCGAGCGCTCCCCGATGGAGATCATCTTCACCACCATGGGCGGGAACACGGACGACTCGCCGAGGGGCTCGGAGAGCATGTTGCCACTGCGCACGCTGTCGCGGGATCCCTGCACGACGCCGGCGATGACCCGGTTCCCGGCGGTGTCCGCGACGATGTCCAAGGTCGCCATGATCGGCACGCCGGAGCGGATCAAGGTTGCGAAGGTGCGCGAGAAGCGAGCCAGGGCGACCTTGCGGGACAGGGGGCCGAAGACCGGGGCGCTGAGGCTGAGGCGGTCGAGGGCCAGCTGGCCCGCTTCGGTCTTGCGGAACAGGGAGAAGCCCACGGCGCCTCCCACCATGGAGCCGAACATCACCATCCAGTTCGCCTTCATCCACTCGGCGATCCCGAGCACGGCGGCGGTGAGCGCCGGCAGTTCGCTGTCGAGGGAGTCGAAGACGTCACGGAACCCGGGGACGACACCGATCATGAGGAAGGCCGTGATGGCGGTCACGAGCACGATCGAGACGACCGGGTAGGTCATGGCGGCCTTGATCTCGTTCCGCAGCTCCTCGGCGCGCTCGAGGTACTCGGCCAGGCGCTCGAGGATCACGTCCATCTGGCCGGAGACCTCCGCCGCCCGGACCATGGAGATGTAGAGCGCGTCGAATGCCTTGGGGCAGGTCTCCATCGCAGCCGAGAGGTCCGCGCCGGCGCGCACCTCCGCGACCAGGCGCTCGCAGGTGGCCCTCAGGCCCACGGATTCGGCCTGGTCCCCGAGGGTCTCGAGCCCTTCGAGCAGGGAGAGGCCCGAGTTCACCATCGTCGCCAGCTGGCGCGTGAACAGGACCAGCTCGACGCGCGTGGCGGCCGGCTTGGCCTTGGGTCGCCGCCGCTGGAAGAGGTTCGTGGCCAGGCGAGTGCTCCCGGCGCCCTGATCGTCGACGCGCATGACGACGAGGTTCTGCCGGCGAAGTTCCGCGACGGCCTCGTTGCGGTCGGTGGCGTCGATGGTGCCCTCGACGGTCTTGCCGCCGGGCCCCTTGGCTGCGTACTTGAACTGGGTCACGGTGTTCCTTCTCCGCTGGAGACGTCGTCGCTCAAGGTGACCCGGAGAACCTCTTCCAGGGAGGTCCGGCCACGCATGGCGTTCAGCAGGCCGACCCGACGCAGGGTCAGCATCCCGTCGCGCACGGCCGCGGCCTTGAGGTCGTGGACGGGCCGCCCCTCGACGACCATGCGTTTGAGTTCCTCGTTGAAGGCGAGGGTCTCGAGGATCGCGAAGCGGCCCCGATAGCCGCCGTTGCAGCGCGAGCACCCGCCCGGGTCGGGGCTGTAGAGCTGGATGCCTGCGATCTCCTGGGGGCGGAAGCCCACGTCGAGCAGCTCCCGCTCGGGCACGCTGGCCTCGATCCGACAGCTCTCGCAGAGCTTGCGAGCGAGACGCTGGGCGCCGATGCACAGGAGGGAGCTGGAGACCATGAACGGATCCACGCCCATGTCGATCAGGCGCGTGACCGTGCTGGCGGCGTCGTTGGTGTGCAGCGTCGAGAGCACGAGGTGGCCCGTGAGGGCGGCCTTGACGGCGATCCCCGCGGTCTCGGTGTCCCGGATCTCCCCGAGCAGGACGATGTCGGGGTCCTGGCGCAGAATCGAGCGCAGGGCACCCGCGAAGGTCAGGCCCCGCTTGGGGTTCACGTTGACCTGGTTGATGCCGTCCATGCGATACTCGACCGGATCCTCGACCGTGGTCAGGTTGACCGCGGGATCGGCGACCTCCTGGACGCAGGAGTAGAGGGTCGTGGACTTCCCCGAACCCGTCGGTCCGGTGATCAGGAGCATCCCGTAGGGGCTCCCGATCGCCTCGCGGATGTGCTCGAGGGAACGGCTCTCGTACCCCATTGCGTCGAGCTTGAGGCTCATGCTCCCCGTGTCGAGGACGCGCAAGACGGCCTTCTCTCCCCCGACCACCGGGAGCACCGAGAGCCGGAAGTCGATCTGCCTCCCCTCGTAGCGGATCTGGAACTTGCCGTCCTGGGGCGTGAAACGCTCGGCGATGTCGAGCTGGGCGAGGATCTTGAGGCGCGAGATGAACGCCGGCAGCACGACCCGCGTGACGGTCATGATGGTGGAGAGGCGCCCGTCCACCCGCAGGCGTACGTTGATGTGCTTGTCGGTCGGCTCGACGTGGATGTCGCTCGCCTTCTCCTTGAGGGCGCGCAGCAGGATCATGTTCACCAGCTTGACGGCCGGTGCGTCGTCGCCGGCGCCGACCGCGGCGATGTCGAGGCCCTCGACCTCTTCGTCGACCGCGGAGACCTCCAGGTCCTCCGCGCCGCCCACCTCGTCCATCAGCTCCTCGACCTCCCGCTTGCCGGCCTGGAATGCGGCGTCGAGGGCGCGCTCGATCATCCCCGGCGAACTGACCATCTGGCGAATCCGGCAGCCGGTACGGCGCTCGAGGTCGTCGGTCAGCAGGACATCGAAGGGGTCGCTGACGACGACCGTCAGGACCTCCCCGTTGCGCGATAGCGGGAACACGCCGAACTTGGCGCACAGCTCCTGGTTGATGCTCTCGAGGGCGGCCAGGTCCGGCTCGACGCGCGTGATGTCCAGTGGCGCGACACCGGAGGCCCTTCCAAGGGTCTCGAGCAGGGCGTCCTCGGTGATCTTTCCGCCCTCGAGCAGGGTCTCGATGACGTTTCCGCCCTGGTCGCGAGCGGCGTCCCAGGTCTCTCGGTCGACGAGCCCCGCGTCGACGAGCAGTTGGCGGATCTTCCCCGAGACCCGGACCATCAGGCGGCCTTGATCAGGTTCATGAGCTCCGAGGAGTCGCTGAGGGCCATCTCGGCGTCGATCAGATCGACCGCGCCCTCGCGCACCTTCGCCGCGAGGGACTGGGCCATGGTGGTCATCCCAAGGCGCCCCCCGGTCTGGATCTGGGAGTAGAGCTGGTGCGACTTCCCGTCGCGGATGAGCGCCCGAATGCCCGGCGTGGCGAGCATGATCTCGGCGGTCAGCACGCGCCCACGGCCGCTCGCCGAGGGCAGGAGTTGCTGGGAGAAGACCGCTTCCAAGGTGAACGAGAGCTGCGTCCGGACCTGCGACTGCTGGTGGGCGGGAAACACGTCCACGATGCGGTTGACCGTCTGGACCGCGTCCGAGGTGTGCAGGGTGGCGAAGGTCAGATGCCCGGTCTCGGCCAAGGTCAGGGCCGCTTCGATCGTCTCGTGGTCGCGCAACTCCCCTACCAGGACGATGTCGGGGTCCTGGCGCAGGACGCTGCGCAGGGCGCTCTTGAAGTCTCGCGTGTCCCCGCCGATCTCGCGCTGGGTGACGACGCAGCCCCCGTGCTGGTGCGTGAACTCGACGGGGTCTTCGATGGTGATGATGTGCGCCTGCCGATTGGCGTTCACGTGGTCGATCATCGCGGCCAGGGAGGTGGACTTGCCCGAGCCGGTGGCCCCGGTGACGAGCACGAGACCCGAGCGCAGCGAGCAGATCCGCTCGCACACTCCCGTCGGCATCCCCAGCTCCTCGAAGGCCGGGATCTGCGAGGGAATCGAGCGCATGACCGCCGCAACCGCGCCCTGCTGGTGGAACACATTGGCCCTGAATCGCCCGTGGCCCTCGAGGCCGAACGAGCAGTCCAGCTCCAAGTCCCGGTCGAGCTTCGCGATCTGGTCGGAGTTGAGGATGCTGGTCGCGAGCCTGCGCGTGTCTTCGCCGGTCAACGGCTCCGTCTCCACCGGCAGCAACAGGCCGTCCACCCGGATGCGCGGCGGGCTTGCGACGCTGAGGTGCAGGTCCGATCCGCCCTGACGCACCATCAGGGCGAGCAGTTCTTCCATCGTGATCATCGCGTTCCTTCGGGCACGGACGAGCGGGGCCTGGGGGACCGAGCCTCCCGACACGATCCCTTCCATCGGCCCCGCGGGCCGGCCAACTGGAGCGAGAACACGCCTCCCTCCCCCCGACGTCGAGCGCCCCGCCGCCCCCCGCCTGGCGGGGTGCGGCGGGGCGCTCGACTGCGCCGCCGGCGGGCCGGCGCTACTCCTCCTCGTGCCGCTTGCCCTCGGCCTTGAGGATCTTCTCCTGCTCCGAGGCAGGGACCGGTGCGTAGCGCACGAACGACATGGAGTAGCTGCCCTCGCCCGAGGTCTGCGACTTCAGGTCGCGATGGTAGGTCTGGACCGTCGCCAGGGGCGCCTCGGCCTTGACGACGGTGATCGCCCCGTCCTCCTCGCTCACCTGGTCGATGACCTGGCCCCGGCGCTGGCTGGTGATGTCGCTGAAGATCGTTCCCGCCATCTCCGTGGGGATGTGGATCTCGAGCTCCATGATGGGCTCGAGAAGGGTCGGCTTCGCCTTCAGGAATCCCTCGCGGAAGGCCCGCGAGCCGGCCATCTTGAAGCTCGCCTCGTCGGAGTCCACGGCGTGGAACTTCCCGTCGTAGACCTCGGCGGCCACGTCGACCACGACGCTGTTGGTCAACACTCCCTCGGCGCAGGCCTGGCGGATGCCCTTCTCGACGGCAGGGATCAGGTTGCGCGGGATGGACCCGCCGACGACCGCATCCACGAACTCGACGCCCTCCCCCGCGGGAAGCGGCTTGAGCCGCAGAAAGCACTCACCGAACTGACCGCGACCGCCACTCTGCTTCTTGTGGCGGTGGTGTCCGTCCGCTGCCTTGGCGATCGTCTCACGGAAGGCGATGCGCGGAATGCTCGTCTCGATCTCGACGCCGTAGCGTCGCTTCAGGCGCGCCTCCATCACCTGCAGGTGCAGGTCGCTCATGCCGTTCATCACCAGCTCGTGGGTGACGGAGTCGTTGTGGATCGTGAACGTCGGGTCCTCCGCGGAGAGCTTCTGCAGAGCCTCACCGATCTTCTGCTCGTCGGCGCGGCTCTTTGGGGTGGCGGCCAGGGCGACCATCGGGATGCCCGGCTCGGGGCCGGCGACGACCGTCAGGTCCTCACCGGACCGACGCACCGCATCGCCGCAGCCGATGCTCTCCACCTTGGAGAAGGCCACGATCGCACCGGGACCGGCGGACTCGATGGCTTCGCGCTGCTTGCCGACCATGTGGAACAGCCCGCCCAGCTTCTCGGCCTTCTCGTCACCGGCCCCTTGGACGCTGTCGGAGGCCGAGAGCGTCCCACGCCACACGCGCGCCAAGCAGACCTTGCCGACGTGGGCGTCGGTCTTGACGTTGAAGACCGTCGCACACAGCCCGCCGGCGGGATCCGGCTCGACTACGGAACCATCGGCGTCGGTGACGGCGACGAGGCCCGAGGGCGTGAGACGGTTGAGGAACTGCAGCACGTTCTCGACCGCCAGGCCCGAGTCGGGATTGCAGACCAGGAGGGGGACCAGGGCCCCCGCGGCGATGGCCGGCGGCATGAGCTCGGCGAACTGCTCGTCGGTGAGCGTCTGCGACTCGAGGTACTCCATCATGAGCTCCTCGTCTTCGCAGGCGTCCATCAGCGTGTCCATCAAGGGCTGGCGCCACTCCGAGTCCTCCACGTCCATCGTGCGCGTGACGGCGGAGAAGGCCGCCCCCGATGCGTCGGGCAGCAGCACCGGGACCACGCAGTCGCCCACGGCATCGCGCAACTGGCCCACGAGGCCGTCGAAGTCGGCGTTGTCGCCGTCGAGGTGGGTCACCACGATGGTCCGCGGCCGTCCCAGCCCCGCTGCACGCTTGAGCTTGGTACGCAGGTTGAAGGTCACTCCGCTGCTGCAGGAGACGACGGCCACGACCATGTCGGAGGCGAACATCGCACCCTCGGTCTCGGCCACGAAGTCGGGGTAGCCGGGTGTGTCGAGGAACGTCCACTGCCGGTCACCGTGGTCGGCGAAGACCGAGGCCAGTTGGAGCGTGTGCTGCTTCTCCTGCTCCTCGGGCTCGGTGTCGCAGATGCTCGTCTTGTCGGCGACCGAGCCCTTGCGTCCCGACGCTCCGGTCATGTGGGCGAGGGCGTCGACGAGGGTCGTCTTGCCCGAGGAGGGGTGGCCGACGAAGGCCAGGTTGCGGGATGCGAGGGCGCCGGTGGTCATCGAGTTCGCTCTGCGCTCGGGGTCAGGGGTACGCCGCAGGGGCGTGACGGGTGCGAAAGGCCGCCCATCCTAGCGTCTGCGCGAGAGCGCAGAAACCCCGCGCCGCCACCGGGCGGGCGGGGGTCCGCACGGACCGCTGCCACCCCACCACGGCCACGACCGTGGAGCGGGGCGGGGCGTCCGCCGCAGCGCGTGCCGGCCGTCAGCGACCGCCGCCGTGGACGACGATCTCGACGCGCCGGTTGCGGGCCTTCGCCTGGTCCGTCTCCTCGGCCACCAGGGGCGCGTACTGCCCGTGGCCCACGACGACACACTGCTCATCGGGGATCCCGCGGTGCTCCACGAGGTGGGTGAGCACGGCCATGGCGCGGGCGATGGACAGGTTGCGGTTCGTCTCGAACGCGGACTTACGGATCGGATCCGAGTCGGTGTGGCCCTCGATGCGGTAGACGCCGTCGGGATGAGCCGCCTTCAGCACCGCGGCGACCTCGCCGAGGGCGCCCTGGCCATCCTGGGAGAGATCGGCCTTGCCCGAGGCGAAGGTGATCGACGAGGGGATGGAGATGACGGCCAAGCCGTCGCGCACGCCGTAGGTGATGCCCAGCTCGGCCAGGCGCGGGTCGCCGGCCACCTCGGTGGGCGTCTGGGCCTCGTTCAAGCTGGCGTTCGCTTCGGTGAGAGCGACCCCCAGATCGTCGATGCGCCCCAGGTACCCCTGTCGCTCGCGCTTGAGGGAGGCGCGCTCCTCGCGCAGCACTCGGATCTGCGCATCGCGCTCGGCGATGGTCTGGCGATAGGCCTCCGGCGATGTGCAGCCGACGGCCATCGCTCCGCACAACACGCCCAGCCACAAGCGGGCTCTTCTGCTCTCGGTCTCGTTCATGCCCAAGGACTCCCCTCGTTTCTGTCGATCGCGATGATGTTCGTCCCGGCCCGCCGGTCAACCTCGACCGCGCAGCACCAGGGTGAGGACATCATTCCAATAGACGAGCGTGATTCCAATCCCGGTCGCGAGATAGGGACCGAAGGGGAGGTAGCGCCCCGCGAGCCTTGCGATCCGCAGAGCCGCTCCCGCTCCGCGCCGGCCGCCGCGGGCGCGGGCGCGCGAGCGGACCAGGCAGAAGAAGCGCGCGATGTTCGCCACCCCCGCCGCCGACGCCAGGACCGAGGCCACCATCAGCGCCAGGAGGACGCCCCCGGCGCCCACGAACCCGCCCCCGGCCGCCAGGAGCTTGACGTCCCCCAGACCCATGGCGTCGCGCCCGAAGGTGCGGCTGCCCAACCAGGCCACAGCCAACAGGACGCCGCCTCCGGTCGCCATGCCCGCCAGGGAGGCCGAGAGCGCCCCCAGCGGCCCGATCGCCGAGGGATCGTCGGAGAGCGCCCGCGCCAAGGGGCTGTCGGCGTGGAGCGCGGGGACGAGCAGGGCGCACACCGGCGCCAGGGCCATGCCGCCCAGGGAGACGGAATCGGGGATCTCGAAGCAATCGAGGTCCACGAAGGTGGCCACGATCAGGCCCGAGAAGACGGCCACGCGCACCCCGATCACGGCGGAATCGGGGCCGCCGGCGGTCGCCGCCACCCACCACAGAGCCCCGGTGAGGGCCTCCACGAGCGGGTAGCGCCAGGAGATCGGAGCCCGACAGGCCCGACAGCGTGCTCTCAGGGCCAGCCAGGAGAGGATCGGGAGGTTCTCGTACCAGGCCAGGGAATGCCCACAGCGCGGGCAGGAGGAGCGGCGCGGGGACCAGACGCTCTGGCCCTCGATCCCGTAGCGGTGGATCGCGACGTTCAGGAACGATCCCACGAAGGTCCCGAACACGGCCCAGATCGCCGGTGCGGGCAGGGGGAGGAGGAGGGCGGTGCCGCTCACCGGACCTGCTCCGCGGGCCTGAGCCAGGAGAGTCGGACCCCGTCGACGATGGGGGGAGACCAGCGTCTGTCCGCTCCTGGGCCGCTGTCGGCCGGCCCGACCATGAGCTCCACCAGCAGACGCAGGCGGCCCAGGGGCCGCACCAGCCGCGGGTCGTCCCGTGGCTCCCAGTCCGCCAGGGTGCCCCCCAGAGGAAGGTCCTCCTCGCGCACGTAGCGCACGCGGAACCTGCCCAGGTTCTCCCGCCCCGAGACCGAGGCCCGACCCCAGCGGGCCACGCTCCCAGCCTCGGGGATCGGGTCGGAGAGCACCGCGTAGGTCAGCTGGGTGCGAAGGGGGTTCACGGTGGGCGGATCGAGCTCCAGGGCCACGGTGCTGGCGGTGCTCGGCAGGGCCAGGCCACCGCCCTCGCCCAGGATCCAGAGCTCGTTTTCCGCGGCCCGCGGCCGGCTGGCGACGCGCAGCCAGCCGCCCGCTACCAAGAGCAGGGGCCCGTCGACCTCGATCCGGCCGCTCACGACGAGGTCCCCCCCGGCGACGATCACCGTCCAGGGCGGGTCCTCCCGCTGGGCCCGCGCCAGCCAGGTCGACAGGCGCTCCCCTTCCTCGACCATCAGTCCTCGAGCCTCCCCCACCTCGCGCACCAGCGACCCGGCGATGTCCAACCTCCCCTGCGCCCGCAGGACGACGAGCCCCGGCGCTCCTAGGCGACAGGTGCGCCCGGCGGGAACGGTGAGGCTCGTCGCGTGCAGATCCTTGGCGGTCCAGTCCCCCGCGGGGAGGGCGACCTCGCCGTCCTGACCGTTCCCCGCCGCTCGCGGGAAGCGGATCGTCACTCGCCCGCCGCCCCAGGCCGCGGTCCCGTCCGCACCGGGCACCGGGCGCGTGTTGGCCTCGCGCTCCAGGAAGTCCTGCACCAGCGTCCCGGCGGTCTCCCCCACGTCCACCTCGATCACGCCGCTGTAGGGCTGGACCCGGTTGCCGCCGAAGTCGAGGAGCTCCATGTCCGGAGCCATGCGCAGGGAGTGTACGCCCAGCGACAGCTCCGCCAGGGGGACCAGCTCGATCTCGGCCGCGGTGCGCAACGCCCGTCCCCCGCGAACGACGAGGTGGTCGTGGTTGGCGAGCAGGCGCGCCTCGAGGTCGATGCGCTCCCCCCCGGGGGTCTGGAAGCGGAAGTCCTCCGCGCGGAGGGTCGAGGGGTCGACCGGCTCCTCGCAGAACAAGACCACGCGCGGGTCGTCGCGGACGGTCGCCAGCCCCTCTCCGGGGTGCAGGCGCAGTCCGAACAGCGGCGTGTGGTCCACGAACATCTGACCGCGGGGCTCGGTCAGGCGAGCCGTCTCGAATTCCCAGCTCACGCTCTGGGCGAGGGGCCTCCCGTCCCGCCCTCGCAGGCCGTCGGGGGCGGGGAAGCCCTGGACGAGCGCGGTGTAGCGAGTCCCCGGTCGCAGTCCGCCGTCTGTCAGCTGTGGGCCGAGGACGGGGTCGGGCCGGAACAGGATGCGCGCCTTGTCGACCCGGTACTCCCCCCTCGCCCGCCGGCCCGCCTCGTCCACGATGCGCACGCTCTCCGAGGTGACCGAGGCCGGGTCAATGGGGTGGGAGAAGTCCAGCGTCAGGGTCTCATTGAGGAAGAGGCCCTCGCTCGCCGCGGGCCGGACTTGGAGGAGCTCCAACCAGCGCACCTGCCTGCGTGCCTGCGGCTCACACCCCGTGCACAGCGCCGCGGCGGCGAGGCCCCCCAGCGCGAACCGGTTCCACGTGTCCACGGCGCCATTGAAGCACTTGCGGGGTCCGAGTTCGCCCCCCGGGCCGCGAGCCTTCCTCCGGCAGGGGCCTCCCGGCTCCCGCGCTCCACGGCGCCCCATCCCGGCGCAAGACGGCTCCGCCCTCTACGAGAAGTGCTCGGCGGCCCACAGGACCGCCGAGCACCGGTATGCTCGTCCGTGACGAGGCCGACTAGAACCGGAACGGGATCCGCAGGAAGTCGACGATCGGGCGCGGGGTGTTGAAGGACAGGTCGGAGTTGTCCGCCAGGATGTCGAAGGACATCTGGAAGCGGAAGAACCGGAAGTCTGTGTTGCCGAGGGCTCCCGACAGGTCATCGACGTCCGTCGCCCAGGCGTTGTTCCCCGGGAAGATGGCGCTCTCGTCGGGGTCCCCGAGGCTGTTCGCCCCGGTGGCCTGGAAGCTGACGAGGACCGTGCTGCTGTCGGGCATGGCGTCCGCGACGCCGTTGGTGCTGACCGCGAAGTAGCGCGGGAAGACCTCGACCATGCCGGTAGTCGGCAGGTCGCTCTCGACCGTGAGCGAGAGGACTCCCGTCTCCTCGTCGTAGGCCGCCGCGGTGACGTCGTGATCCTCGACCCCGACCCGCAGGCGGAAGCGCCGGAAGAGGTTGGGATTGCGGCGGTAGATCGCGTCATCCACCGGGATCTCCGCGCCGTCGAACAGCATCGTCCGGCCATCGGCCGCGACGTCGGGCAGGCCCGGAGTCTCCACGGCCGCCGCCGGCGCCAGGATGGCCGGCAGGTCCGCCACGACCTCGGTCGTCGTCTCGACCAGGCCGGTGTCCGGGTCGGTGCCGTCGAACAGGAACTGGATCGGGTCGGGATCGGCCGGGTCATCGGGGTCGATGCTCGCCCCGCCCAGGGGGATCCACTTCGACTGCGCCTTCGAGAGGCGCCCGAAGATCGGCAGGAGCTGGTCCACCCAGCCTGCGTCGCTCACGCCGGTGCCGATGTCATAGCCCACCGGAGCGGGCTTGACCGCGTCGCGCACGAGCCCCTCGTCACTGAAGGGGCCGATCACGTCGTCGGGCAGGGTGCCCACGTGGAACTGGATCAGACCCGGGCCACCGTCGCCTCCTGCGGAGACGATGATCCCCGTCTGCACGGCGCACTGGGGAGGCAGGGGCTCCTCGAAGGGGTTGTCGTTCGCCGAGCCGTCGTGGTGGGCGTCCGCTTGGGGCGTCAGCTCGTTGTCGTCCGCCCCTCCGGCGTTGTTGTAGCCGGCGCCTCCCTGGCCGCCGCGCGCCAGGATGGACGGGGCCGCGTTGGGGTTGCCGTTTTGGGGGAGCTCGGAGAGGTCGATCTGCTGGGCGGTCTGCAGGACGATGTGCCCCCCAGCGCCGCCGCCGGAGCCGCCTCCGATGCGGTTGACGTAGTTGGTGTTCTCCCCGCCGGAGCCGTGGCCGCCGCGCGCGGTGATCTTGCCGTTGGTCCCCATGCTGATCTTGCCCAGGGCCAGGATCGTCAGGGAACCCGCGCCGCCTCCGCCGCCGCAGCCCTTGTCCTGGTCGCTGTTCAACAGGTCCGGGGGCGGGTAGTCGGTGGCGCGCGTCGCGTCCCCGCCGGCTCCGCCGCCCGAGGCCGGCCAGGGGCTGATCAGCTCACCCTCGACGAGCACCTCATTGCCGGTGCCGAAGTCCTTGCGCATGGTGCCCCAGAAGTCGTCCTGGGTCCCATTGATGTCGGTGAACGGCCGGTCCGCGGCCAAGCCGCCCCAGGGAAGGGTCTCGCCCGGGCGGGTCGCGGCGTTGGCCTGGGGGTGGCCGGCGAATCCGTTCTCCGCGTCGAGCCCCAGGGCGGTCTGGTCGTAGCATCCGTCGTCGAGCACCACGTCCAGGCCGAGGGTGCCGCCCCCGCCGCCGGCCGCCCCGCGGAACTGGCCGTAGTTGCCGGTGTTCGAGTTCCAGCCGCTCTCGCCGCCCTGACCGCCCGCGCCGGGCGTGTCGAAGGCTCCGAAGCCGTTGCCGCCCCGGGGGGTGACCTGGTTGGTCAGGTAGCTCCCCGTGCCGCCCGCGCCTCCCCCGCCGTTGCCCGACGCACCGGGCTCGGGCTGGAAGGGCGTGTTGAGGGTGAAGACCGGCTTGGCGTTGTTCCCGGAGATGTCGAGCTCGCCCTCGATCCGCACCTCGCCCGCGCACAGGAACACGGCCGGGTTGGGGCCTTGGATCTTGAGCACCGAGTTCTCGGGGATGTAGAGGTCCCGGATGTTGACCATCCCGTTGATCACGAGCTGGGTCGCCGTCGGCACGCCCCCGGGGCCGCCGATGATGAGCGTCGAGGTGGTGTCGAGGATGACCGTCTGGTTGGCGCCGATATGCCAGTCGAAATCGCCGCCCGGTCCACCGGTGCCGTCGAAGTCGAAGGAGGGACGCACGCCGTAGACGCCAGGCGAGACCTCGCCCCACTCCGCCTTGGGCGTGTCGAAGACCGCCTCCTCGTCCTCGAATGAGCCCAGCTCGCTCCCGCTGAGGACGAAGTCCTCGAGGAAGTCGTCCGCGTACTCCACGGCCACCCCGTCCTCCTCGAAGGTGCCGCTCCGCATGACCGCGAAGTCCTCCAGCGGCAGGATGTTGCGGTCCCCCACGAGGTCCTCGAACTCGGGCTTGAGGATCACCCGCAGGGCACGGTTCTGCGGCAGCACGCCCAGGGGCGTGAGCCTCAGGAGGGAGCCGGTGTCGGTGCAGTTGGCGTCGAGGGACACGCGGGTCGGGAAGGTGACCCAGGAGCCGGTCGCCTCCTCGAACTGGACCTGGATGCGATCCTGACTGATGTTCTCGTCCGTCGGGCTGACGGGCTGGTTGACCTCGACGAGGATCTCCACCCGCGAGTCGACGTCGCTGTAGAGGTTGAGCGGGATCTCGAAGGTGCCGAGGTTCCCCTCCCCGGTCGGGTCGATGGCGAACGGCAGCACCGAGCTCCCGCCGCCGAGCTCCACGCGCGTGCCCTGCACGACGCCGTCGGCGTCGGTGTACCCCTCGAGGGGCGCGGGCGGGCCGGACTGGGGGTCGAGGAACAGGTCGGTCAGGACCTCGGAGACCGGCGTGAAGAAGGTCATCGTGTGGCCGTCTCGCAGCTCCGATCCGGCCGCGGACCGGACCGTGCCCGCCCCGTTGTCGACGTCGGGGACGAAGATCCGGTAGTCGACCCCACCCGGGATCAGGCCCGCGTCGGAGAAGTCCCCCAGGGTCGGACAAGTGGGCTGGAACGACACCTTGCGCGGGTCGGTGGGATCCACCGAGAACGTCCCCACCGCCGGGCCGCCGCTGACCTGGGCGATGTTGACGGTGTTCATGTTCACGGTGTCGAAGTCGACCGCGTGGGAGAAGGTGAAGGTGATCTGCCGGTTGATCTGCCAGGTCTGGCCCTCGGCGACCGACACGCTCTGGAGGGTGAACAGGCCCGCGGCCGCCTCGTCGGCGTCCAGGGATCCTCCGCTGCAACCGACCGTCAACAGGCCCGCCCCGACGGCGGCGGCGAGAGGCGTCCATTCTGCGCGATGGGATTGCGCTCGATGGGATTCTGCGCGATGGAACTGCGCGCGATGGGTTCGGATCATGTCGTCCATGTTGTCGTTGGGTTCCTGCTTGGATCGGAGGGTCACAGGACCTAGCCCGGATGATTCATGAAGACGTGCACCAGACACAGCAACTCGGTTCGGGGTGGTGCTTTGCGGGTTCTGGCGACGCAGGCGACCCTGAACGGGTCGTCGAGGAAGCCAGGTTCCGAACCGCGCCGCCAGGGGCCGCGCGGCCGTCGAAGACGGCCGGTTGCGAAGTCTGGTGTGCTTCTTCTTGAATCAGCCGGGCTAGTCCTGCCACGCGAAGCCGAGGGCTCCGAGCTCCGAGGTCTTGCTGGAGATCGGGTTCGAGATGAAGCTGATGCGAACCTGGAAGGCCTTGGCGCCGTCGATACCCGACATCTCGTCGAGCCACGAGCTGTCGTTGTTGAGGAAGATCGGCGCGCTCGGCTCGGGCGCGGGGATGGTGATCGGGTCACCGTAGAGGTCCAGCTTGCCCGCGTTGGTGGTGATGTCGTCGGGCGGATTGCCCGGGTCCGTGCCCGTGATGGTCGTGGCGCCGCGGTAGGCGAGCACGACCTGGGTGCCTGCCGGCTGGTCCGCCGGCCCCGGCTCCACCACCGGGTTGGCCGTGTTGAAGGCCGACCCGCTGTAGACGGGCGACTGCAGCCCCGTGTCGAACCAGATGGTGTGGACGCGGCTGATGCGCGTCACGAGCTCGAGCTGCCCGATGTAGAAGGTGTTGTCGATCCCCTGGGTGATCGCTCCGGGCGGGTTGCTGTTGGGGTTGAAGCCGCCGTTCGCCTCGTTCTCGAGGTCGGGGTCGCGGATCACCGGGAGGTTGTTCTGGTCGTAGCCGCCCGTCGAGAAGGCACGGAAGTTCGGACGCGCCGAGGAGTTGGCCGCCAGGGAGATGTCGAAGGAGTTCAGGCCCAGGCCCCCGTCGTCGGGGTAGCAGCGGAACTCCATCAGCACCGGCAGACCGGCGGTCGGCACCTGCCCGGTCGGGTAGGGCACGCCCTGGGTCCCGCTGCCGAGCACGCTCACTTCCATCGCCAGCATCGCTCCGGCGCCGATCGGCGCCCCTTTCTTGAGGACCGAGGTGTCACGCCACGTCCAGTAGCTGAACTCCTCGGCGGAGATGTCCTTGTTCATGGGCCAGGGCATCATCAGGGTGCCGGACTCGGCCTGGAACAGGTCCGCCGGGTTGACCGCGTACCCCCGGTCGCGCGGGTGGACCACCTCGAAGGGCGCGTTGTCGTTGTCGAGGACGTTGTTGGCGAAGGTCTTGACCAGGCCGGAGTTGGGGTAGTTGGGGAACCCCGACATCGGGTTGAGGATCTCGTCGGGCTGGAAGATCGAGTGCGTCAGGGCGATCTGAAACTCGTCGTAGGCGTCCGAGACCACCGCAGCCCCGATCGGAGCCCAGGCGATGCCCTCGATGTCGATGTTGATGTTGGTCTCGTCAGAGACCGAGAACCCCAGGTCGCAGTAGCGCCAGAGGGTCTGCATCTTGCTGCCCAGGGGGGAGAGCGGGGTCTGCACGCCCAGGGGGAAGGGCGTCATGACGCTGGGAACCGGCTTGTCCCGGTCGGCGGCGACCGGGAAGCGGTTCACCGGCCGCGGCAGGATCACTTCGCGCGCCAGGTCGTAGAGGATCTGTCCGGCGCGCAGCTCGGGGAAGGCGTCGTCGTACAACTCGTCGGTGCTGGCGAAGCGCAGGGACACGCCGCCGTTGGCCTCGGAGCCCTCGGTCGGGTCTAGCTGGAACAGGACCTGGGTGAGGGGCTCATCGAGCGGGTTGCCCGCCAGGTCCGTCGGCCCGGAGTCGCCGCTGGCGAGGTTGAGGAAGTAGCCCTCGTTGAGACCCAGTTGGTGAGCGAGCGGAAGCGTCGGCACGAACTTGTACTCGCGCAGGGTCGTGTCCGGCAGCACATGCCCGACGATCAGGTCGAAGGCCGTCGGGTCGGAGGGGACGCGGGTGAGGGTGAAGTTGTCGAAGGAGGTCAACGAGGTCGGGTCCATCGGCTCGCTGAAGAACACGATCGCGTGGGCGTCATTGGACACGTCGTCGGCCGGCGGCGAGGAAGCGTTCGGCGAGAAGCGCACGAAGCAGGCCGGGACGTCGATCGCCGGATCGAAGGCGGTCTGCAGCTGAGCCGCGCCGGCGGTCAGCACCCCGCCCGTGGGCGCGAGGACCTGCACCTGGACATCGGACACCTCCGAGCCGCTCTGGGCCCCGAAGCCCAGGACGAGGGCCTTCAGCCCGGCCTTGGTGACCACATCCTTGCCCGGCTTGAGGTTGGTCGCGCAAGCGGGCACCGAGAAGGTCATCTGCGGCAGGGTGTAGCCGTCGGTCACTCCCGGAATCGGCACGGGGTTGCCGCTGAACTCCACAGCAAGCTGCCCCATGACGCGCGGCTTCTCCTCGTCGAGCAGGAAGCCGTTGTTGAGGTCTCCGGTGATTTCCGTGTCGCCGCCGGAGCGGAAAGCCCGCAGCACGTCGCCGGTGTAGGAATCCGGGTCGTTGGGGCCGTTGGAGTAGAAGGCGCAGGCGTGGCCGGTCGGGTTGGTCAACAGGACCGTCTGCCCCAGGGAGGCGTCGAGGCGCGTGGGGATGCGCACGACCATGTTCGGCTCCTGGGTCGTGATGCTGGCCGGCAGGCCGAGGGAGTTCACCGGCAGCAGGGACTCGGAGGCCTCGCTGTCGGAGACCGTGGCGTCGAGGATGACCCGGGTGGAGTGGAACTCCAAGACACCGTCGCCGTCGTAGTCCGCGAGGTCCCCGTGGTTGGGGTCGAGGATCACCCGCGCCTCGAACGGCTGGTCGGGCGGGTAGTCGGTCATGAACCGGATCGCCTGCGGGTTCAGCACCCCAGTCGTCGGGTCGAGCAGCAGTCCATCGTAGCTGTCCACCCAGGAACCGTCCTCGAAGCGCGGGTCGAGGAGATCGTCGAAGACGACCACCAGCGCGGCGTTGCGCGCCATGACCGAGAAGGGCGGGAGCTCGCTGGGATCGAGGCTCTTCTCCTGGATGGGCGTCAGGTTGGCGTCGAGGCCGTCGAGCAGCGCCACGAACTCTTCGCTCCCGGCCAGGGCGTTGATCGTGACCTGAGCCTTGTCGGTCACCGGGTTGGTCGAGACCGTGTACTCGGCGCTGGTGCGGATGTCCTCCCCGACGAGGTAGTCGACCTGCTGCAGGGAGCCCGTCGAGTCGTAGACGTCCACGAGCCGACCCCACAGCACTCCCGTGATCATCATCTCGCTGGCTTGGCCGCGGCGGTTGGCCTCCACGAAGAAGGTCTGGGAGCGCATGCCGCTCCCGGGGGAGTGCGCGACGTTCTCGCCCGGCTCGCCGGCCGAGCTCCCGATGGGGGTCGCCTTGCCGGTGCCGCACGCGCCGAGGCCGAGGGCGATGCCGAGGGCCGTCAGGGTCGCTGCGGTGGAGTGCTTGCGGGACGGGGCGAAAGAGGCGTGTTGCTTCATGTTCACGAGAGGGTGAGTCGTGGCCGCGGGGCGGCCGGACGCAGCTTGTGAGCGGTGTCGTTCTGACGGGTTCGTTCGGGGAGAGCGCCTGGATCGGACCGCGCCGCCCGCGCACGAGGCGCGGGGCGCGCCTTCGCAGGGATCGGCGGGTTCGCCGGGATCGGAGGGTGAAGGCAGGGAGGCGGCGGTCGACGGGCGTTCGGGGAGGGTCTGGGGGGATTGGTCGGATCGGAGCACCCCGCACGCGGCGCGCTCGGCGCGCAGTTTGCCGGGTCGGCGGGGTTCGTGGTATCGGGATCTCTGAAGAAGAGGCATCGTGGGCGGTCCGGCTCCCGTCGAGCCGGGTCCCGGTGGGGTCGAGCGCCCCGCCGGAAGGGCGTCAATAGCAACCGCCGTGCCGCCCGGCGGACAAGCTCCCTACTGCGCCCAACCCCATCCATAACAGGGATTTATGAGAAAGGAAACGGCGCCGTCGCGGACCCGACTGCGCTAGATCGCCCACCTGGCCGCCAGGGAGCGTGCGGAATCGCTCGCTCGGCTTCCCGGTGGGGCCGCGCCCCGCTCCAGCGCCGCCACGGCGGCGGGTCAACCGACTGGGCTGGTCCGGGCCCCGCGCTCGAACCCGAGGGCCTCGGCCGCCGCCGCGTCGAGGAAGAAGACCTGGTGGTCGGGGCGGATCCTGCGCACGGCCGGGGAGGCGGCGGCGTGGTAGTGGCGCGTCGTCGTGCAGCCCACGAAGTCGTAGACGAGGTCGTTGCTGCAGTAGGCGCAGGTCGCGCGGTGCGGCGCCCGGCCCTGGAAGCGCACGCGCGGCGTCACGTGGCGCTGTTCGGTGCGCGAGATGCAGGTCGGGGCGGTACAGGGGTTGGCGCCCTCGGGCACCGGATGGACCTCGGGCCCCGGGGGCTCGGCGGGCTCGAGGACCTCCACCTCTCCCAAGAGGGCGGCCAAGAGCGCCATGCGGAGGGGAACGCCGCGCGCCGCCTGCTTGAAGTAGATGCTGCGCGGGTCCGCGTCGATGTCGGCGCTGATCTCGTCCCGGCGCGGCAGGGGGTGCATGACGACGGCATCGCGCAGGGAGTCGGCCTTCATGGCCCGCTTGCCCAGCTGCAGGTAGGAGGTGTCGCCGTCGGGCACGCTGGGGTGGCGCTCGGTCTGTGGCCGGGTCATGTAGACGGCGTCGACGCGCCCGACCTTCCAGCCCTTGGCGTCGGTGAACAGGGAGAGCTGGTGGGGTTTCTGGGGCGTGAGGTAGACGACGTCCGAGGTCGCCGCGAGCTCCCCCAGGCGCGAGGCGTTGGCGCGCAGGGGCTCGATCGCGAACTCCTCCCGCAGGCGCCGCACGACGTACTCTGGCATCTCGAACCCCGGCTGGGGAACGCACACCACGTTGGCGCCGAAGCGAGCCAGGGCATAGGCGAAGGAGTGGATCGTGCGGCTGTAGCGCAGGTCGCCGGCGAGCACGACGTCGAGCCCCTCGATGCGACCGCGCTCGACCCACAGGCTGTAGAGGTCGCACAGGGTCTGGGTCGGATGCTCGTGGGAGCCATCCCCGCCGTTGATGACCGGGACCGAGGAGTACTCCGTCGCCAGACGCGCCGCCCCTTCGCTGGAGTGGCGCAGGACGACCAGGTCCGCGTAGGCGCCGCCCACGACGCGCAGGGTGTCCGCCAGGGACTCGCCCTTGGAGGCGCTCGAGTTCCCCATGTCCGCCGCGGTGATGACGCCCCCGCCCAGGCGCAGCATGGCCGACTCGAAGGACAGGCGCGTGCGTGTGGAGGGCTCGTAGAACAGGGAGGCGGAGATCCGGCCGCGGCACAGGTGCGACCAACTCTGGGGCTCGACGGCGAACTCGCGCGCCTGCTCGAACAGCCGACCCATCTCCACGATGGAGAGGTCGTCGATCGAGACCAGGTGTCGGATGGAGGTCATGGGAGAGCGGGGCGTACCCCTCCCGGGCGGCCGTCGGGTGCCGCCCGCCCGCTGCACCTGGGATGGGAGAATACCGCGTCGGGGACGCGCCGGCAACGGAGGGCGCGGCCGGTGGCGGTCGAGCTCACTCCAGGGCCTCGAAGGCCGCCGCCAGGTCGGCGGCCTCTCCCTCGACGGCGCACTCGAGGCGGTCGAGGTCCTCGAGGTCGAGCACGACGGCCGCACCCCGCCGCCACGCCCGCTCTTGGAGGCCGAGGGCGGAGCGGAACGCACGCGCGATCGTCTCGCAGGCCGCCCGTGGATCGCAGAGGGCGCTGATGCCCCCCGGGGGCCGCTCGACGGCCCCCAACTCGTCGACGCGGCTCGCCACGACCACGCGCCGCTCCCCCCCCGGAGCCGGCGGCGGACGCTCCCCGCGGGGCGCCAGCCAGATCACCAGATCGGCCGCCCTCCGCAGGTCGCGGCCCAGGGCCACGCCCGCCCGTTCCACCTCCCCCACGGGCTGCTGCGCGGTGTGCTCCGCCCGCTCGCCGGCGGTGTCGAACAGCTCCACGGGCCACTCGCCAACCAACGCCGGCGCGCCGACGGCGTCGCGGGTGGTCCCCTCCTCGGGAGCGACGAGGACACGCTCGCGCCCCACCAGGGCGTTGAACAGCGTCGACTTCCCGGCGTTCACCGGCCCGGCGAGGACGACCCGGGCGGGGACCAGGGCCCTGCGGGCGGAGCGCGAGCGCGCGACCAGCTCACGCGCCCCGGCCCGGCGCTGCTCTGGGGGCAGGGCCGCGAGGCGCTCCACCTCCCGGCACAGCGCTCCGTCGAGCTGGTCGAGCACGATGCGCGCCGCGGCCTCGCAGGGTGCGTCCGCCAGGAGCCTCTCGGCCCGCTCCCGCGGCGAACGCCGCTGAGGGTCCGCCCCCGCGGCCCCGCCCAGGGCCTCGGTGACGGCGCGTACCAGCGAGGGATTGGCGTGCAGGCACAACTCGAGGTGATCGTGGGCGTGGACGACGACCAGGGCCTCGTCCAGGGTCTCCTCCCCCGCTCCCAGGCGCACCAGCCCCACGGCGCCGGTGCCCGAGGGCAACCTGCCCGCGAGGGCGGCGACAGCGGTGAAGGCCCCCTCGCCGCGGACCTCGAGCACGCTGACTGCGCCGGTGCCCGGGGGCGTCAGCTCCTCGACGCGCACGCTCACGCCGGTTCCCAGGCGGCCCCGGTCGCCTGCGGGCCGCCGGTCGCCAGCAGCCCGCGGTGGACGAGGTCAGCGCACTCCACCACGCGCCGCCCGCCGCGCCCGAGGCCGTCGGGCCCGCCGAGGAACGCGCGCGCTCCGCCCGCCAGGACGAGCGGGGCGGCGCCCACGCCCGCCTCGGCGGAGACTCGCTCCACGAGTTCCCGCGCCGCGCCCAAGAAGCCGACGCTGCAGCCGGCGACGAGAGCTCGTTCGGTGTCGAGGCCCAGAGCCGGCGCCCCCGGGCGCGGCTCGACCTGGGGCAGGAGCGCGCCTTTGGCGGCCAGGGCTGTGGCCCACAAGGCCGGCCCGGGCGCGATCGCTCCGCCGGCGAAGACGCCGCCACCCGAGCCGTCGTCGCACAGCGCATCGACGGTCAGGGCCGTCCCCGCGTCGACGACGACGGCCGGGGCGCCGCACACCTCCAGGGCACCGCGGGCCGCGAAGAGCCGGTCGAGGCCGACGGTCTCGGGGTGGTCGCAGGCCACGTCCAGCCCGGGATCGGGAGGGGCGAGGAACCGGCCTCCGACCAGCTCCGCGAGGGCGTCGGAGATCCGGGCGGTCGAGTCCGGCTCCACGACGGACGCCATGGCGCCGCCCACCCAGTCCGCGCACCCGCCCAGGCCTGCGGCGGCTGCGCGGGGCAGGTCATCGTCCGCCGCGAGGACCAGGCGCAGGGACGGCCGAACCGCGCCGTCGGCGAGACGCTCCCAGGCCAGCAACTTGCAGGCGCTGTTGCCGAGGTCGACGGTCAGGAAGGCGGGTGCCACGGCGCGCGATGATACGCGCCCGCCGAGCGCAGGCGCGAGCCCTACTGCTGGGGCGGCGTGTCGTAGGTCACGACACGCTCCTTGCCCCGGTTCTCGATCACGACCACCCAGGTCGAGTACTTGTCCTGGTTGTTCTTGACGAAGTTGATCGCCTCCGAGGAGGAGGCCACCGGGTGGTCGTTGATGCTCTTGATGATGTCGCCGGACTGGGCCCCGTGGCGCGCGGCCACGCCGCCGGGCTCGACCTCGATCAGCTCGATCCCGTCGTAGCGACCGGTGCGCGGGTCGCGATGCCTGCGATGGCGGACCTCACGCGCCAGGATGCCGGCGAAGTCCTCCTCGAAGTCCAACTGGTCCTCGAGTCCGAGCGCGTAGTGGTCCTTCGCCACCAGAGACGTCCGCTTCTGGAAGCTCCATGCCGCCCGGCTGCTGATGGTCGGGATGTGCACCCGCGGCAGAGCGACGGCACCGTCCTCGGTGGTCTTCACGATCACGCTCTGGGGATCGAACGCGCGCACGTTGAGGACCTCGTGCTCGCGCTCGGCGTCGTCGAAGGCGAAGGTCACGCCGACGGACGTGATGGCATGCACGATCACGTGGCCGTGCGGCGCCGCGAGGCGGTCGCCCACGGTCAGCGAGACCCCGCCGACGCCCGTGGTGCCCAGGCCTGCGTCGACCTCCTCGACGCCGGCCGCGGGCAGGTAGGAGAGGAACACGGTGCTGCGCTCGGGGCGGCGCTCATCGTGCAGGGTGAACAAGACCTTGACCAGGGAGGCGACCGGCACGTGCCGCGGCTTCTCGGGCTCGGGGGCCTCCGGCTCGGGGGGCGGGGGCGGGGGCGGCGCGCCGGTCCAGTTCAAATCGTAGAACGCCCGCTCGACCGACTTGGCGGAGACCAGGTCGATCTCGACCTCCTCGGCCTGGTCGACGTCGGTCAAGACGTCGCGAGCGTTCTCGGGGAACAGGGAGCGCAGGCCGTCGAGCCCGCCGACGAACGCGAACACGTACCAGCCGAGCAGGCCCGTCAGGCCGGCCGCCGTAAGCCAGGACGCGCCTTTGACTTGAGAGACGTTCATGGGTGCGGGAGGAGCATGCTAGGGCCCCCTTGGAAGGGCTGCAAGCGGGCAGACCGCCCGCGGGGTCGCCTCGGACGAGCGTCGCAGGCGTTTATTCCCCGCCGAGCATGCGCAGTCCGTCCCGTCCCGGCCGGGGCGGCCGTGGAGCGTGGGAGGAGCGCACGTGGCTGGAGGTGATGCCGCGCAAGGCCAAGACCAGCTCGTCGGGACGGTCGCTGGCGGCGAGAGCCTCGGGGAGCTCCACGCGTCCCTGCGCCACGAGGTCTCGCAGGCAGCGGTTGAAGGAGACCCGGCCCCGCTCCTCGCCGCGCTCGATGACGCGCGCCAGCTCGGCGGTCTCCCCCTCCGCCAACAGCTCCCGGACCTGGGGCGAGGAGACCAGGAGCTCGTAGGCCGGGAGCTGGCCCTTGCCGCCGGCCGCCGGCACCAGGCGCTGGGAGAGGATCCCCGCCAGATTGTCCGCCAGCCGCATGCGCACCTGCTCGTGCTGGGTCGCGGGGAAGAAGCTCAGGATGCGGTCGACGGTCTGGGGGGCGTTCACCGTGTGCAGGGTCGACATCACCAGGTGCCCGGTCTCGCTGGCGTCGAGGGCCGAGGTGACGGTCTCGCTGTCGCGCATTTCGCCGATCAGGATCACGTCCGGGCTCTGGCGCAGGGCGTGGCGCAGTCCCTCGTGGAAACCGGCGCAGTCGGTGCCGATCTCGCGCTGGCTGATCACGCAGCGCTCCTCCTGGAAGAGCAGCTCGACCGGATCCTCCATGGTGATCACGTGGCGCTCAACGCGCTCGTTCTGGTGCTGGATCATGGCCGCCAGCGTCGTGGACTTCCCCGACCCGGCGACGCCGGTCACCAGCACCAGGCCCCGCCGGCGGGCGGCGAGCTCCCCTAGAGCCTCCGACGGCAGGTTCAGCTCCTCCAGCTTGGGCGCCTCGTCGGCGATGCGACGCAGGACCACGGCCGGCTCCCCCATCTGCTTGTAGGCGTTGAGCCGAAAGCGCCCGAGACCGTCCAGGTCCAGGGCCGCGTCCACGGAGCCGCACTCGCGCCAGATTCGCATGCGCTCGCTCCCCATGACGCCCTCGAGCACCTCCAGCAGGGGGCCGGGGCCTGGCACGGACCCGGGCAGGAAGCGGATGCGCCCGTCCACACGCACCGAGGGCCTCCCGGAGGCGCGCAGGATCAGGTCGCTGGCGCCCGAGTTCACCATCTCCGCCAGCCAGGCCTCGAGCTGGTGTCGCGGCGAGGCGGAGCGCCGAGCGTGTTCGGCCTCGGCTTCGACGCCGATGGGATCTCGCTGGTCTTCGCTCACGATTCGGCCCCGCTCGCGCGTGGCTGCCCGCCGCCTCCATCGGCACGGGCGCGGTCGGCGCTTGAGGAGGACCGCCCGCGCCCCCCCTCGCGGTCACCCCGCCCGCTGGTAGCGGGCTAGATCGCGGCCGCGGCGGCCTCGAGGAGCTCACGCAGGCCGGCGTGGGTGTGGGAGGAGATGCGCCACACCGGCAGGCCACTGGCGGCCTCGAGCCCACGGGCCGCCTCCTCGGCCTCCTCGCTCTCGCACTTCGCAGCCACCAGCAGGCGCGGGCGGGAGGCGAGCTCTCCGGAGAAGGTCTCCAGCTCGGCCCCCACCGTGCGCCAGGCGACCTCGGGCTCGACGTCGGCGTCGGGAGAGACGTCCACGAGCTGCAGGAGGGCGCGGCAGCGCTCCACGTGACGCAAGAAGCGGTGCCCCAGCCCCGCGCCCTCGGCGGCGCCTTCGATCAGCCCCGGCAGGTCCGCCAGGCACAGGGTGCGCCCCTCTCCCAGGTCGGCGATGCCCAGCAGGGGGACGAGGGTCGTGAACGGGTAGTCGGCCGCCTTGGCGCGGGCGGCGGTGACCGCCGAGAGGAAGGTGCTCTTGCCGGCGTTGGGCAGGCCCACCAGTCCGACGTCGGCGACGAGCTTGAGCTCCAGGCGCAGCTCCCGGCGCTCCCCGGGCTTGCCGGTGGTCGCCTTGCGCGGCGCCTGGTTGACCGCGGTGGCAAAGCGCACGTTTCCCCGCCCGTGGGCGCCGCCGCGGGCGACGCACACGGTCGCGTCGGACTCGGCGAGGTCGCGCAGCAGGTTGCCGCGCCGGCCGTCATACACGAGGGTGCCCACGGGGACGTCGAGGACGAGGTCATCCCCGCTGCGGCCCGTGCGCTTGCGCGGTCCCCCGCCGCGCCCGTCGCCGGCGCGGTAGCGCGGGCTGCGGCCGATGGCGAGCAAGGAGTTGATGCGCGGGCTCGCGCGCAGGATCACGCTCCCGCCGTCGCCACCGTCTCCCCCGTCAGGGCCGCCGCGCGGGACGTACTTCTCCCGCCGGAACGAGACGATGCCGTCGCCCCCGTCCCCGGCGACGACCTCGATCGTGGTCTCGTCGCGGAACACGGCTCGTGGGCCCGGGGAGCCCCGCCCTTCCGGGCTACTCGGCGCCCACCGGGTCCACGTGGACCCGGCGACCGCGCTGGAACCGCACGGTCCCCGGCGTGAGGGCGAACAAGGTGTAGTCCTTGCCCAGCCCGACGTTGTGCCCGGGCTTGAAGCGCGTGCCGCACTGGCGCACGAGGATCGTGCCCGCGGTGACCGCCTGGCCGCCGAAGCGCTTGACGCCGCGGAACTGGGGGTTGGAGTCGCGGCCGTTGCGGGTCGAGCCCTGTCCCTTCTTGTGTGCCATGGCTGGTCCTCAGGCCTTGATGTCGGTGATCCGGACGCGCGTGTAGCGCTGGCGGTGGCCGCGCTTGACGCGCACGTTCTTGCGGCGCTTGAAGCGCAGTGCGATGACCTTGGGGCCCTTCTCCTCGCCCAGCACCTCGCCGGTGACGACGGCACCCTCGACGGTCGGCTTGCCGAACACGACCGCGCCCTCGTTCTCGACCAGCAGAACCTCGTCGAAGGTGACCGGGGCGCCCTGGGTGAGGTCGCTCTTCAGATCGCAGAGGATCACGTCCCCTTCGCGGACGGTGGTCTGGCGGCTGTGGTCTCGGATGACGGCGTACATGGCGTTTCCCCCTCGTGTAGCTTCGGCCAGTGCCTCTGCGGCAACTCTCCCCGCGGGCCCCGGGGAGGGGCGACCGGCGGGTGCGGCGATCGGGGCGAAGAGTCTACGGTCCCCTCCCCCGCCGGGAAACCCCGCGACGGGCGAAATCCGCCCCCCCAGGCCCCTCCCGCGTCCCCGGGGCGGGTCAGCGCTTCCTTCGGCCTCCCGGGCGCACCTCTCGTCCGTCGGCCCGCAGGTAGCGCAGGACGCTGTCCTCGGCCTGATCGGGGACGGACACCAGGCGCAGCTCGCGGCCGTGCGCCTCGCTGAGGGCGTCGAGGTCCCGCTTGCGCTTCTTCTGGAGGTGCTCGACGACCTCGGGGTGGGCCCGCACCTCGACCTTGGAGAAGCCCTTGAGGGTCAAGGAGGCGCCCAGGCGGCGCAGGATGGCCGTGGTGCGCGACTCCACGGTCCGCACCCGGCCGGACCCGCGGCAACGCCCGCAGCTGGTGAAGACCTTCTTGTCCATGCCCGGGCCGAGGCGCTGTCGGGTCATCTCCAGGAGGCCGAACTGGGAGATGCGTCCCAGCTTGCTGCGCGCGCGGTCGGTGACGAGCTGTTCGCGGAAGCAGGTCTCCACGGCCCGGTTGTTGGCACGCTTCATCATGTCGATGAAGTCGATGACGAGGATTCCGCCCAGGTCCCGCAGGCGAATCTGGCGGGCGACCTCCGGAGCGGCCTCCAGGTTGGTCTTGAGGGCAACGACCTCGAAGTCGTTCCCCTTGGTGCGCGTCTTGCCCGAGTTGACGTCGATCGCGACGAGGGCCTCGGTCTGGTCGATCACGATCGAGCCACCCGACGGCAGCTCGATGCGCCGCGAGAAGATCCGCTCGAACTCCTGCTCGATGCCGTGCGTGTGGAAGAGGGGCTTGGGCCCCTCGTGGAGCTTGATGCGGTCGAGCTGGTCGGGCATCAGCCGCTCGGCGAACTCGGTGATCGACTTGAACATGTCGGGCTCATCGACGATGACCGACTCGGTCTCGGGGCCGAACAGATCGCGCACGGTCTTGATGGCGACGTCGGACTCCTGGTAGAGGGCGATCGGGCCGCGGCCGAGGGTGAGGCGCTTGGACAGGCGCTCCCAGGCCCCCAGCAGGTAGTCGAGGTCGCGCTTGATCTCGGTCTTGGTGTGCCCCATGGCGGCGGTGCGCGCGATGACGCCCATGCCCGGGGGGACCTTCAGGCCGTCGAGGATGCCCCGCAGGCGCTTGCGCTCCTTGGCGCTCTCGATCTTGCGGCTGACGCCTGAGTGCGACACCGACGGCATCAGCACGAGGTGCCGGCCGGGAATCGACAGGTAGGTCGTCAGCGTCGGCCCCTTGTCTCCGATCGCGTCCTTGGTGACCTGGACCACTACGGTCTGACCGACCTTCAACAGATCGGTGATCGGCAGGCGCGGCCGAGACTGGAAGCGCTGCTTGCGCGCGGGGCGGCGGCCCTTCTTCTTGCGCCGCGTGGAGGAGCCGGCGTCGTCCTCGGAGGCCTCGTCGCCATCCTCGGCCGTCTCGTCGCCTCGGTCGCCGTCGGCTTCGACCTCCCCGGCGGCGCCCCCATCGTCGTCTTCGGCGTCCACCTCCTCGGAGACCGCGGGCTGGCTGCTCATCTCGTCCCACTCCTCGGGGTCGATGCTGGTCGAGAGCAGCTTGCTCAGGCTCCAGCCCTTCTCCCCGTAGGCGGGCAGGACGTCGGAGGTGTGCAGGAAGCCGTTGCGTCCCCGCCCGAAGTCGACGAACACGGCGCCGATCGACGCCTCGATGTTGACCACGCGGCCGCGATAGATGTCGCTCACCAGGGTCTTCTCGCTGGCGACGTTCATCTGGAAGTCGACGATGCGCCCGTCGTTCACCACGGCCACGCGCACCTCCTCGCCCGAGGCCGCGTTGACCAGGATCTGGCTCGGTCCGGATGCCTTCTTCCTCCCGCTGGGCTTGGCGACCTCCTCCTCGGCCTTCGCACCCCGGCCCCGGGAGCCGCCACCCGCCTTGCGCCGGGAGCCGCCCTCGGCCGAGGACGCCGTGGCCTTCTTCTTGCGGGTCGTCTTGCGTACGGAGCTCTTCTTCTTGGCGCTCTTGCGCCCGCCGCGCCCGCCGCGGCCGCCCTCGCCCGAGGACTCCTCCTCGGCCGCCGCGGGCAGCTCGGGCAGATCGTCCTCCTCGCCGGGGATCACCTCGATCCCCGCCGGTTCCGCGGCGGCTTTGCGCCGCCCTCTCCCGCCGCGCTTCCCGCTCCGTCGGCGCCGGGGTCGGGGGGAGCTCTCCTCGGCGGCACCGTCCGCGGCCCCGTCGGATCCGGGGGCCTCGTTGCCCTCCTCGGCGGGAGCGGCGCCGCTCTTGCGCCGGCGCGGTCGCCGGCTGCGGCGCGTGCGTCCGCCTTTTGTCTCCTCGCCGCCGGCCTCTCGGGTCGACGGCGCCTCGATGGCCGCGGGCGACTCGCCGCCGCCGGCGGCCTCCCCCGCGGGCGGCGCCGCTGCCCCCTCACCGGCCTTTCGCCGGCGCCGGCCGCCGCGGGAGCCCCTGCGGCGCCGCGGGGCCTTCTTCTCGGTTCGAGCCGGCTCGTCGGCGGACACGCTGGGGGTGGCGTCCGCTGAGCTCGGCGGGGCGGAGGTGTCCTGTCGCGTGTCGCTCGAGGAGTCGAGCCCGATTCGGGCTCCGAAGCTCGGGTCCGCCGTGGAACCCGAGTGATCCGGTTGTGTCATGTTGTTGAGATCGGCCCTGGCGGGCGAATCTGGCTTGGATTCGGGTCGCGCCTCCACCGGCCGCGATCGGTCGATCGATCGGCGTCGGGGTCCGTCGCTGCGCTCGAGGCGCGCGACCGGACCACGGCTCGGGGCGGTGCCCCGAGCGGGTGGCGGAGGTCTCCGACCGCTTGGTTGTGAAAGGGATGTCCGCGAGCGAGCCGCGGGTCCCCGTGGTCTTGCGAAGGATCTCGGGGTGCTCGCGCACCCCACTGAACGGTGTTGCCCGGGCAACGGTGTTGCCCTGGAAACGGTACTGTCCGGTGAGCGGTGTCTTCCGGGGATGAGTGTCTTCCGGGAGACGGTTCGGGGCGGCCGGGCCGGTTCGGGCGGAGCTGGCCCCGCCGCGAGCCCGTTGGGGCGGTCGGTCCCAGGCTCAACGCCCCGAGTGGACGACATGGTCGCCCATCAGCCCGCGGCTTGGAATACCCAAGGGGAAAATGTCGGCGGATCCCGCCCGTGCCTCCCCGCAGGCGCCCTCCAGGGCGCCGCGGGGGGAGAGCCGGCCCCCCGAGCCCACCCGCTCAGCCCTGGACCGGCGGGACGTCGAGCAGGGCCGTGCCGCTCACCATGGCCTCGATCTCCTCCGCCAGGGCGCGCCTGCGGCGGCCGAGCTCCTGCTGCAACAGCATCTCCTGGTCGGCATTGGAGTGCACGATGCTGGGGGTCAGGAAGATCATCAGGCTGCGCCGGTCACGGTTGTGGTTGCGGTACTTGAACAGCTCGCCCACCAGCGGGATGCGCGACAGGAGGGGTACGCGCGACTCGCTCTCGGTGTCGGAGTCGGTGGTCAGCCCTCCGATGACGGCCGTCTGGCCGCTGTCGAGCATCATCGTGGTCACCATGGTCGACGAGCGCGTGCGCGGCAGGGCGATCGAGCCCTCCAGGCCCGCGGCGCCGATCGTGAAGACCTCGAAGCCCTGGGGCGCGAGAGCGGAGTCGCCCGTCCCCGAGAGGCTGGTCTCCTTGGGGATGACCTCGAGCATGATGCGCTCGGTCCCAGGGATGATGTGAGGGGTGACGAGCAGCTGGAAGCCGACCTCCACCGGCGAGGAGCTCGCCTCCTGGATGGAGAGCTGCAGGCCGCCCGCCTGGCCCTGCTCGGACTTGGCCTCGGCGTAGCGGATGGTCTCCCCGACGAAGATGGTCGCCGGGACCCCGTCGAGGGCCACGATCTTGGGCGCCTGGATCACCTCGGAGGAGAGGTCCTGCTGGAGCATCCGCAAGGTGCCCGCGAACTGGGTGAACGAGAGGGCGCCGAAGACGGTGTCGGGGATGATCGTCGCAGCGCTGGCGTTCAGGTCGGGATCCACGAACGGGCCGTTGCCGTTGGGGCTGGCGATGATCATGTCCTCGAAGCCGCCAGCGCCCGGATCGAAGGGCAAGGTGACCGGGATCTGGCCCCCGCTGAAGCTGGTCAGGGGTCCCTCGCCGCCGTAGTCGACACCGAGGTTGAGGATGTCCTGGTTGAGGGTCGAGACGAACTTGACGTCGCAGAACACCTGGAGGGGCTCGATGTCGAGCGAGCTCAGGATGTTGCCGACGGTCTCGTGCACCTGTTGGGTGTCGCGGATCAGCACGACGTTCTGGCGCTCGATGTAGTCGAGGTCTCCGGCCTGGCTGAGGGCCTTGCGCAGGGCGTTGAGCACGGTGAAGTGCGCTGCGGCGTCTCCTTCGGGCGGGGTCGAACCCCCGACGACGAACTCCGACTCGATCTTGGGTGCGTAGTTGCCGCGCGGGCGCAGGTAGCGCAGCTGGTAGCTCTTGGTGACGAGCTGGTCCTGGAGCACTACCGGGTCGACGACGCGCAGCACACCGCCCTTCTCCTCGACCACGGTGTAGCCGCGTGTCTTGGCGACCACCTCGAGGGCGTCGCGCCACGGCACGCCGTTGAAGCGCACCGAGATCGTGCCGACGACCTCCGGCGCGATCACGACGTTCGCCCTGCCGGTGCTCGCGATCACGTCGATCACGTCGGCGATCTCCTGGTCGCGGGCCTCGTAGATCACGGGCGCGGGCTTGGTCACGAGCAGCACGCCTCCCTGGCGCTCCTCGACGATGCAGGCGATCTTCTCGGCCGCGATCTCCAGGGCGGTCCGCCAATGAACGTCGTTGAGCTGCAGGCTGGTGACGACGGTCGTGGAGATCGACTGCTCGGGAGTGTCGATGATCTCGATGTTGGCCCCCGAGCGCTGCCGCAAGTAGTCGACGATGTGCGCCATGTCGCGCTCGGCGACATCGAGGCTCACCCGCGCCTCGCGGCTGGGAACCTGTGCCAGGGCCTGGGGTGCGAGGAGGGCGAACAGGGTGGCGAAAGCGAGGAGTGTGCGCATCGGTTCTCTGGGTTCTGTGTGCGTGACTAGAAGCGGCGCGCGAGGATCACGCCCTTGAAGAGGAACTCGATCTCGTCGGTGCGGATGTCCCGGATGATCAGCTCGCCGCCGAGCATGTCGCCCACGCGACGGGTGCTGCCGTTGATCAGGGCGACCGATGGCGCGCCGGCGACGATGGCGACCATCCCGACGTCGACCTCGATCTCGTCGAACTCGAGAACCGTGCGGGCCAGCCCCGCCCGGCGGCGCAACTCGACCGCGTAGGGGGCGCGAGCCCGGTCGGCCTCGATGTACTGCAGCTCCTCATCGACGAGCCGGAAGGCGTCGAGCACGAGGTCGTACTCCTCGCGCCCGAGGTGGCGGTTCATCGCCTCGAGCACCTCGGCGAGCTTCTCGACCGAGGGGCCCCGGCCGCCCTCGGTGGCGGCCAGCGCGCGCCGCAGGCCGGCGACGCCTTCGAAGACCTCGAGCTCCAGCCGGCGCCGCGACGGCACGTAGCGGATCGCACCCTCGGCCTCCACGCGCCTCAGATCTTCCTCGAGGTGGGCGAGCATCTGCTCGAGGTCCGCGCGGGCGACCATCTCCTCGACGACGTTCGAGGAGGCCTCGACCGCGGCCCAGCTTCCTCGCGCCGCCTCCATGCGCTCGACGAGGCCGCGCACGATGTCCATCTGCTCCTTGACCGTGAGCGCGGTCTCGCCGTCGCCGTGTACCGGTACCCTGGGGTCCACCCACGGGTCGCGGCGGCCACGCGCGCCGAGGTATTCGTAGGCGGAGACGAGCAGGTCGCCTCGGCGGCGGTTGATCTCGCCCACCATCAGGGTCCGCTTGCGGTCGTAGCCCTCGATGCGCGCGGGGCGGAAGCTCCCGTCGCGGTCGTAGACGAAGGTCTCGATGTCCAGCTGCACCTTGTGGGCGGCGAAGCCGTCCTCTTCGACCTGCGTACGGTCGGCGGCGGTGATCTTGAAGCGCGGTACGCGCATGAAGCGCGAGTGCGACTCGAGCAGGTCGAGGAAGTCGAGGAACTGGAACGCGTCGGACTCGAGCGTCAGGGTGTAGGCGACCTTGTCGAAGGCCGTCTCCTGCTCGCCGCGCGGGTCGGGCTTCTTCTTGAGGGCCCGGATGCGGACGTCTGAGTCCTCGGAGAAGCGCTGGAAGGTGCGCACGAGGTTGTTGACGTCGTCCTCGTCGGGGAGGATGCCCTGGATCACCTCGGCCAGCTCGCGCAGGACGATCACTTCGCGCTCGAGCTGCGGGGTCTTCGAGACGAGGGCGCGAGAGGTCTCGATCTCCCCGCCGAGCTCGGCCACCCGTTCACGCGCCTGCCCTATGCGCCCGTTCTCCACGGTGATCGCGGCCACGAGGCCCGCGGCCACGAGCGCGCCACCGCCCAGCACGGCTAGCCAGATCTTGCGGTCGCTCACTTGCGCTCCTGGGGGTCTTGGAGTTCCAACGAGAGCGGGAAGGCCCACACCGTCGAGGGCTCGAGCTCCTCGTCCTTGACCGACTCCGAGCCCTCCGGAGGCGCGGGCGGGTGGAAGTCGGTGATGAAGGGGGAGTCCTCGATGTCCTCGAGGAAGTTCGCGACCTGGGCGAACTGGTCCGAGCCGGAGTGGCCCGAGGCCCGCACGCGGCCGGCGGTCGCACGGCGGCCGTCGGCGCCCTGGGAGACGTCGAGGTCGTCGAACCACACCAAGTGGCGTTCACCGCCCCCACCGCGGTTGACGACGTTGGCGAACTCGTCGAGCTTGCGGGTCCAGGAGACTCGGCTCCTGGTGATCTGCGCCAGGGTCTCCTCCCGGGAGCGGAACAGGCGGCTCTCGGTGTCCAGGGAGCGATGGTAGTCCACCTGGGGCCGCAGGCCGTCCAGCTCGGTCTGCAGGACGACGCGCTCGCTCTCGACCTCCGCGGCGACACCGAAGCGCGTCCAGCCCCACCAGGCGATGAGGGTGGTGTTGACGGCCACCACGCAGGAGACCGCCACCATCAACCTCAAGGGCGTTCGCGTGCGGCTGCGGTACTCCTCGGGGAGCAGGTTGATGTTGATCATTGGGTCCTCGCTCTCGTCGCCAGGCCGACCGCAACCACGAGGGTCGGGGCCCAGGCCTCGAGTTCCTCGACGTCCACGCGCGAGGCGTCGACGCGCAGCCCCTCGAGGGGGTTCCAGGTCCGCGCACGGCGTGCGGTGGCCTGTTCGATGTAGGCCGCCGTCCCCGGCGCCAGGACGCCGCCGCCGGAGAGGAGGATCTCGTCGACCTTCACTCCCGAGTGGTGCTCGACGTAGTCCAGGGAGAGGGAGAGCTCGCTCACCAGGTCCTCCAAGACGGGGGCGATGGCCGTGTTGACCTCGGCCTCGTGGCTCTCGCTGGCGCGCTTGATCGCCTCGGCCTCGAAGGGCTCCACGCCGAGGCGGCGCCCAACGGCCTGCGTCATGTCCTGGCCGCCGATGGCGACCTCGCGGCTGAAGCAGGTCTCGCCGCCGCACAAGACGTTGATCGAGGTGCGCGTCGCTCCGACGTCCACCAGGGCCATGGCCGTGGGCTCGTCCTCGGCGTCGGGCGGCAGGCCGCACAGCTCCCAGGCGTTGGCCAGGGCGAAGAGGTCGACGTCGATCGCCACGGGCGTCAGCCCGCAGGAGAGGATCAGCTGCACCTGCTCCTCGATCGCCTCGGACTTGCAGGCGGCGAGCAGCACGGTCATGTCCTCCTCCTCACCGCCGTTTCCGTCGCTCGCGCCGTCGGTCGAGACGCCCGCTCCGCGCTCGAGGGCCTGGCAGTCCAGCTGGACCTGGTCGAGCTCGAACGGGAGGTGTTTGTCCGTTTCGAAGCGGATCGCCTGCCGCAGTTCGGCGTCCGACATCTTCATCATCGGCAGGTAGCGAACGACGACCGACTGCCCGCCGACCGATGTCACGACGCGCTTGGAGCGGAAGGTACCCTCCTGGAACACGGCGTTCACCGCGTCCGCCGTGCTGCCCCCGGGCGGGACCTCGACCCGTGCGAACCCGCTGATCACGGGCTCGGGTCCCTCGAGGGTGATCTCGACCGCCTTCACGACGGAGGATCCCAGATCCAATCCGATGACGTTCTTCGATTTGCGCAGCACGTTGGCGCCCTGTCTGCTCCGTGGCCTGGAGGAGGTCGCCCCGGCGGCGCCGCCAGGCGAGGCGGGCGACCGGGACGGCGAGGTTCTGAACTCCCCTTCGGGCCCGCGCGGCCCTGGGGTTTAGGCGCTCTCGTCGAAACCTGCTTCCACCAGCCGCGCCACGCGCTCCACGAGCTCCTGCGCACCCTCGCCCCGGGCCCACAGCAGGAGCTCGTCCCCCACGGCCGCCCCCAGGGTCATCAGGGTCATCACGCTGCGGCCATCGACCTGCGTGCCGCGGCAGGCGACGCGGAACTCGCACTCGTACTCCAAGGCGATAGCGACGACGTCATGGCAGGGTCGCGCGTGGAGGCCCTCGGTGTTGACGATGCGTGCTCCGCGCTCGGCTTCGCTTCGCTCGTCCATCGCTCCCTCTCCCTCTCCCGACCGCGGTCCCCCGCGAGATCGGCCGGTTCCTAGCCCGGATTATTCATGAAGACGTGCGCCAGACACAGCAACTCGGTTCGGGGTGGTGCTTTGCGGGTTCTGGCGACGCAGGCGACCCTGAACGGGTCGTCGAGGAAGCCAGGTTCTCATAAAGCGCCGCCAGGGGCCGAGAGGCCGTCGAAGACGGCCGGTTGCGAAG
>JASLMK010000016.1 GCA_030746555.1 Planctomycetota bacterium | reverse complement strand
CTGGCGGCAGGAACGGAACACGATCCTGTTCGTGACCCATGACGTGGACGAGTCGATCCAGATCGCCGACCGCATCGTCGTGTTCACCTCCAGGCCCGGTCGCATCGCCGAGATCGTCGAGGTGGGGCTCGAGCATCCCAGGGACCTCGGCAGCCCCGAGTACGGCGAGATCAAGAACCGCCTCTACGAGCTCCTCGGCGTGCAGCACGTCATCTGACCCCGGCGCTGGGCGCGGTCGCTAGACTCGCGGGGGATGCCCGAGCTGCCCGAGGTCGAGACCGTCGTGCGCCTGCTGCGACCCGCACTCCGCGGGCGCCGGATCGAGGGCCTGCGCGTCTGGTGGGAGCGCAGCCTGGGCGGCGTGCGTCCCCGGGACTTCCGACGGGCGGTCGTGGGGACGAGGATCGGCAGGATCTGGCGCCGGGGCAAGTACGCGGTCTGTGACCTCGAGCGCGCGGGCGACTCCGCCGGACACCTGCTGTGCCACCTGCGCATGAGCGGCCGCTTGCACGTCGAGGGGGCTTCCAGCGGCCGGGGACCCCACGAGCGCGTGCGCCTGCTCCTGTCCGGAGGTCGGGCTCTGCGCTTCTCGGACGTCCGCAAGTTCGGGCACCTGGGGTTCGCCGAGTGCGCTTCAGATGCTCTGGCGTCCCTGGGCCCCGAACCCCTGGGGAGGTCCTTCACCGGCTCCTGGCTCCACGCGGCCCTGCGCTCGCGTCGCCGGGCGCTGAAGCCCCTGCTCCTCGACCAGAGCTTCATCAGCGGCCTGGGGAACATCTACGTGGACGAGGCCCTGCACCGCGCACGGCTCCATCCCCTGCGCCGGAGCGATCGCATCGCCGCGCGCTCGGCCGTGCGATTGCACGGCGAGATCATCGCCACCTTGCGGGAGGCCATCGCCCACGACGGCTCCAGCTTCGACACCTTCTACCGCACGCCAGAGGGCAGACCGGGCAGGTTCCAGGACCAGTTCCAGGTCTACGGTCGTCAGGGGAAGCCATGCCGCTCGTGCGGCACCCCGGTGCGCCGGCTCGTCGTCGCCCAGCGCGGAACCCATGTCTGCCCGCGCTGCCAGCGCGCCCCGCGGGCGCTATGATCTCGCCGCGATGATCGAGTCCAACCAGTTCAAGCGCGGGGTCTGCATCCAGTTCAAGGGCGCCCCGATGGTGATTACCGCGGTCACCTTCAGCACGCCCACGGCCCGGGGCGGGAACACGATCGCGAAGACCAGGCTGAAGAACCTCATCAGCGGACAGCTCCTGAACGAGTCGATCCGCGGTGGCGAGAAGTTCGAGGAGGTGGAGCTCGAGCAGCACCCGTGCTCGTTCATGTACTCCGACGGCACCACCTGGCACTTCATCGACGACGAGACCTTCGAGCAGTTCGGCTTCGACGCCGGGGACCTCGGTGACGACCGCCTCTATCTGCTCGACGGTGTCGAGGGGCTCCGGGCCATGCTGATCGACGGGCAGGTCGTCAGCATCACCCTGCCCCTGAGCGTCGATCTGCGGGTCGTCGAGTGCGACCCGGCCATCAAGGGAGCCACGGCCCAGGCCCAGCTGAAGGGGGCCGTCTGCGAGACCGGCCTGAAAGTGCAGGTGCCGCCCTACCTCGAGGTTGGGGAGAAGATCCGCGTCGACACGCGCGACGGCCACTTCATCGAGCGCGTCAAGAGTTGACCGCGGCTCGGCTCCGCCAGGCCTCCTGGATCTGAGGGATCGCCGGCCACTGCTCGGCGCAGATCGAGAGGTAGAGGGTCACGTCCTCCACGGGGAAGCGCTCGTCGAGGTCGGCGATCGCACCGGCGACCCTCTCGGGATCCGGTTGGTTCTCCTCCGTGCTCTCCAGCATGCCGTCCTCGTGCTCGACGCCCGTTGCATCGAGGAATCCGAGCACGAGGTCCTTGCGGACCTTGAACAGGTAGCTGCCGAAGATCTCGTAGCAGAGCTCGGCGTTCGCGTGGCGCTCCATGATCCCCTTCGCCCGGCGGGCGCGCTGGGCCATGGGGAGTTTCTTGATCGCGTGCGGACGGAACCGCATCGCCTTGGCGACCTCGCCATCCAGTGGTCCAAAGCCCTGCTCCTCGAGGGCCTCGTAGATGGCCAGGAACCGCTCGTGCCCCATCCGGCGGAGTTCGTCGATGACCTGCATGGGCGCAGTCTAGCCCGGATGATTCATGAGCACGCACACCAGACTTCGCAACCGGCCGTCTTCGACGGCCTCTCGGCCCCTGGCGGCGCTTTACGAGAACCTGGCTTCCTCGACGACCCGTTCAGGGTCGCCTGCGTCGCCAGAACCCGCAAAGCACCACCCCGAACCGAGTTGCTGTGTCTGGTGCACGTCTTCATGAATAACCCCGGCTAGCGTGCGCTGCTGTGCCGCGCCGACCCAAACTCCCCGCGGCGGGTGGCGAGCCGAGGAGTCCCGCGTTGTGAACGCGGGCCCGGCGAGTCAAGATCAACGGGAGATCCCATGCGCATGAGCGTCCCGCCCTCGCCTCCCATCGGCCGTGCCGACGTCGTCTACACCTCCCTGGCGGCGCTCTTCTCGGTCACCCTGGTGTTGACCAACATCATCGGCACCAAGCTCTTCGACTTGTTCCCAGAGGGCGGCCCGGCGTGGATCAACGGCGGCGAGCCGATCACCCTGACGGCGGGCATCGTCACGTACCCGCTCACCTTCTTCCTGACCGACATCGTCTCGGAGCTCTGGGGGCGCCGCCGCGCCGACCTGATGGTCGTCCTGGGCTTCGTCACCAGCATGTTCATGTTGCTCGTGGTCCAGGTCGGAGTCTGGCTCCCTCCCAGCGACCTGTGGGCGCCCCCGAGCGGGTTCGAGGAGCTCGGAGGGATGCAGCTCGCCTACGGGGCGACCTTCTACAACCCGCGCATCCTGCTGTTCGCCTCGATGGTGGCCTACCTCGTCGCGCAGCTCCTCGACGTGCGCCTCTATCACTTCTGGTGGCGAGTGACGCGCGGGCGCGCCATGTGGATCCGCAACAACGGCTCGACCATGATCAGCCAGCTGGCGGACACGATCATCGTCAACTCGATCTTCCTGCACTTCGGGCTGGGGATGGAGTGGCGGGTCGTGGGGACGATCATCGCCTGGGTCTACCTGTGCAAGATGGTCATGGCTTGGATCGACACGCCGATGATCTACCTCGGGCGAGCCGTCCTGCGCCGCTACCTGGGCCTGGAGAAGGACGCCTCGCCCGGCCACGCGCCCCTGGCCTGAGGGGCTTCAGTCCTCGTAGGCCGGGGAGTACAGCCACTGGGCGGAGCGGTGGCCGAAGGCCGCTCCGACCCACCGCTCTGCGCCGGGCGTGAGGCACGACCGCTCGCGCACTCGCTCCTCGAAGAGCAGCTCGGCGCCGGTCCGCCGGCCGGTCAACAGGCCGCAGGCCCAACCCGGCGGGACCCACAGGTGCCGGTGCTCATCCCGCCCATCCGAGACCGAGGGCCGGCCGGCGTGGGCGGTGAGGAGTACGGACTCGCCGTCGATCTCCAGGGAGAGGGCGGGTTCCTCGCAGAGGGCGAGCAGGGGCGCCCACCACCGAGCCAGTCGCATCAACAGCGCGGGCCACGAGCGCACGTGCAACATGGCGGCGTCGCCGTAGGAGCTGCGCTCGTACAGCGCGCCGCGGGCGAGCAGGGAGCGGGCGACGGGGTGGGGGGGCGCGACGTTGGCTCGCACCTCCAGCATCCCGTGCTCGCGGGCCAGGCGGCGCACCATGCGCAGGATGGCGTCGACCCCCTGGGCGTCGGCGCAGGCGCACTCGGTGATCTCCAGGGAATCCTGCTTGCGGAAGCGCAGGAAGGCGTTCGGCGCGCCGGGCGGCCCGTGGACGAGGCTGTGGGCACCGGGGACGACCGACTCCCAGTCCGGCGCGGTCGCCAGGCGCCGCTCCGTCCCGCTGACGCCCTCGTGGGCCCGCTCGTGCAGGGCCGGAAGGAGGGGCAGGTCCTCGCCCGTGAGGCCGCGCCAGGCGGTCGTGTCCCCTTCCTCGGACAGGATGTCGACGGAGAGGCGGACCGAGTGGTAGTCGAAGGCCGACTCGAAGCCGAAGCGGTGGTAGAACCCCGGTGCTCCGAGCAGTACGGCGCCCTCGAGCCCGTGGGGTCCCAGACTCTCCAGGGCGCCCTCCACCAGGAAGCTCCCGACCCCCGTACCCTGGAAGCGCGGGTCGACGACCACCGGCCCGACGATGGCCAGAGGCAGCAGGCCCTCGCGGACGTGGAACTCGCGGGGAAGCAGGAGGATCCAGCCCGCGGGCTCGCCGTCGACCTCCGCCATGAGCGCCAGGGACGGATCGAAGGCGGGGTGGGAGCGGGCGAGCTCGAGGGCGACGCGTTCCTCGTCCGCGGTCTGGAACCCTGCCCGCAACAGGGCGCCCACCGCCTCGTCCTCGAGGGGATGGGCCGGCCGCAGGGTCGGCGTGGTGCGCTCGGGGGATCCCAAGATCGCGTGAGCCTACCCGCATCCCCGGGCATCGAGAGGTCTTTTCGCCCCCCCTCGTCGCCTCAGTCGACGCCGGCGAACCCCCAGGTGCCCTCCACGCTCGCTCGGCGGATGCAGATCAGGTCCAACAGCCAGTCGAACTCGCCCAGGTAGGGGCGCAGCTTCACCGATTGGACCTCCATGTTCGGAAGGTCCGCGTCGGAGATGTTCTCGCGGGCGATGTTCGTGGCGCTCTTGGGCAGGTCCACGGCGAAGAGAGTGACCGCCCAGCCGGTGGCGTGGAAGGTCCCCGAGTCCTCGGTCTGGCGCTGGAACGAGATGCTCCCGCACGAGCCGAGGAGCGGGACGAGGAGCAGGGCTGTCACGAGGTGCTTCGCCACGACCGCGAAGATAGCCACCGGGAGGGGCACGGGGAAGCGCCGACCCCGGGGACGGCCGTTATGCTGGACGGGTGAGGGAATCGAGGGTCGAAGGGGCGCGAGAAGAGCTCGCGGCGTGCCTGGCGGGGCACGCGGTGGAGTTCGAGCAGCGCTTCGGCTCCCCCCGGCCGCGCCAGTTCTTCGCCCCCGGGCGCGTCAACCTGATGGGGGCCCACCTCGACTACAACGGCGGCCCGGTCATGCCCCTGGCCATCGACCGCGGGACCTTCGTCGCCCTGCGCGCGCGCGCCGACCGTCGGCTGCGCTTTGCTTCGACCTTCTCCACCGAGAGCCTCGAGGCCGATCTCGACGAGCTCCCCCCGGCCCGCTCGGGTTCCTGGTGGGACTACCCGCTGGGGGTCCTGCGCGAGGTCCCCGTGAACGCCGCCGCCTCGGGCCTGGACGTGCTGTTCGGTGGAAACCTCGCCGTGGGCGCCGGCCTGTCCTCCTCGGCGTCGATCTGCGTCGGCACGGCCATGGCCCTCAGCGAGGTCTGGGGCCTCGACCTCGACCCCATGGCGCGCGTGCGGGCTGCCCTGCGCGCCGAGCGTGAGTTCGTGGGGGTGCGCTGCGGGATCATGGACCCCTTCGCGATCGGGCTCGCCAAGCAAGGGAGCCTGTTGTGGCTCGACTGCAAGGACGAGAGCACCCTGCACCTGCCCCTGGACTTCGAGCGCGTCTCTCTCGTCGTGGCCGATAGCGGAGTGCGGCGCGAGCTCGCCGCCGGCTTCTTCAACCAACGGGTCGACGAGTGCCGTCGGGCGCTCGAGATCCTGAAGGAGGCCCAGCCGGACGCGGCCTGCCTGCGCGACGTCCTGCCCGAGACCCTGGAGGCCCGCCGTGGTGCGCTGGCGGAGGTGCTGGAGCGTCGCGCGAGCCACGTCGTCGGCGAGGTCGCTCGGACCTTCGAGGCCCGCGACGCCCTGCTCGAGGACCGGCCGGGCGACTTCGGCGAGCGCATGACCCGCGCCCACGAGTCGCTCCGCGATCTGTTCGAGGTCTCCTGTGTCGAGCTCGACTGCCTCGTGGAGACGGCGGTCGCGCAGGAGGGGGTCCTCGGCGGGCGCCTCACCGGCGCCGGCTTCGGTGGGTGCGCGGTGATCCTGGTCCGCCGCGGCGCCGAGGAGGGTCTCGTGGCGCGCCTCGGCGAGGTCTTCCGCGCCCGATTCGGCCGGGAGACCGCGGTCGAGGTGTACGCCGCCGATCGCGGTCCGCGAGAGATCGAGCCCTGAGGAGGGCTAGCCCGCGGGCGTGGCCGCCGCCGCGCGCGCGGCGCCGAGCAGGGTGGCTCCCGCCGGGCTCTGGCGCACCTCGAGGCTGAAGGGGGCCTCCAGGAGTTCCACCGCTTTCGCCGCGTAGCCCCCGAACAGGTAGTTCGCGGCCAAGACGAGCCGGGCGTCGTCGTCGAGGAAGTGATCCTCGAGGTAGGCCTCGAGCAGGGCGAGCTGGGCCTCGAAGTCCGCGGGGTCTCCGTAGAACTCGTGCTTGTCGATGGCCGTCGCCGCGAGCTCGGGGGCCAGCTGGAGGGCGCGCCGCAGGGCGGAGGCCGCGTAGTGGTAGTCCCCGGTGGCGAAGAGTGCATCACTCAGGACGAGGTGCACGACCCCGTCCTCGGGGGCGAACTCGACCGCTTTGGCGTAGTAGTGGACGGCGCTGCCGTAGCGCCCCTCGGCGAAGGCCCGGTCCCCCAGGGCCAGGTACTCGGCGGCGGCGCGCAGCAGGGTGGGGGACTCCTCCACCACCGCGGGTGCGGCCTCGGCGGCGTACTCGGGGGCGGGTGCGTCCGCGGCGACCTCGGGGCTGGCGGCCTGCTGGTAGACCACCGTCTCGTACACGACCGCGGGTGGATAGGCCTGGGAGTAGTAGGGGTACCAGGACCCGCCGTAGCTCCCGCCGTACCCGGGCCAGTACCAGTCACAGAACCAGGAGAACGGGCAGTAGCCCCAGCCGAACCAGATGCCGCAGCTCCCCAACCAGTACCCGCAGAAACCGGGGTAGAAGTCGTTCCAATACCACCAGTTGCACCAGCCGACCGGGTCGCTGGCGTAGTCGGGGCAGTACCCCGAGCCGACGATGATCCCCGAGCCGGACAGGACGATGCCCGTGGAGAGGGTCGCCGCCGCCGCCGCCGCGCGCGAGGCGGAGGCGACGTTCCCGGCGAGGGTCGGGTCGGAGGCCTGGGCGGCGGCGTAGCGCTTGCGCAGCTGGCCGTAGTCCCGGCCGGGGTGCGTGGTCGAGGCCGCGACGCTCTTGGCGGGGGGTGTCGGGGCGGAGAGCGACGGTCGGCGCCCGGCCGGTGTGGTGGAGGCGATGCGTCCACGGGAGAGGGAGCGGCTGGAAGGCAGGGGGCGGGTCGCGGGCACCTTCGCTCGTGAGGGCGTCGTCGACGAGGAGTTCGAGAGCGGGTAGCGCTCCCACACCGCGTCGAGCTGGGCCCGGTCCGAGAGGCGCACCGTGGGCAGCGAGCCGCGCGAGGGGGGGACGGCCCGCGCGCCGGACAGGCGGGTCGGCCCGCCGTAGAGATCGGGGACGCGCGCCGCCGGCTGCCGGGTCCGCACGGAGTTGCGCAGGTCGATGACGGTGGGTCCCAAGGAGGACGGCGGCGAGCTCCAGGCGCCGGTGGAGGTCACGGTCCCCGTCGGCGCCGCGACCGGCGCACTGTAGGTCGTGGGAGCGGTGTTCGAGGTGGGCCAGCGGGCACCCGAGAGACCCGTCGAGGGCGGCGCGGGGGTGACGATGCGGGTGGTGGCGCGCGAGCGGTCTGTGGAGGGTGCCGGGATGCGCACCGAGGAGGCCGAACGGAACGAGGAGCCGCTGCCGGACGCCGCGGGGGCCGGCGGCGCGGAGGGCGTCGGGCTCGAGTAGCCCCTCGAGGAGCTCGCGCTGGGGGTCGGGGAGATCGACCGCGTGGAAGCGCGCGTGGAGGGAGCCGGGCTGGGACGAGAGGGGAGGGCGGGCCGGCTCGAGACCGAGCGCGAGCCGCTGGAGATCGAGACCGAGGACCGGCTGCGGCTGGAGGAAGCAGAGCGACCCTGGTAGCTCGACTTCGAGGAGCTCGAGCGGGAGACGGAGGAGCCGCGGCTGGAGCGCGAGGAACTCCGTTGAGCCCAGGCGCTGGCGTCGACGACCCAGAGGCCGAGGAAGAGGGAGAGAATGGAAAGGCGCAGGGGTCGCGGCATGTGGGGCAGCCTCGGGTGTGGGGTCGGGCCGAGCGGATGGGGCGGGCACTCATGCAAATGGGGTGCCGGGCTGGGATTCGGGCCGGAATCGGTCCGGGAGGGCCGCGGACGGGTCGTCAGGCCCCTTCCTAGACCTCTGGCCCGGCCCCGCGAGGGGGATCGGTGTCCTCTGGGGAGGTCGTGCGCCGGGTCCGACCGTGCTCAGGGGGCGGCGGGCCGCAGGGGGAGGAGCACCTGGACTGCGTTGGCGGTGGAGCCGATGCGAGCCAGGGGCGCACCGGGCTCGGCCCCCGCCGGGGCGGCCTGGCCGAGCCGCCGCAGGAGTGCGCCGTCGACCCGCTCCAGCCCCTCGACCTGCGCCGCCAGACCCGGGCAGCCCGGGCGTGTGCTCCAGCCCTCGGGCGCCGCCGCCAGGGGGTCGGCCAGGCGCAACAGGACGGCGGCCGGTCTTCCCCGGGGGTCCAGCTCGATCGTGGCGTGCTCCTCGAGCGCCGCGGCCCCCTCGCGGGCGCGCCACTGGGCAGCGAGGGCGGCGGCCCGCTCGCGGGCCGTGGCCCAGGAGTCCCCGGCGAGGGGGAAGCGGCGCTGCACTCGCCGCGGCATGTCCACCGCGAGCACGCGCCGGCCGGTCTGCCCCGCCGCCGCCTCGCGCCGATCCGCGGGCAGGAAGTAGGCGTCGAGGTAGCGCGTGGTCGTGTCGACGCCCGTGATCGTCTCGCTCCAGACCGTCCGCCCCTCCACGAGGAGGTCCCAAGAGGCCGGCCAGCGGCGGCCGTCGGCGTCGGGGTCCCGCCAGCGGATCTCCCGCAGGCTCTCGAGGGGTCTGCCGTCGGGCCGCAGGCTGGAGAGCTCGACCGGCAGCTCCTCCTCGGCGTCGAGCAGTGCGACGAGCTTCCCTCCCGAGGTCGGCTCGGCGGTCCTCAGCCGTCCCTCCCCCCTCCACGCGAAGCCGTGAGGCCAGAGCGTCGCCGCTCGCCGCAGCTCCATCTGCAGCAGGCACTCCGTCGCCTCCGTGCCCTCCAGGGCGCGCGAGACGGCCTGGCCCGGCTCCAGGCCGAAGGCCCGCCGTCCATGGCGGAAGCGCATCCGTCGCGCACCCTCGTCGCCGCCGGCGGGCTCGATGCGCCAGCGCGCGCGGTCGGGGAAGACGAACACGGCCGCCAGGGCGTGGGGGCGCTCGTGGCCCACGAAGCGCAGGGTGGAGTGGGTCACCATGCCCCGCAGGCCGTCCACGGCCTTGCGAGGGGCGAGGGAAGGCGCGGGGTCGGCCGGCGGATCTTGGCCGCGAACGGGGTCCTCCGCCTCGGCGGCGCCCGCTCCGCGCGGCGCCGACGAGACCGCGGCCAACAGCGCCAGGATCGCGGCGCACCGGGCGGTGCGGTGCCCTTTCGTCTCTCCGGGGGTGCGAGTCACGCCCCCAGGGTAACGGCGCGGGTGGCCAGGGTTACGGCTCAGGGCAGGCGCTTGGCCCACTCGGCCCAGGCCTCGACCTCCAGGCCGTACTGGTGCCCGCTGAGGAGCACCAGTTGCTGGGCGAGCCGCGCCCGTTCGGAGGGTTCGGCCTCGCTCATGGCCCCCACCAGGGCGCGGGCGGCGCGGCCCTTGTCGGGGGGGGAGACTCGGCCGAGGTGGACCAGGCCGCGGGCAGCCGCGGCGCGCACCAGGGGCACGCCGTCGTGGAGGAGGATGGCGAGGTCCCCGAGGCGCTCGGTGTCCTCGAGCAGGGCGACGATCAGGGTGCACTGGGTGCGCACCATGGGCTCGGTGTCGGTGAGGCCGATGTGGGCGGCTTCGGCGACCCGATCGTCGCGGGCGCCGACTTCGAGGAGCGTGCGCACGAGGTAGGCCGCGCTCCAGCGCATGCGCGGGTCGGCGGCGTGGCGCAGGATCTCGCACACCTGTCCCAGGGGCGTGTCTGGAGACTGCAACAGGCTCAGGCCGAGCATGGCGTTCTGGACCACGGCTGGCTCGGGATCGTCGAGGGCGTTCAGCAGAGGGGAGAGGGTGTCGGGCTCGCGAGCGAAGCCGACGGCGGCGGCGGCCACCGTGCGGTTCTGGGTGGGCCCGCTCTCCAGCTCGATCAGCAGGGTCTCCTTGTGCTTCTTCGCCTGGGCGGTGAGGTACAGCTCCAGCCGGTCCTGCTTCTGGTGGTCGCGGCCGTCGCTCGCGTTCCAGGTCTTCGTCGTCCAGGCGTTGATGGCGGAGCTGAAGTCCACCAGGAGTTTGCCCACGCTCGGCTCGTCGTCCGGCATGCGCAGCTCGATCGGGACGTGCTCCTCGATGGGAGGCTCGGCCTCGGTCGTCGCGGGCGCGGCGCAGGCGGCGAGGGCGGCGATGGAGGCGAGGGAGAGGATCGCTCCCGGCCTAGGCCGCGGACGTGCTCGTTGGCTGGAGTGGATCGAGGGCATGGTGGGCTTGGGACGCTCGGGGCTAGGTGATCTTCCCGGAGGTGCGGCTCCGTCGGAGATCGCCGATGGAGGGTACAATCGACCCCTGAGGCGCCCCAAGGGGCGTCGTCTCGCGATGGGAAACGGCATTCTGGCAGCCATGGCCCGGGGGGGCTTCGAGCGCGTACTGGCGCTCCAGGACCGTCGCTCGGGCCTGCGTGGCTACCTCGCGATCCACGACACGAGCGTCGGGCCGGCCCTGGGCGGCGTGCGGCGCTGGGCCTACCGGAGTGAGGACCAGGCCCTGCGCGACTGCACGCGCCTGGCACGCGCCATGACCCTCAAGTGCTGCCTGGCGGGACTGGACGCCGGCGGTGCCAAGACCGTCCTGCTCGATCACCCTGACGTGCGCTGGGAGGAGGCCTACCCCTACCTCGGGCGCGTCGTCGAGGACCTCGGCGGCGCCGTCTCCTGCGGGCCCGACGTGGGCACGGGAGAGCGGGAGCTGGGGTGGCTCGCGAGCGAGACGCGCCACGTGACCCGCCCCGGGGCGCGCGGCCCGGGGCGCTTGTCCGCGGCCACCGCCGAGGGAGTGTTCCGGGGGATGCAGGCCGCCTTGGAGCACCTCGACGGCGAAGCGGACTGGGAGCGGCGGCGCGTGGTCATCCAGGGGCTGGGGGCGGTGGGCCGCCGCCTCGCCGAGCAGCTCCTGCGAGCGGGCGCACGGGTCGCCGGGTGCGACCTCGATCCCAGGCGGGCCGAGGCCGTGGCGGAGGAGCTCGGGCTGGAGCTGCTCGACCCGGCGCGCGAGCTGGGGGAAGCGTGCGACGTGTTCGCGCCCTGCGCCCTCGGCGGGATCCTCCACGATCTCTCCATCCCGCGCCTGAAGGCGCGCATCGTCGCGGGGAGCGCCAACAATCCCCTCGCGCGGGGGGACCACGCCGACGCCCTGCACGCACGCGGCGTGCTCCTCGTGCCCGACTTCGTGATCAGCGCGGGCGCCCTGGTGCGCGGCGCCCGCTTCCACCTCGACGGCCGGCGGGAGCCGATCGGCCTCATCGGCGAGCGCATCGGCGAGACCGTACGCGGCGTCCTCGAGCGCGCCGCGGCAGAGGGCTGTCCGCCCCAGCGCACCGCCGAGCGCGAGGCGGAGCGCCTGCTGGAGGAGCGGCGCTCTGGCGACCTGCCCGCGCGAACGCTCTCGCGGACTTGAACGCGCGCTCGCATCCCCCCTGCCCGCCCCCTAGGGTTCCCTAAGACCGGCGAGGATCCGCGCCGTCCCCCAATCCCTCCCTTGCCCTTCTCCGTCCCGCCTTGCCTCCTCGCCTGGGGAGCGCTCTGTACTCCGGTCCAGGGTGATGCGGCGGAGGGGACCGCGGGGCGTCCGTTGTCCCAGGAGCTCTCCGGCCCCGGCGACCCGACCCTGGTGGAGGGGAGCTTGCGCCTGGACATCGGCCCGGAGGGGGTCCCCGTCTGGGCGGCGCCGGAGGAGGAGTTGGTCTTCGAGGTCGTGATCGACCTCGGCCTGCTCGGCGGCGCGGGGGTGGGCAGCGTGACTCTCGGCTCCACGGTCGAGCGCTACGTGCCCGGCCTGGCGGTCCCCCTCGAGCCGGACGAGCCGGTGCTGTGGGCGGGCACCTTGGGCAGCGCCGCCGAGGGCCGCTACCTCGGCTACGATCTCGATCACACCCTATCGACGCGCTTCAACCCCCAGGCGTGGCCGGCGCTGATCCACCGCGATGTCCAGGCGGGCAGCGAGAATCGCCGACGCGAAGTGATGCTGGGGACGCGCGACGGCGTGACCCTGTCCACCTACCGCTTCGACGGGCACTGCGCGGGCTGCGAGCGCCGCGAGCACTTCGTCGAGCCGACCCTTCCCTGGCGCGACGACTTCCACTGCAAGAAGTGCAAGCGCGCCGGACACCGCCTCTGGCGAGAGGTGCGCAAGCGCGAGGTTCCCCCGGGCTCGATGGACATGTTGACGGCGGTCTGGGTGGCGCGGGCCTTCGTGCGCGAGGGCGGGCGGAGTTGCGGGTTCACCATGGTGGACAAGTATCGCCTGTGGAACGTCACCCTGCTGCGCGGCGACACGCGAGCGATCGAGACTCCCGCGGGGACCTTCGAGAGCACCGAGGTCCTGCTGAGGAGCGAGGTGCCCGAAGGCGAGGAGGAGCGCGAGTTCGCGGGCCTGTTCGGCATCCGCGGCGAGCTCCACATCTGGGTCCACGCGGCCACGGGCGTGCCGGTCGTGATCCGGGGCCGGGTTCCGGTGGGGGGCCTGTTCGATCTCGGCGTGAGGGTGCAGCTCGAGGCGGCGCGGGGGACGCCGGCGGCCTTCGCACCCGTGGACGACTAGCCCGGGTTCTTCATGAACACGCACACCAGACTTCGCAACCGGCCGTCTTCGACGGCCTCTCGGCCCCTGGCGGCGCTTTTCGAGAACCTGGCTTCCTCGACGACCCGTTCAGGGTCGCCTGCGTCGCCAGAACCCGCAAAGCACCACCGGGAACCGAGTTGCTGTGTCTGGCGCACGTCTTCCTGAATCACCCGGGCTAGCCCCGCGCCCCGGGAGCACCGCCCCCGAGGTAGGGCCGGTTGCACGCTCGCGGCGCGCGGCAGTCCTGGGGATCGACGACTTCGCCGTCGGGCCCCAGGGTCTGCATGGTCAGCCCGCACCAGCAGTGCCCGCTGGCGTCCATCAGCTCCTCGGCCGAGCGCGGCGGGCGCGTCGCGAAGACCAGCTTCTTCGTGCGCAGCTCGGAACAGAAGGGGCTGACCTCTCCGGCGTCCGGGGTGGGTTCGGTCACGAGAAGCTCCTCGTCTCGGCGGTCATCACGTCAGGCTCCTCAGCGCCTTGCGCAAGAGCCCCTGGGTCAGGGGCACCTTGTAGCCGTTGTGCTCGAGGGGCTCGGCTTCTTCCAGGGCGTCGAGTGCGGCGCGCGCGAAGAGCTCCTCACCCGGCGCCTCCCCCACGAGCAGCTGCTCGGTCCGCTCGCAGCGCCACGGGACCGGGGCGACGCCGCCCAGACAGATCCGGGCGTGGTTGATGCGCCCCTCGACCACCCCCAGGGCCAGGGCGACCGAGGACAGGGCGAAGTCGAACGAGGCCCGCTCCTGGAACTTGAGGTAGGTCGAGCGGACCCCGGCGGCGGGAGCGGGCACCTCCACGGAAGTGATCAGCTCCCCCGGCTCCAGGCTCGTCTCACGCGTGACCTCGCCCTCGCTGGGCAGGGTGAACAGGCCCTCGAGCACCTCGACGCGCCCCCCCTCCGGTCCGGTGATGCGCACGGTCGCGTCGAGGGCGACCAGGGCGGGCGCGAGGTCCGAGGGGTGGACGATGAAGGAGGGGCCGCCGCCCAGGATGGCGTTGGCGTGGTTGAGCCCGCCTTCCGCGAAGCACTCCTGCCCGCCCTTCTTCAGGCACAGGGCGTGCTCGTTGCGGTAGTAGATGCAGCGCGGGCGCTGGCAGAGGTTGCCGCCCACCGTGGCCTGGCTGCGGATCTGCGGGCTGCCCACCGAAGCCGCGGCCTCGGCCAGGGCCGTCCAGCCGGTGCGAACGCCCTCGTCGCGGGCCACCTCGGCAAGGCTCGCCCGGGCGCCGACCGAGAGACCGCCGGCGTCGGAGCGGACGTGCGCCAGCCCGTCGATGCGGTTCAGGCTGACCACGGTGCCAGGCTCGACGAGGTGGTCCTGCATCTCGCTCAGCAGGTCCTGTCCTCCCGCCAGGGCGACGATCCTCTCCCTCCCGCCTCCCTTCGCCAGGGCGGCGACCGCCTCGGCCAGGGTCGACGGCTCGACGTAGTCGAAGGCCTTCATCGGACCTCCTCTCCTCGCGCCCGCGCGGCCAGCCCCTCGAGCACCTTCGTCGGCGTCAGGGGCAGGTGGCGCAGGCGCACGCCGCAGGCGTTGTGGATCGCGTTGGCGATGGCCGCCGCGCCGGGTATCACGACCGCCTCGGCCATGCCGATGGGCGCCGCGCGCTCGTCATCGTCGTCGATGATCGCGACGAGCTCGGGAATCTCGAGGGAGCCGGCGATCTTGTAGTCCTCCAGGTTGTCGCTCAACAAGAGCCCCAGGTCGGGGTCGATCAGGCGCTCCTCGAGGAGGGCGTAGGAGAGGGCCTGGATCATCCCGCCGTTGATCTGGCTGCGCAGGGCCAGGCGGTTGAGCGGCAGCCCCTGGTCCTGCACGCAGACCATCTTCTCGACGCGCACGCGCCCTGTCTCCAGGTCGACGCGCACGCGCGCGGCCTGGGCGCCGTGGACGCCGCTGGCCTGCAGGTGCTCGCGCCACACGCCGCGGGCGCGGAGGCCCTCGTCGGGGAGGGTCTCGCAGGCGGCGCTCCAGGAGAGGGTCTCCTTCCCCGCCCTGACGACGCCGCCGTCGAAGGTGACCGATCCCGTATCGACCCCCAGGACCTCGGCGAGGTGCTCGGCAAAGGCGACGCGCGCCTCGTGTGCCGCGTCCTTGATCGCCGGAGCCGCCGAACCGGTCGTCACGCTGCCCCCCGAGGCGTTCGCCTTCGGCAAGCGGTTGTCCCCCAGGCGCGCCTCGACCGCCGACAGCTCCAGGCCCAGCTCCTCAGCGACGATGGCCGCCAGGTAGGTGCGCACTCCGGTGCCCAGATCCTGGCTGCCCATCGAGGAGGTGACCCCGCCGTCGCGCTCGATGCGAACCTCGCACTCACAGGCGTCGGCGCTGCCGCCTCCGCCCCAGACCGAGACTCCGAAGCCGATCCCCACGGCCTCGATCCCCTCTGCGTCCCCAGGCGCCGAGCGGTGCGGGTGGCCGGGCCAGCCGATCTCGAGGGCGACGCGGTCGAGCTGGCGGTGGTAGACCGGGTCGGCGAGGTTGCGCTTGCGGAACTCGACCTGGTCGAAACCGCCGGCCGTCGCCAACTCGTCCACCAGCGACTCCATGGCGAAGGACGCCTGGGGGTGGCCGGGCGCCCGCATGGCGCGGCTGGAGTCGGTGTGGGTGTGGACGGAGGCGCGCCGGGCGTGGACCCGCCCGACGCTGTAGATGTAGGGCATGCGGGCCACGGCTCCCCCGCCGACACCGCCGAACATCTCGGCTTCGGCCTCCAGGGCGGTCAGCTCGCCCTCGGCGCTCACCCCCCCGCGCAGGTGCTGACGGCTTCCGCTGCGGTTGCCCCCGGTGTGGAACTCGGTCGAACGGTCGACGAGCAGGTGCACGGGGCGGGAGCACTCCTTGGAGAGCATGCAGGCCACGCGCCCGTGGATGTCCAAGGAGAACTTCGAGCCGAACCCACCTCCCATGTGGTGGACGATCGTGCGCACGTTGCGGGCGGGGATGTCCAGGACCCGAGCTGCGTCCCGGGCGATGCCGAAGGTGGCCTGGGTGGAGGCGTAGATCGTGGCCTCGTCCCCTCCTCGGTAGTCGCAGACACAGCCGTGGGTCTCCAGGCACACGTGGTGTTGGACCGGCAGGGAGTAGGTGGCCTCGACGACGGCGTGGCTCTCGGCCAGGGCTCGGGCGACGGCCTCGGCGTCCCCGTCCTCACCCCGCTCGCGTCGGTTGCCGCGGCGGGTCACCGCCGGAGCCTGGGGCGCCAGGGCCTGCTCGCGGTCGACGGCCCAGGGCAGCTCCTCGATCGACAGCCGCACCGCCCGAGCCCCGTCCTCCGCCTCCTCGACCGTGCGGGCGGCGACGGCGGCCACGACCTGCCCGACCGTGCGGGTCGTGCCCTCGTGGACCACGACGGCCGCCTCGACGCCGGGCAGCTTCAGGGCCCCGGCCAGGTCGACGGCGACCTCGGCGCAGGGCACGGGACAGCAGACGAGCCGACCGTAGAGCATCCCCGGCAGGCGCACGTCATGGGAGTAGCGCGCCCGGCCGCTGACCTTCAGCGGCCCGTCCACCCGCGGCAGGTCGTGGGCCAGGAGCTGGTTCTCGGCGCGCGGCTTCCAGACCGGTCCGTCTCGTCGGGGGCTCGCCATCAGCGCCCCCCCCGCAGCCGCCGGGCGGCCTCGAGCCCGGCCTGGAACACGTGCGGGTAGGTTCCGCAGCGGCACAGGTTGCCGGCGCACCCCTCCCGGATGCGGTCGAGGGACGCCTCGGGGTCCCGGGCCAGGACAGCGGTGAGCGACATCGCGAAGCCCGGCGTGCAGAACCCGCACATCAACCCGTCGTGGGTGCAGAGCTCCTCCTGCACGACCGAGAGCCCGCCTTCGTCACCGAGGCCCTCTACGGTCGTCACCGCGCGCCCCACGGCGGAGACCGCCAGGGTGAGGCAGGCGTTGGCGGGCTCGCCGTCGAGCAACACGGTGCACGCCCCGCAGTTGCCGCGCTCGCAGACGCTCTTGGTGCCGCACAGCTCCAGGCGATCGCGCAGGGCGGAGAGCAGGGTGGTCCGCGGCTCGACCTGTAGGGTTCGAGCTCGGCCATTGACGGTCAGGGTGATCTCGACCGTCCCGCGCAGGATGGCCGGCTCGGGCTGCGCCCCCTCGGCCCCGGCCGCCTCCAGGTGCGCCCCCAGGGCTCCGCTCGCGGCGACGCCGCCGGCCCCGGCGAGGAAGGTGCGCCGCGAGAGGGTCGGGCGCTTCGGGTCGGAGTGCGGGTCGCGCGTCATGTCGGACTCGGGTTGAGGTCTGGCCCGCGGCGGAGACGCTGCACGTCGCGCGCGCGATGGGACCGGATTGTAGGCGCGCGAGCTGATCTCCTCCAGGGGCCCGGCGCAGGGCTCAGGGCTCGGGGCGGCGCTCGTACACCGTCCGCACCCCGACGGGCCCGCCGCCCTGCGGCGCGCTCTCGAACAGCAGGCGGCCCTCGACGAGCCGCAGGCGGACGGCGGATCCGTCAGGCGCCGACAACACGAGCCCCGCGCCCTCCAGCCGTCCCGTACCCCTGGCGGTGCTCATCCCCGACACCGCCTGGGAGGCCCAGACCAGCTGGTAGCTCTCCCGCCGGCGGTCGTAGGCCAGGAGGCCCTCCGCTTCCACCGGTCCCCCATCATGCTGGAAGCGCACGGCCATGCGCAGCAGACGGCCCCCCAACAGAGTCTCGAGGCGGGCGGTCCCCGGGATCGGCTCGCCACAGGCGCCGTCCGCCCCGACGACCTCACGGCGGACGACCCAGTCCCCCGCCAGGGAGGCCAGGGCGTCCTCGGCCGGCACCGTCGCCAGGGCGCTCCCGCGCCCCGCGACCGCCGGTGCCGACGACGGACCGGCCGGTGCCGCGGGTTCGGACACGCAGGCGAGGCAGGCGAGGGCCCAGGGAGCGACGGCCGCCGTGCGACGGATGACTGCGCTGATGGTCAAGGTGTCCTCCCGATGCGCCAGGGGGCCTGCCGCCCGAGGGCGCGCGGGGCCCAGGGTAGCGCCCGGGGGCCGGCGGCCAAGCCCCGTCCGGTCCCGGGCGTACGGCACGCGATGTGCAGAGCCTCCCCGTCCTCACACCCACCCAGGAGTCCCCCATGAACACACCCATCCTCTCCGCCCTGGTGACCTCCCTCGTCCTGGCCCTCGTTCCTTCCCAGGCCCAGGCGGGCGGGGGCGTCTCGATCTCCTACCGCAGCGGCGGCCCCCGGTCGGGATGGACCGTCCAGGCTTCCCTGGGCGCGCCGTCGCGCTCCTACGCGGGCCCGCGTGGATACCGATCGTCCTGCGCGAAACCCCTCGCCCGTCGGATCTGGGTGCCCGGCCACTACGAGACGGTCGCCGAGCGCCACTGGGTGCCGGGAGCGACGCGCCGGATCTGGGTGCCGGCGTCCCACGGCGTGGTCTACGACGCCTGTGGGCGCGCGCGCACGGTGCTCGTCTCCGCGGGCCATTGGGAGACGGTCACGGACCCGGGCCGCTTCGAGATCCGCCACGTCCGGGTCTGGAGACCGGGAGCCTGGGCCACCCGCTGATGCATGGCCGACGGGCCGGGACCGTGGATGGGGCCCGGCCCACCGAGCCCCCGCGGCTTGCAGCCGCGGGGGCTGCTCCAGCATCACGCCCGCGCCCGGCCCCGGCGTTCAGGAGCTGCCCGCCTGCTCGCGCCCCCAGGCCATAGACCGCGAAGGGTGCTCGGCGTGCAGGGCGGCCAGCTCCTGGGCGGGAGAGCAGCCGCCGGCGACGAATCGCTCGCGGAACTCGCGTGCCGCGCGCAGGTCGCGGTCGCGGTGGAAGCCGGTGGGATGGCGCCCGGCGCCCTCCAGGGCGAGGTCCCACAGGTCCCTCGCTATCGGTCCCAGGGAACCGGCCGCCAGGCCCTCCCGTGCCGCGCTCCGCCACCACTCCCCCAGGTCGCAGCCCGACCCCACCAGGAGCTCCTCGGCCCCGGCGAGGCTGTCGCGGTCGTAGAGCAGCCCGGTCCAGAAGACGACCACCGCCCCCCGCCAGCGGCGCGGGACTGCGTCCACCGACCGCAGTTCCAAGAATCCCCGCAGGCGCACCTCTGGGAACAGGGTCGTCAGGTGGTAGTCGACGTCTGCGAGACAGGGATAGCCGTGGCGCGGGTGCCCTTCGGCGATCCAATCCCGCAGGCGCAGCCCGGCCTGGCCGGGGACGGCGGCCTCGGCGGCCTCGCCGCCGAGGAAGAGCAGGACGTCCGCGTCCAGGGCGAACTCGGCGTACTGCCGCCCGGGATCGGGTTGCGAGTCGGCCAGCAACGTGGGGGGAAACCCGGTGCGCGTGGGATCGAGCGCCTGCCAAGCCAGGGCCCGGCGCGAGGCGGCGCCGTCCATGGGGCTGGCGGCGAAGCTGGCCGTGGCCGCCGGACAGGCCAGGTTCGCCACCCTCCAGCGCGCGGCCGCGACCCGCGGAGGACCTAGGTCCAGGTTGACCTGGAGGCTCGCGGTGTGCCTCATCATCACCGCGCCTTCGGGGCCGCGTTCCGACAGGTAGGCCTCCATGGACCGGTAGCGCGGCGCGCGCAACTGCTGGGGGACGCCTTCGAGGCCGCTCCACAGGTCGATGCCCAGGGCGCAGAGGGCGAAGTCCGCCGGCCCGAAGACCTCCAGGAGGGCGTCGGCGGTCTCCTCCACGTCGGCCATCGCCGCGGCCGCGCCGGGGTGGATGGCCGTGGAGTGCTCCACCTGCGCACCCGGCTCGAAGGTGATGCGCCCCCCGTCGTCGAGGGTGTAGACCGGAGGCGGCCCCCCGTAGGCGCGCCGGAAGCGGCGCTGGCTACCGGCGACGACGCTCATGCGATCGAGCACCCCCCCGTTGGCCTCCAGGCGGACGCGGCCCTCCGGCGCGCCGTCGGCACCCAGGTGGAACAGGAGGAACTCCGGCTCCAGGCCCACCTGACCGCACTCGGGGGCGTCGTCGTCGGGCCGGAACACCGAGGCCGCGATGCGCTCCCGCGCCTGGTCGAGGGTGACGGCGTCCGCTCGGTCGGGAGTGGGCATGGCCTCTTGGGGGGGGATCGGGGCCGGCCGCCTCCAGGAGGAGCGGCCGACCATCCGCAGGATAGCGCCGCCCTGGCAGCGACGACAGGCCCGCGCAGCGGACCGGGAGCCGGGGGCGCCGTCCTCCCGCCGCTCCCGGGGACTTGGCATGATGCGCGGCGGCCATGGGCCCCACGCCGCTCTCCCTGCTGTTCGTAACGCTCCTCGCCCTGCACCCGGCCCCACGGCCGGACGGGCCGGTCCTGGCGCGGGTCGAGCTCGCGGCGCCGAGCGCTCCCTCGTTCCTCCTGCGAGCGACGATCCCCATCCCGCGCGGCGTCCTCGACGGACCCTTGGCCCCCCTCGGCCTGCGGCGCGCAGGCGATGAGGGCGAGGCGAGGGTGGCCCAGGTCGAGGTCGTCACGCGCAGGGCCGACGGCACGCCAGAGGTGATCGAGGTCGTGGCCGCGATGGAGCTCTCGGAGGACGATCGCGCTTCCGGTCGGTTGCGGTACGAGCTCGTGGGGCGGGCAACCGGCGCGCCGCCGCCACGACGGCCCGACGGACTCGCGGCCCTCCTCGATCCCGAGCAGGGCGGGCGGCTCGCCCTGCGAGCCAGGGACGTCCACGGCCACGCCTATCGCTGCGACCTGCTGGCCGAGGTCGACGAGGGCGGTGTCGGCTCGCGCCGGATCGACGCCGATGGCCCCTACCTGCGCCGCTGGCGCGTCGCCGGCGTGCTGCTCCCCGTCGAGCCGTCGGCGGACGCGCCCGCTCCCGGCGGACAGCCCCTGCCCCACATGATGGGAGTCCACGCCTACCTGACTCGGCGGCGTGGGGACAGAGCGCTGTCTGTGGACCTGCGGGTGCACAATGGTACGAGCGCGGGACGGCGGGCCGCTCGGCGCGGGGAGGAGCCCGTGGGAACCCTCTACTGGCGCGAGCTCGAGCTGCTCGTGCCGCAGGGCTGGAAGGTCCTGCCAGAGGTGCGCGACCCGTTCTTCGGCGCGCCGCGCGAAGAGGACGGCGCGCGGATCTACCCGATCGTCGCCGCCCACGCCGGCGAGGCCCTGCACATGATGCCGCCACAGGCCCAGCTCCTGCGGCGCTTGGTCCTCGTGCGCGGCGGAGAGGAGGCCGCGGGCCGACGCCGCCTGGCCCGCGAGGGGCTCGCGTTCTGCGTCCACGACCACCGCGCCTTCTCCTGGGCCAACCCTGCAACCCAGGCCTACTTTCCCCAGCGCGATCTCGTCGGGAGCATGGACTGGTTTCGCCGCGGCGCCGACCGCGGCAAGGGGGCCCTGCGGCGCGTCGAGGACCTGCGCCTGGTCCGCCTGCTGCGCCAGCTCGAGGAGGGGGCCGGCGGGGAGCCCCCGGGTCGCTTCGAGGCCATGGGCTGGGCGCACCCCCTGTTCCTGCCCCAGGAGGGTGCCCACGGGGGCGAGGGCATCCGGTTCCTCGAGGGACACCGGGCCATCGGAGGAGCTTCCGCCTCCTCCTACCGCATCCTCGAGCTCCACCACCGCATGAACGCCTCGCGCCAGGCCGAGGCCCTCTACGACCGACGCGGCGAGCCCCTCGGCTACCCGGAGTGGGCCGATGCGGAGGGCGCCCTCGACTTCGACTTCCGCACCTACGGGCGCACGGCGCCGCCCGAGTTCCGCCAACACTGCGGCGGCGGGCCGCCGCCCGGCGAACAGGTGCGATGGGTGCTGAGCGAGGGCCTTCGGCCTCCCTACGACCGTGGGGGCGGGCACGCTGCCGAGGGGAAGCTGTCGACCAGCGACGGCGACCTGGTGCGCTGGATGTGCCACGACACCCAGCACCTCGTGCGCTACACGAAGCAGACCAAGGCCCTGCAGTGGTTGGGCAACGACCCCCTCGCCCGGGACGACCTGCGCCTGGGGGCGGAGCTGTTCCGCCTGTGGTTCCACGAGGGGAGCTCCCCCCATCCCGACGGTTCAGCGGTCACCCTGCGCCACCTCGAAGCGCTCGCCGCCGCCCACCCCCGCCAGGGCCTGCCCGTCTCGCGGGGCCACGCCTGGGGGATCGACGCGTTCTGCGCAGCATGGGCCGCCGCGGACGATGACTGGCGCGAGCGCCACCGAGGGTGGATAGAGCGCGTCGCCGACCTGCTGGTCGCCGGCGCCAACCCCGGCGGCATCGTGATCCGCAGCGACAACCCGCCCCTCTTGCAGAACCCGCGCTACGAGGGCGCCCACGCCTTCCAGAGCGAGATCCTGCTCCTGGCGGTGCGCAGCTTGATCGAGTCGGTGTTCCGTGGCGTGGACACCGAGCGCACCGAAGCTCTCGAGGACCTCTACCTGCGCGGCTGCGAGTACCTGTTCTTCGGTCCGGTCTTCGGACGGCTGGCGGCCACCTGGTCGGACCCCGAGGACCCGGTCTGGTTCCATGGCCCACGCTGGGCCTTCGCCGTGGCCAAGGCGGACGACTACGCGACGCCGCCCTTCAGCGACGCCCGCTTCTGGGGAGCGGACTACTTTCCCGAGGATGGGTTCCACGGCGACTCGGTGGAGACCACCTACGGCTTCGCCATCCTCGCCCTGGCGGCGGACATGAGCCCGGCCGAGGGCCGCGGCCTGGAGAACCGCTTCCTCCGGCGCACCCTGGAGCTGTGGAAGCCCCGCAGCGACTGGGAAGAGCGCCGGCGCTCGTTGACCGAGCGCTTCGGGGAGGAGTCCCACGACAACTCCCCCAACTGCATCGGCTACCTCGGCCGCCTGCAGCTCGCCCGCGCCCTCAAGGCGCGGACGTCATCAGGTCGGTGACCAGGCGCGCGAAGCGCGCTGGATCCCGCGGGGGCGCCCCCTCCGCCAGGAGGGCCTGGCCGTGGAGCAGGTCGGCGAAGTCGAACAAGCGCGGATCGCTCGCCGCCTCGGCGTGCATCGCGCACAGGCGCTCGATCAGCGGGTGGCCGGGGTGCAGTTCGAGGATGCGACCGACCGGAGGCAGGTCGGGGGCCATCCCGCCCTCGCGCAGGGCGCGCTCGAGGTGCGGTCGCGGGGGGCCGGCCTCGCTCACCAGGACCGCCGGGCTCTCGACCAGGCGCGTGGAGAAGCGCACCTTGGAGACCTCGTCGCCGAGGTGCTCGGCGAGGGCCTCGAGCAGGTCGGCGCTGGCCTCGGCCGCGGCGCTGGCGCGCTCGGCGCCCTCGTCGTCGCCGAGATCGAGGTCGGCGGCGTGCACCGACTTGAGGGGATGGCCGTCGAACTCCGTCAGGCGATCGACCATCCACTCGTCCACCGGATCGGTCAGGTAGAGCACCTCCCAACCGCGCGCCCGCAGGGGCTCGACGAGCGGGGAAGCATCGAGGGTCGCCCGGTCGGGGCCGAGCAGGGTCCAGATCGCCTCCTGGTCCTCGCCCATGCGCTCGACGTACTCCCCCAGGGTGGTCCGCTCCTCGCCGCGGGAGGTCTCCAACAGGGACAGGCCGGCGAGCTTCCCGTCGGGGTCCTCTCCCATGCACAGGCCCTCCTTGAGGACGGAGCCGAAGGCGTCCCACACGCCGCGGTAGGCCTCCCGGTCCCGATCGCGCAGGGCCTCGAGGGTTGCCAGGATCTTCTTCGTCAGGCTCTTGCGGATCTGGCGCACCTGCGGGTTGGCCTGCAGGGTCTCCCGCGAGACGTTCAGGGGCAGGTCGGAGGCCTCGACCACGCCACGCACGAAGCGCAGCCAGGGCGGCAGGAGGTCCTCGCACTCGGCGGTGATGAAGACGCGCTTGACGTACAGGCTCAGCTGCGTGCGAGCGGCGTCGGCGCCGAAGAGGTTCGCCGGCCTGGCCGAGGGGATGTAGAGCAGAGCGGTGAACTCGTGGGCGCCTTCGGCCTTGAAGTGGATCGTCTGCGCCGGCGGGTGCCAGTCGTGGGTCAGGTGCTGGTAGAACTCACGGTGGTCGTCCTCGGAGAGCTCGTCCTTGGGTCGCGCCCAGAGAGGCTTCTGGGAGTTGAGCACGTCGTCCCCGAGGCGGATGGGGTACTCGACGAAGTCCGAGGAGCGGCGCACGAGAGACCTCAGGGTCCCCTCGTCGAGGAAGTCCGGCGACTCGCCCTCCTCCCCCTCGCGCTCGGCGAGGAGCAGGGTGACGCAGGTGCCGCGCCTGGCACCCGGCGCCGGCTCGATGGTGTAGTTCCCGTCGGCCTCGGAGCGCCAGCGATGGCCCTCGCCCCCGCCCGCCTTGCGCGAGACGACCGAGACCTCCTCGGCCACCATGAAGCTCGAGTAGAACCCGACGCCGAACTGGCCGATCAACTCGGGGGCGGTCGCGCCCTTGCTCGAGGAGACCTCCTCGAGGAAGCGCTGGGTGCCCGAGCTCGCGATCGTGCCCAGGTTGGCGATCAGCTCGTCGCGGTCCATGCCGATGCCGTTGTCGATCACCGACAGGGTTCGGGCGGCGACGTCCACCTCGAGGGTGATCGCCAGCTCCTCGCCCTCGTCGAGGAGCCCGCTCGTGGTCAGGCTCTCGAAGCGCAGCTTGTCGAGGGCGTCGCTGGCGTTCGACACCAGCTCGCGCAGGAAGATCTCCTTCTCCGTGTAGAGGGAGTGGATCATCAGGTTCAGGAGCTCCTGAACCCGGGCTTCGAAGGGGCGTGTCTCGACGGTCTCGGTCATGGTCGGTCTCCGGGCGCTGTGGTGGTGGCGAGCCCCTCATTGTGCGCTCCCCCGCCGCCCGTGTCACCAGGCTCAGGGGCACGGCCGCGGCGCTCAGAGCGCGCGCAGCGCGAGTTCCCGCGGCTCCCCGTCCTCGACCTCCCAGGCTCGCAGGTCCGAGCCTCCCGACGCGGCCGGAGCGACGATCACCTGCACCCAGCCCCTCACCGCCGCGGCGCAGTCGACGCGGGACGGTCGCGCTCCGCCCGCGGGGTGGCTGTGCCAGACCCCGACGACCACCAGCCCCTCCTCCAGGGCCGAGCGCTCGGCCCGCAGGTGGTCGACCGGACGAATCCGAAACGAGCCGGCGGCGGCCCCCCCCGCGGCGGCGTTCGCCAGGCGCAACACCCGCTCCACCGCAACGTCCCGCCCGCGCCGCCGACCGAGCAGCAGGCCGCAAACCTCACTCCCCTTCGCGCCCCGCGCCGCGCGCAGCAGGCGCTCTCGCTCGTCGGAGCCCAGGGTCAGGGCGGCCTCGCCCGCGGGCGACGGCACGCGCCCTCCCCGGCCGACCTCACGCATCGTCGCCCCAGTCCTCCAGGGAGGCCCGTCCGTCGCTGTAGATCCCGCTGTCGGCGCGATTGCGCGAGCCGTCGGGATGCCAGAAGCGCCAGGGCCCGTCCTCCGCGCCGCGGCGCACCTCTCCCTCGGCTCGCAGGTTCCCGTTGCGCCACCAGTGCACCCACCAGCCCTCCAGCTCCCCGGCCACCACCGAGCCCTCGGCGCGCAGGGAGCCGTTGGAGTGCCACAGGCGCCACACGCCCTCGCGGCGCCCGGCGCGGTACTCGCCGTTGGAGGCGCGCTCGCCGTTGGGGTGCCACGAGGTCCATTCCCCCTCGGCCAAACCGGCCCGGAACGCGCCCTCCCCGACCAAGCGGCCCGAGCGGGTCCAGCGCCGCCAGATCCCCTCGCGCCGTCCGCCGGCGAAGTGCCCCTCGCGGCAGGACTGGCGGTTGCGGTAGCTCCGGCGCCAGACCCCCTCGCGCAGGCCCGCGACGAGCCGCCCCTCGAGGGAGAGCGCGCCGTTGGCGTGCCAGAAGCGCCACAGCCCCTCGCCGCGCCCGGCGACGAAGATGCCCTCGCCCCGCAGGCCGCCGTCGGGGTGCCAGAAGGTCCAGGCGCCCTCGCGGAGCCCGTCGCGGTAGCGGCCCTCGGAGCGCCGGCTGCCGTTGTGAACGTGCCAGCGCAGACCCCATCCCTCTCGCCGATCATCGGCGTACTCGTGTTGGGCGTGGCGCCGACCGTGCTCGTCCCAGAAGGTCCAACTGCCCGCGCGCGCGCCCTCGGCCACGGGCCCCTGACTGGCACGGCCTCCCGTGCGGTAGCGACGCGTCTCGCGCATGGGTCGACCTCCATCCTAACCGCAAGGATGGATCTTCCTCCGGTGAACGCCACGCAGTTCCAGGGGCGTTCCGGCGAACGAAGGCGAGCTGCGAGCTGCAGAGCAAGGAACTACGGCCGGGGACTCCCTCGCCAAACGGAGGCCCTTCTGCCTGGATTGGGAGGTCCCCGACCGTGGTTATGTGCTTCGGACGGGATGGAGAGCCGGAGGGTTCCACGGAATCCGGCGGCTTTTCCCCGGCCGCGGACCGAGCCGGATTCTTCCCGCGGGTGGGAAGGACTCGGGCTAGGCCGACGCAGGCTCCCGGGGCGCTCCCCCTCCGCCGGCCTCCTCCACCAAGGCGGCCAAGCGCGCGATCGTGGCCGGCCCGTGGCCCGCGAAGTGGTTGTTGGCGAAGGCGTAGGTCTCCCGCACCGAGGACGGGAGGTCCGCCAGGACGTCTGCCCAGGCTCGCAGGCGATCGTCGAGGTCCACGACCACGGCATCGAAGGTCTCGGTCAAGGCGTCGACGCGCTTGCGATCGCCGATCAGGCGGAGGTAGGTGAAGTCGGTCGGGAACAGCTCGGCCCTGCCGGCGATCCGCTCGGGCGGGGGCATGTAGGGCAGGTCCACCAGGACCAGGGCCGCGCCGTGGGCGCGCAGGACCGCCGCGAGGGGCTCGTCCAGCCAGCGCGGGTTGCGCACCTCGACCGCGTAGCGGAACCCTTGGGGAAGCGGGCCGAGGAACGCATCGAGACGCTCCAGGAACGGTCCCGCCTCGGGAAACGCCTTGCGGTTGAAGTAGGGGAACTGCAACACGAGGGGGCCGCACTTGGGTCCCAGGAGCGCCATCGCCTCGAGGAAGCGGTCCCGGTCGCGGTCGACGAACTTCGGAACCAGGAGCCGGTCGGGATCGGGGCGTGCCCCCTCCCCGGCGTGGACGATCGAACGCGGGAACTTGGCGCACAGGACGAAGTCCTCGGGCGTGCGCCGGGCCCAGCCCGTGACCAGCTTCGCGTCCGGCACTCGATAGTAGGTGACGTCCGCCTCTACGGCGCAGAAGCGCGTGGCGTAGTGGCCCAAGAAGTCCGCCGCCTTCGTCCCGGGCGGGTAGAACGGGCCCACCCAGCTCCGAGCGGACCAGCTGCAGGTGCCGTGGCGGAACAGGGGTCGAGAACCGAACGCCATGCCGCGCGGGCCCCTCTCCCTAGCGGCCCTGGATGCGCCGCAGGCGCACGAAGTTGGTGACGAGGCGGAAGACCGACAGGTCGCGCACCTCGCGTGCCGCCTTGAGGTTGTTGTCCCACCACTTCTCCTTGCGCGTCGCGCGCAGGCGCTCGTGGGAGAGGCCCATGTGGTCCATGGCGTAGGCCATGCGCTCCTCGCGTTTCTTGAGGTGGGAAGCCAGCTCGAGCCCCTGGAGATCGAAGTGGTTGACCGAGTCGAGGACGACGCCGTGGCCGAGACGAAACCAGCAAGCGAGCTCGCCGCCGCCCCAGCGTTCCGCACACTCGGGGCTGTCCACCAGGACCTCCACGCGCTCGGGATGCAGGACCTCGATCAAGTGCGCACCCTGCAGGGCGTAGATCGGCCGCACGCCCGCCGTGAAGACTCCCTCGAGGTATGGACTGTCCGTGGCGCACGGGCTGGCGAGCACGTTGTCGAGCACCTCGCCGCCGGTCTCCAGCTTGCGAACGAGGCCGGGCTCGATGCGCTCGATGGTCTCGTGCAAGGCCCAGCAGGAGGCGAACAGGTACCCGCCGACGTGGACGAACCACTCCAGGCGCTCGACGTCCTCCGCCTCGACCTCGCCGGTGCAGTTGGCGACGAACACCCCCGCGGCGTCCAGGGCGTCGACCTCGATGCGCGCCGCCGCGCACAGGCGGTGCTCGATCTCCAGGGCCTCCAACAGGTGCTGGATGTGGTCGCCGCGGCTCTCGAGCACCATCACGTCCAGCCCCTCGTAGATGAGGGCGGCGGGGACGGAGTAGCCGTAGCGACGCTCCCGATCGGCGACCTCCCGGGGATCGACAAGCCTCACGCCGTCGCCGTGCTCGGCCCACCAGGCGGCCCACACCGCCGTGCGCGGCTCGAGCTCCTCGCGGGCCAGGGAGACCAGGTAGGCGTGGGCGGTGCGCGCGACGAGGGGCTCGCGGTCCTCGAGGGCCGCGATCAGGGGCTCGACCGCCGCCTTCTTCAGGCAACGGGTGAGGCCGACGACGGCGGCGCCTCGCAGGCGCCAGGAGTCCGAGCGGGCCAGGCGCACCAGCGGGTCCACGGCCGCCTCCGAACGCGTGTGCCCCAGGGAGACGGCTGCGGCCGCCGCGACCTTCCAGTCGGGGCTGCCCAGGGCCTCGGCCAGGGGGGCGACGGCCTCCGCGAGCCCATCGCGCCCCAGGGCCACCGCGGCCCGCTCGCGCACGCCGGGGTCGGTCTCGTCCCTCAGGCGCGCGACGAACCAGGCGGCGTCGAAGTCCTCCGCGGAGAGGGTCGGGGCCCCCAGGACCGAGAACGCCGCGTGGCGCACGCGGGGGCTGGCGTCGCCCTCGCCCAGGACCCGCGCGCGCTCGCTGGCCCAGGGCTCGCCGACCTCGCCGAGGACGGCGGTGCCCTCGGCGCGCACGCCCGCCGCGTCGTGTTCCAGGGCCGGCTCGAGGGCGTCGCGCAGGCCGTCGACCTCGATCAGGCCTGCCCTCAGGAGCGCCCGCGCCAGGCGCGGTCCGCGCGCCGCCACGGTGGCCTCGGGGGATCCGCACAGGCGCGCCACGTGCGCCACAGCCTCCGTCGCGCGCGCGCCCTCGGGCACGATCGTCCCCAGGCCGGCGACCAGGGCGGCCAGCGCCCGACGCTCGATGACCCCCGGCAGGGCCGGCCTGGAGAGGAGCTCGGCCAGCAGGTCCACCTGGCCCGGGCGCGGGTCGCTCGCCGCGCCCTCCAAGGCCGCGGCTCTCACGGCGATGAACTCGCTCCCCACCAGATCGGCGAGGACCTCCGCCCGGTCCTCGCGCGCAGCCGTCAGGCGCGCCCCGGCCGCCGCCGCCCGCGTGCGACCATCCCGGTCGCCCAACAGCTTGACCAGGCGCCGCGGTGGGCTGGGCTCGCTCGCGGCCGCCGCCAGGACGGGGAAGGCCTCCAGGGCCGCCGCCGTCTTGCGTCCGCCGATCTTCTTCGCCACGTCCGCGAGGGCCTCGTCGGGATCGAGCGCCGCCGCCGCCAGGGCCGCCGCACGCCGCACGCGCCGCGCCGGACCGTCGAGGAGGACGGCCACCAGCTCCCCCACCGCCTTGGGGCCGCCGACCTCGCCCAAAGCCTCCGCGGCGCGCTCGATGACCTCCCAGTCAGCATCGTCGAGCGCTCCCTTCAGCAGGCGCTCGGCCTTGGGGTTCTCCCCGCCGCGCAGGAGCTCGACGGCCCGCAGGCGCTCGACGGGGTCCTTCGAGCGCAGCAGGGCCGCGGGATCGGGGTCCTGGCTGGTCTCGGCCAGGGTCGGGGCGAGGCCCGACAGGCACGCGAGCAGGAGCAGGGAGGGCGGCATCGAGCCAACCTCAAGAGCTCTCGGAGGCCGGCGGGCCCACCTGCGCGTCGCCTCCCCCGTCCAGGAGCTCCAGGATCCGCTCGGGGGGGCGGCCGATGCGGGCGCGCTCGCCGACCACGGCGATCGGGCGTTCCATCAGGATCGGGTGCGCCTCCAGGGCCGCGTAGAGCTCCGCCTCGTCCGAATCGGGGCCAAGCCCGGCAGCCGCGAACTCGGGCTGCTTGCGCCGCACCCACTCGCCGACGGGCGAGCCGAGGCGATCGGCGAGGCGCGCGAGCTCCGCCGCGTCGAGGGGGCGCTCCAGGTACGGGCGCACCTCCACGGCCACTCCCCGCTCCTCGAGCAGGGCCAGGGCCGCGCGGCTCTTGGAGCAGCGGGGGTTGTGGAGCAAGCAGAGGGTCGCGGCGGTCTCGCTCATGGTCCGGGGAGCCTAGCAGCGCGGCCCGACACCCGGAAGACCTCCGCTCGGCGCTCGGGCCGCGCCCTTTGGGTGTGGGTGAGGAGCCCGGCGCACGGTAGCCTTGGGCCATGGGCTCCCCCAAGAAGGCGCTCGGCACGGCTGCGGGCACCCTCCTGGTGCTCCTGGTCGCCCTGGAGACCGTGCCGCGCTGGGTCGACCTGCCGGGCCTGACGCGCGGCGAACTCGACCCCTACGCCGAGGGCGAGCGGAAGGCTCGGGTCCAGCCGCACCCCTACCTGGCCTACGCGCCCAAGCCCGGGCACCGCTTCGACCAGCCGCGCCACCGGGGCAGCCACAACAGCCTGGGGTTCCGCGGCCCAAAGATCGCCGCCGTGAAACCTCCCGGCACCCTGCGCATCGCCTGCCTGGGCGGGTCGAGCACCTACGGGCACGGGCCGAGCAGTGACGAGACGACCTGGCCGGCGCGCCTGGAGGCCCACCTGGAGCGCGCCCTCCCCGAGCGCGCGATCGAGGTCGTCAACGGCGGCTGCCAGGGGTACTCGAGCTTCGAGAGCCTGGCCAACCTGGCCTTCCGCGTGCTCCCGCTACAGCCCGACGTCGTGATCGTCTACCACACGATCAACGACATGCGCTGCGCCCTCTATCCCGACGCGCGGCCGGACAACACCCATTGGCGCGCGGTCTGGCGGCGCTACGAGCCGGCCTGGATCGAGGGCAGCGTCGCCTACCGCGCCTGGCGGCGCTACTGCACCGACTACGTCAAAAGCCGCGGCGACATCGGGGCCTTCGTGATCGTCAACTTCGACGAGCTCAAGGAGCGCGACCTCTACGCCTGGCCGGCCGAGCGTCCGGTCGGGTTCGAGAGCTTCCACCGCAACCTCAACGGCATCGCCTCCCTGGCCGAGCAGGCGGGCGCGCAGGTCGTGCTGGTCACCCAGGGGATCAAGCGCTCCAGCCTCGACGGCGCTCCCTCGCGCGACGACCAGCTGCGCGCCTTCGACTACATGACCGAGATCCTGGCGGTCGTCGCACGCGAGCGCGAGCTGCACCTCGTCGACGCCCAGAGCGCCCTGGCGGCGGCCGAGCTCGAGAGCGAGGGCGGCGTGTTCACCAACGACGTGCACCTCACCGACCTCGGCGCCGACCACCTCGCCCGCACCCTGGCCGCGGACCTGCTGGGCGCGGGCATCGTGCGCTGACCCGAGCGAACCTACGCCCTCGGAAAATGCGATGACCCGCCTGGGACCGGCCGGTATACCGACGCCCCCCGCGATGCGCCTCCTCCACCCCGCCGACCACCCCAACGCCCGCGAGCCCCGTGGCCCACGCAGAGCCGCGCCGCTCGCCGCCCTGGTCCTGCTCTCGCTCGGGGCCGGCTGCGCCCGGCCCCCGGCAGAGGGGCTGGTCGTCCTGAACCCCCAGGGAGACCGCCACACCTTCCACGACTTCGGGCGCATCTCCGCCACGGAGAAGGTGAGCCACACCTTCGTGCTGCGCAACACCGACCCCCGGCCGATCTCGATCCGGCGCCTGATGCCCGCCTGCGCATGCGCCGTGGGCCGGGTTTCCACGGTCGACGAGTCCGGAAGGCGCGTGCGCGGCCGACCGCGCGAAGAGCCCGTCCTCACGGTCGGGGCGGGGGCCGAGGTCGAGCTGGAGGTCGTCGTGGACCCGCGCCACGTGAGGCGCAAGAACGCCGACAAACTCGTCGTCCTGCGCCTCTCCTGCGACTCGCCGCAGACGCCCTTCCTGACCTTCGAGCTACACCTGTACGTGCAGTCGCTCCTGCAGGCGACGCCGCCCGTGATCGACCTCGGGCCGATCCCCGCCAGCGCCGGCGGCCAGGGGATCAGCAAGGTCATCACCGGAGTCGCGGGTTCACCCGTGCGCGTCACGGGCATCGAGTCCACGAGCGAGTCCCTCGAGGCCGAGCTGTCCCACACGGTGCAGTCCGGCGAGAACCTGTGGACGGTGACCGCCCGGGTCGCGCCCGGGCTGCCCCGTGGCGCCTATCGCGGTGAGCTGCGCCTGGCTCTGGCTGGCCCCGGCGGGCCGGACGACCGGCGCAGCTTCCCCATCCCCGTCCAGGGGACGGTCGTCCCCGAGGTGATCCTCCAGCCGCCGACCTTCTCGTTCGGGTCGTTCTCGGCGGTCGACGGCGCTCGGGCCACGGCCGAGGTACACGCCCTCGTGGGCGGGGACCGGGTGGTCGTGACCGGAGCGGTCGTGAGCGGCGCCGACGCCGAGGCGATCAGCGCCTCCTTCGAGCCGCTCGCCCCCGACGCCCTCGGACGCAGCGAGCGCTGGCGCGTGACCCTGGCCGCCCATCCCTCGATCCAGAGCGCGACCTTCAGCGGCCGCGTGAGGTTGGAGCTCGATCACGCCCTCGTGCCCGCCATCGACGCGGGCTTCGTCGGGCACACGCGCTGATCAGCGCGGAGGCGCGGGGAGGGCCAGGGCGCCCGCCTCCTGCGCCGGCCCGGCCCGGCGGGCGCGCGCGGCCAGCCAGCGCCGCCAGGCCTCCGCGTCGCCGCCGGGGATCGTCGTCCCGGCCAACCAGCGCAAGGGCGCCACGAGCTGGGCCAGAGTCAGGACGCTCATCTCCTCGGCCATCGGAGTGAGCAGGTCGAGGGCCTCGGCGCGCCGCTCGGGCAGGATGCGCACGGCGCGCTCCATCAACGCCTGCGGGTTGATCTGCTCCTCGCGCAGGTAGCGCAGGAGCTCGGCCGGCTCCACCGGGGTGGGAGAGAGGAAGGCCGCCAGCCGCACGCGCTCGGTCACGCCGACGCGCACGGCGGCCGTGGGCAGGGCTCGATCGGCGACCACGGCGTCCACGGTGGACAGTTCCAGGTACCAGCGCGCCCGCACGGCCAGGGCGCCGGCCGGTGCACCAAGCGACACCCGCGCCAGGTGCCGTCGCACGAGCTCCCCGGCGGGCAGGACGACCTCGCCGAGGTCCTCGACCACGGCGACGCCCACCCGGCGGTTCTCCGCGCCGTCGGGATCGACGGCGACCACGGTCTCGCGCAGGCGCGCCCCGCGCGGGCGCAGGGTCACCGGCTCCCCCGTGCCCTGGGAGGCGAGGAGGAAGACCTCGTAGGCTCCCGGGGACTCGGGGACCTCTTCGGCCTCCAGGCGCAGGTCGAGGGCGGCGACGAGGGCGCGGCCGTCGAGAATGCGCTCGTAGGCCCGCGCCAACTCCAGGGCCGCCCCCTGCGGGCGCCGCGCCAGCAGCCGCTCCAGGATGTGCCGTGCCGACTCGTCCTCGCCGGCCATCACCGCCAGGTGCAGGAGCTCGAGGGCGGGGACCATCTCCGGGTCGGGAGCTTCCCGGCTCGCGAGCAGGTGCGGGCCGGGGGAAGGTGCGGGAGCGGGCGCCGGTGCGCGACAGGCGATGGTCGAGCAGACGGCGAGGGCGCCCGCGAACAGCGAGCGGGCCGCACGGCCCGGCCGCTGCACCGGCCTGCCGAGCGCATCCGCCGTGCCCGCTCCGCCGACCTGGGTCGGTGCGGAAGGAGTCCTCACCAGGCTCTCAGGCCGGCGTTTCCGCGTCCGTGCCGGTCTGTTCGGCCGCGACGGTCTCCGCGTCGTCCCCGGCCTCGGGTACGGTCTCGGGTACGGTCTCGGGTTCGGTCTCGGTCGCAGCCTCGCTCGCGGTCGCCTCGGCCTCAGGTGCCGCGACCTCCGAGGCCTGCGGCTCGTCGGCGGGCGCCTCCGGTGCCGGCTGCTCGTCGGCGGCCGCGGGCTGGTCGGAGCCCTCGGGAGCGCTCGCGGTTTCGGCAGTCTCGGGCGTCTCGTCCGCCGCCTGCTCCCCGAGGATGCCCTCGTTCTCCTCGAAGTCCGCGTGGACGAAGGAGAGGCCGATCTTGCGCTCGTCGATGTCCACCCGGATGACGCGCACCTCGGCCTTCATCCCCGGTCGCAGGACGTCCTCGGGCGTGTCCACCTTGGTGTCGGAGAGCTCGGAGATGTGCAACAGGCCCTCGAGCTCGTCGTCGAGCTTGACGAAGGCGCCGAAGCTGGTGGTCTTGGTGACGAATCCCGAGAGGAGGTCCCCGACGTGGAACTTGTTGGGGATGTCGTCGAGCCACGGGTCCGCGGAGAGCTGCTTCATGCCCAGGGCGATGCGCTTCTTCTCCTTGTCCGCCGAGAGCACGGCGCACTGCACCTTGTCGCCCTTCTTGACGACCTCGGAGGGATGGGTGACCTTCTTCGTCCAACTCATGTCGGAGACGTGCAGCAGGCCGTCGATCCCCTCCTCGATCTCCACGAAGGCCCCGTAGGAGGTCAGGTTGCGCACCGATCCCTCGATCACCGTGCCGGCGGGGTAGTGCTCGTCCACGAGGTCCCAGGGGTTGGCCTCGGCCTGCTTCATCCCCAGGGAGATCTCCTGCTTCTCGTGGTCGATGGCGAGCACCACGACGTCCACCTCCTGCCCGCTGGTGACGAGTTCGGAGGGGTGGTTGATGCGCCGCGTCCACGACATCTCGGAGATGTGCACGAGGCCCTCGATCCCGTCCTCGAGCTTCACGAACGCTCCGTAGGACATGATGTTGACGACCTCGCCCTTCTGGACGCTCTCGAGCGGATAGCGCCCCTCGATGCCATCCCAGGGCGAGGCGCAGAGCTGCTTGAGGCCCAGGGCGATGCGTTCACGGTCGCGGTCCACGCGCAGGACCATGACCTCGATCTCCTGGTCCATCTCCACCATCTTCGAGGGATGATTGATGCGACCCCAGGACATGTCGGTGATGTGCAGGAGGCCGTCGATGCCGCCGAGGTCGACGAAGACGCCGAAGTCCGCGATGTTCTTGACCACCCCCGTGCGCACCTGCTTCTCGGTGATCTCCTCGAGCAGGTTCTCCTTGAGGCGCTGGCGCTCTTCCTCGAGCAACTTGCGGCGCGAGACCACGATGTTCATCCGCTCGGGATCGATCTTGATGATCCGGGCGCGGACCGGCTCGTCGATGAAGGCGGCGATGTCGTGGGTACGGCGCAGGTTGACCTGGCTGGCGGGCAGGAAGACGTTCACGCCCTCCACGTCCACGAGCAGGCCGCCCTTGATCTTGCGCATGACGACGCCGTTGATCTCGTCGCCCTCGTTGTACTTGACCGAGACCCGCTCCCAGGCGCGCAGGCGATCCGCCCGGCGCTTGGAGATGTTGGCGGTCTGTTGGTAGGCGTCCTCGCCCTCGTAGAAGACCTCGAACTCCTGCCCGGCCTCAGGCAGCGCCTCGCCGAACTCGCTCAGGGGCACATGGCCCTCGGACTTGCCTCCGAAGCCCATCACGACCGTCTTGGTGTGGTCGTCGACGGACTCGACCGTGGCGATGATCATCGTCCCCGGCTTGATGTCCTTGACCGACTCGAAGAGCCGAGCCTCGAGATCCTGGTCGGAGGTGCCCTCGAGGGCTGAGTTGAGTTTTCGCTCGATCTCCTCCTCGGGGAGGTCGAAGCGCTTGAGGAGGCGCTGTGTCTTGGGCATGGGGGGCGGGCTCCCACGGGGGAACCATCTCTAGGGGTTGCGGGGCGGCGTGCTCGAGCGGTGTGGGCCGGGATCCGAGGGGCACCTCGCCTCCGGCCGTCTGCACTCGCTCGCGGCCCGAATCGTCAGGCCGAACGGGACAGTCTAGCCAAAGCGGTGGTACGGAGTCGAGCCCTCCCCCGGGCTCAGGGTCCGTCCACCAGGCGCGCCACGGCACGCCGCGCCTGAGCCAGGACGTCGGGAGCCGCCGGGTCCAGGGCGGGGCCGAAGTGCAGGGCCACCCTCCCCCGGCGCGGACGCCGGGCTCCGATGGGCCAGGCCCGACCGGCCCCCCGAATCCCCAGAGGAACGATCGGGGCCCTCGCTCGGCGCGCCGCGAGGACGCCTCCCCCCCGGAACTCCCCCAGGCTCCCGTCGGCGGAGCGTGTCCCCTCGGGGAAGATGGCCAGGCAATCGCCTCCACGCAGGCGCTCCACCATCGCGCGCAGGGCACCGCGATCTGGCTCTCCCGGTCGCACGAGGACGGCGCCGCAGCTGGCCATGATCCTGGCCAGGACGGGAGAGCGCCCCAGGCTGGCCCGCGCCACAAAGCCCACGTGGCGGGGCGTGGCGGCGGCGATCAGGGGGATGTCGAGCGCCGATTCGTGGTTCGCGACGAGCAACACCCCGCCGGCAGAGGGGACGTGCTCCGACCCTTCGATGCGCAGCCCATGCGCGAGGCGGCACCACAGGCCGATCGCGCCCGAGAGGAGGCGGTAGACCAGGCTCTCGGACGTGACGCTCGCGGCCGTGTCGGCGTCTCCCGGCGGCGCCTTCAATCCGCGCCGCCCCCCTCGGCGAGCCGTGCCAGGAGCGCCGCCACGACCTCGTCGACCGAAAGCCCGTCGGTCTCGACGACCTCGGCGTCGGGAGCCAGGGTCAAGGGTGAGGTCGCGCGCGTCGAGTCCAGCCGATCGCGCCGGGCGAGCTCGCCCTCGATCTCGACGGCGCGCTCGGGTTGGCCGATCTGCGCCGCACGGCGACGGGCGCGCTCAGCAGGGGTCGCGGCGAGGTAGAACTTGTGGTCCGCGTCGGGGAAGACGGTCGTCGTCGTGTCCCGCCCCTCGGCCACCACGCCCCTGCCGCGCGCCGCGACCGCCCGCTGGACAGGGACGACCTCCCGGCGCACCTCGGGGTGGGCCGACACCGGCGAGACCGCCTCGTCGACCCGCGGCGAGCGCACCGCCTCGCCGCTGGGCACGCCGTCGAGCAACACCTCGCCGTCGGGGGCGATGTCGACCCGCGTCGCGCGGGCGATCACTCCGCAGGCCTCACCGTCTTCCACCGCCGCGCCGGCGCGCAGCACCGCCAGGGTGACCGCCCGGTACATCGCGCCGGTGTCGAGGAACGACAGGTCGAGAGCGCGTGCGAGGGCGCGCGCCACCGTGCTCTTGCCCGCGCCCGCGGGGCCGTCGATGGCGATGATCATCGCCCGGGAGGATACGCGCTCGCGACCCATTCACGCCCTCCCCGAGCTCGACACCAGCTCCAGTCTCCCGCCGCCGTCGATCGAGAGCTGGTCACGCTCGCCGCCGTAGGCGTCGAGCACGATCCAGCGCGGGCCACCGGCGATCCTCTCGTCCCGGGCCGCGTGGGCGTGGCCGCAGACCAGGGTCGAGGCCCCGGCCGCCGCCGCCAGGTCCCGGGCCGCCGCGGGCTGCAGGGCCTTGTAGGCGGGCGCCTTGGCCGCGACGGCCTTGCGGGAGGCGCGGCGCAGGCGTCGCCCCAGGGCTCTGCCCAGGCTCGTCGGCAGGACCGCCGCGAGAGAGCGGACGGGGCGCGTGCGCACGATGCGCTTGTAACGCTGGTAGGCGCGGTCTCGGGTGCACAGCTCGTCGCCGTGGACGAACAGCGCCCGCTCGCCGCCGGCGAGCCGGCCCAGCAGGCCGTCGCCGAACAGGGCGCAACCGCTGGCGGCCTCGAAGTCAGCGCCCAGGAGGAAGTCGCGGTTGCCCGGAACCACCGCGCAGCCCACGCCCCGCTCCCCCGCCGCCCCGAGCGCGGCGATCACGCGCCGGGCGCCAGGCTCACGGGCGCTCGCGGGGCCGAGCCAGGTGTCGAAGAGGTCGCCGACGACGAGCAGGCGCGGAGCGTCCAGCGCCTCGAGCCAGCGCTCGAAGCGCGCGGCACCTCCTCCGTCGCCGACGTCGAGGTGCAGATCTCCGACGACGGCGGCGCCCGCCGTGAGGTCGACCTCGGGCCAGTTCCCGACCATGGGGCCGATCCTACCCGCCGGGCGCCTCGAGATCGTGGTCGCGCATCTTCTCCCACAGCACCTTGCGCGAGATCCCCAGGAGGTCGGCGGTCTGGGTGCGGTGGCCACCGGTGAGGACGAGGGCGCGGCGCAGGTGTTCGATCTCTCGCGCGCGCAGGAACTCGCGCAGGGGCTCCACCCGCTCGGGGACCTCGGTGGCTCCTCGCCAGCGCTCGTCGGGAGACAGGAGGTCGGCGGCGGCGAGCTCGCCCGACCCGCCCGCCAGGGCCACGGCGCGCTGCACGGCGTTCTCCAGCTCGCGCACGTTGCCCGGCCACGGATAGCGCTCGAGGGCGCCCAGGGTGGATGCGGAGAGCGAGTACTCGCGGCCCCCTCCGTGGCGCTCGATCATGCACTGCACGAGCAAGGGCACGTCCCCGGCGCGCTCGCGCAGGGGAGGCAGGCGCACCGGCACGACGTTGATGCGGTAGAACAGGTCCTCGCGAAAGCGCCCCTCTCCCACGAGGTCGCGCAGGGGCGCCTTGGTGGCGGCGAGGACGCGGATGTCGATCGAGCGCGTACGCTCGCTGCCCAGGCGCTCGAAGGCGCGCTCCTGCAACACGCGCAGGAGCTTGACCTGCACGGCCAGGGGCATGTCGTCGATGTCATCGAGGAAGATCGTCCCACCGTCGGCCAGCTCGAACCGTCCACGCCGCTCCTTGTGGGCGTCGGTGAAGGCGCCCTTCTCGTAGCCGAACAGCTCGGCCTCCAGGAGGGACTCGGGAAGGGCCGCGCAGGAGATCGCGATGAACGGCCCCTCGGCCCGCAGGCTCGAGTGGTGCAGGGCCAGGGCGACGCGCTCCTTGCCCGTGCCGCTCTCCCCCTCGATCAGCACGGTCGCCTCGGTGGGGGCCACCGTCCGCACGCGCGCGAAGACCGCCTGCATCGCCTCCGAGCTGCCGATGATGCCCTCGAAGCCGCCCTCCTCTCCCAGGCGCCGGCGCAGGCGCTCGTTCTCGCGCTCCAGGTCCCGCAGGCGCACGAAGGTCTCCACCAAGGAGACCATCGACTCGTTGCGGAAGGGCTTCTGCACGGTGACGCGCGCCCCGCGCCGGACGGCCTCGTCGGCCTGCTCGAGGCTGGCGAAGCCCGTCATGATGATCACGGGCCGCGTGGGGTCGAGGGCCATCGAACGCCCGAGAACGGCCATCCCTCCGTCTCCGGGCATGCGCACGTCGGTCAGGACCGCGTCCGGCGCGTCCGTCTCCAGGGCGGCGAGGGCTCCCGCCGTGTCCTCCGCGCAGACGACCTCGTGGCCCGCGTCGGTCAGGGCGTCGGCCAAGGTCACTCGGATCGTGACCTCGTCGTCGGCGAGGAGGACCTTCATCCTCGGCGCGCCCCCATCACACTCCGCCGGTCACGCAGCGATCGCCGCCGCCGGCCGAGGCCTCCTCGAGGGCGACCTCCGCCCAACGCAGCAGGTCATCGAAGAACAGGGTCTCTCCGCTCACGAGCCAGCTCGCCCCGATCGAGAGGGTGATGCGCAGGCGCACGCCGTCCGCCTCCAGCTCCATGTCCCGACAGCCCTGCAGCAGGCGCTCGGGCAGGACTTCGGCGTGCTCCTTCTTCGCGTGGGGGACGACGACGAGCAGGCGGTCGTCGGAGAGTCGGCCCACGAAGTCGCTGCAGCGGGTCTGCCCCTGAACGAGGGCGATGAGCGCGTCCATCACCCGCTGCTTCGCGTCGTAGCCCCGGTGCTCGCGCAGGCGCTCGAGCCCGTCCACGCCCAGCATCAGGCACAGGAGCGGGTAGCCGTAGCGCTGGGCGCGGCTGAACTCGACCTTCATCAGGTGCTGGATCTGCACCAGGCTGTAGAGCGGCGGCTCGCGGTCGTTGGAGGTGGAGGCCATGGTCTGGGGTGCGCGGCGGTGCAACGGCGGCTGGGAGGGCCACTCGTCAGCGGCCCGTCACTCGGTCGAAGAGCAGATCGTAGCTCCAGCCCCACTTGATGCGACACAACAGCATGATCACCAGCAGGAGGGCCGTGTAGATCCCGATCGTGATGGCCTGGGCGACGATCATCGCGGCTCCGCTCCGAACCTGGGTGCGGGCGCGGCGGCTGGCTCCCCGGATCCCGCGCGTGGCCGAGGTCATCAGGAAGTCGCGCAGGAGGCGCCCCGCCCGATCGAGCAGGCGCGGATCGTCCGCGCCCACCGTCCCCCCGGCCAGGAGGTCGCGGGCGCAGGCGTCGGCGTCGAACTCCCGGCGCACGACCGCCTCCTGCCAGCGCGCCGCGCCGCGCCGGTCCGCCAGGCCCAGCTCGACCGCCATCCCGGCCTGGACGCGGGCCCAGGCCCGATCCGCCGCTCCCGCCGCCCCGCCAGGAACGGCGTGCGGAGGCGGAGCTGGAGCGGGAGCGGGGACGGGAGCCGCGATCGGCGCGGCCGGCGGCGGCGCGACCCAAGCCCCGGGCGGCTGCGGCGTGACCGGCTCCTCGACGAGGACGGGAGCCGCGCTCTCCTGGTAGCGCAGGCGCACCTCGCCCCACTCGATGCGATCCCCCGCCGCCAGGGGCGCCTCCCCCACCTCGACCCCGTTCAGGCGGGGCCGCCCGGCGGCCCCGACGAAGACGAGCTTGGGCGGCTCGTCCCAAAAGTGCAGCTCTCCGCCGGGGGCGCCGGCCAGGACCACGTCGCAGCCCGCCCCGCCGACGCGCGTCAGGCCCTGAGCGAGGGGCCACCGGCCATCCCCCGTCGGGGTCTCGATGTCGAGCCAAGACTCTCCCACGGGCCTATCTGTAGTCTTTCGGGGCGGGAGTTGCACCTCTGAGCCCGTAGTCGCCGCCCGGTGGCGCGACTACTACCGTCCCACGGCCGCCCGCCCGGGGGCCGACCCGCGACGCGCACACCTGAGCAGCCATGAACATCGCCCTCTACGCCCTCCTCGCCCTCCCCGCCGCCCCCCAGGACTGGCACGCGGTCGAGCTGCCGACCATGAGCGTCGAGGTCGAACCCGCGCCGGCCTTCGCGGGCCTCGCCGATGGGCGGCACGTGCTCCTGGGCCACACGGGTCCGGCCGCGCCGGCCGAGTCCGCGCCCGCGCTCCCCCAGAGCCAGGTGCGCCAGATGATCGAGGCCGAGGCCCGCCGCCAGGACCGCCCCCTGCGGTTCTACCCGGGCTCACCGCCGCTGCTCGTCGACGGCGCCGCCGAGGACCGCGCCTGGCTCAGCGCCGTCCTCGGCGAGCTGCAGGACAGCGGGGAGCGCGGCCGCATCGAGATCTCCGCCCTGCTCGTCCCCGCGAGCGGGGCCGCCGCCGGCGACGGCGAGCTCCCCTCGGGCGGCCGCGCCTGGCGCGGGCAGGTGCGCTCGGGAGGCGAGCTGGCCTTCGGCCGGCGGACCGACGGGAGCTTCCTGGCGAGCTTCGACGTCGAGGTCGCCCAGGACGAGGGCGTCGCCGCCCCCCTCCTCGGCAGGATCCTCACGGGCGAGACCCTGAACGTCGTCGCGTACCGGGTGGACGCCGGGCGCTCGGTCCATTTGCGGGGCGTCCTCGACCTCGCGCGCCTGCGCGCCAGCGAGGCGTTCGACCCCGGGACGCCGGACCTCGGCGCCGTCACCCAGCCCTTCGTCGACCTCGTGCAGGTGCACTTCTCCGGCGTCGTGGAGAGCGGCGGCGCACTGACCGTGCGCCTCCAGGGCGCGCCCCTGGAGCGGCCCGACTGGGTGCTGAGCCTGCGGGCGACGACCCGGGCCGACACACCCCAGGCCCCCGAGGCCGGCTGGCGGGTGGCGGACCTGGCGTTCCTCGCGGCGCCCCCCTCGCGCCTGCCCGCCTGGCGCGCCTCGAGCGGGTTCCGCGGCCGGAGCGC
>JASLMK010000015.1 GCA_030746555.1 Planctomycetota bacterium | reverse complement strand
CTCGAAGCGGCGCTGGTGTCCGCCCGCGAGCGCTGTGCTGTCAAGCTCAGCGAAGTTCGCTAGCCCGGATGATTCATGAACACGCACACCAGACTTCGCAACCGGCCGTCTTCGACGGCCTCTCGGCCCCTGGCGGCGCTTTACGGAACCTGGCTTCCTCGCCGACCCGTTCAGGGTCGCCTGCGTCGCCAGAACCCGCAAAGCACCACCAGGAACCGAGTTGCTGTGTCTGGTGCACGTCTTCATGAATAATCCGGACTAGCCGCGCGGGCCCGCTGTCCCCAGGGTCCGGGCGATGTTGGGAGTGGCGCGCGAAGCGGGCCCGGCTAGACTCGCGCCATGCTTCCCGAACAGCCTGTCTTCCTGGGCTGGGACCGCCCGCCGCTGGAGGTCGCGGCCGACTGGCTCCTGAAGGAGCACGCCTCGTCCGCCGCCGGCACCGTGATCGCCCTGCCCGGCGCCGGCGCCGCCCGCGCCCTCGACGAGCGCCTGGCCCGGGCGGGGACCGGCCGATGCCCGCTCCCGGAGACGCTGACCGTCGGCCATCTCCCCGACCGCCTGCTCACCCTGGCCGCACCCGCGGCATCGCGCCTGACCCGCACCCGCGCCTGGGAGCGGGCCCTGCGCTCCCTCCCGCCCCCTCGCCTGGAGCGCCTGGTCGCCGCGCCGCCCGCCGCCGACGACCAGGGCGCCTGGCGCCGGCTGGCGGAGGAGGTGCGCACGGTCTTCGGCCAGCTCGCCGCCGAGTGCTTGGACTTCGCCGCCGTCCTCGACGGCCCCCTGGCCGAGGGGTTTGGGGGCGAGCGGGCGCGCTGGGAGGCCCTCGTGGCCGCCCAGGCCGCCTACGAGGCGGTGCTGGCCGCGGCGGGGGTCTGCGATCCGCACCTGGGGCGCCTGGCGGCCATCGAGTCCGGCTGCGGCGGCGCCGACGCTCCCTCCGTCGTGCTCGTTGGAGTGGTCGAGATGGGCGGCATCCAGCGACGCCTGCTCGCCGGCCGTGGAGGGGTGAGCGCCCTGGTGTTCGCGCCTCTCGACCTGCAGGACGCCTTCGACGAGCTGGGCTGCGTGCGCCCCGCCGCCTGGCTGGAGCGCGGCTGGGACCTGGACCTGGGCCGCTGGCGCGTGGCGGAGGGCCCCGGTGGCCAGGCGCGCCTGGCCGTGGACGCCATCGCTCGCTGGGAGAGCCGCTTCGCGCCCGAGGAGATCACCGTCGGCGTCGCCGACGAGGAGGTCGTCCCCTTCCTCGAGGGGAGGCTGGCCGAGCATGGCGTCTTCGCTCGGCACGGCGCCGGGACTCCCCTCGGGCGCACGGCCCCGGCGCGCCTCCTGGAGGCCGCCGCGGCGCTCCTCGACGGCGGGAGTTTCGAGGGCCTCTCCGGCCTCCTGCGCCATCCCGATCTCGAGGAGCGCCTGGTCGGGGGTCTCGGCGACGAGCATGCCGCCGCCCTCGCGGTCCAGCCCCTCTCCGAGCTCCTCGACCGCTATCACGACGAGCACCTCCCCGGCGAGCGCCCCCGGGAGTGGCTGCCCTGTACCGAGCGCGGCTCCGAGAAGGTCGCACCGATCCTCGAGTCGGTCGTGCGCGCCCACGACCACCACCTCGGGCCGCTCACCGGCGCGCCCCGCCCCCTCGCGGCGTGGGCGGAGCCGGTCCGGGCGCTCCTCGGCGACGTCTTCGGTGCGCGCACGCTCGACCCGGCCGTGGAGGCCGAGCGCCGTCTCGCCGCCGCCCTGGCCGCCCTCGCCCGCGCAATCGACGAGGCCGCGCGCGTGCCCGCGGCCGCCGACGGGGACCTCGGCGCGGCCCAGGCCGTGGCGATGATCCTCGAGGAGGCCGGCGGCGAGACCCTGCCGGCCCGACCTCTCGAGGCCGGGGAAGCGACGATCGAGCTCTCCGGCTGGCTGGAGCTGCCCCTCGACCCGGCGCCGGCCCTGGTGGTTTGCGGCTTCAACGAGGGGCGCCTGCCCGCCGCCGTCGCCGGGGACGGCTGGCTGCCCGACGGCCTGCGCCGTGACCTGGGCCTGCCCGACGACGCGCGCCGTCTGGCGCGCGACCGCTACCTGATCGAGACCCTCGTCCGCTCCCGCGCCGAGGTCGTCTTCATCGGCGCCCGACGCGACGCAGCGGGAGACGCCCTGCTCCCTTCGCGGTTGGCCCTGCACGGCTCGGGCGGAGACCTGGTGGCGCGCCTCACCCACGGCCTGCGCGCCGAGAGAGCTCCTACCGCGCAGGCGTCTTGCGAGCCCCTCGCTCACGAGCTGCGGCCCGTCGAGGGCGTAACGCTCCCCGCGCGCTGGAGCGCGTCCGCCTTCGAGCGCTACCTGGCCTCGCCCTACGACTTCGCCCTGCACCGCGCCGGCCTCCACAGCCTCGACGACCGGGCGCGCGAGCTCGACCCCCTGGGGTTCGGGATCGTCGCCCACGAGGTGTTGCAGCGCTTCGGCGAGGGCGCCGAGGCTTCCTCGCAGGATGCGCGCGCGGTGCGCTCGTTCTGCGAGGCGGAGCTCGAGCTCGTCTGCCAGGAGCGCTTCGGCCCGCGGCCCCACCCCGCCGTGCTGCTCCAGCGCCGCCAGCTCTCCTGGCGGCTGGGCCTGTTCGCCACGGCCCAGGCACGGCGCTGCGCTCAGGGCTGGCGCATCGAGCACAGCGAGTGGTCGCCCGACGGCGTGACCCTCGACGTGGACGGCGAACCGATCGAGCTGGTGGGGCGCATCGATCGGGTCGACCGCCACGCCGACGGCCGCCGGATGGTGATCGACTACAAGAGCGGCGAGGAGGCGAAGAGCCCCGCCGTCGCCCACCGCGCCCGCGACGGCACGTGGCGCAGCCTGCAGCTTCCGCTCTACGCCTACCTGGCGCGCGAGGTCCTGGAGACGACGGCCGTGGAGCCGGCCTACTTCCACCTGGGCTCCTCGGCCGCGAAGGTCGGGGTCGCCGCCTACAAGGGGTGGAGCGAGGACCTGTTGGCCGAGGCGCTGGAGCGCGCGCGGGGGATCGTGCGCGAGGCACGGGGGACGGTCGCCGCGGGCGAGCCCTTCGCACCGGGGGCGCCGCCCCTGTTCGACCTGATCCGAGCGGCGGTCTTCGGCCACGGCCTGGTGGGCGTGGCCGCCCTGGGCGAGGACGAGGAGGAGGGGGAGTGAGCTCTCCGCACCTGGTCACCCTCGCCTCAGCCGGTACGGGCAAGACCTACCGGCTCAGCGGGCGCTTCCTCGACCTGCTCCTCGCCGGTGTCGCGCCGGAGCGCGTCCTGGCCACGACCTTCACGCGCAAGGCGGCGGGGGAGATCCTCGAGCGCGTGCTCGTGCGCCTGATGAAGGCGGTCGAGAGCGAGCGGGAGCGCGACGCCCTGGGAGCCGAGCGTCTGTTCGGCGGGGCCTTCGACCAGGCCCAGGCCCTGGGCCTGCTCGAGCGGCTCGCGCGCGGCCTGCAGCGCTTCGAGGTGCGCACCCTCGACTCGTTCTTCGTCACCCTCGGGCGCCTCTTCGCCGCCGACCTGGGCCTCGCGCCGGGCTGGACGATCGCCGACGCGCACGCCGCGGCGGGCCTGAGGGAGGAGGCGCTCACGCGCCTCCTCCAAACCGCTGACGAGGAGGACTTCGCCGCCCTGCTGCGCGAGCTGCACGCCGATGGCGGAGCCCGGCGGAGCGTGCGCAAGGCCGTGAGGGACGTGATCGATCACGGACGGGCGCTGCTCCTGGAGAGCGCCCCCGAGGCCTGGCGGCGCGTCGAGGCGCCTCCGGCCCCCGAAGACGGCGCGCTCGAAGACGCCCTCGCGGTCCTCGAGCGCTGTCCCCTGCCGCAGACCAAGGGCGGGAAGGTGAACGCAAACTGGAAGAAGGGCCACGACAAGCTGCTCGCCCAGGCGCGCGCCGGCGCGTGGAAGGAGGCGATCGACAGCGGCCCTGTCTGCAGGCGCCTCGCGGGGGAGGAGACCTACTACGGCAAGCCGATCCCCGCGGCCTACGCGGGCGGGCTCGACGCCCTCGCGGAGATCGCCGGCCACGAGTTGCTCACCCGCCTGGACCATCGCAACCGGCGTACGCGCGAGCTCCTCGAGCGATACGAGCAGGCCCTGGCCGAGGTCAAGCGCGAGCGAGGCCGCTACGCCTTCGAGGACCTCCCGCGCGCCTTGGCCCCGAGCCAGACCGGCGCCCCCGGGCCGATCGAGGTCCGCGATCTCGACCTCGCCCTGCGCCTGGATACGCGCACCGACCACCTCCTCCTCGACGAGTTCCAAGACACCGCGCCGGCCCAATGGCGGGTGCTCGGGCCGATGGCCGAGGAGCTGGCCGCCGACGGCACGGGGGAGCGCAGCCTGTTCTGCGTGGGGGACGTCAAGCAGTCCATCTACGGGTGGCGGGGGGCCGAGCCGCGCCTGTTGGAGACCCTCGCGGGCCACCTCCACGCGGAGTCCGCCACCCTGGAGCGCAACCATCGCTCCTCGGCGGTCGTGCTCGACTCCGTCGGGCGCGTCTTCGGCTCCATCGCCTCCAATGCCGCCCTGGAGGGAGACGACCGCGAGCCCCTGCGCGAGGGCGCGGGGCGCTTCGCGGAGGGGTTCGATCCCCCCGAGGCGGCCAGGGATCTGCCCGGCGTGGTCGAGTTGCGCGAGGCGCCACCTCCCGCCTCGGGTGAGGCCGAGAAGGCCGGGGCGGCGGATCGACGCCTCGACCACATCGCGATCGGGCGCGTGGCGAGGATGGCCGCGGAGGAGCCCGAGGCGACGATCGCCGTGCTCGTGCGGCGCAACGAGCGCATCGCGCCCTTGATCGACGGCCTGCAGCGTGCGGGCATTGCGGCCAGCGGGGAGGGGGGCAATCCGCTCACCGACTCGGCGGCGGTCTTGCACCTGGTCTCGCTGCTGCACCTGGCCGATCACCCTTCAGACCGCCTGGCGGCCTTCCACCTGGCGGGCTCGCCCTTCGGCACGCTCTTCGGCGAGGCCGAGCTGCCCGCCGCCGGAGCGCGCCTGGCATCCGCCGTGCGCCGGCGTCTGGCCGACGAGGGCTACGGTCCCTTCTGCGCGGGGCTCTCCGCCGCGGTCGAGGACCATCCGGCCTACGGCGAGTGGGACCGGCGCCGATTCCGCCAGCTGGTGGAGCTGGCCTTCGCGTCCCAGGATCGCTTCGGCCTGCGCGCCGACCGCTTCGTGGACCTCGTGCGCGAGCAGCGCGTCGAGGACCCTTCCTCCGCGCGCATCAAGGTCATGACCGTGCACGCGGCCAAGGGCCTGGAGTTCGACGCCGTGGTGCTGTGCGAGCTCGACGGGGAGCTGACGTCGCGGCGTGGGAGCATGCTCGTGGAGCGCCCCGATCCGCGGGGATCCCTGACCTTCGTCAGCGCCGATCCGGGCAAGGCCGTCTGCCGCCTCTCGCCCGAGCTCGCAGCTCGCCGTCAGGCGCGCCTGGCGCGGGAGGCCCAGGAGTCCCTGGCCCTGCTGTACGTGGCCATGACCCGCGCCCGACATCGCCTGGAGCTCCTCGTGCGCCATCGGCCCGCCGACAAGGACCCGGCGGCGACGCCGGCGGGGATCCTGCGCTCAGCCCTCGGCGGTGGGGCGGCGGACGAGGACGGAGTGCTGTGGCGCCACGAGGCGTCGGTTGAGGCCTGGCGCAGCCCGCCCGAGGAGGACGAGACCACCTCGCCGGTCGTCCTGGCACCGGCGCCGCCCTTCGCCCTGGCGCCGTCCAAGGGCGCGCGGCGCCTGCCGCGCAGGAGTCCCTCGGCCGAGGAGGGCGGGCCGCTGCGCCGCGGGAGCGAGCTCCTGGCGAGTGCCTCGAGCGCGGCCCTGCGCACCGGCTCCCTCGTCCACCGCTGGTGCGAGGAGATCGAGTGGTTGGAGACCTTCGAGCGGAGCGCGGACGAGCTGCTCGACCTGGCGCGGGAGATCGAACCCGACGAAGGGGCCCGGCGGGCGGCCCTGGAGGTGTTCGAGCAGGCTCTCGCCGCACCCGCGATCCGCGCGGCACTGGGGCGCCCGGCGGGAGAGGTGGAGGTCTGGCGCGAGCGCGCCTTCCGCGTCGCCCTGGGGGAGGGAGCTGACGCCGCCCTCTGGAGCGGCACCTTCGACCGGGTCGTGCTGCACGGCCCGAGCGGCGCCTGGGAGCGCGCCGAGGTGTTCGACTTCAAGACCGACCGCGTGGAGGGCGCGGCGCTCGTCGAGCGCGCCGAGCGCTATCGGCCCCAGCTCGAGGCCTACCGCGGCGCCCTGGCGCACCTGTGCGACCTCGCCCCGTCGAGGATCGCCCTCACCCTCCTGTTCCTGCACTCCGGCGAGCGCTTCGACCTGTAGGCGGTCGCGGCGGTCCACCGGGTTTTCCCTCGCCCGACGGGTGCTTTCAGGGCATCCTCAGGGTTCGCGCGGGCGTGCTCGCGCGCCAGGCCCGATGCCCACCGTCCGCAACACCACCCGCGCGCCCCTGGCCGTCCCCCTCCCCGGAGGGAAGAAGCTGCGCCTGGGCCCGTTGAACAGCGGGCAGGTCACCGGCAAGGCGCTCGATTCGGAGCCGGTGCGCGCCCTGATCGAGGCGGGCACCCTCGAGCTCGGCATCGACGGCGGCGGCAAGAGCCGCGAGAGCGGCGGGGGCGACCTCGGCCGCACCGGCCGTGGCCACGAAGGCGGGCGCGGCGTCCACCGCAGCGGCGATCGCTGACGGCGGCGGGCCGCTCAGGCCAACTGGCCGCCGTCGACCGGCAGCACCGCGCCGGTCACGTGGGAGGCGAGGTCGCTGAGCAGGAAGAGCACCACTGCGGCGACGTCCTCGACCCGTCCCAAGCGCCCGGTGGCGGTCTCCATGCGCGCGCGCTCGAGGATCTCCGCGGGCAGGGCCGCGCTCATGGCCGTCTCGACCATCCCCGGGGCGACGGCGTTGACCGTGATCCCGCGCGGCCCCAGCTCCCGAGCGGCCGTGCGCGTCAGGCCCACCAGGCCGGCCTTCGCAGCGCTGTAGGAGGCCTGCCCGAACTTGCCGCGCAGGGCGTTGATCGAGACGACGTTGACCACGCGCCCAAAGCCGCGCTCGCGCAGGTGCGGGGCCAGCTCGCGCAGGAGGCGGAAGGGAGCGGAGAGGTTGACCGCCAGGACCGCCTCCCAGTCCTCGTCGGGGGTCTTCCACAGGGCGTGGTCGCGGGTGATGCCCGCGTTGTTGACCAGCAGGTCCACCCGTCCCTCGGTGGCGACGATCGAGGCGGCGCAGGCCTTCAGGGCCTCGCCGTCGGCAAGGTCGAGCTCGTGGAACACGGGCTGGGCGGTGGGCGGCAGGTCGAGGGGCTCGCCCTCCACCCGGTCGATCCCGTGCACCCGGGCTCCGGCGGCAAGGAGGGCGCGGGTCACCTCGCGCCCGATGCCCGCGCCGCAGCCGGTGACCACGGCCACCTGGGCCGTGAAGTCGAAGTGCGCCGTGCCCATCAGCCCGCGGGAGCCAGGCGCGAGAGCTTGCGGTGGCGGAAGGCGCCCCAGATCGCCGCGCCGATGGCCCCCGCCAGAGCCGACTCGGGGTGCGGCCGCAGGTCGAGGGGGAACTCGCGCTCGGCGGCCGCCTCGGTCATGGCCGCGATCAGGCCCTCGTCCGCGGCGAGGCCGCCGGTCACCGCGACGACGCCTTCGATGCGCGCCGCCTTGATCAGCTTGATGAGCCGCCCGGCCATCGAGAGGTGGATGCCCTTGAGGATGTTGGGCGTCGAGATGCCGCGGCTGACCATGTTGATGACGTCGGTCTCGGCCAGCACGGCGCAGATGCTCGATACCGCCTCGGGATCGTCGGCGCGCCGCGACAGCTCACCGATCTCGTCGAGCGCGACGCCGAGGTAGCGGCTGATGCTCTCGAGGAACTGCCCCGAGCCCGAGGCGCACTGGCTGGTCATGCGGTAGTCGAGGACCTTGCCGCGCTCGTCCATGCGGATCACCCGACCGTGGAGGGCGCCGATGTCCAGGGCGGCGCGGGCGTCGGGGACGAGGAACAAGCCGCCGCGAGCGTGGGCCGTCATCGAGTAGAAGTGCCCCGTGCGGAACGGAACGCTCTCGCTCTCACCGGTGGTGGCGACGTAGTCGACGGCCTCGCGCTCGACGCCGGCGGCCGCGAGGGCGGCCTCGTAGCACTCCTCGACCGCGTCGGCGAGGTCCATGCCGCGTATGCGCTGGACCGCGCTGCCCAAAAGGCGGCGAGCGTCCGCCCCGCCGTCGTCCACGAGGGCCGCCTTGACCGAGTTCGAGCCGACGTCCACGCCTGCTGAGAGGGTCATCGCGTGCCTCCGTTCGCCCCGACCGGGGCCTGTTCCGTGGCGCTGCGCAGGGCGAACAAGGCCGCACCCAGGGCTCCGGTGTAGATGGAATCGGGGGAGATGTTGAGCGTGCGCTGGCCGTAGTTCTCGTCCACCAACCCCTCGAGGGCCTCCACGGCGGCCGCGTTCTTGGCCACGCCGCCGGTGAAGGTGAACTCGTCGTGGATGCCTCCCGAGCGCGAGAGCAGGGACATGGCGCGCAGCATGATCGCGCGGTGTAGGCCGCCGAGGATGTCCTCGCGCCGTTGGCCCATGGACAGGCGGTCGCGCAGCTCGGCGCCGGCGAAGACCGTGCAGGTGGAGTTGATGCGCACGGGCTTGGTGGCCTGCTGGGCCAGGGGGCCGAGCTCGTGCAGGCCGACGTTCATCTCGTCGGCGATGTAGCCCAGATAGCGCCCGCAGCCCGCGGCGCAGCGGTCGTTCATCTGGAAGCCGGTCACCACGCCGTGCTCGTCGATCTGGATGGCCTTGGTGTCCTGGCCGCCGATGTCGAGCACGGTGCGCGTGCCGGGGAAGAGGGCGTGCGCACCCAGGCCGTGGCAGAGGATCTCGGAGCGGATGCGCTCGCGCGGGAACGGCAGGCGCGCGCGGCCGTAGCCGGTGCCGACGCTGACGTCCTCGACGAGCGGCTCTCCGACGACCTCCTCGACGAGCTCCCGCAGGGTGGCGAGGGCCTCCGTGGAGAGCTCGAGGCGCTCGGCGCTTCGCTCGAGGGCGCGTTCGATGCGCTCGGCGAGCATCTGCTCGGGGACGTGGTTCTCGACGACGAGGATCGACTTGTCGAAGATGCCGAGCAGACGCTCGAAGGGGAGGTCGTGGCGTCTGGCCGCGGCCTGGGCCAAGCGCATGTAGGCGGCGCCGGCCACGTCGCGGAAGAAGTCCGAGCGCGGGCGTGCGTCGGGGCCGAAGAGCTTGCTCGCGTCGGCGGTCATCTGCTCGAAGACCTCGCCGAGGGCCGCGGCGACGGCCTCGCGGTTGGGGCCGCGTTCCGCCTCCACCCGGCAGGTCGCCTCGAGCTCGCCCTGCAGGTGGATGTGCTGCTCCCAGGCGAAGTCCCCGCGCAGGGCTCGCGGCAGGGCCTCGGCGCCGGGAATCCCCGCGGCTCGCTCGCTGATGGCCGCCTCGAACAGGTTGAAGCGCGCGTCGAGGAAGGCCTCGTTGCGCGCCACCTCGCAGGCCACGTCGTAGTTCGAGCGGCTGTTGGTGATCCCGCGTCCCCGGGGCCTGGCCTGCTCGTCGAGGATCAGGGCCTTGGTCGTCGTGGACCCCAGATCGATGCCGACATAGCACTTCACGCGCTCTCGACCTCCTGCCCGCTGCTGCGCTGCGCGAGCATCTGGAAGTAGGACTCCAGGCGGTTCTTGACGTTGGAGGAAGAGAAGTAGCGCGGGTCGACGAGGTCGGTCTCGATGAACCCGCCAGGGATGCCCGTGGCGTCCTCGATGTGGCGCAGCATGACCAACTGGCCGGCCGAGAAGGAGTTGCAGCTCTTGATCGAGTTGATGAGGAAGCCGTCCGCGGCGTAGTCGCGCACGTAATCGGCCATCATGTCGACCCTGCTGGGCAGGTTGAGGTTCGTGTAACAGCCCAGGCAGTACTCGGCGAGGGACTCCAGGGGTCGGTCGGGATCGTGGCGGAAGCCCCGGTCGTAGACGCCGCCGACCTTGGTGTAGGTGCTGGCGACGACGACGGCCCCCTCGTCGTAGAACATCTTCCAGAACTCGCGGAAGTGGGTCCAGTTGGGCGGTCCCTCGACCACGATGCGGAAGCGTTCCTCGTCGAGGAGTCCCTCGGGCGTGATCGGTCCCTGGCCCGCCGCGACCCGCGCGTCGACCTCGCTCCTCAGTTGGCGGTAGTAGGCCTGGGCGGCTTCGGTCCCGCGGAAGGCGGTGAACATCGGCCCGATGTAGTAGACGCCCCCGAAGTAGGCGTCGATCGGCGAGGGACGGTGCTTGGCGGCCTCGAGCACCGCAACCAGGTCGTCCTCGGCGACGCGCGAGCGCAGCATGTGCTCGCGCACCCTGTCGCGGTCGTAGGCGACGCCGGTGACCTGCTCGAGCTTGGGGATCACCTCGGTCTCGAGCTGCCGGGCGACGTAGGCGATCATCTCCTCGGTCGCCTCGCCGTCGGCCTGGTAGGGGACGTGCAGCATCGCAACCGGGCAGTCGTAGCGCTCGCGAAGCAGCTCGAACCACTTCATGAAGGTGAAGCAGCCGGTGTAGGAGAGCAGCAGGAGGTCGGGGTCGGGCAGCTTCTTGCCGGTCGGGCCGACGTTGCCGTCCAGCAGCATGCCGATGTCGCACTTGACGTAGGTGCAGACGTCCTCGGAGTGCCCGACGCGTTCGGCGGCGGCGATGTAGCTCCCCGAGAGCTTGCGCATGCCAGACTGCAAGGCGTTGATCTCGGGATGGACCGGCAGGGTGTCGAAGCCGAGCATCAGCTCGGTCAGGTTCCCCGGCACGAAGGTGTAGACGACCTTTCGGCCGTGCTCCGCCGCCTCGGCGAGCTGCTGGAAGTGATCGGCGATCATCTCCTTCTGCTGCACCATCGAGGGCTCCTTGATGACGGTCGACTTCATGCGTCGCTCCACAGCTTGATGGTGTCGGCGAAGGTCCCGGCTTGCTCGCGGATGGGCTGGAGCTGGGCAGTGTTCTCGGAGTACTTGAACGAGGTGTAGGCGATGCCCTCCTCTTCCAAGACGGCCTGGAGCATCGGGCGATCGAGCAGGGCCGGATCGCAGAAGCTGGGTGCGGCGAAGATCACGCCCTCGGCGCCGCAGCGGCGGACGCTGTCGACGAGCTGCTGGCCCTTGCGGGTGCCGTCGGCGACGTAGCGGCAGGGCGTCTCGTCGTCGGCGCTCATCCAGGCCTCGGCGATGGCGTCGAGGGGGTCGCCGTCGGTGCGGATGTCGGGCCCGTACCAGCGCGTGACGAGCATCAGGTCGTCGTCCACGACGTAGCAACCGGCGTGCTCGAGGGTGCGGATCAGGTCCAGGGAGGGTTGCTCGCAGAAGGTGCCCGTGATGACGATGCGGGCGTTGTCCCGCAGGGCGCGGTCTTCGTCGCGCACCGCCGTCAGGTAGTTGGCGAGGAGCTCGTTGTGCTCCTCCACGGGCAGGCGCATGCCGGCGCGCAGGAGGAGGTAGGCCTCGCTGGTCGGCACGCGCCAGGGCTCGGCGGCGCGCAGGTCGTAGAGCTCGCGGACGAGCCGCCGGCTGGCGTTGTAGGCGCTGATCGCCGCGCGCAGGTCGTCGGCGCCCACGTCGCGGCCCACCACGCGCTGCAGGCGCGTGACGATCTCGGCGAGGAGGCCGCGGTAGAAGACGCCCCCCACCTGGGGGTCCAGGTTCTGGGGGACGTCGAAGTAGATGGCCTCCTTCTCGGGGAACATCAGTTGCCAGATTCCCGACAGGTTGCGGATCACATCGCAGGTCGATGGGAACAGCGCCCCGTCGAGGGCGTCGAGCTTGCCGCGCAGGCCGAGCTCGACCGTCGAGCGCGGGATGTGGCAGATGTAGGACTGGAAGCAGGCGTCGCCGCGCACGATCTCGAGCTCCTCGCCGGCTCCGAGGATGCCGACCGGCAGGGCGCCGGCGGCGTGGATCAGCTCGCGCGGGACGTAGACCGGCAGGAAACCGATCGCCTTGCGCCCCTCTCCGGCGGCCTTCCACTCGCTGACGCAGGCGAGGTCGAGGTCTTCGAGCAGACCCTGGCAGCGGCCGATGATCGCCTCGACGCCCATCTCAGCGGTCCTCCCACACGGCCGGGCGCTTGGCGAGGAAAGCCTCGATGCCCTCGACCGCGTCGCGTGTCTCCATCAGCTCGTCGAGGTAGCGGTGCTCGAGGTCGGCGAGCCCCGCTTCGAGGCGGCGGCGGCGCTCGCGGCGCAGGGCGCCGGTGGCGTGGCGCAAGGAGCTGGCGCTGCGGGGGGCGAGGTGGGCCTCTGCCCAGGCCTGCGCCGCCTGTCTTGGGTCGTCGGCGACCTCGGCCACCAGCCCCATGGTCCGTGCCTCCGCGGCGTCGACGGCGCGCCCGCTCAGGAGCAGGTCGGCGGCGTGGACCGCTCCGACGAGGGGTTCGAGGAGCAGGGAGCCTAGGGGCGCGAAGACCCCCAGGACGACCTCGGGCTGGGCGAAGGTGGCCCCGGGGGCTGCGAAGATGCGGTCGCCCAGAGCCGCCAGCTCCAGCCCGCCACCCAGGCAGCGGCCCCGCACGCAGACGAGGAGCGGGACCTCGAGCTCCCACAGCTCCACGGCCAGGGCGTGCAGGCCGGCGAGCATGGGGGCGACCTGTTCGGGGCGGTGCTCCTCGACGCTGGCGCCGTAGGAGAAGTCGTCGCCCGTGTGGTCGAGGAGGATCGCCCGCAAGCTCGTCTCGCCCACCAGGTTGGCCGTGGCCGCGCGCAGCTCGCGGGTCATCGCGGAGTCGATCACGTTCCCTCTCCCCCCGGCCAGGGACAGGCGCGCGAGGCGCCCCTGGGAGAGGAGCTCGATCTCGATGGACTCCCAGGCGGTGGTCTCCTGCGCCATCAGCCGCCCTCGGTCGCTGGGGCGGCGGTGCACAGGGAGGGGTCCGCCGCTTCGGTGGGGATCAACGAGTCGATGAACTCGGGCGTCCAGCGCTCGCCGGCGGCGAGGCGACGGCGCAGGTCGGCGAAGTCGACTTCGCGCCGACCCTTGGGTCCCTCGTGGAAGGCGCGGAAGCCGGCGGCCGCCTCGCCCAGCATGTTGAGGCCCAGCCAGGAGCGATTCGTCTCGCGGTTGCGGTCCCACAGGGCGAGCTTGTGCTTGCGCATCGACTCGATCGTCTTGCGCGTGCAGCCGGGGAAGGTGGCTACGAGCTTCTCGATCAGGATCGCGACGGCGCGGTCGAGGGGGGCGAGGTCGATCTCCCCTGAACGAAGCAGAGCCTTGCCGGCGGCCAACTCATCGCCGGTCTTCGGTAGGCCCCAGACCGGCTGGCCGCCCTCGAGCCAGCGATCGGTGATCACCAGCGGGTTCGCCAGGACGTCCCCGTTGACGCGCAGGACCGGGACGGCCTCGGTGATCAGGCCGAGCTGCACGGCCTGGTAGGCGGTCCAGCTCTCGCACAGCGTCGCCGATTGCATGCCCCGTTCCATGCCGACGAACAGGGGCAGGAAGTCGGTCGAGCCGCCGTCGGGCGCCGAGCCGTGGCGCGGTCCCGCCAGCCCGAAGACCGCCAGGGCGCTGGCGACGGAGAAGTCGCAGGCCATGCCGATCTCCTGGCCTCCGGCGATGCGCATGCCGTTGACGCGGCAGATCACCGGGCGATCGCAGTGCAGGATGCCGGTGACCATGTCGTTGAACAGGCGCATGTACTGGAGGTACTCGTCGGGGCGGCCGGCGTAGTACTCGGAGTACTCGGCGGTGTTCCCGCCGGTGCAGAAAGCGCGATCTCCGGCCCCGGTGAAGACCACCGCGGCCACGTCGCGCTCGTTGGAGGCGCGCCGGAATGCGTGGATCACGCCCTTCACGATCTCGGTCGTGTAGGAGTTGTACTGGGCCTGGTTGTCGAGGGTGATCCACACGACGCGCAGGCCGTCGGCGCCGGGGCAGGGGCGGCGCTCGTAGCGGACTCCCTCGCAGCCGTCGAAGTCCTCGACGAGGTCGTGGCTCCTGAAGGCGGCGTTGTCGTGGTCCTTGTTCATCGTTTCGCTCTCGTGGCTTCGCTCTCTAGTCCGGATGATTCATGAAGACGTGCACCAGACACAGCAACTCGGTTCCTGGTGGTGCTTTGCGGGTTCTGGCGACGCAGGCGACCCTGAACGGGTCGTCGAGGAAGCCGGGTTCCGAGAAGCGCCGCCAGGGGCCGAGAGGCCGTCGAAGACGGCCGGTTGCGAAGT
>JASLMK010000014.1 GCA_030746555.1 Planctomycetota bacterium | reverse complement strand
GGCGCAGAAGAGCACGGGGCGATGTTCCGCATCGCGGAGGCGCACGGGTTCTTGAACATCTTCCGTCGCGCGGTACGGACGTGCACGGCGATGTCACACCCGCCGGTAGACCCCGTCTTGCTGTTCCGAAACCTGGTGGGGGCGCTGGGCGGGCCGGTGGGAGAGGAGCTGATGGGGATTCTGGAGGATCTCCGTGCCAGCGCGGCACACCAGCGTCGTTTCGCTGGAACCTTGGCAGGGCGTGCTGCCGAGATCCTGTCGAGCGCTGCGTCGCCGACCGGAGCGCCACGCGACGGCTTGGTGGAGGCAGCGCGAGTGGATCTGCTCGCCTACGCGATGCTCCGCCGCCGAGAGGAGCTCAGCCGCACGTTGAGGGAAACCGCCGGCCGCCGTGGCGTCTGGTTCGTGGACGAGATCGTCGACCTGGAGTGGGTGCTGGAGCCGGAGTGCTGGTTGGAGGACCACGGCGTCTCTCCCGCCGAAGCCGCGGGGGCCGGAGCCGAGAGGCCCTCGGGCAGAACAACCTGCGCTTGTCTGTACGCGTGCCGGGAGGGCCGTTTCACGGTGCTCGATCAGGAGGACGCTACGTTCCTCCGGAGGTTCCGTTCCCCGGGACGGCTCTTCGACGGACCATCCAAGGCGCCGGCGCCGGTGATCGAGCGGGCACGCCGGTGGATTCGGGCCGGCGCCCTGGTCGTCGCGGAGGGAGGCTCGCGGTGGGAATGACCGGACACCCTGAGCTTTCAGATCGGCCGAGGGGTCCGGCTGCGGACGGGACGAACGCGCCCCTCCGGCTCCCGGCTCCGCGACGGAGGTCTCCGTGAGCGGCGGGGGGACGGCCCACGCCCTGATCTCCTCGGCGTGTGTGAACGCGTGCGCGTTCTGCGCCGCCTCGCAGCAGCGGCGGGAGGGACGGTTCGCGCGCCGCGAGGACGTGCTCGCCTTCCTGCGCAGCGCGGCCGCGGATGGAGTGCAGCACGTCGTCTTCTCGGGGATCGGGGAGCCGACCCTCGACCGTCACTTCGACGAGTACCTGGGGGTGGCGCAGGGGCTGGGCTTCCGGACGATCGGCCTGTTCTCGAACGGCTTCGGCTGCACGCAAGAGCGGGTTCGACGCTGGCGCTCCCTCGGCCTCGACAGGGTCCTTCTCTCGGTGCACGGGCTCGAGGCGGGACACGACCGGCTCGTGGGCCGGAGCGGCTCCTTCAGTGAGGCGATCGGAGCAATCTCCACCTACGCGGGCGAGTCCGTCCGGGTGAACGTCAACACGTGCCTGACGCGTTGGAACCTCCACGAGGTCGTGGGGCTGCGCGATCGCCTCACCGAGCTGCCGGTGGATCGACAGACCCTGGCCTTCCTCGAGTGGTCGGGGAGCGTGTCGAGTCACTCGGAGATCGTCCCCGACTACGAGGAAATCGGGGCGCGGGCGGCGGAGTTCGTACCCGAGGGGAACCGCAGGACCCGCTTCGACAACATCCCGGCGTGCATCGTTGGAAGGAAGACGCGCGAGGAGAGCGAGGGCATCCAGGGAGTCCGACTGCTCGACGGCGCGCGCGACGTTCGCATCGTGCCCTCACACCGGAAGGTGTGGCCCGATGCCTGCGTTGCCCAGCCCTGCGCCCTGCGTTGCTCCTGTCCGGGGTTCGAGCGCGGATACGTTGAAGCTCGCGGGTGGCAGGGCGTGCCGCGACTCGTGGAGCAGTTCCTCTCCGGGCAGGTGCCTGGCGCCGAGCTGCGCGCCGACCTGACTCCCGCGGGCGCTCCCGCCCGCCGAAGGCCCGCAGGGAGGCGACAGCACCTCCGACCGGCTCCGGCGCCGAGAATCGTCATCCTCCGAGTGGGGCAGCGCCCCGAAGCCGCGGTCCCGACTCCGTCGGGGCACGACTCACGCGGGAACGGGACCTTCCCTGCGACCGATTCGGAGCGTCACCTGCGCGCCGTGGTGCGGGGCGTCCTCGATGGGGACGACCGGTGGGACGTTCGGTTCGTGTGGACGGGGGACGACCCTCTCCTCCTCGCGCCTGAGCTGTTTGGACACGCCATCGAGGAGAGTCGTGCCCGAAAAGGGCTTTCCGTCTCGCATGTCGTCCACACGGACATGTCGAGGTTGGACGCCCGGTGGGCAGACATGCTGCGACGGACGGGGTGCGTGTTGAGCACCGGCCTCGATCCGTTCCGCCCGGACGGGCAGGAAGCGATCGGAAGCCCCGCTCACCAGGAGTGGGTCGCGCGCGTGGCCCTCGCCCTCGACCTCGGCCTCGATCTGCACCTCTCCCTTCCCCTCGCGCCGTGGCACCGTGAGCGAGAGGAGCACGTCTACCGTTTCCTGTGCGGCCTCGAGTCACTGGCGTCCAGACCCGTCCCGTGTTCCCTGGGTGGGGTGGGCCGCTCGCCGTCGGTCTCCACCGCTCCACGAGGGGAGGCGCGCCTCGGTCCCGAGGACTACGCACGCCTAGTGGTCCGCGTCGCTCGGGTGTGGGAGGACGAGGGCCGCCCATTCCCTCTCGTTCCAGTGGATGATTGGCTCCGCTACCCGGCGCCCCCACGGGAGACGGAGACTCCACCCGTGACGGTCTTCGACCTCGCAGAGGACGGAGGGGCAGTGCCTCGACCCGCGACTGGAGGAGGCGGCGAGAGGCGAACGCGCGGCGCGCCGGCCGGATCTCGGGCTGCGGGGAAGAGAGGGGGCTCCGAGGATGGCAACGACGCAGGGCCGGCTCCCACGACATGCGCGCGGGGTTGCGCCGTCTGGTGGGCCGGGAGCGAACCGCAAGCCCACTACCGGGCGCGCCGCGCGTTCGAGAGGGCGTGGAGCGCCCAGACCGAACAGTCCATGGAAGAAGGAGGATCGCATGATAGCTGAGCCGCATGCCCTCCGGGTTCACAGCCCGGCGGCGATTTCGATCCCCGGCGAGTGCCGTGTCTCCGTTCGAGTCGGTCCGGGCGACGACCTCGAAGCCATCAAGCGAACCTACGGGAATCGCCTCACGTACTTCGAGATCGATGGGGAGGTGCTCGGCGATCTCGACTTCCTCCGAAGCCTGGCCGGAACGCGAGTCCTCGTCGCCCTGGGCTCCGCTCCCTTGCCGGCGGCGGAGGAGGTGGTGCGGGCCCTCCACACCATGTCTCCCAGGTTCCTCGTGCTTCCCGACGAGAGGCTCTTCCGCGCGGTGAACGTCGTTACGTCGTATCACCTCCCGGTGCACGTCGACGCCGCGGCGCCGGTGGCCCCGGGCGATTCACTCCGCCGGACGGCCGACCACCTGCTCTACAACCCTTTGCTCCGCCCACCGGTCGAGCCCTTCCTGGGGCTGCTCGGGCTCTTGGCGAACGGGCGTGGGCCGTCACTCTGGGAGTCGGCGCGAGAGGGGCGCGAGGACGTCTACGTGGACGACACGGGCCGCGTGGCGCTGGGGAGGCGATGGCTCGAGCGGGGCATGTCGTACGGGGTTCTCGAGGAAGGCTGGCCAGCACTGCTGTCCAGCCCGGCGGCGCAGCGCTCTCGGACCTACCGCGTTGAGCTCCTCCAGAGGGGAACGGAGTGCGCAACGTGCCCCCACCTGCGACTCTGTCGCGGTTACCTGAAGGCACTCGACGAGGACGCGCCGTGCCAGTCCTGGCAGCAGGCCTTCACTCGCCTGGAGGAGGCCGCCCGAAGAGGACGGGAGATCAGCAAGTCCTTGGACGAGTGACCGGTGGGTGTAGTGGTCCAGCGCGTGGTGTCCAGAAACTCGGCCGTGGCCGATCGCCCGGACTGGCGGGCGTTTCCATCCCCATAGAATGGGCACATGTTGGCCGACACCTACCCGCTTCGCGTCCTCCTGATGACCTTCTCGGGACTGGTGAACCACCATCTCCGGGGCCATGCTGCTCGGCCTCGCAGTGAGCCCCCCCAGCGCCTTGCGCTGGGTCGGCCTGGGCTGGATCACGACGATCGTCGCCCCCCTGTCGAGCCCGATCGCGATCGCCTGTAGCGGCGCCTTCCTGCGCGGATGGCGCATGAACGTCGGGGCGGCGCTACTCGG
>JASLMK010000013.1 GCA_030746555.1 Planctomycetota bacterium | reverse complement strand
CGGGTTCTGGCGACGCAGGCGACCCTGAACGGGTCGTCGAGGAAGCCAGGTTCCGCAAAGCGCCGCCAGGGGCCGAGAGGCCGTCGAAGACGGCCGGTTGCGAAGTCTGGTGTGCGTGTTCATGAATCATCCGGGCTAGCGCGCGAACTCGAAGCGCGCCTCGTCCACGACCTCGAAGGCCGCTTCGCCCTCGACGATCCTCAGGCGCCGGTCGGGCGCGAGCCCCTCGAAGCGCTGGGTCGTGTCGCTGGTCGGCCAGTAGACCTCCAGCACCTGGATGCGCTCGGCCGAGCCGATCCCGATGTGCTGGGTGAGCGGATTGCCGCCGAAGCTACCGCCGCCGTTCACGTGTCGGTAGATCGAGCGCGACTCTCCGTCCTCGGTGATCATCACGCGCAGGCGGGCCCCGATCGCAGAGCGATTGGAGCGCATGCCCTCGAGCTCCACCTTGATCCAGTGGTTGCCGAAGCCGGGGTTCTCGAAGAGCAGGTTGCCGAAGTCGTCTCCACGGAAGGCCCCGCCCATCTGCTCGAAGACGTCCTGGTCGCCGTCGTTGTCGAGGTCGGCGAAGGCGACGCCGTGTCCCTTCTGCACGTGGGAGAATCCGCCGGCTACGCTCACGTCGACGAACCCCTCGCCGCGCCGGTTGTGGTACATGACGTTCGGGGTCAATCCGTCGAAGAACGGGTATCCGGTGCCAAGGTAGAAGTCGAGGTAGCCGTCGTTGTCGAGGTCGCCGAAGTTCGATCCCATGGGAAGCGACATCCCCGCCAGGCCCTGTTCATCGGCCACGTCTTCGAAACCGCCGGCGCCGTCGCCGCGGAACAAGCGCGGAAGCTCGGCGTCGTGCGGCACGCCCAGGTAGCTCGCGACCACCGGTGCGAGCCGACCGAGGGCGGTGTTCTCGACGTAGCTGGTCACGTAGAGGTCGAGTGCGCCGTCGTTGTCGTAGTCCCAAAACCACACCGGGAAGCTCGCCCGCGGCAGGTCCATGCCCAGGTTGGGAGCGACGTCGGTGAACGTGCCGTCGCCCTCGTTGTGGTAGAGGCGGTTCTCGCCGCCGAGGTTGGAGACGTACAGGTCCGGGAAGCGGTCGCCGTCGTAGTCCCCCCAGGTGACGCCCTTGGTGTAGCCGCCGTTCTGCACGCCGGCTTGGGCGGCGACGTCGACGAAGGTCCCGTCACCCTCGTTGCGGAAGAGCTGGCAGGGGAAGGGGCGCGAGGGAACGGCCTCGCTGCCGACGAACAGGTCGAGATCCCCGTCGTTGTCGTAGTCCGCCCAAGCCGCCGTCTGGGAGGGGTAGTGGGCCTCGCCCAGGCCGGAGCGGAAGGTCACATCCGTGAAGTTCCCCCGCCCGTCGTTCGCCAGGAGCGAGTTGGGGATGCGTCCGGAGTCGCCGATCAACCACGCGCCGCGCAGGACCAGGACGTCGACGTCTCCGTCGTTGTCGTAGTCGGCGTGGACCATGTTCAGCCCACCGGTGATCCCGCCGAAGGCCTCGCGCTCGGTGAAGGAGCCGTCGCCCTCGTTGTGCTGGAAGTGCAGCGGATGGTGCGGGTCCCAGGTCGAGTGGATCAGGTCGAGCAGGCCGTCGCCGTCGAAGTCCTCGATCACGACGCTCCCGCACAGGTCGAAGGTGTCCAGGCCCAGCTCACCGGCGATGTCGGTGAAGCGCGGAAACTCCGTCTCTCCGGCGAAGAGCGCTTGCGGGATCAGGTGTTCGGCGGGGACGGCGCCGGGGTGCTCGCCCAGGGTCATGTAGGCGACGTTCAACAGCCAGCGCGCCCCGAGCCGGAGCGGGTCGCCTTCCTCGCGCTCTGCGAGCACCCGCTCCAGATAGGGGATCGCACGGCGGGAGGGGAGCTGGTCCACGTGGATCGCGTCGCCGACGAGAGGCAGGATGCAGCTGCGCGGCGTGTGGCGATCGACGCAGTTGGCGGTCTCGCCGATGCGTAGGTGGCAGACTGCGAGCACGTAGTCCAGCTGCTCGGCGCTCGGCGGGCGCTCAGCGGCCGCGACATCCTCGAGCGCCTCCTCCGCCGCTTCGAGGTGAGCCAGCGCCTCCTCGAATCGACCGGCTCGCAGCTCCCAGGCGCCGACCATGAACAACTGGTGGGCGCGCAGCCCGGGACGGGCGTCGGCCGGCAGGCCGTCGAGGACGGCCAGGGCCTGCCGCAGGGCGCGCTCGCCGAGGTAGGAGTTCTCCAACCCCGATCGCGCCGCCACGGATTCGAGCAGCGCGACCATCCGCAGGTGTCCCTCGCGGTTGAGGGCCGCCTCCCGCTCCCTCTCGACGGCATCGTCGCCGCAGGACCCTAGGAGCACAGCGCAGAGCACCGTGGCGGCGGCCCTCTCACCCATCGCCCGCCGCCAGTCGGGTCGAGAGCTCCAGGGCCTTGCGCGCCTCCTCGTTCTCGGGGTCGAGCTCCACGGCGCGCTGCAAGCTCTCGCACGCCTGGTCGTAGCGGCCGAGCTGTCCGAGGAGCTTGCCGGCGAGCAGGTGCGCGGCAGTGTTCTCGGGCTCGCTTCGTGCCGCGCGCAGGAAGGCGTCGAGCGCCTCGGTCGGCCGGCCCGCGTGGACCGCGGCCTCCCCGAACGCCAGCAGGGTGGGCGCGTACTCGCCCTGGATGCGCAGGGCCTCCCAAAGGGGAGCGAGGGCCTCGGCGAAGCGGCCGGCCTGGGTGCGGACGATGCCCAGGTTGACGTGCCCGGGGGCGTAGTCGCCGTCGGCGGCGACCGCCGCGAGGTAGGCCGCCTCCGCCTCGGCGGTGCGGCCCAGTCCGAGCAGGGCGCGGCCGGCACCCTCGTGGGCGGTCGCCAGGGAGCCGTCGAGCGCCGCCGCCTCCTCGAAGAGGGCGAGCGACTCCTCGAAGAGGTCGGCCTCCAGCCGGCGGCGAGCGGTCCAGACCAACAGCTGTGGGTAGGGGTCCTCATCGCGCAGGGAGGCCAACAGCGGCGCGAGCTCCTCGGGCTTCGTAGGCCGATAGAAGGCGCGCCGCAGGCTGCCTCCGCGCAAGACGAAGGTCGAGTCGGGCACGGCGACTTGTGAGTGCCCGAAGGTCAACGCGCGCGTTCGCTCGTCGGCTAGGACGAAGGCGAAGCCGACCGGCGCCGTCTCCCTCGCGCGTTCGCATGCAGCGGGCTCGGTCCCCGCCGGCATCACCAGGGTCCAGCTCACCTCGGGGAACTCACGCGCGAGGGCGGCGAGATCCTCGGGCACGGTGAGCGGCTCGCCCGCCTTGGGGGCCCGCACCCAGCGCACGACGGCGGCCGCCGCTCCATCGTCATCGGGGCTCCAAGCCGCCCACGCCTGCTCCGCCGTCGCTTCCCGCCGCGCGCGTGCGACGCCCGGCCAGCGCGGCAGCTCCTCCACCCGCGCCTCGCTCTCGCCCTCGGTGAGCACGATCAGGCGATCGGCGGGGAGGTCCTCCCAGACCTCGACGGCGCCCGAGGGCCACTCGACGCGCACGCGCTCCACGTCATCGGCCTCTCCGAGCCCGAAGTGCAGATCGGTGGGTACCTGGCTCTGGAAACCGTCGAGCACCTTGGCATGGTCGCTGTGGGTCATGCCGGCGGCGGTCAGGCGCACGATCGCGCCCAAGGCCCCCGCGAAAGACCGGCCGCTCATCAGCCGCAGGCGCGCGAAACGCGCCGGCGCGGCTCGGTTCTCGAACAGGCGCAACCCCTGCAAGGACAAGAGCGCGAGATCCAGGTCTCCGTCGCCATCCACATCCACGGGCACGGTGCAGCGCCCATCGTGCTCACCATCGAGCCCGAAGAGCCAACCGGCCTCGAAGTACCGCCGCTCGGCCGGGCCGTCGGGGTTGTAGAAGACCCGGTCTCGCTGGTAGCCGCTGAACGAACCCTCGATGTCGACATCCGCGTTCACGTCGCGCGTCGGCTCGCCCCTCTCCAAGAAGCCTGCGTCGGCGGCAACCTGCCGCCACCAGCATGTTCACCAGTCGGGGAGCTCGCGCTGGGAGTGGGAGGTGAAGCCGTTGGTGACGATCAGGTCCTTGTCACCGTCGTTGTCCAGATCGCAGTAGTTCGTTCCCCAGGCCCACTCGCCGTTGTGGCAATGGAGCTCGCGCGCCTGTTCGGTCCACTCACCGTCCGGCCCGCGCGAGTACAGCATGTTGCCGTTGGCGATGATCAACATGCGCGAACGCATGTCGTCGCTCAGCCCGGCGGCGAGGGATGCGATGCGATTCCCCGCCTCGGAGAACATGTTCGAGATGTACAGGCTCCACTCGCCGGTGTTGTCGGGGTCCGCCAAGGTCGCGCCCATCGTGTAGGCGGACTCGCCCGAGAGGACCGACTCGTGATCGGCGCGGAAGCGACCCTCACCGTCGTTCTCCCACAGGACGTTGGGGCCGAAGTCATTGCCCTCGAACAGATCGAGATCGCCGTCGCCATCGAAGTCGAACGGCTGGGCCACGAAGGTGTACTGGGTTCCGCTGAGGCCGCGTTCCGCGGACTCCTCGCTGAAGCGCAGATCACCCTGGTTGATGAACAGATGATTGTCCCCGCCGTCGAGGGCCAGGACCGTGTTGAAGTCGTCCCCGCGCGAGTTGGCGTCACCGTAGGCGCCGGCGAACAAATCGATCAGCCCGTCGCCGTTCGCGTCGAACGGCACCAAGGTCGGGATCGCGATGTGGCGCAGGCCGACGGGGTTGGGAAACACGAGCGCGTCTTCCACGCGCGCCCAACTCCCCTCTCGCCGGGTCCACAGCCCCAGTCGGGCGTGGGCGCCCTCGTACTCCAGCGGGGTCGTTCCGACGAGCTCCTCGAGACCGTCGCCGTCGAGATCGAACCACAGGAGGAAGTTCGAGCACTCCAAGGGAGCCTCCAGGGGAAGCTCGCCGCGGACGAATCCGCCGTGGCCGTCATTCAGGAACAGGACGCTCTCCTGGGTCTGCCGCGTGGCGACGAGGTCCCAGAATCCGTCGCGGTTCCAGTCCAGAGCGGTGAGCCCTCCCAGGGCGAGGGTGCGGTGCTCGTCAATGGCCTCCTGGATCATCGAGCGATTGCGCGCGCTCTCGTTGAAGGTGAAGCCGACCGCGCCGGTCACCTCGACGAAGGGAGGGGGGCCACCCTCGGCGCGCGCTCCTTCGTGCGCCTCGAGGAGCGCGATGCGCCAACCGTGCTCCTCGTCGTGCACGAGCTCGACCTCGCACTCCACCCGCAGATCCACTCGCCCTCCGTCCCCCCGTGCTCCGCCCAGGCGCACCTCGGCGCGGCCGTGGGCGTGCTCCCCGGCGAGATCGAGGAAGAAGCGGTCGGTGTCGAAGCTCAGCCGATCGCCGCTCGCCCAGCCCTTTGCGTGCTCGGCCAGCACGTCCACCAGGCCGGCCCGGTCCAGCGGCACGGCGTCTTCGGCGGCGTAGACGCGCAGGTCGAGCCCCTCGTTGACCACCGCTCGGCCCCCATCGAGCCTGGGGAAGCTCCCCTCGAATCCCGGCGTGAGGGCCTCGGCGGCGAGGGCGAGGTCACCGGCCACGGCGGGCTCGAGCAGCTTGGCCTGGAGCTCGGCCCCGACCTGTCGCGCCACGCCGTCGGCGAGAAGGATGTCCTGCTGGTAGGGGGCCTCCTCCGCCGCACAGCCCAGAAGGACCAGCCAGGTGATTGCGTGTCGCGAACCCATCGTCGATCCACCGCGAGCAGCCTACCCGACGGCCTGCCGACTCCACCCGGGCCGAGGTCCGTATTCCGCGCCCGCCCGCCCTCGGAGCCCGGCCGCGGAGGCGCTCCCCGAGCTCAGCGCAGGTCCCTCGGTACGAGCCGGAGCTCGTCGAGGACGACCGTCTCGTCGGCCAGGGGGGGCCGCTCGAGGTGCGGGCCGATCAGGCAGGGTTCGATGTGGAAGTCGTTGCTGCTCTTGATCTTGTTGTGCCCTTCGATCGCGATCACCGCCGTCTCCGAGCCGAGTTGCCGGACGAGCTCGGCGCCCGAGCCGAGTGAGAACAGCTCCCACGAGCGCGCGGTGTGCGCCTCGACGTCCGTCGCCTCCGCCCCGCTGCCGGCCCCCACCGACCCCCGCGCCACCTCTACGCCGTTGAGGTAGGCGACGAAGCCGTCGTCGTAGCGCACGGCCAGGCGCACTTCGCCGAGGTCCGCGAGCAACGCGGGGTCGAAGCGCGCCCTCAGGTACACGCGGCTGTAGGCACCGCGCATGTCCTCGAGCACGGTCACGATTCCGTCACCCCCGAAGCCGATGCCGGCAGCTCCGCTCCGCCAATCCGAGTCGTCGAAGCCGGGCGTGCGCCAGGCGTCGCCGGCGGGGTCGCCGCCGGCGAGGTAGCGCCAGGAGGTCTCCGGACCGACGATCTCGACGTGGTCGCGCGGCGTGAAGGAGCGCGAGTAGGACTCGGGCAAACCCAGGATGCGCGAGATCAGGACACCCTCGGCGAACTCGAGCATCACGACGTGGTGCGCGGACGCACACATGCCCGGCTCCTGCAGGAACCACTGGTCGAAGCGCGGCACGCGCTGGGGCACGCCCAGTCCGCCCTCGCCGATGTAGACGACGCCGCTCTCGTCGTGCGCCTCGCCGCGGATGGGTACGGTGCGCTTGGCGACGTGGCCGTCGGACTCCAGGGCGACGTCGAGGTCGTGCTCCTCGAAGAGCGGCACCCAGTGGGCCTTTGCGTCCGCCGGACCCTTCACCGCCGGGTAGATCGCCCGGTGGTACTGGGCGAGGAGCCAACGACGCTGCGGCCGCAGGCGCGCGAGCTCGTCCTCCAGCCACACGGCCTGGTCGCCGGCCGCGCTGATCTCGGTGTTGATCGTGACGAGCGACACCTGGGGAGTGATGTCCGTCGCGTAGTAGTTCAGCTTCGCGCCCCCGGGGTCGTCGAAGATCTCGTCGAAGAGCGGCCCGACATCGTGGTTCCCTCGGGCGGGGATCAAGGGAAGCACGCGACCCGACGGTGAGGTCGCAACCTCGTGGTGGCTCAGCCACGGCCGCCAGTGGGTCCACAGCTCCCCCCACAGGATGTAGTCGCCGCCGTGGGCGAAGGCGATCAGGTCGGGGTGTTCGTCTGTCAGAAGCGAGATGTAGGTGTTGATCTTCAGCCGCGCCTCGTGGCCCGAGCGCGAGTCGCCGCCGTGGATCATGCGGAAGGGTCGGTCCTCGGCGGGTGCCGTTTCGAAGTGCAGCTCCGGTGAGCGCACTCCGTCGCTCTCGAGTCGGAACCAATAGGTCGTCGACGGCTCCAACCCTCCGATGCGGGCGTGGTGGTACGAGGCGCCGGCGACCTTCTCCCGTTCGTTCTCGTGCAGGGTGTAGGCGCCGTTGCGCTGGGCCGCCTGCGTCATCGCGTAGGGCTCATCTGTGCCCTCCCGCGAGACGACGTCGAAGTGGACGACGTGCTCCGATCCCGCCTCCAGCGTGCTCCAGGAGACGGTCGCGCGATGGGCCGGATCCTCGGTCCAGATCACACGCCACTGGACCGGAACGGTGCCTTCGAGGGCAGTCCAGGGCTCGTCTTGCGGCGCGGCGGTGAACAGGACGAGCAGGGCGGTGGTGAGCATCGTCATCGTCTTGGGCGCATGGGAGCGGACAACTTGCCACCAAGCGAGGGATAGCGCCAGAGGTACGCCGGCATTGGCGGCGCGCTCGGCGGACATGAACCACACTCCCCCGCCCATCGCCGTCATGCGCGAGAGCGCCGTGACGAGCCCCCACAACGCCATCCAACCAGCGACCCAGCGCCAGCGGCGCGCGAGCAGGAGCGCGGCGAGGAGCAGGTCGGCCGTGCCGATGCAGACCAACGCGTTCTCGGCGGACGACTGGGAGAGATCCCAGACCGTCCAGCGCCGCGCGGTGCCGATCAACAGGTCGACGAACTGCCCGTGGTGGTTGAGGGCTTCCAGGCCGTGGGCCGCGAAGCTAGCGGAGCTGCCTACCAGGAGAATCCACACGCCGACCTGGCGCGACAGGGCGGCGCGCTCCCCCTGCGCGAGCCAAGCGATCAAGCCCAGGGGTGCCGCCAGCCGGACGGCGTGGGCGGCGGGCGCGAGGTAGTCCACGGCCGAGCCGGGGTTCGTGCGCGTTGCGACCATGATCGCGGCGATCCAGACGGCTGGAATGAGCAGGAACACGCGCCATGGTCGAACCAGGACGGAGACGGCCGCCGCGGCCAGAGCGCTCGCCGCGACCCTGTCGACGAGGTTCGCTGTGTCCGGCGCGACCCCCGCCCTCATGAAGAGCCAACCGTTCACCGCGCTCCCGGTGACCCACGCCGTCCGCGCCGCCGCGATGCACTGCAAGGCGACGGTGACCCGCAGGCACCAGAGCGCGCGGGTGAAGGCCACGGAGTGCTCTCCCATCGGCCGGCATCCTACCCGCGCCGATCACCGCCTCGGCAGAGGAACGGCCCGATGCGCGAATGCGACCTAGACGACGCGTCGAGCACGGCGAGGGAGCGGAGTGGCGAGTCCGTCGCCGGGTGGGCGTAGACTCGGCGGTCATGAGCGAGAAACGGATCGCCCTGGCCTTGGCTTCGTTCGCCGACTCGTCCCAGGGGAAGGCCCTCGACGGGCTGCAACCGGAGGCGGTGCGCCAGATCGCGGGGAGCTTCCTGGCGATCTGCTACGAGGAGCTGGGCAAGAAGCCGCACCTGTTGGACGGGCACGACGTGCACCAGGCGCTCGGACACTCGATGCCCGGGCGCCTCAAGCGCAAGGATCCCATCGCGCCGCACGTCCCGCGCGTCCTGCGCGCCTTCTTCGAGCACCTCGGCGAGGAAGAGGTCGTCACGAACGCCTTCGAGATCGCCCAGGCGATCGAGGCCACCGAGGACGAGTTCCTCGAGACCGTGCGCACCGGCCGGAATGCCCACCACGCACACACGCCGCAGAAACCCGTCGTCCACCGGGCCGAGAAGCTCGGTCGCAATGATCCGTGCTCCTGCGGCAGCGGCAAGAAGTTCAAGAAGTGCCACGGGAAGTAGGCCCGCGGAGCCCGGAAGAGCCCGAGAGCGGGGATTCCCCCACCCCAGCAGAAAGAGCACCGCTCCCCGTGGGTTGGAGGCGCCGCCGTGGCAAGGAGGGCTGACATGGACCTCGACGGCTTCATCGACCGCTTCCGCGGGCCCCTGATCGGGCTCGTCGCCTCCTGGGGGGCTTCGCCGCGTGACGCGGTGGAGATCGCCCAGGACGCCTTCGCGGAGGCCTACCTCGGGCGCGAGCGGTTCCGGGGGAGCTTCGAGGATGAGGTGGCGGCCGGCGCCTGGCTGCGGGGGATCGCCCGCAACCTCCACCACCGGGGCGCCCGGCGGCGAGCGACGGCGAGCCTGGAGGCGGCGGCGGAACCCGCGGTGCTCAGGCCTCAAGCCTGTCGCTGACCTGCTCGAGGATCTCGTGCGCCACGCGATTGGGGTTGTAGCCGCCGGGCAGGCGCAGGAACGGCACGCCCGCTCGGTCGGCGATCGCCTTCAGGTCGCCCATCGCGTGGTCGGACCAACGGATCGCGAGGATCACGAGCGCCACGTCGGAGCGCCCGATCTCACGTTCGAGCGGCTCGAGGGAGCGGTGCGGGGTGGTCGGGATCCAGCGCAGCTCACCGAGCTCGAGGTCCTCCTCGAGCTGGCGGCTGGCGTGGCGGCGCGCCTGGCCGCCGATCATCACGACCACCCTACCGCCCAAGAGCCGCGCCGCCTCTAGCACCTCGGGAGTGCGCTCCCGCTCACGAGCCGGCACGGGCCTGTGGTTCTCGAGCTGCGACGACAGCTCGTCCACGGCCTTCAACACCCTCCGCGCGGCCGGATCGAAGTCGACGTCATCGGGGATGTCGTCGATCAACGGCAGCAGCAAGTCACACAGGTCCCGGTTCGAGGGCTGGAGGCCTTCGCCCACCCAGTCTCGCATGACGTTGGTCATGCTGCTCCAGTGCCCCGATCGCTCGTCCTCGCGGGCATCCTCGAGCTTGCCGACGTGGTAGCGCAGCTTGTTCAGCAGGTCCACCTTGCGCCGGCGCCCCTCCTCGGCGGTCGTCCGCTCCTTGTCGAACGCGTCGATTCTCTCTCGCAGGTCGTACCACTGCGCGGGATCGGCCGGATCATCCATGCGCATGTGGCGGTCGAGGTAGATCCGGTGCTCGCTGGTCTGGTCGCGCAGCCAATCGTACAGGCCGAACTGATCGGCGTCCTTGTGTTGGTCGGCCGCCTCGAGTGCCACGCGCAAAGCGGATTGGGCCTCCGCGAGAAGCTCGAGCAAGTGCCCTGGGGGCGCCTCCGCCCCACCACAGTGACCTGCAACCTCCGCGCCTCGCGCGAGGACCTCGAAACAGCAGGCGAGCTGCTCGAGATCGGCGTCGGCGGGCAGGGGGTGTGCGTGATCGAGCGCAAAGACGTAGCAATCGGCGAGCGAGTTCGCGCGCCGCTTCAGGTCGGCGTATTCGGGGTCGTGGCCGCCGTGCCCGGCGCCTCCTTTCCGGCGGTTCTTGACTGCCCAGCGGCAGGCCTCGCTCTTGAGGAGTGCGCGCGCTCGGATCAACCCCAGGTCGATCGCATTGCTCGCATGGGGAGGGAGGTGGGCGGCAGCGGGCTCTCTCGACACCCCGGCCGGACGGACGCCCTCGCCATCGCCCGCGTCCCCCCCCGTGGCCTTCACGAGGGTCGGGGAGCTGGCTTGGAAACTCCCGATGCGCACGATGCGCTCTACGCGAGGACCATCGTCCTCCAAGTCGTCGGGCAGATCCGACCTCGCCGCGCCCTCCTCTCCCGGCTCCGTCTCGCCCGCCGCCGATCCGCCGCCCTCGGGGCAGGGTCCCTCGAGCTTCGCGAGCCGCTCGCCGAGCCAGGCGTGAAGGCCGTGCAGACCCTCGCGCACGGCCTCGTCCTCCTCCGCCGCCCGGATCAAGGCGGAGAGCAGCACTCCTCCCAACTCGACGACGTCGATCTCCCGCGAGTCATCCACCGCCGACATCCTACGCCCTCTGGCGAGGGCCCGCCGGGATTGAGGCTCCTTCGGCGCGGGCACCGTTGATACCCAGGTACGCCCGCCGGACGAGATCCGCATGCTCGCCGCGGCCCGACGGAGCGAGCCCCCGCGGATCACGGCGAGCAGGTCAGCCTCGCGGCCGGAGCGAGCTGGGTCGATGGACGAGCGCCGGCCGCGAATCCTGCGCCTGGCCCCCCGGTTTCGGATTGCAGGCGCGCAAGCCCCTCCCTCGCAACACGCTGATGAGATTCAAGACGATCTTGGAGCCCTCTCGGATCAAGACCGTCCAGGCGATACCCAAGACCACACCGCAGGAGCGCGCAGACGCCCTGGCGGCCGGGAGCGAGAACCCCAGGCGGGGGCAACGCTCAGGGAAGGGCTCGCATGCGCGCCGCTTCGGTGGCGATCAACGCGGCCGTCGAGGCGTGGGCCGGGATGAGGACGCCGAACCCGTCGTCGAAGGGCGCGTAGTCGTCGTGGATCAAGTGCCAGAAGTGCGAGCCGGCCGCCGCTCCACCGCTCGCCGCCGCTGAGTAGATCTCGTCGTAGATTGCGTAGAAGTAGAGATTGCGGATCGCGATCGGCTCGAGAACACCGAACTCCTCGAAGACGACGGGCTTGCCGATCCGCAGCTCCGCGTCGCTCGCATGATCCCCGACCCACTGGATGGTCTCTGACAGACCCAGACCCCAGGGATCGGGCCAGGTGTGCACGCTGGCGAAGTCGATCCCCACCGAGAGGTGGTTGGCGACGAAGTCCACGCCCTGGCTCGACATCCAGGAGCGCGGATTGCTCGCTGCGTCGGTCGGACCGTAGAAGCCCTCGCTTCCAGTCGTCACCAGCTGCAGTGGAGCGACTGCCTTCAGGTGCGCCGCCATCGTCGCCGTCCACTCCTGAAGCACCGCCCCGCTCACGTCGCTGGCGCAGCGTGCCTCGTTCGCCAGGTCCCAACCCAAGATCGTCGGGTCGTCAGCGTAGGCCACCCCGTTGAAGGTGTTCACACGCTCCGCGACCGCTGCGGCGTGGTCGGTGTACCACTGCCGACAGAGCGCATCGGTGTAGAACTGGTCGTGGCTCGTCGCGGTCTGGCTCCAGGCCACGTACTGGTTCATGCCGCCGTAGTCGTCCCAGTTGTTGACCAACGCCAGCACGACCTTCAGCCCGCGCCGCCGGGCCTGGTCCAGGACGTAGTCCAGGCCACGGAAGACGTACTCCTGGTAGACGCCGGGCGCGATCTGCAGCGCGTTCCACTGGGCGGCGCCGTCGTTGAAAGCCCAGGTGCGCAGGACACTGAGGCCCAAGGCTGCGGCTTCGTCCAGTACCTCGACCACGTACGACCGCAGGGCGGGGTCCGCCGCGTACTGCATCAGGTAGTAGGTGTTCCACCCCGCATAGTGGAACCCCCGCCCGTACAGGCGGAACTCGTGTCCCTCTACGGAGACGAAGGGGCTCGCGGCGCGGGAGTGGACAGCGTCCGCGCCGCCCTGAGTAGCCCCCAGGGCGAACGCTCCCGGCGTCAAGGCGAGGAACAGGTTCAGGAGCGCGTGCCTCATGCGTCAGGCATCCTACTCGATGACCGCAAGGGCGCTCAGGGGCCCCGACCGGGACACCCTCCACCTGCATGCGCGATCGAGGCGGATCAACGTCGGGCGGAGCGCCCTCGCCGCAGCCACACGCCGAGCTGCCCGACCCCCAAGAGGGCGGCGCCCAGGAGGTACACCGCCGCCCCTCCCGCACAGGCCACGGCGACCCACAGGGCGAGGAGGCCGCGCGCCTGGGGAGTTGGCCACACGCGGGCGAGGGCGGCCAGAGCCGCGACCATCACTGCGGCGGCGACGGCCAGGCGCAGGGTGCGCCACACCAGGTCGCGGCCTCCAAATGCACCGAGAGTGCGCCTCAGGAGGACCACCAACAGCAGGGCCTGGAGGCCCGCCGAGAGGCTCCCGGCGAGGGCGATGCCGCCGTGGCGCAGGGGCGTGCGCGCCAGAACGAGGCACAACGCGATGTTCACCGCCACGGCCACGACGGCCACCAGGGCGGGTCGTCGCTGATCGGTGCGCGCGAAGAACACCTGTTGGGTGATCCGGACGGCGGCGACGGGCAGGAGGGCGAGTGCATGGAACTGCAGAGCCAGCACGGTCATCTGCGTCGAGTGCGCATCGAACTCGCCCGACTCGAACAGCAACCGCACGATCTCCTCGCCCAGGACTAGCAAGGCGGCGGTGGCCGGGATCGTCACGTAGAGCATCAGACGCATGCCCATACGCAGGGTCGCGCGCACGGCGCCGTCGTCCCCCTCGGCCGCTTGCTTGGAGAGGGTCGGGAGGATCACCTGGGCGATGGAGACGACGAACAGACCCAGGACGAGCTCCTGCAGGCGAATGCTGTACTGCAGGGAGGCGATCGATCCGCCATCGAGGCCCGCGGCGATGAGCTGGCTCACGAAGATGTTCACCTGCCACACACCGGAGGCGAACACGCCCGGGACCATCAGGCGCAGGACGCGCAGGACACCCCGGTCGCGAGGGCGCCAATCGAAGCGAATGCGCGTCGGGGTCCAACGGAGCAGGAAGGGCACCTGAAAGCCGACCTGCACGATGCCACCGAGCAGGAAGCCGCCGATCAGGCCGTAGGAAGGGTCCGGCAGCCGGTCGGCGAGGCCGAGGCCGCAGCCGATGATGCACAGGTTCAAGAGCACCGGCGTCGCCCCCGAGGGGGCGAAGATCCCGTGCGTGTTGAGGATTGCCTTCAGCACGGCTCCGACGCTCACCAACAGCAGGTAGGGCCACATCAGGCGCGTGAGGGCGATCGTCAGCTCGACCTTGCCCTCGACCTCACCGAAGCCTCCGCCGAAGAACGTCTCGATGAGCCACGGTGTGAGCGCGACTCCCAGCACGCACACCACCGTCGTCACCACGCTGAGCAGCGTCACGAAGCGCGAGAGGAACGCTCGCGTCTCCTCTTCGTCGCCCTTGCGCAGGTAGGCGGTGAAGATCGGTACGAACGCCGTCGAGACCGTCCCCTCGGCCAGGAAGCGGCGCAGCAGGTTGGGGATCATCACCGCCAAGCCGAAGGCATCCGAGGCTGCGCCGGTGCCGAGCAGGACGGCGCGCACCTGCTCGCGCACGAGTCCAAGCACGCGGCTCACCAGCGTCAGGCCCGTCAGGGCGCCGACGGACTTCAACAACCCGCGCTCGGTTCGCCACCCTCCCGCGGCCCGAGGTGTGTTCCCCGCTCCCGCCGCGGCCTCATCTCCAACCTCTCCCACCGGGCCAAAGCTACGGCTCCGCCCCCCTCACGGCCAGCGGGATGGCACGGGTGCTCGCTGAGGGGTAGGCTGGAGCCCCCGCGCCAGGACGGTGAAACGACGAACTGCATCCCCGGGCGAGGCGGTCGAAGACGGCCGGTTGCGAAGTCTGGTGTGCGTGTTCATGAATAACCCGGGCTAGGCCCCGTCGGAACCCCGGCGGGCCCCACAGGTTCATCGGCTCTGCGCGCAGGGCCGGTGTGCCGGACGCCGAGCGCCCCGCCACTCGATGCCCCCCCAACTCGAAGATCGCCCGCTCCCTGCCCTGCTGCGGGTGCTCGCCGGACTGCGGCTGTGGAAACCCGCCAGACTGGTGCGCGACGCCCGCGATCGGCTGCGCTCAGGCGACACGGTCGAAGCGCGCCTCCTCCTCGAGGAGGCGGTCTCCCGCGCACCCGCCTGGGCCGAGCCGCTGTACCTGTTGAGCCGCTGCGCGAGGCTCGAGCGCAACGGAGGCGACGCGCCCGGCTCGCGGGATGAGGAGGAGGGCCTGCTCTTCGCCGCCCTCGCGCGAGACGCGGCACACGCCCCCGCCGAGCGCGCGATGCTGGAGATCCGGGCTTGGCGCTTCGAGCCACTGACCAAGGCCTGGCACCTCTTCCACGCGGGCCGGCACGCCGAGGCCCTGGCGGCTTTCCACGCCTCCGCGGCGTGCATCGGCGGGCGCCTGCCCGAGGAGAGCCGAGCGGACGCCCAGGCGGGGATCGGCTGGAGCCTGTACGGGCTCGCCAGGCATGACGAGGCCGTGACGGCCCTCGAGCGCGCGACCGAGCTCGCTCCCGAGCTGGCCCACGCCCACAAGGGCCTGGGCATGAGCCTCTACTTCCTGGGGCGGCACGAGGAGGCCGAGAGCGCCCTCGCTCGCGCCGTCGAGCTCGAGCCGCGGCTTGCCGACGCCCGCGCCTTCATCGGTTGGTGCGCCTACGACCGCGGTGATTTCGTGCGCGCCCAGGAAGCGTTCGAGGCGGCGCGCGAGGCCAATCCGCTCCTCGGGGACGCCCGCTGGGGTGCGGCCTGGTGCGCCTGGCGCCTGGACGAGGTCGATGCCGCCACGATCGCCTTCCGCGAAGCGGCCGCCCTCGATCCCTCCCACCCCAGCGCCGCCGACGTCGCCGTCTGGGTGCTGGGCGACGCTCGCTTCTCGATGCTCGCCGAGCATTGGGCACAGCTCGTGGCTCCGGCGCCGCCCGGCGCCGCCCGCCCGCTCTCCCCCGCCGACACGGGTCGCTTCCCGCGTCGTCCCCTCGTCGAGGCCATGGCCTTGTTGTGTGACGGTCGGCCGGAAGACAGCCTCGCCCTCCTTGAGCGGGTCCGGCCGGTGAACGCCGTCGAGCGCTGGCGGTCGCACCTGCTCGAGGGCCGGGCGCGCCTCGCCCTCGACGAGCGCGAGCTCGCCCTCGAGGCTTTCCTGGCGGCCGTCGAGATCGCACCCTCCCGCGCCGAATCCGCCCTCGCCGCTGCCGACCTGCTCGCCGAGGGCGGCGAGCCCGCGCGGGCACGCGCCCTGCTCGAAACGGCACACGCCTGCGAACGCGACCACCCCGAGCTGATGGCCGCCTTGGAGCGCGACGAAGCCGCCGCGGGGGTGGGTGCGTGAAGCTGCAACCGCAAGTGAGCTGGGAGCGCGGGGACACCGGGCCCGGCTACCTCTTCGACCGCCGCGGCGGCGGGATCTACGGGCTCAACGCGACCAGCGCGCTCGTTCTCGAAGGCCTCGAGGAGGGACGTGACGAGGACGGCCTCGTCGCCCTGCTCATCGCTCGAGGCGAGGTCGGCGAGCTCGCCGCGCGCGACGACGTGCGCGCGTTCCTTTTCCTCCTGGCGGAGCAGGGTCTTGTCGCAAGCTAGGCCCGTCGTCGCCGTCACCGGCCTCGAAGGCCGGGACAACCCCTACCCCGGCGTCTCGATCGCCCGCGCCCTGCGTGCCGCGCGCGGCGATGCCGTCGGTATCGTCGGACTGAGCTACGAGCCCACCCTGACCGGGAACTACCGGGCCGACCTGTTCGACCGCGTCTACACCACACCGCTGCCCGGCGACCCCGCTGCAACGCTCCTGCGGCGCATTCTCGAGATCCACGCCGAGTGCCCGATCGACGTCCTCATCCCGGCCCTCGACAGCGAACTGGCCCTGTTCACCTCCCATCGTGACCTGCTCGGAGAGCACGGAATCCGCCTGGTCGTCCCCAGCCCCCAGGCCGTCAAGGCGCGCTACAAGCAGCGCCTGTTCGAGTGGGCGCGCAGCCACTCCATCCCCAGCCCAAGGACCGAGGTCGTCACGAAGCCGGAGACCTTCTGGGAGCAGGAGAGCTGGAGCTTCCCTTGCTTCCTCAAAGGCCCGCTGGCCGATGCGGTCCGGGTCCGCTCGCTCCCCGAGGCCGTGGCGGTCTACCACCGGCTCGTCGGTCGCTGGGGCTACCCGGTCCTCGCCCAGGAGCCGGTCGTCGGGACAGAGGTCGACGTCTGCGCCGTGGTCGATCCCTCGGGCACGACGGCCGGATCCATCTGCATCCAAAAGACCGTCCTCAGTCGCGCCGGTAAGGGAATCGGCGCCGAGGTCCTCGACTGCCCCGAGGCGCTCGCGGCCGCCGAGGAGGTGATCGCTGCACTGTGCTGGGAGGGTCCGCTCGAGGTCGAGATGATCCGCGAGGCCTCCAGCGGCCGCTTCTTCCTGCTGGAGGTCAACGCGCGCTTCCCGGCCTGGATCGGGATGTGCCCGCAGGCCGGGTTGAACCTCCCAGACCTCCTGCTGCGCATCGCCCTGGGAGAGCCTCTCCCCGAGGACCGCCAAGCGCGCCCCGGCACTCGCTTCCTACGTGGATCGCGCACCACGATCACCGATGTCGGCCGCCTGGGCGAGCTGCTCTCCACCGGAAGACTGATCCACACGACCTCGGGATGAACCGCCTCCTCCTCACGATCATCATCGTCCTCGTCCCCGCGCTCCCCGCTCGAGCGGGCGAGGACGGCTGGGAGTTGTTCCGCAAGCGCGACTACGCGGCGGCCCTCGCCTGCTTCGAGAGCCAGCTCAACCAGTACCGAGAGTGGGCCGCCCTGCGCGACGGCATGGGCTGGTGTCACTACTTCCTCGGCGAGCACGAGGAGGCCGAGCAGCGCTTCCGCGAGGCTCTGGAGATCGACCCGGAGTACAAGTGGAGCCTGGAGGGCCTCGAGGCGCTGGAGGCCACCCGCGCCCGACCGCTCGAGCAGGCGGATGCCCTGCTCAACGCCGGCCAGTACCCCGAGGCGCGGTCCGCCTACCGCAGGATCATCGAGGGCCAAACCCTCGCCGGAGCCGAGGCCCTCGGATCGGCGGAGCGCGGCGAGGGCTGGTGCCTGTACTACCTGGGCCGCTACCCCGAGGCGATCAAGAGCTTCCGCAAGGCGCGCAAGCGCGACGACGAGGACGCCGGGGCCCTGCGCGGCATCGGCTACAGCGAGTACGCCCAGGGCGAGCACCGGAGAGCGTTGACCTCGCTCCAACTCTCCCTCGAGGTCGATCCGAACGACTACGTGGCTCGCTTGACGGCGGGCTGGTGCCACTACTACCGCGGCGACCACTCCGCGGCCACCGAGCAGTTCGAGCAGGCGGCGGCGTCACTGGTGGGCGCCTGGGGGGCCTACTCCGGCATCGGCTGGTGCCGCCTCGGCCAGGGAGACGAGCCGGGGGCCCTGGCTGCCTTCAGCGAAGCTCTCGCGATCTCGCCCTACGCGCTCACCGCCGAGCTGGCGGCCCGCATCGAGATCGCGCCGGCCTGGCGCACGCTGCACAACGTCACCGGCTGGTCGGCCCTGCGCGCCGACCTCTCAGCCTGGGCCCTGGCCGAGTTCCAGACCTCGGCCGCCCTGGGCTGCGAGACCGCCCAAGCCTTGTCGGGCCAGGCCTTCGCGCTCCTGCGCATGGGCCGCAATGAAGAGGCCGCCGCCGCGGCCGAAGCGGCCCTGGCGGCCGGGGCGATCGACGCGGAGCGGACCTTCCCCGTCGTCCTCTCCGACGGCTCGACCGCCGAGGTGGCGATGAACCTGGCGAGCTTGCAGGGTTGGGTCGCCCAGCGACGCGGCCTCTACGAAGACGCTGCGCGTCGATTCGCTTCGGTGCGGCGAGACCATCCCAACTGGGCCGACGCCGCCTGCGGGGAGGGCTGGGCGCACTACGCCCAGGGCAACTACCCGGCCGCGGAGCGGGCGTTCGACGAGGCGCTCACGGCGCTCCCGGGCTACTCCGACGCCGAGGCCGGCGCTGCGGCGGTCGCCGCCTGGCGCTACGCCGACTACGACAAGGCCTGGGCGCTCTACTTCGCCGGCGACTGGGACGGAGCGCGCGCCGCCCTCGATGAGATCGCGGGCGATCCGCGCAGCCCGTTCCCCCGCACCCGGCTCGACCTCGTCGAGGCCTCCCGGGGATGGGTCGCGTGGCGCGCGGGGGACGCGCGCGAGGCGCGCGAGGCGTTCGAGCGTGCCCTGGAGCTGAGCCCGGGGCTGGGTCTCGCCGAGCGTGGCTGGGGCACGATGCTCCTGGATCAAGGGCAGTGGGCCCTGGCCGCCAGACACCTGAGGAAGGCGGTGGAGGATCCCCGGTTGGCAGCCGACGCCGAGGTCTGGACGGCCCTGGGCCGAGCGCTGTTGGCTGAGCGCGAGTTCACCCAAGCGGGCGAGGCCTTCGAGCGCGCCGTCGCGCTGGGCCCCTGGCAGGCCGCGACGCACTTCGGTCAGGCCCTCTACTTGCTCGCCACCCTCGAGGACGTCGAGGCGCGCCTGGCGTTCGAGCGCGCCATCAGCCTCGACGCTTCCGTCGGCCTCGACCCCACCCTCGTGTCGCTGATGGAGAAGCGGCGCGAGCTGGTGAAGCTGCACAGCCCGCTCGGGTGGGCGTGGCTCTACCGGGGCGCTCTCGAGCTGGCCGAGGCGCAGTTTCGCCTGGCGCGCGAGCACGATCCGCTCGAGTCGAGCGCCCTGTGCGGGCTGGGCTTGTGCCTGTTGCGCGCGGGCCGTGTCGACGAGGGCGAGGAGGCGCTGCTCGACTGGCTCGACGACGCCCCCAAGTCCGAGAACCCCTGGGGCGGCTGGTCGTCGGTCCTCTCCGAGCTGGGCTGGACCCTGTACGGCGCGGGCGAGTACGACCGGGCCATCAAGGCCTTCCGCCGTCTCGAGTCCCTGCACAAGGGCCAGCTGGAGCAATACGCCGATCCCTTCGCCGGCCAGGGCTGGTCAGCCCTGCAGCTGGGCAGTGAGCGCGACGCCAAAAAGGCATTCCTGAGCGGGGTCGCGATCGATCCGCGCCACGAGAGCAGCCTGACCGGCCTGGAGGCCCTGGCGGAGAGAGACTGATGGACGACCGCCGGCGCATCGCCGTGATCGGCCTGGCGGACGGCCCCGAGGCCGAAGCCGGTGCATCGATCCTCGCCTGCCTCGACTCCCGCCGCCACGCGCGCATCGGGGTGTGTTGCGACGCGAACGAGTCGGGAGCCATGCGGCCGGACGTGCTCGATCGCTCGCTGATCGTTCCTCCGCTCGAGGACCCCGGCTTCGCCCAGACGCTCGCCGAGGCGGTGGCCGCCGAGGGGCTTTCGGTCCTGCTCCCGGGGAGCGCGCGCGCCGCCGTCGCCCTCGCCACGGCTCGCGAGTCCCTCGCGGCGACCGGAGTCGGTCTGGCGAACCTGAGGCGCTCGGCCCTGGAAGCCTGCGCCGCCGGCGAGCTCGTGCGCACGGCGCGCCGGGCGGGGGTGGCGGCAGCGCCCTCCTGGCTGCTTCCGGACGCGCCCGCCCTCGCGAGCTTCTCCGAGGTGCTCCACTGGCCCATCCTGTTGATCGGGGCGCAAGGCGGCCTGCGTCAAGCCGGCGACGCCTGGGAGGCCCTGCGCGCCCACGAGGCTTTGATCGCAGAAGGCCCCCGAGTGCGCGCGTGCGCCTTCGATCCCCAGGCCGTGTGGGAGGTCGCCCTGGTCCTCGACCCCTCCGGCGCGGCCGTCTGCGGCGCCGCGGTGCGCGTCCTGGCGAGCGACGACCGCCGCCGACCCTGGATGGCCGTCACCGTCGATGACCGCGCCCTCGTGCGCACCGCCGCGCGCTTCTCACGAGGCGCCGGTCTGGTGGGGCCGGTACACCTGCTGTTCACTCGCGAGGGCGGCGTGGCCTGCCTCGTGGACGCCCGCGCGGGCTTCCCCCTGTGGGTCGAGGTGGCCCTGGCCGGCGGTCCGAACCCGGTCGAGTGCGCCGTCACCCAGGCTCTCGGCGAGGCCCTGGAGGCGCGAGCCGACTTCCCCTGCACGCCGCCCGGCGTGCTCTTCTCCCAGACGGCCGAGGACCACGCCGTCGCAACCGACGCGGACTGACCATGGCCGAAGACGCACCTCCTCCCTACGCATCGCCAGAGCTCTACGGCGTCACCGACGGCCCCCTGGGGCGCCCGCCGGGGGACGAGCGGCGCATCGAGGCCGCGCCGACGGTCGCGGGCCACGACGTCGCCGGCCTGGTCGAGCGCTTCGGCAGCCCCTTGTACGTGCTCGACGAGGGCGCGCTGCGCCAGGCCTACCGGCGCCTGATCGGCGCCTTCCGTGAGGGCTGGGAGGACACGTTCATCGGAGTCTCGGTCAAGACCAACTACCTCTCGGCGGTCGTCGCCGCCGTGCGGGACGAGGGCGCCTTTGGCGAGGTCGTCTCCGGCTTTGAGTATCGCCTCTGCCGCGACCTGGGAATCCCCGGCGACGAGATCCTGTTCAACGGTCCCTGGAAGACGGACGACGACCTGCGGCTGGCCTTCGAGGAGGGCGCGACGGTCAACCTCGACGGCGACGACGAGCTGGAGCGGGTCGAGAGCATCGCCGCCGAGCTGGGCGTGGAAGTGGCCGTCGGCCTGCGCATCAACATGCAGGTCAACTACCCGCCCTGGGACAAGTTCGGCTTCAAGCTCGAGAACGGCCACGCCCTCGACGCGGCCCGGCTCATCGAGGCGAGCGAGCACCTGCGGCTGAACGGACTGCACCTGCACGTCGGAACCTACATCCCCGACCCCGGCCTGTACGGGCGGGGGATGGAAGCCCTGATCGCCCTCGCGACGCGCATCGAGCGCGAGACCGACGCGCGGATCGAGAAGCTCGACATCGGTGGCGGCTACGCGACGCGCAACACGCTCCACGACACGATGCTCCCCGGCGAGGCGATCTGCGCCACCCCCGAGGAGTACGCGGCGGCGATCACGGGTCCGCTACAGCGCGCGGCGGGGCAGCTCGCCTGTCGGCCACGCCTGTTCATCGAGCCCGGGCGCATCCTCGTCGACGAGGCCGCGTCGATGATCACCACAGTCCGCGCCGTCAAGCGCATGGCCGGCGCGCAGAAGGCCGCCCTGGTCGACTGCGGTGTCCACATCATGCCCACGGCCTGGTGGTACGACCACGAGATCCGCCCCGTCGTCGATCGCAGCGCCCCGGTCGAGGACTACCGCATCGTAGGGCCGCTGTGCATGCAGATCGACGTGATCCGCAAGAGCGTCGTCCTGCCCGCCCTGCGCGCCGGCGACCTGCTCGTCATCCAAGACGTCGGCGCCTATAACTTCTCGCAGTCGATGCAGTTCATCTACATGCGCCCCAACTACGTCGTGGCCCACGAGGGAGGAGTCGATCTGATCCGCGAGCGGGAGTCGGACGAGTACGTGCGCGGCCCCGAGCGACTGCCGGCCCACCTGATCAACGAGGAGACATCGGGCTCCTTCCTCTCGGGTCGGACGGAGCGTGACTGAGTCGACCCCCGAGCGGGTGCGCGCGGGCGGGCGTGGCGAGGACTTCTACCGCTCGTTCCTGGTCGGCTACGGGGCGCTCTTCTTCGCGCCCCACCCCGTCTCGGGAGCCCTGTTCCTCCTGGGGACCTTCGCCTCGGGGCCGCTGTTGGGGACCGCCGTGCTCGTGGGGCTGTTCGCCGCGACCAGCACCGCGCACTTCCTGCGCCGTTCGCGCCTCGAGCTCGAGCAGGGCCTGTACGGGTTCAACGGAGCCCTGGCGGCCTTCGCGGTCTTCTCGCTCGAGGGCGAGGCGTCCTCCCAGCTCCCGCTCGTGGCCCTGGCGGCAGCACTCTCGGTGCCCCTCTCGGCCTGGCTGATGGACGGACCTTGGGGGCAGCGCCTGGGGTTCCCCGTTCTCTCGCTACCTTCCTTGATCGTCGGCTTCCCCTTGGCGGTCTGGCTGGTCCACTCCCTCGGTCGCAACGCGCTCCCCGCCACGACCCTGCCCGCGCACCTCGTCGGAAGCTCGGTGTTCGACCCCGGACTCTACGGGCCGTCGATGAGGACCGCCGTCGGCGGCCTCGGCGCCCAGTGGCCGCTGATCGGGTTCTTCCTCTGCGGCGTGGCGGTCCACTCCCGCCGCCTGCTCGCCCACGTCGTGGTGGGCGTCCTCCTCGGCGGCGGCGTCGGGTTCGCCTTCCTGGGTTGGGTCGGCGCCTTCGACTTTTCGTTCGTGATCGTCACGGCCCTGCCGACCTACCTGGCGCTCGGCGCCGTGTTCACCGGAGGCGGCTGGCGCTCGGCCGCCTACGGCGCGGCGGGGGTCGTGCTCTCCTTCGCCGCCTGGTTCGCCCTCGGGCTGTTCCTGACCGATCGTGACCTGCCCCTGCTCACCGCCCCCTTCCTGCTCTCGACGGTGGTCGGGCTCGGCCTGCTGCGAGCCCTCCCTGCCGGCGGCGTGACCGGCCTGCCGAGCCTGCTGCCCTTGCACCAGGTGGCCTCCCCCGCCTCCGCCGAGCGCTGGGCGACCGAGCGTGAGTTCGGTTGGCGCTACTGGCAGGAGCTGGCGGGCGACCTCGCCGCCGACGCCGGCGCGCCCTCCGACTCCAGGCGCATGGAGCGTGCGCGCAAGCTCGTGGCCCGCAGCCGTCGCACGGTCGTGCTGACCGGCGCAGGCATCAGCACCGAGTCGGGAATCCCCGACTACCGCACGGGCGCGGTGGCCTGGAAGCAGTACGACACCGACCACTTCCGGTTCGGGCGCTTCATGGCGTCGGAGGAGAGCCGCAAGGCGTACTGGCGCATGAGCCAGGACTTCTTCCTGGTCTTGCGGGCCGCGCAGCCCAACGCGGCGCACGACGCGATCGCGTCCCTCGACCGACGCGGGACCCTCGAGGCGGTCGTGACCCAGAACGTAGACCGGCTGCACCAGCGCGCCGGGGTCGCCTTCGAACGGGTGGTCGAGATCCACGGCAACGAGCACGGGGTCACCTGTCTGCAGTGCGGCCGACAGTACGATCGCGAGGAGATCTACCGCTGGATCCAAAACGGAGTCGAGGCGCCCTACTGCTCCAGCTGCCAGGGCATCCTCAAACCAGACTCGGTCGCCTTCGACCAGCCGATGATCGAATCGGAGAGTGCCCGAGCCCTGACCGCCGTGGCGCGCTGTGACCTCTTGATCGTGGCGGGCACGAGCCTCGAAGTACAGCCGGTGGCGAGCCTGCCGTTGGTCGCCCTGCGCGCCGGGAAGCCCCTGATCGTGGTCAACCTTCAGGCGACCGACTACGACTGCTTCGCGGAGGTCGTGCTGCGCGGGAGCTGCGGCTCGATCCTGCCGGAGATCTGCCGGGAAGCCGCGGGGCGCTGACGCCGGTCAGCCGTCCTCTTCGAGGAGGCCCACGGTGCGCTGGTCCTCGTTGCCGTCGCAGAAGCGCTCGAGGATGCGCCGGAACACCGAGTTCGCTTCGGGGCTGACGCGGGCGAACAGGGTGGCGCAGGAACGGAGCTTGGTGTCGTCGGGCGAGCCGAGGATGTCGTGCGCCGAGCGGTCGGGAACAGCGAGCAGGGTCTCGCACGCCTGAGCCAGCCTGGGGCCGAGGAGCTCGTGGGCGAGGAAGGCCCGCGCTTCCGCGGCGCCGCTGATGCCGTATTGCTCGGCGGTGGGGCTGCGCCCCAGGCCGCGCAGCTGGGGGAACACGAACCACATCCAGTGCGTGCGCTTCTCACCGGCGCGGAGCTCGTTCAAGGCCCGCTCGAAGACACCCTCTTGGGCGACCGTGAAGCGGTCGAGGTCGAAGGGGTCTTCGCGGGGCCGACACAGGGTCATGGGCTCACCGTGCGCGGCCGAGGGCGGCGCGTCAAGCGGCGCGGTCCACCGCACACGCGACGCATGAGCCACTCCAACGGCCCGCGGCGGAAGAAGCGGCCCCACAGGGCGGCGAAGGCGCCGGCGGCGCCGCAGAACACGGCCGCACCCAGCGCTCCAGCGCTGGACGTGCGCCGACCTCGAGGCACAGGGCGATCACGAAGTCGAGGGCGTCTCGCCGTCGAGCGCGGCGCCCGCTTGGGCGTGGGTCGTCGTCACGGGGACGGCTATGCCGGGCTAGCCCGGGCTAGTTCCTCGCCTTCAACTTGGCGACCAGTTCCTTGGCTACCCGCGTCGCCTCGTCGCCGTCGTGCCCCCGGTAGCGGATCGTGAAGGTCTCGTCGAGGATCACGACCGTCGGCCAGCCGCTCACGCGCCAGTCGTCGGAGATGGCGCCCTCGGCGCCCTCGGGCGAGTTCTGGAAGCTACGCCAGTTGAGGCGGTTCTCCTCGACGGCCTTCTTGGCGCGCTCGAGGTCGTCGGAGTTCACGCCCACCAGGGCGAAGGGCTCGCCTTCCATCTCTTCCACGAGCGACCGCTCGTGGGGGTACATGGCCCGGCAGGGGCCTCACCAGTCGCCCCAGAAGTCGAGGAAGACGATGCGTCCCTCGTAATCGGAGAGCTTGAAGGCCACACCGTCCAGATCGAGGCCCACGATGTCGGGAGCCTTCACGCCCACGCCGAGCTTCTCGCGCACCTCGATCACCCCAATGAGCTGGTCGCGCAGGCCCTCATCGGTCACCTCTCCTGCGACTGCGGTGACGGCATCTCGCGCTGCGCGATAGGCTTCGGAGTCGAGTGGCGCCTCCCCGATCACATCGGAGTGAACGGTCAGGGCTACCCAACCGCGAACGTCGGGGCTGGGGTTGGCGGCGAGTCGACCGGCGATGCCCCCCTCGAACTCTCCGCCGAAGCGGTACTCGAAGTACCCCAACATCGGTCCGAGCCGAGCCCACGAGGGGCTGGCCGCATGGTGCTCGAGGAGCCGTCCGAGAGCCTGGCCCCCCTCGCCGTCCGATTCGTACATGTCCAGAGTGCAGATGCGGGTCAGGTACAGGGCCTGGTCCTCGCCCTCGCTCCCGTCGGCCCACTCCTTCAGCGTCGCGATGAAGCGCGAGAAGTCGGGGACCATGGCCGTGGCTGCCACGACGGGCTCGCGCCCTTCCACCTTCGCTTTCTCCACTTCCTCGGCGTTCGCCTCGTGCAGGGCGCGCTGCTCCTTGCGCCACGCGAACTCGTAGTCCTCGATCTCGATGTCGAGCTCCTCGAGGCGTGCGACGGACTCGGCTGAGGGGGCGGGGAGCTGGGCTCGATCGTCCTGGTCGGCTCCGAGGCCGCCAAGACAGAACACCAGAGCGGTCGTTGTTCCAAGCATCTCGATGCGTCCGGGGTGATGGGAGTTGGCCGGAGCATTCTACGGAATCGGTCGGCACGAGGCCGCCGACGGCGGTGGGGAATCCCTGGCCGCCTTGGAACCCGCCGCGAGGGTCGCGGGACCCTCAGCGGGAGTCCCCGGCGCTGAGGTCGGCGACCTCACTCCGGAACTGCCCGCGCTCGGCCTCCGTGAGTTCGTAGGACCCGCCGAGGTGGGCGTCGGTCCACAAGAGCACACCCGACAGACCGGCGGTGCGGGCGGCGGCGAGGGACTCGCCGATGGACTCGGGCTCCGCCTCGCCCAACAGGACCGGGGCGTCGAGACGGAAGCGACCGGGCGACAGATCGAGGGGATCGGTGACGCGGTCCTTCTCGTAGGAGTGGAACTGATAGAGGTCGAGGCCGAGGCCCTGCCAGTACTCGAGGTTGCTGGTGAACGTCTTCGCGCCCAGGGTCACACGCGCCGCACTACCGGTCAGCCGGTGGATGCGCGCGGCGGCCTCGCGCACGAATTCCTGGAGGTCCGCGATCGGAATCGCCGTCGCGTTCTCCGGCTCATTGAACACGTCCCAGGCCTCGATAGCCGGGTGCGTGCCGAACTCGGCCACGACCTGCGCCACGACGACGTCCAACAACGCCTGGCGGGCGAGGGGATCGGTGATGTCGCTTGGCCACTCCCCGGTTCCCCAATCGTCGACGACTCCATCGCCGAGCTCGAAGCCGAACAGGACAGGAATCACGCGCAGGCCGTGGTCGTGGGCCGTGTCGAACAAGGCCCGCAGATCGGCCCGCCAACGAGCGCCGCCCTCGTCGGCGAAGGCGCGCACACGCCGACTGCCGCGACCGCCCCGGCGGACGACGTCACCGCGCAGATCGGCGAACAACGGGACGCGGACGAGCTTCATCCCGCAGGCCGCGACCCCTGCCAGCTCGCTCTCCAACCAGTCCAGGTTCTGGCTGTACCCCGCGTCGGGGTCGGCCAAGTTGCCGATGCGGTAGCCGAACTTCCCGTCGATCAGGTTGACGCCGCAGGACGCCGTGAAGCTCGCGCCCCCGATCGGTGCCGTGGGCTCGATCGGGTCGATGCGCACCTCGCGCAAGACGAACGTGCCTGCGTAGTAGCCGCCGTCGGACGGGGCGACGATCCGGATGCTCACGGCGCGTGCACGGTCCTCCCGGCGCGCCAAGGGGTCGGCGCCCACGACGCGATCCTCGACCTCCAAGCCGACCCGCTCCCAGGTGAGCTCGTCGATCGGCATCGCCAGGTGCAAGACCCCGCCGCCCCGCGGCGCCTTGAATCCGGTGTAGAGCTCACGATAGGCCTCGCCGAGCTTGACGACTGCCTGCACGACCAGCGCGTGCTCTCCGCCTCCCGGCGCATCTCGCGGCACCTCCACGACTGCACGCAGGACCTGCCCGCGCAGGTCGATCAGGTCCTCGCCCGAGAGGCGGCTGAGGTCGAAGGTGGCCTCGGCGCTGCGCTTGTCCGCGTCAAACTCGACGTCGATGTGGTGCGCTCCGCCACGCTCGATCACGCGCAAGGCGGCACGATTGGCCAGGTCCGGGTCCGTCGTGGGAGTCCAGCCCGACCGCAGGGCCGTGCCCGCCTCAGGGCCCCCTCGAGCGGAAAGGAGGTGACGGTTCGGGCGCGCGCCGGTCGGCGCTCGCTCCTCGTGCTCGGGCATGGACCAATCCAAGCCTTCAGGGGGCTCGCGCAGGGCGACGGCGAGGGCGTCGGGCGCGAGGGGCCGGTGCAGGTCGACCAGACCTCGCGTCCGCGGTGCGTTGACTCCCAGCTCGAAGTCCGCGTAGGCCGCGGCCGGTCCCTTCACGTACACCTCGAACGCGTACACGTTCCCGGGATCAAAGTGGTCGGCGGCGGACTGGAACACCTCCGAGCGCCCCGGTTGCTCGTAGACGGTCTTCACGCGGTGGGGCTCGAGGACCTCGGAGGGGCTCAGGTCCGCACGCACACTGCGGGTGCTCCGGGTGGCGGCCTGGACCCAGTGCCCATCGGGAACGCCGGAGATCACACCCACCTCGAAGAGGAAGACGCGCTCCTCCATCGAGACCACGCCCTCGGGCACGTCGAAGCGCAGCAGCGCCGGTCCGTCGTCCAGCTTCTCCGCGCCGCCTGCGGCCCCGATCCGAACCCGAAGCCGCCCGCTGGCTCCGTCACGCCCGCTGATCGAGGCATTGGCCTCGACCTCCCAGAGCTCCACGTCCAGCGGGGTGTACGCCACGCCGAAGGCCTGAGCGAACAGGTCTTGCCGGCCGATGGAGCCGAGCCACCGCTCGAAGCCCTTGGCCAGGTACTCATAGCGCGCCGCCGCCTCCGCCTCGGGGACGCGGCCCGCGGCAATGTCGGCCAGCAGGCCCTTGCGGACCTGCTCGGAGCCACGCACGGCGAGCTCCAACAGCGCCTGGCCCTCCACCAGGCGGCTCTCGTCGAAGCGCGCGGCCTCTTGGATGGTGGTGATGTCGGCCAGCAGTCCGAGCAGACGACCGCTCATCTCTCGACCTTCGCGGAAGTCGTCGTAGACGAGTGCCTCCCAGACTCCGGGCAGCGCGGCGATCTCACCCGAGCGCACGCTGAGCATGTACGACTCGAGCCCGTGGCGCGCGAGGTCTCGGCGCAGCTCGACCTTGCGGGCGTGGAATGGGACCAGGATCAAGACGCCCAGGACAGGTGCGATCAGGAACACCGTCGTCGGCTTCGTGAAGCGCACCAGGAAGTCGGTCACCTCGAAGCGCGCTCGCGACCACCAGGATCCCACACGGGCCAGGTTGAGGTGTTCGTCTCGTCCGCGCGTCCAGTAGGACTCGTTCTCGAAGCGCCGTAGGGCCATCCCCAGCGCGCGCCAGGCGGGCGCGTGGAGGAACGGGAAGTAGACCAGCATCCCCGGAGACAACAGCGAGGTCGCTATCCCGTGGCGCACGAGGGTCGAGGTCACGATCCGCAGGCGAAGAAGGTGGGCCGTGAACAGCAGGCCCCCGATGGTGAACGCCGCGGCGGCGGGGCGCAGCCCGACCCAGCCGAACCACCACAGGGCCGCCACGAGGACGCCGACGACGAGCCCCACCGTCCCCATGACGCCGCCTACGCGCAAGGCGCCGTCGGAGGCGTCGCGCAGGGCGGCGGTCTCGCGGCGCACGAGCGACAGGGCGTGGCGCGGGACGTACTCATGGCACGGGACGGACTCGCCGTCGCTGATGCGTGTGGTGAGCAGTGCCTCCAACTCCCCGCCGCGCCCCGAGACCTGCTCGAGGGTCGAGACCGCCCTGTCGAGGCGCGCCGGATCGAGGTAGAGGGCGTCGGGATCGACCTCCCGCGCCCGCCCGCGGCGGTCGAGGTCGCCGGCATCGACGCGCTCGGGGTCGAACTCGTCGCGCGCGCTGTCGAGGGCGTCCTCGACGCGGTAGCAGAGCGCGAGGCGCTCCTCCTCCGCTCGGTTGCGGTCGAGGCCCTCCAGGCGCTTGCGCTCTGCGGCGAGCGCGCCGTCCTCGCCGCCGGCCTCGCCCTCGGTACACAGGGAGAGCAGAGTGGAGTACTTCGCGTCGGAGAAGCGGCACTTGATGCACTCTCGCACCGACTCCTCGTCCTGCCAGGACTTCCAGACCGTCACGGTCAGGTTCATCACCCACAACGTCAGAGGTGGGTAGACGAAGATGACCAGCCCGGCGAAGGTCGCCGGGACCCAGCCCTGCAGGACGGGGACGTAGGTCTGGAAGAAGACCGCGACGTCGCGCAGGAACACCCGGAACTCCGGGGAGTAGTAGGGCTGCACGGCCTCCCAGCGCGACGGATCCAACCAGCTCGCGAAGTAGGCCAGCGAGAGGATGAAGATCACCGAGGAGACGAGCATCGAGGGCGTGCCCGCGGCCAGGTGGGCGATCTGCTGCAGGCGGTAGTCGCCGCGCAGTCGGTTGCCCAGCCAGCGCAGAGGGCCTGGCCCCCTGGCGCCCCCGAGGCTGTCGATCGGATCGACGTGGAACTGGGCGTTGGGGATCAACCCGGAGCGACTCGCCCAGCGGAACACGACTCGTCCGGCGCCATACCCCAGCGCGCCGCCGGCCAGGAGACCGGCCAGCAGGCCCGCCACGCCCTGGCCGACGTGCTGTACGTCACCGAGCAGGCTGTAGCCCAGGCCGGCACCAAGGTATTGGCCGCCGAACATCCAGGCGATGGGCAGGAAGCGCAGGATCGCCGCGAAGTTCTGGAGGATGATCCAGCGCTGGCGCTGGTTCACCCACTTGGGTCCCAGGCGCGGGCCGATGTCCTCCATCACCTGGGTGAAGCTGCCCACCAGGCGCGTCTGCTTGAGGCGGAACAGAGAGCCGCGCCGGCCTCGCTCGGAGTCCTCGATCACGTTGTAGAGGTCCCAGACGCCCGTGGGTTGGTGCACGTTCAACAGGCGCCTGAAGGTCAAGGACGGCCGGTCGATGCGGCACTCCTTCTCGGAGAGGGTCGCTCTCGACAGGTTGGAGAGCACCGCGCCGCGCGGGCGAGCGCACTCCTCCTCGCGGATCCGCTCGCGCAAGGGCCACAGCATGCGCGCCAGGCGCGTGTAGGGATGGGCCTGGTCGCCGCCGAGCATCTCCCAGCGGAAGGTGTTCCCCGTCCCGCCAAGGAACAAGAACCCCGAGGCCGCCTGGCCGGGCTGGATCGTCGAATGCCAGGTCAGGTAGTCCTGGTGGAAGAGCGGGCTCAGGCTGCCGTCGATCTGGTTCGCCGGGACCATGCGCAGCTCGGTCTGGATGACGTCCGGCAGGTTGCGCGTACGGAACACGGCGCGCACGAACTCCTCGGCGTCGGGGAAGACCTCGAGGAAGGCCCACAGCTGGTAGCGCACCCGCTGGGCGGCGGTGAACCCGGCGAATGCGGCGACCGAGGAGAGCCGTGCCCGTTCAGCCTCGGGGAACTTCCCCGCACGCAGCAACGCCCGCTCGCTCTCGGCTCGGGGCGGCGTCCCGATGGCCTCGAATCGGGCACGATCGGGCTCCACCAACTCCAGGGCGCGGACCAGCGCCGGACGCCCCGCCCCCTCGAAGCGGGTGCGCGAGACGTCCTCGCGCTCAGGCTCCTCCATGGCACCGACCGCACCCTGTGCAGTGAGCTCCCGCAGGACCCGTTCGTACTCCCACTCCAAAGCGACGCGGTCGAGGTCGATCCTCCAGCGCCTGGAGTCCTCCCGCAGCTCGGGCGCGGGCTTCTCCTGGTTTGAGAGGGCCAGACACTCGTTCGCCGTGCGCTCGCGCATGGCCCAGATCGCCATCTTCGCGTCGAACAACTCGGGCAGGAGCCGGTCCTCCATGTCCACGAGCAGCAGGAACGAGGGCAGGCGGCGCAGGAAGCGCTCGAAGCGGTAGCCGACACGGAAAACGGCCTCGGAGTTCATGAACGGCTTCTGCCGCTGCTTGGCCTGGTTGGGGCCGCCAGAGCCGAAAGCGGAGCAAGCGCAGAGGACGCCCAGCACCGCCAGCACGGAGCCGACCACGGGCAGGGCGGGCGCCACCCACACCGCGGCGACCGCTGCACCGGCGAGCCCGCCCCCCATGCGCAAGGCAAGTCGCCCCGCTGAGTGGCCTTCGAGGGTCGACGAGCCGAGGTTGGTGCCGTGGAAGGCGTGCTTGCTGATCAGGATGCGGCCTGCGTGCTGGGCGAGCCGCCCGCTCCGCAAGGACTCCATGACGGCGTCCAGCCCGCGCGCATCCTCGAGATCGGGATTGGTGTCGTTGTCGTCGAATACCGGCACGACGCCGATGTTCGGCCACTTCTCCATCGCGCTCTCGAGCAGGGTGAACAGGCGCTCTTCTGCGGAACGCCCGAACACGGTCTGCATCAAGACGATCTCCGACCAGACCGATTCGTAGTCGCGCAAGCGCGCCACGTCCGCTATCGACAGCCCACAGAGCAGGTCGTCGTTCTGGAAACGGCCCAGCGCCGCGGCGTGCTCGAAGCTCACGCGCCCGCGGGCCACGGGATCCTCTCCCGCCTCGGCGAGGGCCGATGTGAGGGCCGCGTGCTCCTCTCGGAGGGCTGCGAGACGCTCGGGAGGCATCCACTCGCGCATCTCAGCCGATCGCTCTCGCAGTTCGCCGCTCTCGCCGTCGAGCTTGCCGAGCAGAGCCTCGATCAGGCGCAGGCGACCGGTTCCCTGGACGTTCACGAGATAGACGATCTTGCCCAGTCCGAGCCGGTGGTTCTGGCGCAGGCGCGCCAGGGGCCACTGAGACGGCCGCTCTCCGCGCAGGATACGGAGCAGGCGCGAGCGCAGGGTCGCATACCGGCCGGCGAGCTCCCGCCAGATCTCCGCCGCGTTGTGCTCGTTGATCTGGTCCACCCTCAGGCCGAGGCTCGCCAGCTCCTCGCGTCGAAGGCCATCACGCTCGTCGGAGAGGGCCTCCGCCAACAGGTGTCCGGGCACGAAGCGGGCGAAGTGCTCGTCGGTGAGCTCCTCGGAGTGCGCGACCCCGAAGAGGCCGCGCCCGAGCAGGACGACTCCGACCAGGACGAGCGGCACGGCGACTACGATCACGGCCCATCCCAGCAACGGAGACAACAACCAGACGAGCTCCAGGGCGGCGCGCGTCAGGGCGATACCCAGGGCCACGCCGATCAAGCGGTTGCAGGCCACGACGGCGCGGCCGTCGCCGGACAGGTAGCGCACCACGGGCTGGCCGCGGAAGAACAAGACGATCTTGAGCGCCATCAAGGCGCTCAGGAACGCGTAGAAGCTGACGAAGACGACCATCCCACCCGAGAGCAGGGAACCGAGCAATCCGGGGGAGAGGCCGTTGATGTGGCTCACCAGACCCTCGCGGACGAGGATCGGCCGCAGACTGGCGACGGCGACCGCCCCCAAGCCCACCAGCGTCCAGTACGCGAGCAGGTTCCAGCGGTGCTCGCGCACGGTCTTGCCGTAGCTGGTGTTGGTCGGCCCCGCGCCCCCCAGGCCCTTGTGGGCCTTGACCGCCTCCTTGACCATCACATGGCGGTCGATGGCCTCTTCGGCCATCGCCTCCTCCAAGCCCATCTCGCCCGGCGTCGTCCCGACGTGCTCGCGCACGTGCTGCGTCTGGCGGCGGCTGGCCGCGACCTGCGCAACGAAGGCGTCCTCGTCGACGGCCGACGCTCCGGCGCGCGCGCGCAGGTAGCGCCGGTGGTACTCGCGCACGCAGCGCTCGACGTTGGCCGGGTAGATGCGCCCGGCCATGAAGTCGGCCACCTCCCGCATCCGATCCGCGACGGCGTCGGCGTAGTAGACCAGGTTGAAGAGCGGCGCGGGGTGTAGGGCGTGGCGATAGGCCGCCGGACCGTTGAACCGTGAGGCGTCCTCCTCGCCCGGCAGCTCGAAGCCGCGCTTCAGCCAGTGCTGCGGACCGCCCGGTAGAAGGATCGGACCATCTCGCTGCTCGTGGCGGAGTACGCAGAAGCTCGGCCCCGAAACGAACAGGATCGGATCGTGGTACTGCGGGTCGTAGTAGGGGTAGTGGGTGCGCGCGAACGCCGTGTAGCTTCGGCCCTCGAACGTCGCCAAAAACTCCAGCCAGTCCTGCACGAGACGGAGGTGAGCTTGCAGACTCACCTGAGTCACTTCCACGCGCACGCCCTCCGCCGGCGCACCGAAGGCCGCCTGGGTCCAGATTCGGGTGAGCCGCTCCCAAGTCTCCACGGGGATGCCGTGCTCTGCTCGGATGCGGCCGAGGTCGCTCTCCAGCTCGGCCGCGGCGGTCCTCAGATCCGCGACCACCCGACGCTGGCGGCGGCGGCGCAACCAGCGCCCAGGGGGCGAGGCGTCCAGCAGCATCCGCAGGCCGTAGAAACCGCGGCCCTCGGCGGCACGGGAGGGACGGATCGGCACCGGCCCCAGCGCTCCCTGCAGGAAGCAGAGCACACCCAGGAGCGTGATCGTCGGGCCGTAGCCGGGGGTGAACCCGTAGCGCCACGCCGCCCCGGCCTGGAAAGCGGCGATGGCCAGCCCCAGGCTCATCCACAGGTAGTTGCCGCCGCGCCAGCCGACGATGGTCAGGCGCTCGGCGCCCGCCGAGCGGACGCCCTCGGCGCGGAGGGACTCGAGGGCGAAGAGGCAGGCGCGCTGCGCTGCGCCAAAGCGGCCGGCGGCGGCGGCCAAGGCTTCGGCCGCCGCTACCAAGGTGGCTGTCGTCGGTGGGCGATCGGGGACCGAGACGACCTCCGCGGCCGAGGGGGTCTCCGCCGCCGCGGCGTTGTCCGCCGCCACGCACCGGCGCTGGATCGCGGCGTGCCAGGCGGCGATTCCGGCCACGAGGACGGTCAGGCCACACACGAGCCAGGGGTTGGTCGGAGAGAAGCCCGCGGCGGCGACGAGCGCCCCGAGGGCGGCCACGCCCGCCTTGGCCGCGGTCAGTGCGTGAACCGGCGCGTGCAGGATCGCGCGGTTCCCGCCCAGCCGCGCCAAGGCGTGCCCGAGCAGGAACAAGCCCGGGTAGGCGGCGAGCGCCAGGAGAGCGGCGTCGGCACCGAACTTGCCGTTGCCGAAAGCGACGGCGAGGAAGGGCAGGAAGAAGAACAGGGACTCCAGCCAGGCGACGTGCTCGCGGTACCAGCGCGCGGTCAGGATCTCTCCACCCGGCGTGGGCTCGCGCACATCACCGGCGAGGGCGGGAGATTCCTCCGGGTCCGCCCGCTTCTGGGTCTTGGCCCGCCTGGGCGCGGCGAGGCGCAAGACGAGCGCCAAGAGCCCCATGGCCAGGGCGCTCCCACCGCCGATGACGGCCACCTTGGAGAGGAACGCCCGGATCCGGAAGGCGTCGTAGTCGGAGCGTGTCCGTTCGAGGGCGACGAGCGCGTCGGCCGGTGTCCGAGCTTCCGCGAGCAGGCGCGTCTCCTCCAACAGCGCTCGCAGGCTCTCGCCCTCGTGCCCCTTGCGCTCCTGGATGTCGGTCCAGCGCGCGGCCTCCTCCAGGAAGGTGGCGTAGGCAACCGGCTGCTCGCGGCCCTCGAGGAGGTCCCAGAATTCCGCGTAGGCGACCAGGCCCGAGAGGGTCCGGCCGAAGGTCTCGGCGTTGGGTCCGAAGGCCTCCCGCGAGACGCGCAGCACCTCGCGCGGCGCGCCGAGAGGATTGGCCAGCTTGATGTCCTCCAGGCGCGGCATCGGCTGTGGCTCGGCGGCGTAGCGCTCGGCCCAGAACAGCAACTGAGCCAGGGACCGGTCGTCGACCCCCGTCTCCGCCTCGGGGTAGCGCTCGCCGAACTCCGCCCGGGAGCGGCGCCGGATGCCCCCCGCAGCCGTGAGGATGCTCGCCATCGTCTCCGGGTCGGTCGGCGTGGCGCGCACGACCAGGCGATTGCGCCCGTCGTGACCTGTGCGCAAGAGGAACCGCGTCCACGACAGCACGGCGAACACGTGGGAGCGCTCCTCGAGGTCGATCTCACCGTCGGGTTCGAAGAGCTCGGGGCTCTCCAACTCGCCGAGGAAGGCCAGGATCGCGGGCAAGCTCTCCACTCCGGCGACCGCCTCCTCGTGCAGGTCCTCGGCCACCGCCTCCAACCAGCTCTCCGAGAGCCGTGGGCCGACTCCCTGCTTGACCTCGCCCGTCTTGAGGATCTGGCGCAGGAGCCGGGAGTAGAGGCTGACCCGCGCGGTCGCCGCCGTCTCATCGCTGAGCGGCAGGAGCGCGAGCAGCTCGTCGCCGGGCCTGCGCACAGCCTCCAGGGCCCGCCAGATGCGCTCGTCCTGGCCCCCGTCGAGGTCGAGGCCGAGTTCGCTACGCAGGAGCACGACCTCGGCGTAGACCGTCTCGATGCGCCAGCGATCGAACCCATCGCGCGGCTCGAGGAGTTCGGGAACCCCCAACAGGCGCCCGATGCGGTCGCGCAGCCCCGCATCCTCCATGAAGGAGCGGTCGAAGCTGAGGCTGGAGACCGAGCTGCGCGCCGCGGCCCCCTGGCGGGGCGTGGAGATCACCTCCCGCGTCCCCGAAGGCACCGAGACCTCCATCGTGCGGCCCTCCCGCTCCAGAGTCGTGCGTTCGGTCAGCGGCCTGTACTCGAAAGTCACCTCCGGTTCTACGCCGCCGGCGTGGCGGTCGGTGGCCGTGACTCGCCCGTCGAAGCGCTCCCGCGGCTCCCCCGGCGCCTCAGCCAGAGCCAGGTAGGTGCGGCCGACGTCCTGGGGTTCGTACGCGTCGCTCCAGACGTGGGTGTAGATCTCCTCGCCGACGAAGTCGTTGGTCCTCACCCCCGTCAGGCGTCCCTCGCCGTCCAGGCGCACCTCCACTTGCCGCTTGGTTCCGTCTTCCGTCGGCAGGTAGAGGAAGCGGCGCCCGGGCAGCGGTCCGTCGATCGCCGCCCGCTCGGGTCCGATGCCCCGGTAGGCCGCGCTCGGCCGCCCGCGCGCATCCGCCGCCGCGAGGAGCACCCGCCCGGAGTTGGTCGGTGTGACGGCGTCGACCTCGACGACGGTGAGCGCCTCCGCGTCCCGCAGGTGCGTCACGCGCCGGGCGAGGAGCGCCCCCTCCTCCGTTCCGGGCGCGAAGAGCGCGGGAGCGGCGAAGGTGCGCTCGGTGACGATCGCACGCCCACTGCCCTGAGCGGTCTCGTACTCGAACGATGTCCGCCGGCCCGCCCGCTCCCTGCGTGCCACGAGCCGGTAGCCGCTCTCGCCGCCCCCCTCCCCCTCCACGCGGCGGAAGGTCTCGATGCGCTCCATGAGACCGGCGACGATCACGAAGCGCTCGAGCTCGGCACGCTCCTGCCCCTGGGCAGTCCACCACAGCTCGCGGCCGGCGGGCGTCTCGACGACCGACAGGCCCGTTCCATCCGCCGCCAGGGCGTCGAGCCGCACGCGCCGCGCCTGCCTCCGGCCGGCCGCCCCGGGCTCGTTCACGAAGTGCTGGGTCACGCCGCCGAAGGTGTTGGGGAAGACCCGGTCGGTCCCGACGGCGTTCTCGAACAGACGCCGCGCGAAGGAGGCCTCCGCCCCAGAGAGGTCGGCGAAGGGATGGAAGGTCATCGCCAGCCGGCGGTCGATCGAGATCGCCGACGTGCGCACGGGCGCGGTCTCGGAGTGCAGGTGCACGCGGTTGACGAGCACGTCCCAGTCGCCGGTGCGGGTGAGCTCGGCGTGGTAGTCGGGGCTCTCCCAGAACAGGCGCGCGCGCACTTGGGGCGGCGTCAGACCCGCCTCGGCCAGCTCCGCGAGGGTTACCTCCCAGGCGGGGTGGACGGCGTCTTCGCCGGCGTAGGGATCCACACCGAGGATGTCCACGAATGCTGCGCGCGTGGTGTCGATGCGCTCCCGGTCGTACCAGGCGACCGCGGCCAGGGGCCAAAGCTGCACTTGCGCTTCGTCGGGGACGAGGGCGTCGATCACGGCGCGTCGCTCGCCGACCGCGAGACTGGCGAGCACGGAGGCGAGCTTGCCGCGGCGGCTCGCATCGACGCCCGGCGGCGGGGCGAGCCGCGGAAGACCGCCGTAGCGTTCGCGTTCGAGGGCGTTGGTCGCGGACTTGGCGGCGTCGACGCCCGCGAAGGCCCACAGGCCGTCGACGACACCGGCTCCGCTGGCCCAGAAGGCGCCGACCTCGGCCAGGGGCAGGAAGACGTCCCAGGCGCGTTCGAATCCGCCGCTTTGCGCAGGCGTGGGCGCCGAGCCGAAGGGAGCCACGCGCGAGACGAGGATGCGCTTGCCCGCCGTGGGCGAAGGCCGGTACTCGATCCCCGCGCCGACCAGGCCGCGCCCCTCCCCGAACCCGGCGTAGACGTGCCAGTCCTGGGCGATGCGGGCTTGCGGCGTGAACACGAGGACGTCGTCCACCGCCCCGGCGGGTGCAGCGGTCGATCCGAACTCCCCGCGGAAGAGACTGGGTAGGAGGCTCGGCTCGAAGTACCTGCCGACCTCACCGAGGAGTCCCTCGTAGTCGGCAACCTCCCCCAGCTCGGCGGCCCGGCCCTCGCGCACGGCAGCGTCGAGCTCATGCCGCTCCCTCGTCTGGCGCAGGTTGTCCTCAATCCGTTCGAGACCCGTCAGGCCGCGCCAGACTGTCCCCGCCACCAGGTCCAGGCCGCTGGTCTTGGTGAGGAGGGAGCGCCCCAAGCGCGCGATGTCGGAAGTGGTCTCGTACTCCTGGGCGGCCAAGGGCGCGGCCTCGTCGAACAGCGCGGAACCGTTGGTACGCCACGCTTGCCACGCTCCCTCGTCGAGAGCTTCCAGGACGGGCTCGCTGACGCCTTCACCGTAGATCGCAATCAGGGCGCGCCGGCTCTGGTGACGGGCGAGCGCACTGTCGTGGGCGAGGGACTCCCAGACGATGTTGACCTCGGGGTCGGTCGGCGAGAGAACCAGCCCCAGGGCGTTGAGCCCGATGCCCTCTTGCGCCCATGCGCGCGCGGCGTGCGCGGGAGTGCGCGGATCACGGGCGACCGCCATTCGCACCAGGGCGGAATCGCGCACGAGCGCCGGAACCGCGGAACACTCGGCGACCTCCTCCGGCGGCAAGACACTCAGGGCCTTGCGCGCCGCGCGCCGCACTCGCCCGTCCGGGTCGTGAGCCATGCGCCCCAGCATCGCCAGGCGCTGGGGGTGATCGATCCGCGAGAGGGCGCGCAGCGCACCCGAGCGGACGCGCGGGCGCGGATCGCGCGATGCCTCCTCGAGTGCCCCGACCGCCGCCTCGCCCAGGGCGGCCAAGGCCCAACAGGCATGGGCCACCGCGCCGTCTCCGGCCCGCGAGGGGTGATCGAACATCCCGATCAGGCCCGCCGCGATGCGCCGACTCCGGTGAGGGTCCTCGCCGGCTGCGGCCTCGGTGGCGATGCTGTGGAGCGCAATCACCGCCGGGCGCCAGCGCTTCTCGGCGACGTGATCCAAGTCCGCCAGCACCTCCTCGAGGTCGTCGGCGGCCCGTACGCTGACCGGGAGCCGCCCCGGCTCGCGGACCGTCGGACGACCTCCCAGCGGGAGGGCGGCACAAGCCAACCACAGGGCACACGCGAACGCGGCCCCCCACGGCGGGGGGGGCTTGGCCCGCGAGCCGGGGCGGCGGGAGGGGTGGGGCGGGATCTCCATCGGCACAGGCGCGATCCTTGAGGTCGACCGTCGGGCCCGGGGCCTTGAGGAACCCCCGCGAATGGCCCGCATGGGGTTCCCAGGGGGTCTGCGAGCCCGCCCCACGCATAGGATCCTGCTTTTTATTTAGAAGCCCGGATCTACCTCGATCACGGCAACGAATCGGATTCACCAAATGGGCCATGGCGGGTTTCCCCAGGCTGGGGTCCGATATCACCAGCGAAACGCTGTCGGTCGATGCCACGCTCGCTGGGGTCCGGCTCTCAAGGGATCCCGAGGAGGTGGCGGCGACCGGCCGGATGCCGCCCGATCCACTCATGGCCGCCAGAGGAGTCAACCCGCCGCGCAGTTCTCGCAGACGATTCCTGAAGGGAACCGCCGCCGCCGGTCTGGCGGGCATGGGCGTGCACGATCGGCGCGAGCCGCTGGGGGAGCGGATGCGTCCGGGGAACCAAGCCCTGGGCGCCGCCCCCAACATCCTGGTCTTCGTGGTGGACGAGATGCGCTACCCGACGGTCTACGAGGCTGACCCCTTGAGCGCATGGCGCGAGACGGCGCTTGCGACCCAGACGGCTCTCCGAGAGAGCGGAGTCGAGTTCACCCGCCACTACGCCGCCTCGGTCGGGACCGAGGCCAGCCGGACCTCGTTGTACACCGGCCACTACCCTTCCCTGCACGGGGTCAGCCAGACGATCGGGGCGGCCAAGGACCCCTTCGACCCCTCCGCCTTCGGTCTCGATCCCGACACGGTCCCGACGTTCGGCGACTACTTCCGTTCCGCGGGATACCGCACCTTCTTCCGCGGTCGCTGGAGCGCCTCCAACGCGACGATCTACACGCCCGGCACGCACCTGCCGATCACGAGCTACGACGGTCAGGGGTTCGAGGATCCCGATCGACGCGAGCTCTACAACGAAGCGGACCGCCTCCACGGCCACGGGTTCCGTGGATGGATCGGCCCAGACGCGCACACCTCCAGCGCCCTCGACACCGGTTCGTCGGTAGCTCCCGGCGGACAGGGGCGGGACGAGAAGTTCGCCGACCAGACGATATCCCTCGTCGACCAGCTCGCGGGCAATCCCGCCCTCAGCCCCTGGATCGTAGTCTGCTCCTTCGTCAACCCCGGCGACATCGCTCTCTTCGGTCGCTGGGTGGGCCACGGCCGAAACGGCGGCAGCACCGGAATCCACTTCGACATCGACCCTGACGTGCCCGGACCGCGCCAGCTGTTCGCGCCGATGTTCCGCCACTCCAACCGCGAGCGGCTGCTGACCAAACCGTCGGTGCAGTGGTCGTTCCGCGACGCCTACGCCGGCTTCCTGCATCCCGACGACGCGCAGGAGTACTACTTCCGCCTGTACTACCAACTCCACAAGAACGTGGACGTGCAGATGGGCCGCGTTCTCGACGCCCTCGAGGAGTCGCCCGCGGCCGACGACACGATCGTCGTCTTCACCTCGTCCCACGGAACGCTGCTCGGCGCCCACGGCCACATGCACCAGAAGTGGTACACCGCCTACGACGAGTCGATCCGCGTCCCGCTCGTGATCCGCCCCGCCGGCGGAACCGATGGACGGCAGGTGGACGCGGTCACCAGCCACGTCGACGTGCTCCCGACGCTCTTGGGGATGGCCGGCCAGACTCCAGAGGAGCTGTTGGACTGGACTGCTCACGGACAGAGCGACGCGGTCCTGCCCGTGGGGCGCGATCTCTCCGGCGTCGTCAGCGGCGAGAGCGACCCCGCCGATGTGCGCGATCCGATCTACTTCATGACCGACGACGATCCGAGCAGGGGTCTCGACCGTCACAATTTCCTCGGCGTCGAGCACAACGCGATCGTGCAGCCCTCCCACATCGAGACGGTCATCGTCGAGGCGGACTTCGGTGACGGGCTGCGGTTGTGGAAGCTCTCGCGCTACTTCGACAGCCCGCGCTACTGGACGCACCCCGAGGACGAACACTGCCCGCCGCACCCGCGGCGCGACGTGACCCTGGAGGTCGACGACCCGCCCGAGGTCGAGGGCTCGCACTCCTCCGAGGCCATCCATCACGTCAAGCTCGAGCCCCTGGCCGACGAGTACGAGATGTACGACCTCACCGAGGATCCCATGGAGCTGCGCAATCTGATCCTCAACCCCCACTACTCAGAGCACGCCAACCGTCTGCGCAAGCTCCTGCGGCGGGAGTGCGAAACCAAGCGCCTCGGCCCCGCCAGCGGCCGCGTTCCCGGCCAGCCCGACTGCTAGCCCGGGTTAGGCTGTGCCCATGCCCTCGTCGAGGCACAGGCGGCACGCGCAGCTCCTCGGCGGCTGCCTCGTGGCCGGGTGGCTCGCCTCCTCCCCCGCCGCGCTCTCCGACTTCGCGCGCGAGGAGGTCGTCGTCGAGGCCGAGGCGCCGGGGGTGCGGGAGAGCTCGAACGCCGCCTTCGCTCGAGTCCACTACGACCGCTGGGCGAGCGGGCGCGAGTGTCTGATCCGGTTCGGCGGCGAGGGGAGCTGCACCTACACGCTGCCCGTCCCCCGCCCGGGAGCCTGGCACGTCTGGCTGCGCTACGCATCGCGCTCGGCGGTGTCGATCGACGCGGGACCGAAGGGAGCGCCGCCCCTGACCGTAACGGTCCCGCCGACGGGGGCCTTGGAGGGCCGCGGAGCCTGGGGTTGGGCCCGACTGCACTCCGCCGAGCTCGACGCGGGCGAGCTCGTCTTCGTCATCCACGCCGCCCCCCTGCGACCGGACTGTCTGGTGCTGACCGCTGGGGAGGCGCCTCCGACCCATGCGACCCCGCCCGCTCCTCCTGCCCACTCCGCCGAGACGCTCGCGGCGATCGCCGTCGAGCTCACGCCCGACCGCCCGAATTGGCTGGACGAGGTGAGCGGTCTGCGCGCACCCGCCTGGTACGACCGCGTGCGCGCCGGTGTCCACACGCGCCTCTCCCCGCGCTGGCGCGAGCGCGCGACCTTCCGCACCGCCGCGCGCTCCGTACGCGGGCTCGGCGCGCTGGTTCTCGTCCGTCACCTGCGGACCCTGGGGGAGGGCGCTTGGTGGCCGAGCGCGGTCGGCCCGGTCGAGCCCTGGGCCGCCGATGAGGACGTGGCCCGAGGGATCATCGGCCGCGCCCACGCCGCGGGTCTGCGGCTCATCGCCTACTACCGACACACCGAGGATACCGGCGTGGCGGCGCAGCATCCCGACTGGGCCGCCCGCGACGACTCCGGTCGCATCTACACGCGCAACCGCCGCCCGCTGATGTGCCTGAACTCCCCCTACGTCGAGCACGTCCAGGCGCGCCTGTTGGAGCTCGTCGAGCGCGGCGCCGACGGCCTGTACTTCGACGAGGTCCACATGCCGCCGACGGGGTGCTGGTGCGGCTCCTGCCGCACGCGCTTCACCGCGGCCACCGGTCTCCCCCACCCGGAGACGATCGACGATCGCGATCCCCTCTATCGCAAGCTGCTCGAGTTCAACGACGTCACCATCGAGCGCGCCTTCCTGCGCTGGCGTCGCGCGATCCGCGCCCGACGCGAAGACGTCGTGCTGTTGATCGGCAACCACCGAGCGCCCGACCTCCTCGACAGCCACACCAGCGGCCGCCTCCCGCGCCTGGCCGACGGCGTGAAGACTGAGTTCGACAAGGGGCTCTCGGCGCGCACCGACAGCCTGCTGGCCCGCACGGGCTTCGCTGCGCCGCCGCGCGATGTGCGCCTGGCCCTGGGCTGGAGCTGGTGCCGCGACGCCGCCGAGGGCCGCCCGCCCCACGTGTGGATCCCGCGCCTGGCCTCTTCGGGCGCGGCCCTCGCCGCCACCGCCGGGGTCATCGCCCACGGCGGCGTCGCCAACCTCGACCACCCCGAGGCGACGATTCCCGACCAGAAGACCTTCCGTGCCGCCCTCGAGCTCGGCGCGCGCTCAGGAAGCGCCCTGGCGGGCCTGCGGCCCACGCGCCGGATCGCCCTGCACCACCCCGAACGCGCCCTCGCACGCCTCGCACCCGACGACGCGGCAGCCTGGCGCGAGGTCGTGGGGCCCCTGGTCGGCGCCTTCGAGGCCCTCATGCGCTCGCGCCTGCCCGTTGGCCTGGTGAGCGACAACCTCCTGGCCGAGGGTGCCCTGGAGGGCTACGAAGTGCTGTTCCTCCCCTCCTCCTCCGACCTCTCCGCCGCCATGCGCGCGGCCGTGGCCCGCTTCGCGCGCGACGGTGGGCTGGTGATCTGCAATCGGGTCGAGTGGGACTGGTGCGCGAGTGATGGTCGTCCCCGCGCAGTCCGCGCGTTCCTGGACGCCTTGGGCCCCGACCGGCGGCGGGGGGCGATCGAGGTCGAGGGCGGACCCGCCGCCCTGCACGTCGTCCCCTACGGCGAGGGCTCGCGCCGTGTCCTGGCGCTGGCGAACGAGTTCGACTGGGTGGACACCCGCGGTACCCGCTCGGCCTCCGCTCCGCCCGATCCCGTCGAGGGCGTTCGCGTCCTCGCCCCCCGCGGTGCCCGCGCCCGCGACCTCCTCAGCGGCGCGCTCCTCGAGGGCCGCGGTGTCGGCGGGGGGGTGTCCTTCGACCTCGCGCCCTTCGAGCACCTCGCCCTGGTCGAGATCGAGCTCCCGTGAGCAACGGCGGGGCGCTCGAGGGGCGGACCAAACCCTAGACAGAACTGTAATCCACGGCCTCGAGGAAGACCGCTCCACCCATTCTGCCTAGAGATCCGTGCGCCGCACGCCCTCGAGCTCGAGCACGAGGTCGGGGCCGAACAGGCCGGCGGGCGTGTGGAAGCCGGGGCGGCCCTCGCCGTCCAGGAGCTTGGCGGCGATGGCCAAGCTCGCGTCCGCAGTCAGGGTGTAGCCTTCGGGCGCTCGCATGCGGCAGGCGACCGACCGGCCGTCGGCCGCGCGCGCCTCGCCCCACAACAAGGTCCGCCCGCGTTCGCGTGCCGCGTCGTCGGGACCGGCCGGGCGCGCGTCGATCCGTCGCTGGAGGAAGCGCCGGACCACCGGCGAGCGCAGCGCCGCTCCACAGTACCGCCCGAGGCGCATGCCCCAGATCGCGGCCCTGCCCGCGGCGACGAAGACCTCGATGTCGCCGATGCCCGTCGTGTGGAACGCCGTCGAGACGTCTCCCCAGGGGATCGCCACCGCCGGGCGGGGACCGTCGCCGAAGTCGACTCGGCGCGTCAGGCTCCCCGCGGGGATCGGCACGATGCGCCCGCCGCGGCGGACGAAGCCGCTGGCACCCATGTTCTCCACCAGGGTCGTGGCGGTGCCGTGAGAGACGCCGCCGCTGGCCTGGAAGGCCAGGGCCAGGGCCGTCGCGTCGGGCAGGCGGCGGGCGAGGTGCGCCGCCAGGCAGTCGGAAGGAACGACGTCGAAGCCCACGCCGGGCAACAGCGTCACCCCCGCCTTGCGCGCCGCCTCGCCCCTGCCGGCCAGTCCCTCGAACACGACCAGCTCGCCGGTGACGTCGAGGTAGTGGACGCCCGTACGCAGGCACGCGTCGGACATCGCACGCCAGGTGCGGCTGAAGGGACCGGCGCAGTGCAGGACGGCCGCCACGCCCTCCAACCCCGCGTCCAGGGCTGCGGGATCGTCGAGACCAAAGGCACGCCAGGGAAGGTCAAGCTCCTCGGCCACGCGCTCGACAGCGGCCGCGTCGCGGCCGGCGAGGCAGGGGGTGAACCCGCGCTCGCGGGCCGTTCGCGCCACGAGACGGCCGGTGTAACCGTTGGCGCCGTAGACGAGCAAACGCGAGTCGATCGCACCCGAGCCCATCAGCCAGCCTCTCCGACGGCCCGGGCGAAGCGGCGGACGATCTCGCCGGCGGGCTGCACCTCGTCGACGGCCTCGACGCTGCGCCCGGCCTGGAAGACGTCGTTGTAGTCCAGGCCGCGCAGGGAGGAGCGCTTCATGCTGCGGATCGAGCGCAGGGCGTAGAAGGTCCGCATCCAGTGGCGGGTGCGGCGATGCCGCAGCAGACGCCGTGCGATCGGGCCGACGTCCGTGCCCAAGCGGTCGATGCGCGGCGTGCGGATGACCGAGACGGGGACACCGGTGAGGCGCTCGGTCAGGACGATGTCGTCCTCCCCGGCCCCGACGATCGCCTCGCGGTAGGAGGGATGGACGCGGCACTCGGGCGTCGCGATGAAGCGCGTTCCCATCTGCACGCCCGCGTATCCGCGCCGCAAGGCCTCCACAAGCTGCTCGGGTCCGCCGACGCCGCCGGCACGGACCAGGGGCACGCCGAGGTCGGCGAGCTCGGCGTAGAGCTGTGCGGGTGCGCGGGCGCCCGCGTGCCCGCCTGCCCGATCGTTGACGCAGATCAAGCCGTCGACGCCCTCCTCCAGGGCGCGCTCCGCCCAACGGCGCTCGGTGACGTCGTGGTAGACGACGCCGCCCGCCTCGTGGACGGCGTCGACCACCCAGCGCGGGTTGCCCAGGGCCGTCACGAAGAAGCGCACGTCCTCTTCGAGGGCGATGGCGACCCAGGCGCGCATGCGCCGCTCGTAGGCGGCGACGCTCTTCTCGACGATGGCGTTGAACCCGATCGGGTTGGGCGTGATCGAGCGGATCAGTCGCAGCCCCTCGCGCAGGTCGTGGCCATGGACGTGCATCAGCGAGAGCGGCTGCACGACGCCCAGCCCGCCGGCGGCGCTGACCGCCGCGACGAGCTCGGGGTTGCTGCAGGGGTACATGGCGCCGCAGATCACCGGCACCTCGATCCCCGCATCACGGGTGAGGGCGGTCTCGAGGGCGATCGCACACCCCGCGGGCTCACTCACGGCTTGGGACCGATCTTCCAGTGCACCACGGCGCGGGCCACGACGTCCCCTGCCTCGTCGACGAGCTCGGCGGTTGCGTCGAAGTCCCGCTCCTCGCTCGTGCTCGGCGGCTCGCAGCGGCTCACCCCGACGATCGTCCCGCGCGCCTTCTTGGTGTACTCGATCTCCAGCCCCTTCACGATCCCGCGCGCATTCTCGGGCAGGCCCGTGAGCATCGCCAGGCCGCTGACCGCCTCCGCCAGGTTCACCAGGGCGATCGCGTGGACGCTCGCGAGGTGGTTGCGCACCGCGCGCCGGTCGTCCATCGCGATGCGTGCGTACCCCGGCTCGAGCTCGAGCACGCGCGGTCGGATCGAACCGGTGTAGGGAACAGCACGGCGCAGGAACCAACCGAACAGCCGGCCGCCCCCCGGGAGGGCGCTCAAGCGCCGGTACCCCGAGAGGATCTTGGAGGTGTCCATGGTGGGAGGTGGGTCAGAAAGCGGAATGGCCGTCACGCGCTTCGCGGCCCTTGCGTACGTAGATCTCAGTAGTGATGCGGGCGCAGACCTCGTCGCCACGGTCTCTCGCCTCCAGCTCGAACGTGCGGCGAAAACGCCCGCGCTCGTCGAGCTCCTCGACCGCGGACGCGACGTCCTCGTCGCTCAAGCGGACGTCGATGGTGAGCGCGCTCCTGGCCGGCTTGGAGTAGTACACGGATCCGCCCTGGAGCCAGGTCTCGACGACGACGCCGCGCCGCGCGAACAGCTGCCAGAACAGGGTGGCGGCGATGGGGTCGGCGGCGGCGAAGATCGTCCCGCCGAAGGTCGCGCCGTGGAGGTTGCGCGTGAGCGGGCTCTTGGCGATGCGGACCCGGCAGCTCTGGAAGTCCGCTCCGACGCTCACGATGCGGATGCGCTGCAGCATGAGGGGCGGGAAGACGTTCAGCATCCAGCGGAACGAGCGCGGGCTGAGCTTCCAGGCGCTCATGGAGGGCGCGTAGCCCCCCAGGAAGCCGTCCAGATCGGCGACGAGCAGGGCGCCGTGGAGGTAGATCATCGGCAGCCAGGAGGGCACCGTGAACAGGTCGGGGGCGGTGTAGTGGAAGGCCCCGCTGGCGGAGATCGCGGCCTCGACGGCGGGGCCGGCGACGGCCAACAGCAGCGAGAAGAAGATGATGCCGCGGACGCGGCGGCGGAGCAGCCGCACGAGCCAGGCCGCCGTCAAGAGGACGGCGAGCCAATGGTCCCAGTGACCCAGGGGTCCGGTGCAGGCGTAGGAGGCGAGGAACGCGACGGACGAGAAGGCGAGCTCGCCCTTGCCGGTCGCGAGTGCCCGCGCTCCGGTCAGGCAACGGAAGCGGCGGTAGAGCGGGACGATGAACAGCGAGAGGGTGCTGAACATCGGCAGGGTCCACCAGCTCTGGCCGGCGATCGAGGCGTTGGTCTTCTCGAGCACGCCGTAGGCGATGTGCACGCTGTCGCACAGGGTCAACGCCGTCCCGCCGACCAGGGCCAGGACCACCCACTGCAGGCCGCGCGGAGTCCTCATGCCGAGCTCGCTTCCAAGCGCGTTTCGATCCACGCGGTCAGGTCCGCGAGGACCCGGTCGCGCTCCAGCTCGTTGTAGATCTCGTGGTAGAGCTCGTCGTAGCGGATCCACTCCCGCTCGCTGGAGGTAGCCGAGTCGTAGAATCGTCGGGCGGCCTCGGGGTCGACGAGGGCGTCGGCGCCGGCGACCTGGCACAACAGCGGCACTTCCAACCCCGCGGCCAGCTCCCCCGCCCGCACCTGAGCCGCGAGGGCCTCGGTGTACCAGCGCGCGGTCGTAGCGGTCTGGCTGTGGGGATCGCGCTCGAGGGCGCGCGCCACCTCGGGGTCGTGCGAGAGCAGGCCGCGATCGAGGCCGGATGGCAAGGCCAGCCTGGGCGCGATGCGCGAGCAGATCCTCCCGGCGACCGCCTTCCAGGCGGGCACGCGCAGGGCGAAGGCGAAGCCGGGGCTGGAGAGGACCAGGCCGTCGGCGAGGGCGCGCTGTTCCAGGACCCACAGGGCGGCGACCAGGCCGCCCATCGAGTGCCCCACCAGGAACAGAGGGAGATCCCCGCTCTCCGACCGCAGCCGCACCAGGGCCGCGTCGACGTCGTCGAGGTAGTCGTCGAAGCGCTCCACGAAGGCTCGCGTGCCGCTCGATCCTCCGTGGCCGCGCAGGTCGACCGCGCCGACCTCGAGCCCCGCGCCGACGAGGGCGTCGGCCACGTGTCCGTAGCGCCCGCCGTGCTCGCCGAATCCGTGGATGAGCAGGCTGCGGCCCCGGGCGCCCTCGCACGCCCAGCGGCGCAGGAGGAGGTCGGGGGCTCCGCTTCGCTCGAGCCGGCTCTCCTGGCAAGTCGGCATCTCCACCTCAGTCGCGCCGAGGGTCACGCGCGGGCCGTCTGGCGGCGCGGGCCGGCGGTCGCCTCCGGTTTCGTGGCGCCGACCACCGAGAGTTGCCTACTTGTCGCATACGACCGACAGCGTATCCGATGAGGACGAGCGCGAGGCAGGCCCTCCCCCTGGGAGGGGAGCACACCGACGTCGAGGGCGCTGCAGACGGCCCCGCAGTCCTCGACCTCGCCCAGCAGCAGGCAGCGATCCCCCAGGCCCAGCTCCTCGATCAGCCCCTCCAGGCGTGCGCGGTCGTCTCCCTCTCCGGCGACGACGCCGAAGAGGTCGTCGCGGCCGCAGGAAGCCAGGGCGCCCAGGAACAGATCGATCCCCTTGCGCGGCGTCAGGCGCGCGACCATGCCGGCCAGCACGGCGTCGGCGGGGATCGCGTGCTCGAAACGCAAGCGCGCGGCGCGCTCTGGATCCGGCCGGAAGTGGTCGGTGTCGATGGCGTTGTGGACGACGGCCCGCGGCATCGGCCCGGGCCAGGCAAACCGGCGAAAGCTGCGCTCGAGGGCCGAGCTGACGAAGACCGTGGCCGATGTGAAGGGACTGAGGAGGAAGATCCCCAGGCGGAAGGCGTTGCGTGCGACAAACGAGCGCTCCAGGCGCGGCCCCCACAAGGGGTGCAGCTGGACCGTCCAGAGGGTCCGCACTCCACTGAGGAGCCCCGCGGCCCGCCCAGAGATCCCAGGGCGCGTCCCGTGGCAGTGGACGACGTCGGGGCGGAAGCTCGCGATCGCCGCTCGCGTGGCCCGCAGGGCGGCGAGCTCCCCTCCGTAGTAGTCGACGGGGAAGACCTCCACGGCGCCGTCGAGCTCCGCCAACAGCGGTCCGGACCGATCGCAGGCGAAGGCCGGCGTGATCCCCCGGTCGGCCAGTCGTCTGGCGAGCTCCACCACGATACGCTCCTCGCCACCGCGGGTTCGCATCGGGGCGGCGAGGAGAACGCGCTCGGGCTTGGACCGACTCAAGGCGGATCAGCCGTAACGGCCCTCGATGTAGTCGGCGGTCTCTGAATGGGTCGGCGTCACGAACATGTCGCCGGTCGGTGCGTGCTCGACGACCTTCCCCAGCAGCATGAAGATGCACTCGTCGCTCGCGCGCCGGGCCTGAGCCATGTTGTGGGTGACGATCAGGATCGAGTAGTCCCCGCGCAGCTCCCAGATGAGCTCCTCGACGGCGCTCGTGGCCTCTGGGTCCAGGGCCGAGCAAGGCTCGTCCATGAGCAGGACGCTGGGCTTCACCGGCAGGAGGCGTGCGATGCACAGCTTCTGCTGCTCTTCAAGGGAGAGCCCGGTAGCGAGACTGTCGAGGCGGTCCTTGACCTGATCCCACAGGAGCACCTCACGCAGGACGCGCTCGACGAGCTCGTCCTCCTCGGCGCGGCTCTGGCCGTGGGGATTGTGCAGGCGGTGGGCGAAGAGGACGTTCCTCCTGACCGAGATCGGCAAGGGGTTGGGACGCTGGAACACCATCCCGACCTCCCGGCGCAACTGGGTCAGGGCCACATCCGACGCCAGGACGTCCTGTCCCATGACCTCGATCGAGCCGCTGGTCCGCACGTAGTCGAGGCGCTCGATGATGCGATTCACCGATCGTAGGAAGGTCGACTTCCCGCAACCCGAGGGTCCGATCAGCGAAGTGACCCGCCCCCGGGCGATGTCGAGGTCGACGTCGAACAGGGCCTGGAAGTCCCCGTACCACAGGTTCAGGCCGCGGGTCCTGATGGCCGGCTCGCGGGCTTCAGCCAAAGCGGCCCTCCAGGTAGTCCGTCGTCCGCCGGTCGCGGACGCGGCGCGTGAACAGGTCCTCGGTCTTGCCGACCTCGACCAGGTCGCCCTTGAGGAAGAACGCCGTGCGGTCGGCCAGGCGGCGGGCCTGCTGGACGAGGTTGGTGACCAGGATGATCGTCATCTCCTCGCGCAGTTCCTTGAGGATGTCCTCAATGCGCATGGTCGTGACCGGATCGACGGCGATCGAGAACTCGTCCAGCAGCAACAGGTCGGGCTCTTGGGAGAGGGAGCGGGCGATCGTCAGGCGCTGCTGCTGGCCGCCGGAGAGGAGGCTCCCCAGAGAGTCGAGGCGATCTGCGACCTCGTCCCACAGGGCCGCCCGCCTCAGGCAGCGCTCGACGATCTCCTCGAGCTTGGCGCGGTCGTTGATCCCGCGCAGGCGGGGAGAGAGGGCCACGTTGTCGAAGATCGACAGCGGCAGGCCGACCGGGAGCGGGAACACGACCCCGATGCGCCGCCGCAGGGCGTAGACGTTGCGCCAGGTGCGCACGTCCTCGCCGTCGAGGTCGATCCGGCCGGAGACGTGCATGCCCTCGGTCATCTCGTCCATGCGGTTGATCGCCCGCAGGAACGAGGTCTTGCCGCTGTTGGCGGGCCCGATGATCCCGAAGATCTCGTTGGGTCGCACCTCCAAGCTGATGTCCTTGAGGGCGACGGTCTCGCCGTAGCGTATCGTCAGCCCGTCCACGCACAGCTTGCTCGTCGTGCGCTCCTCGTCTGCCTCTACCACTTCTTCCTCCCGCGCAGGATCATCCGGAAGGCGATCGAGACCGAGTTCAACGCCAGCACGATCGCGATCAAGGTCAGCGCCACGCCGAAGGGCAGTGCCTCGGGCACGCCGGGCACCTGGGTCGTGATCGTGTAGAGGTGATAGGACATCGCCATCGTCTGATCGAAGACGCTGGTCGGCAGGAACGCCACGTAGAAGGTGGCTCCGGTGAACATGATCGGCGCCGTCTCCCCTACCGTCCGTGAGACCTCCAGGATCACGCCGGTCAGGATGCCGCTGACCGAGTTGGGTAGGACGATCCTGCGGATCGTCTGCCAGCGCGTCGCACCCAGGCTCCAGCTGGCCTCACGAAAGGCCTGCGGGACCGCCTGCAGGGATTCACGCGTGGCCACGATCACCACCGGCAGGGTCATCACCGCCAGGGTCAGGCTGGCGGCAAGGATGCTGGTCCCGAAGTTGAAGAACAGCACGAAGGCCCCGACGCCGAACAGGGCATGGACGATGGAGGGCACCCCGGCGAGGTTGATGATCGCGAGGTTGATCAGGCGCGTCAGGAGGTTGTCGGGGGCGTACTCGGAGAGGTAGACCGCCGCCGCGACGCCCAGGGGCACCGAGGCGAACAGGGCCACGGTGACCAGGTAGAGGGTCCCGATCAGCGCGGGGAAGATCCCGCCCTCGGTCATCCCGTTGCGGGGATTGGTGAAGAAGAACTCGAACGAGAAGATCGAGTGCCCCTTCCAGACGAGCATGCCCAGGATCAGGAGCACCGGGAGGATCAAGAGGGCGGTCATCGCCCCGAACAGCAGGCGGAAGGCGTGCTCCCGCCGCTTGTTCGCAGAGTCGAGGTCCGTGGCCGAGAAGGCGTTCATCGTGCCGTCTTCTTCCCGCGCACGAACATGTCGGCGAGCAGATTGATGATGAAGGTGACCAAGAAGAGGAGGATTCCGATCGAGAACAGGACGCGGTAGTGGTCCGAGCCTCGGGCTGTCTCGCCCAACTCGGCGGCAATCGTCGCCGTGAGCGCGCGAACCTGGTCGAGGGGACTGGTGGGCATGTTGATCGAGTGGCCCGAGGCCATCAGGACGGCCATGGTCTCCCCGAAGCCGCGGCCCACGCCCAGGAGCACGGCCGCGACCAATCCGTTCTTGGCCGAGGGCAGCACGACCTGGCGGATCACCTGCCAGCGCGTCGCCCCCATCGCCTCGGCGGCTTCGCGGAAGCCGTCGGGAACGGCCTTGAGAGCGTCCTCGGCGATGGTCGTCATGATCGGGGCCGCCATGAGACCCAGGATCAGCCCGGCGTTGAGGACCGAGACGCCCACGGAGACGTCGAAGACGTCCATCAACAGCGGGCTCATGACCATCAGGCCGATGAAGCCCCAGACGACCGAGGGGATCGCCGCCAGAAGCTCGACGAGCACCTTGAGGATCTCGCGCGTGCGCCCGGTGGCGAACTCGCCGATGAAGATCGCCGCGCCGATCGAGAAGGGAACGGAGACGAGCATCGCCAATCCGGTGACGCTGGCCGTCCCCACGATCAGGGCCAGGGCGCCGAAGACAGGCTCGGGCTCGCTGGTGGGCCGCCACTCCGGCGAGGTGAAGTAGGTCGCCAGGTCCAGGTCGACCAGGGCGTAGCCCAGCCCCTGCTGGGCGATGAAGACGAAGATCGCGATGATGAAGACGATGGCCGAGATCCCGCCTCCGAACAGGAGGACCTGGGCGATCTTGTCCCACCACCACTCGCGGCCGAGATGGTCCGGCCCCGATCTGTCTCCTCCGGGACTCGCCACGGTCAGTCGTCGTCTTCGCCGCGCAGGAGGGCCATCAGGTCGCGGACGCGCGTCACCAACTGCTTGTAGACCGCCTCGGGGTCGCCCCGGTCCTCCAGCCGCCAGTGCAAGAGCACCGAGTGGAAGGGGACCTTCGCGAGGTGCTCGCGCGCGTCGCCGGAGAGGTCGATGATCAGGTCGAAATCGGAAACCTGGTCCTCGAGCCCCCCGAACGCACGGGGCGTCGTTCCGAGCAGGTCGAGGCCCTTCTCGATGCCGAAGGCCACGAAGGCCTGGTCGGGGGCGTTCTCCGCGGCCCAGCCGGCGCTCTCGAAGGTTCCGCAGTCGGGGTAGGCCTTGCGGCAGTAGTGCTCCGCCAGGACGCTGGCGCCGGCGTTGCGGCCGTCGAGGAACAAGACGTCGAAGGTCTTCTCCTCCTTCCCCTCGCCGGTCACCGCGAAGATCGTCTGTTCGCAGATGTTCTTGGCCTGGTGCAGCACGCGCTCGAGCCGGTTGATGACCGCCATCAGCGAGAAGAGGTCCTCGATCTTGGGCTCCTCGCGCTTTCCGGCGACGACGAGGTCGGAGAAGACCTTGTCGAAGGTGGCGCCGTACTGCCCGACGACCGACCGCGTGGCGCGAGCCCTCTCGACGTTCCCCTCGTCAAATGCTTCCAGGGAGCGCTCGAGGGTGTGCGCGGCGTGGCGTCCCATCATCTCGATGTCCCGGGCGACCGCATCGGGCGGCGGCGCCGCCAGCTGCACCGCGGCTCGCGAGATGGTCTCCGCGTAGTCACCGATGCGCTCGAGGGTCTTCGAGAGGCGCAGGACGGCGGAGATGAAGCGCAGGTGGCCGGCACTGGGGAGGTGCTGGGCGATGAAGCGGTGGCAGCGCTGGTCGAGCTTGCGGGATTGCCGATTGATCGGCAGGTCCCCCAGGATCGTCTCGTTGGCCAGTTCGGCGTCGGCAGTCAGGACCGCCTTGACCGAATCGCGCACGGCCCCGACGACCGTTCCGGTCATCGCGCGGACTCGCTTGCGGACCTTCGCGAGATCGTGCTCCAGGCGCTCTTCGTAGTGGCTCATCCGCGTCCCTTCGGTCAATCCAGGGCCCGGACCGGCGCGTATCCCTTCGCCAGGATGATGCGCTGGCCGTCGTCCGAGAGGATCCAGTCGAGGTACTCGGCCACGGCCCCTTCGGGCTGGCCGGCAGTGTACATGAGCAGGGGGCGCGCGATCGGGTAGGTCCGATCGACGGCCGTGTCCACCGACGGAGTGACGGGCGCACCCGAGTCGGCCGAGATCACCGGCACGAGCTTGACGTGGTCGGTCGCGTAGGCGAGGCCCGAGTAGCCGATGGCGCCCGGCGTGTTCTCGACGAGGTCGACGACGTCCTTGGAGCCGTGCATGTCCAAGGAGCCGAGCTTGTACTTGCCCTCCCGCCCCAGGACGGCCTCGCGGAAGTAGACGAAGGTGCCCGAGTTGTTCTGCCGGCTGACGCGCACGATCTCGTCGGACCCTCCGTTCGGAATCGTCACGCCCAGCTGGCTCCAGCGCACGAGCGACCCGCCGTCGCCGTAGATCCCAGCGAGCTGCTCCATGGTGATCGACTCGATGGGGTTCGCGGCGTGGACGTACACCGCCAGAGCGTCGTAGCCGACGACGAACTCGACCGGTGTGACGCCGTTCTCACCGGCAGCGGCGAGCTCGCGCTCCTTCATCTTGCGGCTGGCGTTGGCGAGATCGACGGTGCCGTTGATCATCGCCGAGATGCCGGTCCCCGAGCCGCCGCCGGAGACGGCCACGGTGCACTCTGGGTTCACGGTGCTGTAGGCCTCGGCCCAGGCCTGTGCGACGTTGAGCAGCGTGTCGGAGCCCTTGTTCTGGATCACGGTGCGCGAGGCGCCGTTGACGCCGCCTCCGCAGGAGGTGGCGAGGGCGAGAAGGGCGAGGGCCGGGAGGTGGTTTCGGTGCATCTGAGCTCGGGTTCCTGTCTGGGAGCTTCCTCTGGGGGTCCGCGGGGAGCTGCGCTTCCGCGGGATTCGATGGCCCCAGGATAGGCAGGCGTCTGTGAAGAAACGGTGAACTCGCCGTGCGCTCTCGCCGAGGGGATCAGCCCTCGAGCTCCTGTCCGGCGCCTTCGAGCGGGCGCGTCGGATCCGCGGGCAGGTGCACCGAGAAGCGCGTCCCGCCCCCGGGGCGGCTGGCGACCCCAATGCGCCCTCCCATGCGGCCGACGAGGTTGCGGACGATCGACAGGCCGAGTCCCGATCCGCCCGCGGCGCGGCTGCGTGCCGGGTCCCCGCGGAAGAAGCGCTCGAAGATGCGGGGAAGCACCGACGGGTCGATCCCGCTGCCGGTGTCGGCGACCTCGATCAGCGCGCCCCCCTCCTCGGCGGCGTGTACGCGCACCTCGACGCACCCCTCATCGGTGAAGGAGATGGCGTTCTGCACGAGATTGGAGATGCACGTCTCCACGCCGGTTGCGTCACCGATGAGCGGGGTGGGACCGTCGACATCCAGGACGAGGTCGAGGCCCTTGGCGCGCGCCTCGTCGGCGTGGCGCTCGACGACGGCCTCGCACACGCGCGCGAGGTCCATGGGCACGCGCGGCGGCTGCCAGTCGGGATCCTCGGCACGCGCCAGACCGATCAGGTCGCGGGTCAACACCGCGAGCGCCTCGGCCCTCTTGGTAGAGCGGCGCAACAAGTCGCGCCGGTAGTCGCCGTCGGCTTCCTCCATCAGCTCGAGCATGCCCATCAAGGCGGCGATCGGAGTCTGGAGCTCGTGGGAGGCGTTGGCGACGAAGTCCCTGCGGCGGCGGTCCACTTCGGCGACGCCGGTCAGGTCCTCGAGCACGACGAAGCGCCACCCGCGCCGCGTGGGTCCGACGGTCAGGGCCAGGGTGCGCGGGCCCGCGGTGCCGGACACCTCGACCGAATCTCGGGCGGTCGCGTCCCCCACTGAGCGGATGGCGGCGGCCAGCTCTCCTCCCAGTCCTCGCTCGAGGTCAGCGGGAAGCTCACCGACGTCCCCGATCATGCCCCGGGCGGCCTCGTTCATGGACACGACGTGCTCAGCCGCGTCGAGGAGGATGACCCCTTCCCTGAGGTGCTCGCAGGCGCGGGCCAACACCTCGGTGTCCGGCCCACGACCCCGGGAACGGGCGACCCAGCCGGCGAGCCCGCCGGCGAGTGACGCCAACCCGATCCACTCCCAGCTCATCCCCGGGCGTCTTGGAACCGGTAGCCGATGCCGCGCACCGTCTCGACGCAGTCGGAGTGCTCCCCGAGCTTGGCGCGGATGGCGCGGATGTGGACGTCGATCGTGCGCTCCTCGACGAAGCCGCCGCCGGGGGTCGCGAGGTCCAGGAGGTCGGTGCGGCGGTAGACTCGGCCGGGTCGCCGCGCCATGACCTGCAGGATCCGGAACTCGGTGGGCGTCAGGCGCAGGACCTCGCCGGCGGCTCGTACCTCGAAGCGCTCCTCGTCCACTTCCAAGATGCCGGCCCGCACGACCGCGCGCGAGCCCGCCTCCGCGCCGCTCTCCTTGCGCCGGAGGAGCGACCGCACGCGCGCGTTCAGCTCCTTGGGGCGCGCGGGCTTGGTGACGTAGTCATCCGCTCCCACCCCCAGTCCCAGGACGACGTCGGATTCGTCTCCCTTGGCGGAGAGCATCAGGATCGGCAGGTCGGCGTGGTCGGGATCCGCGCGCAGCCGCCGGCAGACCTCGATCCCATCGGTCCCCGGCATCATCACGTCCAAGCACACCAGGTCGGGGCGCTCGGCCCGGACCGCCTCGATCCCCGCCTCACCGTCGGCCGCCTCGCTGACCGTGTAGCCCTCGCGGCGCAGCAGCTCGACGAGGACCTCGCGCAGGTCGGGGTCGTCCTCGACCACCAAGACTCTCCGGGCGCCCATGGTGCGGGGAGGATACGAAAGGCGTCGGCGGGCGCGGCGGAAAACGAGCTAGCCCTCCACCCAGGGATCGTAGGTGCCGAAGCTCCAGACGTGTCCCTCGGGGTCGCGGCAGGTGTAGCCCCGGCCGCCGTAGTCCTGGTCCACCAGGTCCATGACGATCTCCGCTCCCGCGGCGACCGCTCGCGCATGGTGGGCGTCGGCGTCCTCGACGACCACGTACGCGGCCTGGGTGCAGGCGCCGCCGAGCTCGGTGGGTGACTTCACCAAGAGGTCGAAGTCCGTGCCCTCATGGCCGCCGGCCGAGCCGAGCATGATCATCCCGTTCCCCAGGACGAGTTGGGCGTGGGCTACCAGGCCTTCAGTCGGACCGGGAACGACGAGGGTCGCGTGGAAGCCGAAGGCGGAGCACAGCCACTCGATCGCCGCCGGGGCGTCGGTGTAGCGCAGGCCGGGGATCACACGAGCCCCGGGGCCGGGGCGGTCTTCTCGCTTCTCGCTCACGCTGGCTCCTTGGTGTGACGGGCGGGACAGTCTAGAGCCGCGGCACCCCTACTCGCAAAACGGGACCTCGAGGGCGTCGGAGAGGTTGAAGGTCGCGCCGCCGAAGGCGGGGTCGCGGAACCAGAACTGGAAGTTCCAGGTCTCTCCACCGGCGATCACGTTCGAGGCCTGGCGCGGATCGGTGAAGTCGAGAGCGAAGCTCGCGCCGCCGGAGGCGTCGGTCACGACGACCGACAGGCGCCCGACCGAGCCGCCGACACAGCGGAAGCCGTCGCCGAAGGGCACCTGGATCTGGTCGGGGCCGAAGTAGAAGATCCCCGGCATCCCCACGGCCGCGGCGCTGACCTCCAGCACCAGGTCGTTGGCGGTGACGCTGGTCGTGCCCTCGTAGCTCATGGTCGCGCCCGAACCGCTGGAGTTGGGGGCGGTCGAGCAGTACGCGGCCGGCGCCACGCACGTCGCGTAGCGCTGGGCGCGGAACACCCGATTCTGGCCCGGATTGGGGTAGGGATTGGTGTACTCCCAGACCAACGCTCCCCCGTCGGTGACCTCGAAGAACCAGCCCTGGGCGCCGCTGCAGACCAACGTGTTGCCGTTCGGCTGGCGCTGGGCTCCGGAGATGAAGCCCGAGTAGAAGTCGGAGGGGTCTTGCGCCACGTAGCTCCAGCTCGGAGCGGGAGGGTCGAAGGTCCCGCCCGCGTTCAGCGGGTAGCTCCCCGCCGCGTCCACCGGCGTCTCGAGCTCGTCCACCGATGAGTACGGCCCACCGGGCCGATCGGGGCCGTTGTTGAACACCAGGAGGTTCCCCGCACCTGGCCGCCCCTCTTCGATCCACTGGGCGTCGTGCTGGCCGAAGAGCTGCTGATCGGCGATGGTGCCCGCGTCGTAGGCCCGTGGGTTCCCCCAGCGGTACAACAGGTCGCCCCCCATCCCGCTGTTCCCGCCGCTGTGACCCGCCGCCTCCGCGGTCGTGGTGCTGTGGTCGATGATGTAGACCTCGTCGGTGTTGTGCGAGCTGAGGACGATCTGGTCTAGCTGGGCGTTGTAGTCGACGGCGTTGACGTGCAGCCAGTCGCCTTGGGTAGCGATCCCGGGCGGGAAGTTGATGTCGAGCAGCTCCGGGTGGTCGGCGACCACACCGTAGTTGTTCTTGGTCGGGTCGAAGTCCTGGACCAGGTGGTCCCAGGCGTGCCACTCCCAGACGATCGCGCCCTCCGTCGGCCCGGTCGGCTGGACTTCGACCACATGATCGGGCCTGAAGATCGGCCCCTGGATCCAAGCCGGGTTGCGGCCCTCGTCGATCGCCTCGGCGGCGGTCTTGTTCTCCCAGGCGACGAGCAGCACGTTTCCGTTGGGCAGGCGCTCGATGTCGTGGTGGTGCAGGTGCTGCTGGTCGGCGTAGCGGAAGTCCCAGACGAGGGTCCCGTCCCAGGTGACCTCCTGAACTCCGCCGCCCGAGCCCCCGATGTTGCCCTGGACGTGGATCGTGCGCAGGAGGTGGTCGTTCTCGAGGAGGTAGACCGAGTTGCCCGGCTCGTGGGTCCCCGGCCAGGAGTGGACGACGGCGCCGTCGTTGTCGATCAGGTAGGTGGTCGTGGAGTCGAGCGGCTGGTAGAGGGTCAGGCCCTCAAAGGGTGCGCCGGAACCCTGAGCCAGGCAGGGAGAGGCAGAGAGCGCGAGGGCCGGCAGGATCGGGGCGAGGGAAGAGAGGGATTGCATGGGCAGGGCGGCCGGGAGTCTGGACGAGTGGAGGGTGAGGGGCCTCGCCGACTTCGCAACCGGTTCAGGAGTCGTCCCGAGTGCAGCCGTCGGAGGGCCTCAACACCTTGGTACGGAACGGGTTCCTCTCGCAAACGCCCCCTCTCTGCCCCGGGGGATCCCAACGGACCCAACATCGGTCGGGGCACTCTACCGATGTCCCGACCTGAATATCGCCGGGAAGTGTGGCGCTTGCTTTGCCCCGTTTTCACGCACCCTTTTTGGAAGTTCCTTATTACGGTCCGACTCCCACGGCACCGCTCTGCGGCGACGGATTCCCTTCCACACCTTCCCTGAGAGCAGGAGCTTCGACCCTCATGCCCGACCGAACGATCACCCCCATCCTCAACCGCCTGGCGCTCGTCCCGGCTCTGTTGCTCGCCCTGGGCTCTCCGGGCGCCCTGGCCGTCTCCCTGGGCGGCGTCGGCGGCACCTACCACGTGGCCGGACACGGAGACGACACTACCGGGGACGGCTCCGAGGCCAATCCCTGGCGCACCATCACCCACGCCTTCGACACCTCCGGTGGCGGCGCCCCCACGATCATCGTGCACGGCGGCAACTACGAGGCCGATGTCGGCGAGGAGTTCCCCCTGCAGATCGACGAGTACGACGATCAGGGCATCTCGATCCTGAGCGCGGGCGAATTGAACACGGTGATCGAAGGCCCCCTCAACAATGACGTCTTCGAGGCTCATGATTACGTGAACGGCCTGGTCGAGATCTCGGGCTTCGAAGTCCGCGCCCCCGCCGAGGCCATCCCCCCCGGTACCGATCACCTGCTCGACCTCGAGAACGGGGCGGCGACGGTGCGGGTTCTCAACAACATCATCGAAGGCATGGGAGCCCTCGACATCGACGACACGCCTGACAACGTCGAGGCGCTGGTCTCAGGGAACACGGTCTGAGCCTACACCGAGGCTGTGGAGGCTTCGTTCTACGCAACCAGCGGGAACTCGGTCACTTGCTACCTCGAAGTCTTGGATAACGTCTTCAGCAGTGACGGCGAGGATGGCGTGTACTTCTGGGGCAGTGCCGCCTCCTCGGGCGTCTTGAACTACGACGTCAGGATCGAGCGCAACGAGTTCCACGGCGAGACAGGGGTCCATGCCAGCGATTTCTGCTCATCGGCCACAGTCAACGCGCTCATGTTCATGGCGAGCAACGTCATGGACGTCGCCTCGGTTGGAGTCCAGTTGTCCTCCAACTACGCCAGCGAGAGTGCGGTCTTCAACCGCGAGCTGGTCATCCAGGACAACGTGATCACCGCGGGCTCGGGGGGGATCTACATCTCGTCATACTGGGACACGAACCAGAGCAACCAGATCGAAGTAGTGATCCAGAACAACCAGATCGGGGCCCAGGAAGCGGGACTCTACTACTGGTGCAACAACTCCCATAGCTCTTCCGCGGCCACGGGTGACGTCACCCTCGACCTGCAGATTCTCGACAACGAGATCGTGGCGACTTCCTACTGCATGACGATCGGCCTGGAGGCCAGCGAGACCCGCGGGATCGTCCAGTACGACGTGACCATCGATGGGAATGACCTGCAGGACGGCAGCACCAGCGCCTCGGGGCTCTGGTTCTCTTTCTACCATGTTGGGGAAGCCGCCTCGAGCAACGTGAACGTGACGATCAACCGCAACCACTTCCAGGACTTCGGAGACAACGCGGCGAGCCTCAACTACGACGTCGCGAGCGCGAGCATGAGCTACAACCAGGTCATGCGCGGGAACGTATTCGAGAACGACGCCACCTCGGCCTCCCACATCTACGTCTCCTGGTACGGGGCCTCGGGTTCGACACCGTCGCTCGACCTCGACTTCGGTTCCCACGACGCCTACGGCTACAACACGATCCGCGCCAACGGAGTGGATCCCGACCAGGTTCTGTTGAGGATGTCAGTCACGTCCTCCTCTGCCGACGTCACGGTCGACGTGGTCGGCAACTGGTGGGGAACGCAAGACGCCGGGGTGATCGAGGACCGTGTGTACCACGGGATCGACGATACGAGCTTGGTGGTCGCGGACCTCTCCATGCCGCTGGCGGACACGCTGGAGTTCACGGCGATGATCGGCCTGACGAGTGGGGGCAGCGCTGAGATCGTGATCACGGCCAATGGTCCAGGTACGGCCTTCGTGCCCTTTGCCGGGTCCCTGGACGGCTTGCTAGAGATCTCCGGGCCGTGGGGGGATGTCGAAGTCCCGCTCCGCGAGTTCACCTCCGAGGACTGGATGTCGATCGTCATTCCCGTCACGAAGGGGCTCCCGCCTGAAGGTGAGTACCTGTTCTGCGTCACCAATCCCGGTGGACAGACGGGATGCGCGAGCTTCACGGTCGAACCGCCTGGCGACTGCACCAACAACTCCATCCCCACCGCTCTCTCCGACTCGGCCGAGACGGATCCCGAGACCGCCGTCACGATCGACCTGGTCGCCAATGACCACGACATCGACGGCAACATGGAGCCCACGTCGGTGCAGATCGTCCAGGAACCCAGCAAGGGCACCCTGACCAACAACGGCGACGGCACCGTGACCTACGTCCCCGACGCAGGGAACGTGGACACGACCGACACGTTCACCTACACGGTGAGCGACTCCTGCGGTGCCGCTTCGAACGCGGCGAGCTGCGAGGTCCGCATCGGCGGCCAGAACAACACCATCCCGACCGCCGTGTACGACTCGGCGACGACGGACGCGGGTGCTGCGGTCGTGATCGACCTGTTGGCCAATGACTGGGACGCGGACGGGGACGCCCTCGACCCCGCCTCGGTCGTCATCACCAACGACGGCAAGAAGGGCACCGTGACCCTCAACGGCGACGGGACGGCGACCTACACGCCGGACGCCTCGACGATGGGCACGACCGACACCTTCAACTACACCGTGGACGACGTGCACGGCGGGACCTCCAACGTCGCGACCGTCGAGGTCTCCGTGGGCGGCATCGCCCGGCGCGGCTGACCGATTCCCAGGCCGGTCCGCCCCCTCGGGGCGGGCCGGTCCCTCCCAGGGCCCGCGGTCGGCGACGCCGCCTGCGGGCTTGTTCGTAGGGACGGCCGATCCGCGGGCGGAGAGCAGGCGGGGCCTGGGATGAGAGCACCGTCACGGGCCGGCGGAGCGGTGTGAAAAAGGGGTCCTCCCCCTGCTGATCGGACTGGACCAATCCGCCTGCGGAGCGCACAATCTCCGGCCAAAATCCATGGACTCTTCCCCCGCACAGGCGGCTTTCTATTACATGGCGGTCGTCAGCGTGGCGAGCGCCCTACTCGCGGTCACGCGCCGCAGTCCGGTCCACAGCATGCTGTGGGTCCTGGCCCTGTTCCTGCACGTCGCGGGCATCTTCCTCCTGGTGGGCGCGGAGTTCCTGGCGGCGGTCCAGGTCATCGTCTACGCCGGCGCGATCCTGATCTTCTACCTGTTCGTCGTGATGCTGCTCGACCTGCCGGGAGAAGCAGCCCGCCCGCGGTTCGGCCGCCACTGGCCCCTCGCCGCCATCGCCGGGGTCTCGGCCGTCGGCCTGGCGTGGGCGGCGCGCCTGGGCGAGCTCGGCTCGCCGGCCGTCGGCCAAACCGCCGGCGGCACGCCCCTGGGCGGCGTGGCGGACATCGGACGCGCCCTCTTGGGCCCCTTCGCCCTCCCGTTCGAGCTGGCCTCGGTGGTGCTGTTGGCCGCCATCGTCGGCGCCGTCGTCCTCGCCCGCAAGAGGAGCGGATGAACGTCTCGATGGAGACGATCCTGGGCTTGAGCGCCGTCCTGTTCGGGATCGGTGCCTTCGGCTTTCTGGCCCGACGCAACCTGATCCTGATGCTGATCTCGATCGAGGTCATGCTGAACGCGGTGAACCTCAGCCTGGCGGGCTTCAGCTGGCAGTTGGGTGACCTGCGCGGACAGCTGTTGGCCCTGTTCGTCATCGCCGTGGCCGCGGCCGAGGCCGCCGTCGGCCTGGGGCTGGTGATCGCGCTGCACCGCAACAAGCCTGGGGCCGGCGTGGCCGACCTGACGGATTTGCGATGGTGAACCCCGACTACGCGCCGCTCATCGGCTTTTGCGTGCCGACCCTCGCAGCGGCCCTGATCGCCCTCACCGGCGCGAAGAGGCCCAATCTGCGGGAGTTCTGGTCCGTCGCGGCCGGCGTGGCCCTGTGCGCCGTCGTGGCCGGCATGATCGGCCCGGTGAGAGCCGGGAACGGGCCCGAGTGCACGCTCTTCCCGATCCTCCCGGGGCTGGAGCTCGCCTTCCGGGTGGACGCCTTCGGCCTGCTCTTCGCCGGCGGCGCGGCGGTGCTGTGGATCGTGGCGTCGCTCTACTCGATCGGCTACATGCGCACCCTGGCCGAGCACGCTCAGACGCGCTACTTCGCCTGCTTCGCCCTGGCGATCGCGGCCACGATGGGGGTCGCCTTCTCGGCCAACCTGTTCACCTTGTTCCTCTTCTACGAGGGCCTGACCTTCGTGACCTACCCCCTGGTCGGGCACAAGGAGACCGCCGAGGCACGGGCGGGTGCGCGCAAGTACGTCGTGTACCTCCTCGGCGCAGCCAAGCTCGGCGTGCTCGGGGCCCTGATCCTGACCTGGAACCTCGCGGGCACCCTCGACTTCCAGACCGGCGGGGTCTTCGCGAGTTCGGGAGTCGACCTCGATCCCAAGGTCCTGACCCTGATCTTCGTCCTGTTCCTGTTCGGCTTCGCCAAGAACGCGTTGATGCCCCTGCACGGCTGGCTGCCGGCGGCGATGGTCGCGCCCACGCCCGTCAGCGCCCTGCTGCACGCGGTGGCGGTGGTGAAGACCGGCGTGTTCTCGACCCTGCGCGTGTTCCTGTTCGTCTTCGGCGCGGGCACGATGCGCGAGGTCGGCGGTGACCAGATCGCGATGGTGGCCGCCATGGTGACGATCCTGGTCGCCTCCCTGTTGGCCCTGGCCCAGGACAACCTCAAGGCGCGGCTGGCCTACTCGACGGTCAGCCAGCTCTCCTACATCGTCCTGGGAGCGGCGCTCTTGAACGCCAGCGGCGTCCTGGGCGGGGTGGCCCACATCACCAACCACGCGGTGAGCAAGATCACGCTCTTCTTGTGCGCCGGGTCGATCTACGCCTCGACCCACAAGACCGAGATCAGCCAGCTCTCCGGCCTGGGGCGGCGCATGCCCTGGACCATGGGCGCCTTCGCCCTGGCCTCGCTCAGCATCATCGGGATCCCTCCGACCTGCGGCTTCGTGACCAAGTGGAACATCGCCATCGGGTCGGTCGGAGCAGAGAACTACGCCGTCTTGGCCGTGCTGCTCACCAGCTCCCTGTTGAGCGCCGCCTACCTCGGCCCGATCGTCTACAAGGCCTTCTTCGAGAGCGAGCCCGAGGGCGGCGAGGAGGTGCGCGAGGTGGGCTGGATGGTCGTGCCCCTGGTCTGCTGCGCCGTGGCGAGCCTGGTCCTGGGCATCTGGCCAGATCCGGTCGTCGACCTGGCGGGGAAGGTGATGCCGTGAGCATGCTCGAGCGCATCCTGGATGACCCCGCGCGCCTGGCGCGCCTCAAGCGCGCCGGAATCGGCCTGTTGGTCGTGATCGCCGCCGTGGAGGCCGGTGCGGCGCTCCTGCCCGGCGAGCACCACCATCACTTCGCCTTCGAGGGCTGGCCCGCCTGGGGCTCGGCCTACGGGCTGATCTCCTGCGTGGCGATCATCGTCATCTCCAAGCTCATCGGCAAGGTGTGGCTGATGCGGCGCGACGACTACTACGAGGACGGGGAGGGCGACGATGCCTGAGTGGATCCACCCCGGACTGGTCCTGATCCTGGGAGCGTGGCTGATCCCGTTCGTGGGCGGGCCGCTCAAGAAGCTCGTGATGTTGGCCGTCCCCGCCGCGGCCTTCGTCCTGTGCCTGTTGGCATCGGAGGGAACCTACGGCCAGGCGAGCTTCCTCGGCCAGGAGATCGTCTTCGGGCGCGTGGACGGTTTGAGCTCGATCTTCTCGATCGTCTTCTCGCTGATGGCGCTGATCGGGATGATCTTCGCCCTGCACGTCGAGGACGACGCGCAGCACACGAGCGCCCTCGTCTACGCGGGCGGCGCCCTCGGCGTCACCTTCGCCGGAGACTTCCTGTCCCTCTACGTGTTCTGGGAGCTGATGGCCGTCTCTTCGGCGGCGCTGGTGTTCCTCAAGCGCGAGAAGGAGGCCATCGCCGCCGGCGCGCGCTACCTCCTGGTGCACGTGGTCGGCGGCCTCGTGCTCCTGGCGGGCATCCTGCTGTACTGGAACGAGACCGGCTCCCTGGCCTTCGAAGACCTCGGCGAGCTCTCGGGCTCCTGGGCCTGGGGCCTGATCCTGGTGGCGTTCCTGATCAACGCCGCCGTGCCGCCCTTCGGCGCCTGGCTGCCCGACGCCTACCCCCAGGCGAGTGTGACGGGCTCGGTCTTCATGACCGCATTCACGACCAAGTCGGCGGTCTACGTCCTGATCCGAGGCTTCCCCGGCACCGAGCTGTTGATCTGGCTGGGCGCGGCGATGGCGCTCTACGGCGTGGTGTACGCGGTCCTGGAGAACGACGCGCGGCGCCTGCTCGCCTACCACATCATCAGCCAGGTCGGCTACATGGTGTGCGGCGTGGGGATCGGGACGAAGCTGGCCCTCAACGGCGCCACGGCCCACGCCTTCGCCCACATCCTCTACAAGGCGCTCTTGTTCATGGGAACGGGGGCGGTCGTGCAGATGAGCGGCCGGAAGCTGTTGACCGAGATGGGCGGACTCTACCGGACGATGCCCAAGACGCTGGGCCTGTACATGATCGGCGCGTGCGCGATCTCCGCCTTTCCGCTGTTCAGCGGGTTCGTCAGCAAGTCGATGGTGGTCTCCGCCGCGGGTGAGGACCACCGCATGGCGATCTTCCTGATGCTGACCCTGGCGTCGGCGGGGACCTTTCTGCACACGGGACTGAAGCTGCCCTGGTACATGTTCTTCGGCAAGGACTGCGGCGTGCGCCCCGCCGAGCCGCCCCGGAACATGCTGGCGGCCATGGGGATCGCCGCGTTCCTGTGCGTGGCGATCGGCGTCCTGCCGGGCGTCCTCTACGCGCGCCTGCCGTTCGACGCGCCCTACCACCCCTACACGCTGGCGCACGTGACCGCGTCGGCGGGGATGCTCGGCTTCACCGCCCTGGGCTTCTTCCTCCTGCTCTCCCACCTCGACCCCGAGCCGAAGATCAGCCTCGACACCGACTGGTTCTACCGCAAGGGAACCGCCCTGTTGATGCGCGTGGTCCGGGGCCCGCTGGTCTGGATCGAGGGTGTCGTCGGCGGCCTCTACGAGCACCTTCTGGCGAAGCCCGTCCTGGGCGTCGCCAAGTTCATGCGCGGGCTCGACAGCGGCCTCGTGGACGCGGTGATGCTGGGGATCGGGCGCACGGCGCTCGCGATCGGGCGCGGCCTGCGGACCACCTCGAGCGGCCACTCCCAGGACCAGGCGCTGTTGATGGCGGCCGGCGTGTTGGTGCTCGTCTTCCTCGCCCTGGGGGTGCTGTGACGATGCCCGTGCTCAGCACCCTGATCTTCCTGCCCTGCGCCGGCGCCCTGGCGATCCTGCTCCTGCCGAGCGAGCGGCTGGCGCGCTGGATCGCGCTCGCCGCCACGGTCGCGACCGCGCTCTGCGCCGCCCCGCTCATCACCGACTTCGACAAGGCCTCCGCCGCCCCGCAGTTCACCGAGAGCCACGCCTGGATCCCCGCCTGGGGCATCGAGTACGGCCTGGGAGTGGACGGGATCAGCGTGCCGTTCATCCTGCTGGCCGCCCTGCTGTCGATCCTGTGCGTCAGCGTCTCCTGGAAGGCCGTCCAGAGTCGCGTGCGGGAGTTCCACGCCGCCCTCCTGGTGGCCGAGACGGCGATGATCGGGCTCTTCGCCGCTTCGAACCTGTTCCTGTTCTTCGTGTTCTGGGAGCTGATCGTCGTCCCCCTGTTCCTCTTGATCGGGGTCTGGGGCGGACCGGGGCGCGTCTTCGCCTCGGTCAAGTTCCTCCTGTTCACCCTGGCCGGCAGCGTGCTGATGCTGGTCGGCATGGTCGCGCTCCTCGACGTCTTCGGGACCCTCGACTTCCGGGTGCTGGCGGCGGGGCACGACCAGCTCAGCACGAGCCAGCAGGCCTGGCTCTTCGCCGCGTTCCTGGCGGCCTTCGCCGTGAAGGTCCCCATGTTCCCGGTCCACACATGGCTGCCCAATGCGCACACCGAAGCGCCCACGGCAGGCAGCGTCATCCTGGCGGGGATCCTGCTCAAGATGGGCGGCTACGGCCTCCTGCGCCTCTCCCTACCGGTGCTGCCCGAGGGCGCCGAGCTGTTCACGGGCCCGATGCTGGTCCTCTCGGTGGTCGCGATCGTCTACGGCGCCTACGTGACCCTGGTGCAGACCGACATCAAGCGCCTGATCGCCTACTCGAGCGTGAGCCACATGGGCTTCGTCACCCTGGGGATCTTCACGTTCACGGCCAAGGGCGTCGAGGGCGGGATCCTGCAGATGATCAACCACGGCATCCTGTCGGGGGCGCTGTTCCTGTGCGTGGGGATGATCTACGAGCGCACCCACACGCGCGAGATCGCCGACTACGGCGGCGTCGTGCGCAAGGCCCCGATCTACTGCACCCTGCTCGCCCTGTTCTGCCTGGCGACGACCGGCATGCCGGGGCTGAACTCCTTCGTGGGCGAGGTGCTGATCATCTCCGGGGCCTTCGAGACCGACGGTCTCCTGGGCGCCCTGGCGATCTGGGGCGTGGTCCTGGGGACGATCTACCTCGTCTGGCTGTTCTACCGCGTGGTGATGGGCGAGCTGAACCCGACCCTGGAGGGCAAGACGCTCGAG
>JASLMK010000012.1 GCA_030746555.1 Planctomycetota bacterium | reverse complement strand
GCGGGTTCTGGCGACGCAGGCGACCCTGAACGGGTCGTCGAGGAAGCCAGGTTCTCAAGAAGCGCCGCCAGGGGCCGAGAGGCCGTCGAAGACGGCCGGTTGCGAAGTCTGGTGTGCGTGTTCATGAATCATCCGGGCTAGCGCCGTCTCGAAGCCGATCCACGGCCAACCCCGCCGCCGCGTCCCGCCATCCAGTCCACCAGCCGCCCGGCGCGGGCGTCCCAGGTGTGCTCGAGCGCCCGCTCGCCCAGGCGCGCGGCCAGGTTCCCGCGCAGGGTCTCGTCGCCGAGCAGGCGCGCCAGCCCTTCGGTCAGGGCCCGCGGATCGTCGGGCTCCACGAGCCAGGCGTCCTCGCCGTGGGTCAACACCTCCCGCAGGCTGGGGAGGTCGCTCGCCACCAGGGGCAGGCCGGCGGCCATGGCCTCGAAGACCTTCAGGGGCGAGGTGTAGCGCGCACTGATGGCCGGTCGCGAGCGATTGGGGACCACGCCCACATCGGCCGCGGCGAGGTAGAGCGGCACGCGCTCGGGAGCCTGGAACCCGTCGACGCGCAAGCCCTCGACGCCCCGGGCCGCCGCCCGCAAGCGCGCCACGTCCGCGTCCATGCCGCCGGCGATGACCACCTGCGCCTGCGGCAGACCGCGGGCAGCCTCGACCAGGACGTCGACGCCCTTCCACGCGAGCAGCCCCCCGGTATAGACGACGACGGGCCGCGCCGGATCGAGGCCCAGGGCCCGCCGCGCCGCCTCGCGGGAGGGCAGGTCGGCGAAGCGTTCGGGGGAGAAGCCGTCGTGCTCCACGCGCACCGCCTCGGGGCTCAGGCCCAGGGCCAAGAGGTCCTCGCGCACACCGCCGGAGATGGCGACCACCCCGGCCAGGCGCGGGGCGCACTCACCCAGCCAGCGCCGGCGGGTCCGGCCGCCCGGGACCCGGTGCACCTCGAGGAAGACGCCCGCGCGGCCGGAGCGCGCGAGCGCCCGCGCGACCTCGATCTCCCGCGAGAGGACCCAGGCGTCGGCGCTCTCGGAGGCCACCGAGCGCGCCGCACCGCGGGCGAAGGAGAGCTCCTGCAGGCGCGCGGGGAGGTACTGCAGCGACCGCGGGAAGCGGTCGATCCAGTCGACACAGCCCACCTCGCGCACCGCCGGCTCGGGTCCCGGCCCTCCTCCGGCCTGGTAGTACGCCCAGAGCGCTTCCGCCCCGACCGGCGGCGTGTCCCGGCGGCGGGCGTGGACGAGGGTCGTCGCACAGCCCACGCGCGCGAAGGCCCCGGCGACCTGGGCCACTTGCAGGGACTGGGCCCGCTGGGAGGGCATGCGGGCGTTGGCGACGAGGAACAGGGTCGGCTGGGTGCTCACCCTCCGCTCCCGCCCCGACTCCCGGCGTCCGCCCCTGCCCCGTCGCGCTCCTGGTCGACGACGCCGAAGCTGTCGGTGTAGCCGAGGTCGTTCAGCAACTGCTGCTGCTCCAGGTCCCTCGGGCTGGCCACGAAGTCGCTGTGGGGGATCGGCAGGGCGGCGTTCCAGTCGTACAGGGCCGCGTACAGCCGGCGCGCCTGTCCGGGGTGCTCCCCCAAGGCGTTGCGCCACTCCTGGGGGTCCGCCGCGAGGTCGAACAGGCGCACGGGGCCGCGCTGGGGATCGAACAGCGCCTCGGCGTCGTCCTCCCCCAGGAGCCCACGGGGCACGATCAGCTTGAAGCCGAGGTCCTGGATCGAGACGAAGAGATGGTTCTCCGCGAAGCTGAACTCCTTGATCGCCCGCGCCCGCGGCTCGACGAACAGCGGCCGCATCGAGACGCCGTCGACGAGGGCGTAGGGATCGTCCTCGGGCTGCTCGGGAAGGTCCATCCCCAGGAGATCGCAGACCGTCGGCAACAGGTCGACGCTCTCCACGACGGCCCCCACCCGCAGGCCCTCGGGCACCCGCCCTTCCCCGCTCACGATCAGCGGCACGCGCAGGTTGGTCTGCCACATGTGGTTGTGCTCCCAGATCCCCTCGCGCTCGCCGAGGTCCTCTCCGTGGTCGGACGTGACGATCACCAGCGTCCGGTCGAGCACCCCGAGGGACTCGAGCTCGTCGAGGAGCTCGCCGATCATCGCGTCCGCCTGGGTCACCCCGGCCTTGTAGAGGTTGCGGATCTGGTCCACGTCGGCCTCGTCGGGCTCCTCGATCCCCTGCTCGATGGCGATGCGGTGCTCGGCGTAGAAGGCCTGGACCGGACCGTCGTAGGAGGGATCGCAGTACAGCTCCTGGAACTCGCGGGGAGGGTCGTAGGGCGTGTGGGTCGAGTACAGGTGGACCATCGCGATCCAGCGCCGGTCCGCGTTGGCGCGCAGCCACTTGCGCGCCAGGGAGACCACCAGGCTCGAGTCCACGCGTTGCTGGATCTTGTTCTTGAAGATCCACGGCAGCAGCTCGGAGCGGAACACGCTCCACTCGCTGTCGGTCTCGACGATGTCGTGACCCATCATCGCCTCGGCGTAGACGTCGAAGCCGCTCGCCAGCCCCGATCCGTGGGACAGGGCGCCGGTCATGAAGGTCCCGCCGGTGAAGTCCTCGTCCCGCATCCTCGGGCCGTCGCTGCGGCGCCCGGTCTTGAGGTGGAGCGGCAGGGTCACGTTGGAGCGCACCATGCGCACGCCGGCCTTCTGGGCGATCAGGCCGTGGCGGCGGGGGTACTTGCCGGTGAAGAACGACCCGAAGCTGGTCCAGGTGTAGGGCGCCTGGACGAAGCAGTTCTCGAACAGCACGCCGCGGCTCGCCAGGGCGTCGAGGACGGGCGTGCGGACCTCCTCGTTGCCGTAGCAGCCCAGGTGATCGGCGCGCAGGGCGTCGACCACGACCAGCAGCACGTTGGGCATGTCCCGGTTACGCTCGCCGACCACGCCGCGCTCGGCGACGGCGCGCCACTCCCCCACGACGAACAGGCAGCCGCCCGCCGCCGACAGGCACACCACGCCGCGCAACAGCGCGATCCCCCAGCGAGGCAACCGCTCCAGGCGACCAGCGAGGAACCAGGCGCCGGCCAGGGCGAGGGCCGCCTGCACGACCGCCGCGCCCAACCGCTCCGGAGAGACCGAGGAGTGTCCCTCGAACACGAAGGGCCGCGTCCACCAGTAGAGCTCGGCGAACAGGCCCAGGCCGAGGGCCAGGGCGAGCAGCACGCGCCGTCTCGCGCGCGCCGGCCTGCGCCGCAGGAGCGGGTGCAGCCCCAGGCCCAGGAGCGAGAGCAGCACGCCGTAGCCGAGGGCGTAGGCCCCGATCGCCGCCGCATAGCAGCCCAACGTGGACACGAATCCGTCGGGGGCGTGCAGGCGCGCGTCGGCGACCAGCGCGTCGATCAGGGCGAAGAGCGGACTCGCGGTACAGGCCGCCCCGATCCCCGCCCGCAGGGTGGTCCCCAGGCCGCCGTCCGCTTCCCTCACATCCATGAGCCGCAGGCTACATCCCTCAGGACAGCCTGTAACGCACGGCGTCGGCCTCCTCGAGCGCCCCGGCCCTCGCCGGCGCGTGGTAGGCGACCTCGCGCGCCGCTCCGCACGCCTCCAGGCGGTCGCTCACCACCAGGCCGGGGCCGCCGACGGTGTAGCGGCGTTCGACCCGTGAGCCCGCCACCGCGCTCCCGTCGCGCCAGGCCAGGGGGCCGCTCACGGTGACGACGTCGGCGCCGACCTCCATGGACGGGTCGAGGGCGAAGGCGCTGCTCACCCGCGGGTGGGCGAAGGCCCCCACGCCGCGCAGGAGGACGCGCCAGGGGGCGGCCAGGGCCTGCAGCGGCCGCCCGGCTCGCAAGTGGACGCGGGCCAGCCACAGGCTGAAGCCCAGCTCCGAACGCCCGGCGCGCCAGCCGCGCAGGGGTGCCGGTCCCCCGCAGCGCCCCGACCACTCCGCCTCCTGGCGCCCTCCGAGGCGACAGCGCTCCAGGAGCTCGGACCCGTCGGCCCGGCGCACGACCCGCAGCAGCCCGGCGCCGTGGGGGCTCCCGTGGAGGACGCTGACTCCCGGCCGCCGGCCCCGCACCCAGGCGACGACCGCTCCGTCCTCCAGGCGCGCCAGGGACGCGTCGGGGAAGTGGCGCACGCGGACGCACTCGTCGGCTCCGGCCTGGACCGCCGGGCCGGCCAGGATCGCCTCGAGGTCCTCGACGGCGCGGGCCATCCACATCGCGTGCCCGGCCCAGAACAGGGGGCACTGGTAGCTCCGCCCCCGGCCGGGGCCAGGCCGGTGACTCGCGAGCGCTCCGTCGGCACCGAGGTGCCTCGCCCAGGAACGGAACGAGGCGACCGCCGCGGCCGCCAGCTCCTCGCCCCCGAAGTGCCGCCAGCCCCGGGCGAGGGCGAAGGCGTCGAAGGGATGGGAGGCCACCTCGTAGGTCGCGCCCCAGTACCAGGGCTTGGCCTCGACCAGACCGCACTTGATCCCGTCGGGGCCCACGAGCGCCGAAAGGAACGCCAGCCCCCGCTCGAGGGGCGCACGGAAGGCCGCGTCGGAAGGCGCGCGCCCCAAGCGCTCCAGGGCATGGAGCAGGAACGCCGTCACCCGCGACTGGTAGTAGGCCGAGACGTCGCTCGCCCCCGGGTGCTCGGCGCCCCACGCCGAGGGGTGGTAGGGGTAGCTCCCGTCGCCGTGCTGGATCCGCTCCAGGAGCCCGACGGCCTCCAGGGCCGCGGCCTCGAGCACCTCGTCGGGCTCGAGCGCCCAGGCCGCGGCGAGGCCCGTCAGCCCCCAGGCGCGTTGGGCCGGAACCCCCTTGTCGAGCGCGGCGTAGCGCAGGTAGGTGCGAGCGTGCAGGAGCGCGGCGGCGGCGAAGCTCTCCCGGTCCTCGGCGTCGAGCTCCTGCGCGAGGTCCCCGGCCAGCTGGGCCAGGGCGTCGCTGGCCGCGCCGCCGTCGATGACGCTGTTGGAGCAGTTGAACGGATCGTGGCGCCCGGGGCGGAAGGTGTGGGCGGGACTGGTGCCCTCGCGCTCGAGGTTTGCCACCAGGCGCCGGCCCTGCTCGACGGCGACCGCCGCCCAGCGCTGCCGGTCGCACCGCGGATCGAGCCGGCGCAGCTCCAGGGCCAAGACGATCGCACCGGCGCTCTTGCCGCTGTGCTCGACGCGGTGCTCGGGGCACAGGATGCGCCCCCGCCCATCGCGCAGAGTGAGCATCCACTCCAAGGTCCGCCGCAGGGGATCCAACAACTCCTCGCGCACGCCGCCGGCGGCGGTTCGGGCCGCGTCCTCGGTCACGCACCGGCGCCGGTGCACGCCGCCTCCATCTCCTCCACCAATCGCTCCATGAGCACGTCGACCTCGTGGCCCTCGCGCACGATCTCCCGCAGGCGCGCGGCCAGGGCCGCCCGCTCGGCGCGATCCGACGCCAACAGGCGCTCTACCCGCTCGGCCAGCTCGACTGCGTCCCCGGGAGCGAAGAGCAACCCGGCGGCGGCGTCCCCCAGAGGCGCCAGGGCGCCGGCGGCCGCGTCACTGCAGGACACGACGGGTCGCCCGCAGGCCATCGCCTCCAGCAAGGTCTTGTCCAGGCTCCCGGTCAGGCTGGCGTTCACGACGCAGGCCGCGCGCCGGTAGACCTCGGCCACCTCCGTGTAGGGCACGGCGCCGTGGATCGTCACGCAGCCTTCGAGGTCGGCCCGCTCCATCCGGGCGCGCACCTCGGCCAGGGTCACCGAGTCGGCGCGGGTCATCCCAGGCCCGACCAGATCCAGGCCGACCTCGACGCCACGGCCGCGCAGGAGGGCGACCGCTTCGAGGACGCACAGCGGGTCCTTGCGCGGAGTGAGGCGCCCGATCGAGAGCAGGCGAGGCGGCTCGTCGGGGGCCGCGTCGCCGAGATCGAATGGCTCGAGGTCGATACCGTGGCCGGTCACCACGCAGCGCTCGGACGGCACGCGCATGGACTCGGCCGAGGCGGTGAACACGCGGTCGACGCGCTCGACGGCACGCTCCAGGCGACGGTCGATCCCGGCGTGGGTGTACCACAGGAAGACGCCCGCGCCGGCGCGCCGGGCCGGTCCCTCGGCCACCAGGGCGTAGCGCGGAACCATGTGGGCCAGGACCGCGTCGAAGCCCTCCCGCTCCAGGGCCTGGCGCAGGACGCCGCGGTAGCGCAGGTAGCGGCGGACGACCCCGCGCCGGCCGATCTCCCGCCAGTCGACGTTCGCGGGCAGGTCGCCGGTGGCCCCGACCTCGAGAGCGACGACGCGCACGCGTTCGCAGTGCCGCGCCAGGCCGCGCACCCAGCGCGAGACGAAGCCGAGGACGGCATCGTCGGCGTCGAGCACCTGGGTCAGGAACAGAAGCTTCACGATCCATCCCCCCCGGCCAGGGCCTTGATGCCCTCCGCGTAGACGCCCACGGCGCGGGAGTACTCGAAGCGCTCGGCGATGCGGGCGGCGCGCTCCCCCATCGCCAGCCGCCGCTCCTCGTCGTCGAGGACGGCCAGCAGCGCGTCGGCCAGACTCTCGACGTCGAAGCCGCACAACAGCCCCGCCTCGCCGTCGGCCAGGAGTTCGCCCATCATCCCCACGGGCGTGCTGACCACCGGCGTCCCGCAGGCCATGGCCTCGACGGTCACCCGCGGGCCGCCCTCGCAGGTCGAGGCGCAGACGGCGACCCGGCTCGCACGGTACAGGCTCGCCAGGTCCGCGGGAGAGTCGACCCAGCGCACGAAGCGCACCCTGCTGGAGAGCCCCAGGCGCTCCGCGCGCGAGCGCAGGGCCGCCTCCAGCGGTCCCTTGCCGACGACCAGGGCCGTGAGCCGACGACCCCGCTCCTCGCACAGAGCCAGGGCGTCGAGGAGCCGGTCGAGGCCCTTGTTGCCCACCAGCCGACCCACGACGCACAGGTCCTGCTCGGCGGCCAGCTCCTCCGCCGGACGGAACACGTCCAGGTCGATGTAGAGGGAGGGTAGGACCAGGACGCGCTCTGGGCTCACGCCCCAGCGCGCCAACAGCGCCGGCATCTCCCCGCCGTTGACGACGCGGAAGGCCGCCGCGCGCGAGCCCGCCCAGCCCACGTACGCCCGGGCCAGGGCGTACTCCACCCGCTCGCCGAGGTCGGCGGCGATCGGGTGGCCGGGGACGTGGTGCAGCTCGGAGAGGTAGGGTACGCCGGTCGCCCGAGCCAGGCGCGCGCTGCCGCGGCCGTTGTAGAACCAGCCGTAGTCGTGGCTGACGATCAGCCCGTGACCGTGGGCTGCGATCAGCTCCCTCCCACGCCGGGCGATGTAGCCAACCATCCCCCAGCGTGAGCACTCGGCGGGATGGAAGTGGACGTTGTCGTGGATCGTCCGCACCCGCACCGGGCCGGGCGGCCGCGGGCAGAGCACGTCGATGCGCTCGAAGTGCCGCGAGAACTCGCGTTGCATCGAGTGGAAGGGACCCCGCTCCCCGATCGTGACCTGGCGGTCACCGCTGACCATCAACAGCCGCATCGCCTCGCCTCGCAGGCCGCACGGTAGACGGCCAGGAGCCGCTCGGCCAGGGCGCGGGCCGAGTAGACCGAGCTGGCCTCCCGGGCGCGGCGCCCCAAGGCCTCCCGCAGGAGGCGGTCGTCGGCCAGACGCGCGAGAGCTCGCTCCAACTCCGCGTCCGAGCGGCCCAAGAGGCCGGTGCGCCCGTCGACGACCACCTCGCCCACGCCGCCCACGTCCGGGGCCACGGCGGCGACACCCGCGGCCGCCGCCTCGATCAGGGCCACCGGCAGCCCCTCGGAACGGGACGCGCACAGGGCCAGGTCGAGGTCGGCCCAGACCTCGTCGGTGGCGGCTAGGGCGCCGGGCAGGTGGACCCGCGCCGCCAGGTCCGCTCCGAGGGCGGCCCGCTCCCGCTCGAGGAGCCCTCGCAGGGCGCCGTCTCCGACGAACACCAGGTTCAGGGTGGGCCGGCGACGCGCCACGGCCGCGAACACCGCCAGGGCCCGCTCGGGCCGCTTGACCTCCGCCAGGCGTCCGACGACCCCGACGAGCAGGGACCCCGAAGCGACGCCCAGTCGCCTGCGCAAGGCACCGCGCCGGTCGTCGGGGGCCAGGAGTGGATCGAGATCGATCCCCGGCGGCACGACCGTCAGGCGCTCGCGCACGACGACCCCCAGGCGCACCAGGTCCGCCGCCGTGGCCTCGCTGACCGCCAGGACGCGCTCGCAGCGTCGCGCCAGGCGCCGCTCGTGGGCGACGAGCAGGCGCGAGACGCCCGGGGTGAAGTACCCCTCCAAGACATGGCCGTGGAAGGTGTGGACCAGCGCCGCCGTGCGGGGGCGCACGAGGCGCGCCCTGCCGAGGGCGCCCGCCTTGGAGGCGTGGGTGTGGAGGAGGTCGGGGGCGAAGGAGCGCAGCTCGCGGCGCAGGTGCGCGGCCGCGCGCAGGTCCGCCGGCGCGCGGGGCGCGCGTCCCAGCCCCGCGATGCGCCGCACGTCGATCCCACGCTCGCGCAGGGCCGTGGTGAGGTCCCCCTCCCCCGGTTCGGCTCGACCGCAGAACAGGCGCAGCTCGTGGCCCGCCTCGACGAGCAGGGGATCGGCCGCCAGGCTCTGGCGCGCCGGGCCGCCGAGGTTCAGGCGCGTCAGGACGCGGGCGATGCGCAAGCGCGCCTCCCGACGCCCGCCGCCGCGCCGCCGCCCGCGCGGGAGCGGTGGCGCGCGAGGGTGTCGGCCACGATCTCCTCGAGGGACATGCCCGGAAGCGCGATCCCCAGGGCGGCCAGGCGCGAGAGGTCCGGCACCCGGTGGGCGACCTCCTCGAAGCCCGCGCCCAGGCTCGCCCGCGGATCGACACGGGCGACGGTCCCGCCCCCTCCGCAGGCCTCGACGACCGTCCGCGCCAGGTGTGCGACGCTCGTGCGCGCCCGACCGCCGACGTTGAGCGGCCCCGCGGGCAGGACGGGCAGGGAGGCGAGGTCCGCGAGGACGCGGGCCACCTCGTCCACGTGGGCGAAGGTACGCACCTGGCGTCCGTCCCCGTGGACCCCCAAGGGTAGGCCGGCCCGCGCGGCCTCGACGAAGGTGGGCAGGACCATGCCGCCGGCGGACGACTGCCCCGGGCCGACGACGTTGAACAGGCGCAGGTGGACCGGGCCGGACTCGCCCGGCCAGGGGGCCGCGGCCTCGTCGAGGAGCTGTTCGCCGCGCCGCTTGGACGCGGCGTAGGCGAAGCGTCCGCGCCCGCCGGCCGGGCGCAGGGGCGCCTGTTCCCCCAAGGGCTCGCGGCTCTCCGCGTAGACCTCGCTCGAGGAGGCGGCCAGGACCCGGGGCCGCGCCGCGGGCGGCAGGTCGGCGAGGGCGCCGGCCAGGGTGCGCACCCCGGCCAGGTTCTCTCGGCGGCAGGCCTGCGGGTCGCGCAGCACCGCGCGCACCCCCACCCGCGCGGCGAGGTGGAACAGGATGTCGAAGGGACCGTCCTCGGCAAGGGCGCGCGCGATCTCGTCCGCCCGCGCGGCGTCCCCCACGACCAGGCGCACCCGCTCCACGCCGGCGAGGCGCTCGGGATCGCCGGTCGAGAGGTCGTCGAGGCACACGATCCTCCCTCCGCGCCCGGCGAGCTCTCGCGCCAGGGCCGCGCCGATGAACCCGGCTCCGCCGGTGATCAGGCACTGCAGCGGTCGAGGGGGATCGGGAGAGTTCATGAGCCGCTCGCGAGGGGTCGGACGCCGGGCGCCCGGCGATCTTCCCGCCGCCGGCGCGGGGCGAGTCTACGGCCCGTGCGAGCGCCCCTCCAGGCTCAGGCTCCCAGGAGGGCCAGGTGGTAGGCGACGAGCAAGGTGTAGGCCGAAGCGGCGACCCACAGGCCCACCCGGGCCAGGCGGAAGTGGTGGTGGACGCACAGCACCAGGAGCGCCAGGGAGATCACGACCGACTTGAGCAGCACGAAGCCCACGCGTCCCGACCCCAAGAGCATCTCGGCCACCGGATTCAGCTCCACGCCTCCGGCCTGCAGGTGGAAGAGGGTGAAGAAGCAGTCGAGGGCGTTCATCAACCCGATCCAGACGATGCAGCCCAACAGGCGCGGGTCGTAGAGATCGACGAAGGCGCCTGCGACCTCCCCGGCGCGCCGCGGCCGGCGCCTCCGCCCGCCGACAAAGGAGTAGCGCGACAGGCGCGCCGTGGGGCGACGGCGGCGGTCGGACCCGGCCCTGCGGCGCGGGTCGGCGAAGTCGGGATCTGCGGGTTCCATGGCTCTGGCCCTCCAGCCTATCGGCCCGGCGCCTCGCAGGCGTTGAGGAGTTCGTCCAACACGACCGTGGCGTAGGCCCCGGCGGGCAGCTCGAAGGCCAGGGTCCGCTCGTCCCCGGCGCCGCGCAGCTCCACCGCCGTCAAGGGCACGCGCAGGGCCCGGCGGGCCCCGCGGGGTGACAGGCCGGGGAGGATGCCCTGGAAGGCCGCCGGGTCGATCCCCCTCTCCGCCAGCACGGCGCGTTCGACGCTCCCGGGCCGCCCAGTCGCCAGGGGCGCCTTCCAGCCGACCAGCGGCCCGGTGGCGCTCTCCTCGAAGGGGCTCGGCGGTCGGTGCCGCCGGGTCAGGTCGCCCTCCTCGGGCGCGCCGGGCCGGGGGCTTCGGCGGGCGAGGACGTCCCCGAACACGCTCGCCTGGAGCGCCGAGAGGTGCAGCAGGCAGAGGCGGCGCCCGACGGCGCGAGCCGCAGAGGCCCAGTCCCCCCTGCGGCGCGCGAGTTGGCGGGCGACGGCGGCGAGCTCCGCAGGCAGGCGGGCCGCCGGGGAGCCGGTCGAGCGCAGGCCGCGGCCGTCGGCGAGCCGCTCCCCCAGCTCGGCCACCGCCGGAGTGTCCGGGGCGTGGGGCGGCGTGCAGAGGGCGCGCACGTAGTCCTCGAAGCGGCGCTCGAGCAACGCCAGACCCAGCTCCGCTCCGTCGCCGCCGGCGCCGAAGCGCTGTGGCCCGAAGGCGTTGGGCAGGCCGTCGCGCTCCAGCTCGACCAGGCGCGCCTTTGCCCGGGGCCAGCGATCAGTGTCCACCGCGCGCAGGCGCAGGCGGAAGCGGTTGCCGCGCAGCATGCCGGGCTTGAGCTTCTTGGCGTGTGCCGCGGCGCGCAGGACCGAGAGGTCGGGCCAGCCCAGCTCCCGCGCGTCCTCGGCGCGGGCACCGGCGACGGAGATCCACTGGCGCGTCACCGCCCGCTTGTCCTTGCGCCCGGCCCATCCCGCGTCCCCCGGGCTCCGGCCGAGGGCTCGCGCCAGACGGGCGGCGGCGGCGTCGGTCGAGAGGCCGCGCTTCTCGATCCACAGGAGGAGGTGCTCGCCCTCCCCCGAGGGCTCTCCGACACCGATCTCCTCGACCTCGAAGTCGGCGTCCTCCACGCGCGCGAGGAAGGGGGAGGCGGCGAGGGTCACGCGCCGTCCTCTCCCGTCACCTCGCGATAGACATCCAGGGTCTCCTCGACCATGCGGTCGAGGCCGAACCTCGACGAGACCCGCTCGCGCCCGGCCTCGCCCAGGACCCTCCTGAGGTCGAGGTCGGCGGCGAGCCGTGCCAGCTCCCGCGCCAGGGCGGGAGCGTCGCCCGGCGGGACCAGCACGCCGGTCTCGCCCTCGACGACGACCTCGGGGATGGCCGAGACGCGGGTCGAGAGCACCGGAAGGCCGCAGGCCATGGCCTCGAGGAACACCAGGCCGAGGCCCTCCCACAGGGAGCTCATCACGAACGCGTCGGAGGCCGCCAGCAGGTCCGGCACGTCGCGACGGATGCCCGCGAAGCGTACGCGCCCGCCGAGTTCGAGCTCCTCGGCGAGGGCCTCCGCCCGGCGTCGGCCGTCCCCGAAGGGGTCGTCCCCCACCAGGAGCAACCCCATGGGCACGGCGTCGGGCGCGCCACAGGCGGCGGCGAAGGCCCGCAGGAGCACGTCGTGGGCCTTCTGCGGCGCGAAGCGCGCGACGCACACGAACAGCACGTCGTCGGGGCGAAAGCCCAGGGAGGAGCGCAGATCGTCTCGCCGTCCCTCGGCGCGCTCGACGGCCGCGAAGAACGGCGCGGGGTCGATGCCGTAGTAGATGCGCCGCAGCCCTTCCTCGCCCACGCCGCCGTGTTCACCGAAGAACCTGCCGACGTGGTCGGAGAGCACGATCGTGCGCCGGGGCAGGCGCGCGAGCGCGTGGTGCAGCCGCGAGATCGCCGGCCGCAGCAGCACCTGCTCGTCGTTGTGCTTGCCGCTGATCCAGCGCGAGCGTCGCCCGCGCAGGGAGGCAGCGATCCCCGTCAGGCCGTCGGCCTTCAGGAGGTGGCTGTGCACCACGTCGGCCCAGGCGAGGTCGGCGGCCAGCGAACGCGCCCCCCACGGCAGCCAGGACACGGCGCGCACCTGCTCGGCGCCGGCTTGCGCGAAGTCCTCCGCCAAGGTGCACTCGCCCTTGAGGTAGCGGACCCGGACGGCGTGGCCGCGGGCGCACTGGCCGCGCACCTGGGAGAGCAGGTGCATCTCCGCGCCACCCACGTCGAGGGTCGTGATGACGTGCAGGACCCTCACGCCAGCTCCTCGTAGAGCGCGGCGGCTCCGTCGACCATCCCCTCGCGGGTGAATTCGCGCGCCACGCGCTCGCGACCACGACCGCCCACCGCCGCGAGGGATTCGGCGTCGGCGGCCAGGGCCTGGCTCAGGGCCTCGGCGAGCGCCGCGGCCGTGATCTCGGTCGCCAGCCAGCCCGAGCGCCCGTCCTCGATCAGGTCCACGGCACCGTCGACCGGAGTGGCCACGACCGGCAGGCCCGCGGCCATCGCCTCCAGGACGACGTAGGGCATCCCCTCCCAGCGTGACGGCAAGAGCAGCAGATCCACCGAGGCGAGGACAGCCTCCACGTCGGGGCGAAACCCAGCGAAGCACACGCGGTCGGCGACGCCCCGCCGCCGGGCACGCCGCTCGAGGGCGGCGCGCTCCTCGCCGTGGCCGACGAGCAGCAGCTGCAGGTCCTCCAGCCCGGCGAGGGCGTCGATGGCGAGGTCTTGGCCCTTCGCCACGTTCAAGAGCCCCACGACCGCCGCGCACCGACGAGCGGGGTCCAGGCCGAGGCCGGCCAGGTCGAGCCCGGGCCCTCGCGAGCCCACCGCACGGACCTCCACGCCGTTGGGGATCACCCTCACGCGCTCGGGGGCGACGATGCCGCTCTCGCGCACCGTGCGTCCCTCGCTCTCGCTGACGGCGATCACGCGCTCGGTGCGCGCCCCCAACCAACGCTCCAGACCGAGGAAGGCGCGGCGCTTCACCGGGCCGAACATCTCCCGAAACAGGAACGCCAGGGTGTGAGGCGTGTGGACCCGCCGCCCGATCCCCGTTCGGATCGACGCCAGGCGCCCGAGGACTCCGGCCTTGCTGCTGTGGGTGTGCACGACGTCCGGCCGCTCGGCGCGCAGGATGGCCTCGAGGGCGCGCAGGTGGCGCGGATCACGCAGGGGCGAGATCGAGCGCACCATCGCCAGCTCGCGCACTCCGCAGCCGGCGTCGGCCAGGCGGTCGAGGTCGGCGCGGAAGTCGCTCTGGCGCTCGGCCGCCACGACCAGGCGCACCTCCAGCCCGCGCTCGACGAGCCCCCCGGCGAGGTCCACGAGGTGCCGGCGCGTGCCCCCGATCGTGGACTCCATCACGTGCATGACGCGCATGGAACCAGTGGTCTCAGTAGGCGCCGGTCCCCTTGGCGACGGCGAAGCCCGTCAGCGCGATGATCACGAGGTCGAGCAACAGGGACTGGTGCTCGATGTAGTACAGGTCGTAGTCCATGTTGTCGTGGATCGCCTGCTCGCGGGCGTAGGAGATCTGCCACAGCCCGGTGACTCCGGGCTTGGCCCGCAGGCGCTCCAGCTCCAGGGGACCGTACTGGTCCACGATGAAGCGCATCTCCGGCCGCGGCCCGACGATGCTCATGTGTCCCAGGAAGACGTTCAGGAGCTGGGGCAGCTCGTCGAGGCTGTAGCGCCGTAGGAAGCGTCCGATGCGCGTGATGCGCGGATCGTAGGGTGAGTTCGGCGCCGGAGCGTCGCCGCCCATGTGCTGGTGCATCGTGCGGAACTTGTACATCCGGAACGGCTTGCCGTCCTTGCCGATGCGCTCCTGGACGAACAGGGCGCGGCCGGGAGACTCGCGCCGGATCAGGACGGTCGCCAGCACGAACATGGGTGCGCCCAGGATGAGCACCAAGGTGGAGAGCACCAGGTCCAAGGTGCGCTTGGCCAGGGCCGAGAGGATGCTCTGACTGCGCTCCGCGCGGCTGATGAGCGGGATCGAGTCCAGGTTCTCGATCCGGATCTTGTAGCTCAGCAGGTGGTAGAAACGCGGCACGACGTGGTACTTGACCCCGCAGCGCTCGCAGGCCGCCACGATCGCCATCACCTCGCTCTCGTCCCGATCGGGCTGGGCGATGAACACCTCGCTGATCTTGTGCAGGCCGACGAGGTACGCGAGGTCCTTGAGGCCTCCCAGGACGCGGAAGCGCCCGATGGGCGTGTCCCTGTGCTCCTCGTCATCGTCCACGAAGCCGATCAGGTTCAGGCCCAGGGTGGGCACGAGCATGAACTTGCGCTGGAGGGTGCGCCCGGTGCCTCCGGCGCCGTAGATCAGGACGTTGCGGTTCCCGACGCCGCGCTGGTGCAGCATCTGGATGAGCTTGAAGGACGCGAAGCGGCTGGCCGTGGTCAGGACGAGGATCAGGCCGAAGGTGATCACCATCGTGATCCGCGAGAACGACGCCACGTCCAGATTGAAGTCGAGGTCCACCCACTGATGGGCGGGGACGATCCACTCGAACAGCACGCCCTCGGCACCCTGGGTCGTGCTGCGCAGGAGCACGACCAAGGTGAAGAAGACCAGGAACGAGACGACGGAGCTCTTCGCGATGGCCTTGAACTCCTCCATGTTGAGGAGGCTCTTGACCGGGCTGTACATGCCGAAGGCGTGGAAGGTCACCAGGCACACCGCGGAGATCAAGGCCCACAGTTGGCGGTAGACGTGCAGGTCCGGCGAGCGGCCCGTGCCCCCCAGGCGCAGGCCGATCAGGTACCCCAGCCAGCAGGACAACAGCAGCACCGCCAGGTCCACGAAGACCTGCACTGAGAGGATGAGCGGCTCGAAGTTGCGCCGCACGAAGTTGCCTAGCCGGAGCATGCAACCTCTCCTCGCACGCGACGGACCCGCTTCAAGGGCCCTCGGCCTGCTTCGTTTCCTGCCCCGGGGTGGGTCAGGGAGGACCGGTCGCTGTCGTGGGGGTGGTCGATGCGAAAGCGGCGTGCTCTGCGATCCCTGCGCGGCGTGGGATCGGGGGACGGATGGGGAAAGGAACCAGCGTAGCGTGACCCGGCGCACCGGGACAGATGGGGCGTGTCACGCCAGATTCTAGGCGCGCAGCCTCGAGAGGAGAGCCTCTACCGTATCGGCCGCTCGCCCGGCCTGGGCTGGATAGTGTTCCCGAAAGGTCCTCACACCACCCGGGGCGAGGCCGTCGGTGACCGCCCGCAGGGCCGCCCAGGGCACTCCCGCGGCGTCGGCCACCGCCGCGGCCGCAGCGGTCTCCATGTCGGCAACGCAGGGCCCGAGGAAGGCGCGCGCCAGCCGCAGGCGCCGCCAAAGGGTCAGGGCGGGGCGATCGGCGGTCACGAACCAGCCCGCCGGGCCGAAAGCGGTCTCGCTCCAGGCTTCCAGCAGGGTCGGGTCGGCCTCCAGCTCTCGCCCCTCCCGCACGGCCAGGTCCGCCTGCACAGCCCGGGTGCAGTGCACCAGGGTCCCCGGGCGCAGGGCGCGGCGCAGGCCGCCGCAGACGCCCACGACCAGCAGCCGGCGCGTCGCTCCCGCGGCGAGCAGGAGGGCCGCGGCCCGGGCTGCCCGCACCTTCCCCACTCCGCCCACGCAGGCCAACAGGTCCTCGCCGTCCAGCTCCAGCTCCAGGATCTCCAGCCCGGCCGACCGCCGGCGGCCCCGGGCCCGCCCGGCCAGGGAGCCGAGCTCCTCGGGTAGGGCGCAGACCAGGCCCGTGGCGCCGTCGCGCTGGGGGTCGGGGGCCGTCGTGGGTGTGACCGCTGACACGGAGGGCTATTGTGTCGCCGCCCGATCCCCATGCGACCCAGCGACCTCGTCTTCTTCCTGAGCGGTGCGGCGGCCCTGGTCTACGAGACCGTCTGGATCCGCCTGCTCTCGCGCTTGGTGGGGGGCGACTCCGCCGGGATGGCCGTCGTCCTGGCCACGTTCATGGGCGGGATGGGCCTGGGCGCCTGGTGGGCCGGTCCCCTCGCGCGGCGGACGACAAGGCCGGTGCGCCTGTTCTGCGCCCTCGAGCTGTTCCTGGCGGCCTGGGCGGCCCTGTCACCCCTCGCTCTCGAATCGGTAGAGCCTGCCGGCACGGCGGCGACCCGCGCACTCCTCGCGGCGGGGCTGCTGCTCGCCCCGACGATCGCCATGGGCGCCACCTTCCCCGTCATGGGGCGACTGACCATCGGCGTCCGCGCCGCGGCAGGCCGGGAGACGGCGGCCTTCTACGGCGCGAACACCCTCGGCGCCGCTGCCGGAGCGCTCCTGGGGCCGCTGGTGGCCATGCCGCTGTTGGGCCTCGCCGGCGCCCTGGTGGCGGCCGCCGGTCTCGACGTCCTCGCGGCCGCCCTCGCGGCCCGCTTGCTGGGGAGAGCCCGGCCGCCCGCGGCGCGCGCCGCCAACCCGCCGGACCCGGCACGGGACGCGCCCGCCGCCGCGCCGCCCTGGGGCGATCGGTGGCTGGCGGCCACCTTCTTGTTGGGCCTGGCCGGCCTGGGCCTGGAGGTGCTGCTGGCCCGCGTCCTGGTCACGGTCACCGGAGCCTCGGTCTACGCCTACGCCATCGTCCTGGCCGTGTTCCTCCTCGGCATCGGCCTGGGCAGCCGCCACCTGTCCCGGCCCGGACGGGGCCCGCGAGCCTCGGCCCAGACCTTCTTCCACGCCGCCGCCGCCCTCGGCCCCGCGACCCTGATCGGCCTGGCCCTGCTCGCCTGGCAGCTGGGGGAGGCGGACCTCTTCGGCGCGCTCTCCAATCGCATGCCGGCCGGGGCCGGCGTCGTCCGCCTGTGGTTGACCCACACCCTCCTGGCGGCGTTGGCCCTGCTCGGGCCGGCCCTGGCCCTGGGCATGGCCCTGCCCTCGGCCGCGGCGGCCCTGCTGGCCCGCCACCCCGCCTGCGCGACCGAACCGGTCCTGGGTCGGGTCTACGCCGTGAACACCGCCGGCGCCCTGTGCGGCAGCCTCCTGGCGGGGCTGGTCCTCCCCGGCCTCGTCGGCCCGCGCGGCACGCTCCTGGTCCTCGCGGCCGTCGCCCTCGCCTCCGCCGCCGTCGTCCCCCGGCGGCCAGTGGGACGCCTGGTCGCCGCCGTCGCTCTGACCGCGGCCCTCGCCACCCTCGGCATGCGCCAGGCGGCGAAGCCGGGCGAGGGAGTGCACGTCGTCGCCCTGCACCACGGAACGCGCGCCACGGTCGCCGTCGAGGACAGCCGCGAGCCGGACGGGAGTACGGTCCGCTCCCTGCGCGTGGACGGGAAGGTGGTCGCCACGAGCACACCGGTCGACCTGCGCTTGCAGCGACTCCTCGGGCACATCCCCGCCCTGCTCCACGGGCGGGTGCGCTCGGCGGCGGTGATCGGCCTGGGCACGGGCATGACCGCCGGCGCCCTGCTGGATCTGCCCGGTCTGGAGGAGGTCAGGGTCTTCGAGATCTCCCCCGCCGTGATCGCGGCGGCGGAGGCCTTCGCGGCCTACAACGGCGGTCTCCTCGACGATCCGCGGGCGCACGTCGAGTTGGCCGACGGCCGCCTGGCTCTGGCGCGCAGCCCGCGGCGCTTCGACCTGATCACCGCCGATCCGATCCACCCCTGGACGCGCGGCTCGAGCGACCTCTACTCCCTGGAGCACTTCGAGAACACGGCCGTCCACCTCGCGCCCGGCGGGGTCGCCTCCCAGTGGTTGCCCCTCTACCAGCTCTCCACCCACGACGTGCGCACGATCGTCGCCACCTGGTGCGCCGCCTTCGAGCACACTTCGGCCTGGCTGACGGCCTACGACCTGGCCCTGGTCGGCTCGCGCGTGCCCCTGGCAGGAGAGGCGGCCACCGACGCCCTGCCCTGGCCGCCGCGGGTGGCGGCGTCCCTCGCCGAGGCGGGCATCGCAGGTTCGCCGGACCTGGCCGCCCTGCAGGTGGCCGACGACGACGCCCTGCGGGCCTTCGCCGCAGGCGCCCGACCGATGACCGACGACCGGCCGGTGCTGGAGTTCAGGGCGCCGCTCTCGTTCCTCTCCGGCTACAGCGTCGAGGTCCTGCGCTGGGCGGGCCGCGATGCCTTCCTCGAGCAGCTCCCCGCCGCCAGCCTCCCCTCCGCGCACGCCACGCGCGACGCCCTGGCCGAGTTCCTCGACTCCCTCGCCGACGGGTGGTCGGAAGCGGCGCGGCGCTACGGCGAGGCTCTGCTCGCTCCGACGCCGACTCCGGCCGGCGACTGAGGCTCCACGCGCCGGCGTCTCTCGTCCCCCCGGCGAGGGGGGAAGCCCCTCGGGGCTCTGCTATGCTCTGCGCCCATGCTGATCGCGATGACAGGAGCCACGGGCTTCATCGGCAGCTACCTGGCCAGAGCCCTGGCCCAAGCCGGCCACGAGCTGCGCCTCCTGGTGCGCCCGGGCCGGGAGCACGCCCTGCCGACCTTCGACGGCCCCGCGCGCCAGAGCCACGTGGGCGACCTCGCCGACGGGAGCTCCCTGACCGGCTTCCTCGAGGACGCCGACCTCCTCCTGCACCTCGCCAGCGCCCACGACCACTTTGCAGACGAGGACATGCGGGCCATCAACATCGGGGGGACCGAGGCCCTGCTGGCCGAGGCCGCGCGCGCCGGCGTCGACCGCAAGGAGGGCTTCGAGCTGTGGGTCGTCTCCTCGGCGGTCATCGGGGCGCCGGTCTACAGCTACTACCGCGACACCAAGCGCATCCAGGAGAAGCTCATCCGCGGCTCGGGGATCAACTGGACGTCCTTCCGTCCGACCCTCGTGTACGGGGTCGGGGATCAGCGCCACACCGGCCCGCTGCTGCGCCAGTGCGGCGCCCCCAAGGGCCGCATCTGGGTCCCCCACGACGGGAAGTCGCGCATCAACCCGGTGCACGTCGAGGACGTCGTCGACGCGGTGATGCGCTTCTTCGACTTCGAGCGCGGCGTGGACTGCTGCTACGAGCTGGCCGGCCCCGAGGGCATCCCCTACAACGAGTTCATCGACCTCACGATCGAGGCCACCGGCGGGGCTGTACGCCGCCGGAACGTCTCGAAGAAGTGGGCCGACCGTCTGATCCTGCTCAAGGGGCTGTTCGCCGACACGACCGCGGACCGCCGCGCCTCGGCCTACTTCACCCTGCACCACGAGCACGACATCACCAACGCCACCGTCGAGCTCGGCTGGAAGCCGCGGCCCTACGCCGATGGCATTCGTCAGGTCGCGGCCGGTGACTGGTGGCGGCCAGCCGAGTCGGGCTGAAACCGACCCGCGCCCTCAGGCGTTGCGGATGAGCTGGGCGTAGAAGCGCACCATGTCCAGGTAGGCCGCCAGGGCCAGACGCTCGGCGGCGCCGTGGATGCGCGGCAGGTCATCGGGGCGCAGGCGCAGAGGCAGGAAGCGGTAGACGGCCTCGGAGCAGCCGGTGTAGTGGCGCGCGTCGGTGGCGCCGGTCACCAGCGAGGGGGCGACGATCGCGTCGGGGAAGACCTGCCGGATGGTGCGCTCCAGCCAGGCGAAGCCCTCGCCGTCGGTAGGCGACACGGGCGAGGGTTCGGCGCCGGCGACGAGCTCCACGGAAACGGTGGGATCGTCGATCACCTCGCGCACGTGGGCCAGGACCGCGTTGACTCCGTCGTGCGGATGGACCCTGAAGTTGACCGTGGACTCGGCCCTCGCCGGCAGGACGTTGGCCTTGACGCCCCCGGAGATGAGGGTTGCCGCGGTCGTCGTGCGCACCAGGGCGGCGGTCGAGGGCGCGGCGACGAGCTGGTCGAGGACCAGGGGCTCGAACAGCCACAGGTTCGCCAGGACCAGGCGGCGCCCGAAGGGCATGTGGGGAACCAGGGCTTCGAAGAGCGCCCGCGACGGCCCGTCGAGGGCGGCGGGGAGGCCGCGCGCCTCCAGGCGCGTCACCGCCCGCGCCACCCGGCCCACGGCGGTGTGGGGCGGCGGCAGGGAGGAGTGGCCGCCGGGGCCCTCCGCAGACAGGCGCACCGTGGCCGAGCCCTTCTCCCCCACGCCCACGGCGGCGACGGGCCGCTCGACGCCGTCGACGATGTCCTCCAGCACCGCCAGGCCCTCGTCGAGGACCAGGGCGGGGCGCACGCCGCGCTCTTCTAGCAGGCGCGCCACGGCCGCCGCGCCGCGTTTGCCGCCGACCTCCTCGTCGAAGCCCAAGGCGATCCACACGTCCCGCCGCGGGCGGAAGCCCTCGGCCGTGAGGTGCTCGACGGCCTCGAGGATCGCCAGGGCCGAGGCCTTGTCGTCCAGGGCGCCCCGGCCCCAGACGAAGCCCTCGGCCAACTCGCCGCCGAAGGGCGCGTAGGGCCAGTCGCCGCCCTTCTCCACGGGCACGACGTCGAGGTGGGCCAGAAGCAGGAGGGGCGCGCCCGCGGGGGCGTCCGCCTCCCAGCGGTAGAGCACGGCGTGGCGCCCCACCCGCTCGGGCGCGAGGAGCTCGTGGGTTCTCGGGAAGCTCTCGGCGAGCTCGGCGAGGAGTGCGTCGAAGCGCTCGTGGGGGAAGGACGCGGGGTCGAGGGTGGAGACCGTGCGGTGGGTCAGGGCGCGACCCAAGCGCCTGGAGAGCGCGAAGGGGTCCAGCTCCAGGGGCGCGGCGGGTGCGACCCGCTCCTCGCTCGTCGTGCGCACGGCGGCGCGAACGACGACCACGCCGCCTAGGGCGAGGACGCCCAGGGCCAGGGCCGAGCCGAGCGTCCGCACCCTCACCGAGGCCAGCCCTCGCCCGCGGCTCCGGCGCGCTCAGTCGTCATAGTTGCGCAGCTTCGCGAGCACGGAGTAGTCCTCGATCGTGCTCGTGTCCTGCACCGACTCCGTGCCCGAGGCGATGTCGCGCAGCAGCCGGCGCATGATCTTGCCGCTGCGGGTCTTGGGCAGGGCGTCGGTGAAGCGTAGCTGGGCGGGGCGGGCGAGCTTGCCGATCTCGCTCGCCACGTGCTCGCGCAGGAGCGCGGCGAGGTCCTCGTCCGCCTGCACGTCGCCGCCGACGGTCACGAAGGCGCAGATCGCCTGGCCGGTCACCTCGTCGGGCCGCCCCACGACGGCCGCCTCGCAGACGTCGGGGTGGCTGACCAGGGCGCTCTCGACCTCCATCGTCGAGAGGCGGTGGCCGCTGATGTTGATCACGTCGTCCACGCGCCCGAGGATCCAGAAGTAGCCCTCCTCGTCGCGGCGCGCGCCGTCCCCGGCGAAGTACATGCCCGGGATCTTCGACCAGTAGGTCTGTCGAAAGCGCTCCTCGTCGCCCCAGATGCCGCGCAGCATCGACGGCCAGGGCTTGCGCAGGGCCAGGAGCCCTCCCTGGTTCGGCCCGAGCTCGTTGCCCTCCTCGTCGACGATCACCGCGTCGACGCCGAAGAAGGGCCAGGTGGCCGAGCCGGGCTTGGTCTCGGTCACGCCGGGCAGGGGGGTGAGCATGATCGCGCCGGTCTCGGTCTGCCACCAGGTGTCGACGATCGGGCAGCGCCCGCCGCCGATCGTGTCGCGGTACCACATCCACGCCTCAGGATTGATCGACTCACCGACCGTGCCGAGCAGGCGCAGGGAAGAGAGATCGAAGCGCCCGGGATGCTCGGTGCCCAGGCGCATGAAGGTGCGGATGGCGGTCGGCGCGGTGTAGAAGACCGTCACGCGGTGCTTCTCGACCAGCTCCCAGAATCGCCCGGCGTGGGGTGTGGTCGGGGCGCCCTCGTACATCACGACCGTGGCGCCGTTCGCCAGGGGGCCGTAGACGATGTAGCTGTGGCCGGTGATCCAACCGATGTCTGCCGTGCACCAGTAGACGTCGTCCTCGCGCAGGTCGAAGACGTACTTGGCCGTCAGGCTCGTCCCCACCAGGTAGCCGCCGGTGGTGTGCAGGATTCCCTTGGGCTTGCCGGTCGACCCGGAGGTGTAGAGCAGGAACAGCGGGTCCTCGCTGTCCATCGGCTCCGGCTCGCGCTCATCGGCGACGCCCTCGAGGAGCTCGTGGTACCAGCAGTCCCGACCCTGGGTCCAGGCCACCTCGTTCTCGCCGCGGCGCACGACGACGACCGTGTGCACGAAGTCCAAGCCCTCGATCCCCGCGTCGACCTCCTGCTTGAGGGGCAGCACGCTACCCCGGCGCCAACCGCCGTCGGCGGTGATCACGGCGCAGCACGACCCGTCCTCGATGCGGTCCCGCAGGGCCTGGGCGCTGAAGCCGCCGAAGATGACAGAGTGCACCGCGCCGATCCGCGCACAGGCCAACAGCGCCACCGCCAGCTCGGGGACCATGGGCATGTAGATCGCCACGCGGTCGCCCTTGGAGACTCCACGCTGTGCGAGGCCGTTGGCGAGGCGGCAGACCTCGCGGTGGAGCTCGGCGTAGGTCAGGGTGCGCGTGTCCCCCGGCTCGCCCTCCCACACGATCGCGGGCTTCGCGGCGCGCTCTGAGAGGTGGCGGTCGACGCACACACTGGAGGCGTTGAGGCGGCCGCCGACGAACCAGCGCGCCCGCGGGGCCTCCGACCAGTCGAGCACCCGCTCGTAGGGCTCGATCCACGGCAGGTCGCGCGCCACCCCGTCCCAGAACGTCTCCGGCGAGTCGATCGACTCCCGGTACATGCGCCGGTAGCTCTCCTCGTCACCGAGGAGCGAGCGCTCGCGAAACGCGTCGGGGGGGGCGAAGCGGCGGTCTTCGTGCAGGACGTTCTCGATCTGGGGCATGGCCTTCCTCGCTTTCGCAGCAGAGGGTAGCCGATGGCCGGCCGCGAGCGTGAGATGGAACGCATCGACTGCCCACATCTCCGCGGGTCCGATCGCCCCGGTGAGCGGATCGTGGTGAAGGAACCCGTGCTGAGTGCGTAGACTCAGCCAGCCCCCAACACGGAGGAAACCATGGGCCTGATCAACTGGATCTTCGACATCTACCAGCACTCCGAAATCGACAAGGTCCGCGCCGAGGCCTCCCAAGCCAGGCGCGAAGTCGCCCACCTGCGCGGCGCGGGCGGCGGCGTGGACGCCGAGCGCCTCGAGCGCGCCATCGGCGAACTGGCCCTGGCGACCAAGGCCCTGCAGCGCGTCCTGGTCGAGAAGCAGGTCTGCAGCGGCGAGGAGTTCGCCCAGCGCCTGCACCAGATCGACCTGGAGGACGGGTCCGCCGACGGCCGCGCACCCCTGACCTGACGTCGGCGCGGCGGGGTTTCTCGCTTTTTCCGCCCCCCCCGCCCCGGGGGCGCGGAGTCGGGCCTGCCATGAGAGACGCCCGAGCCGAGGACGTTCCCGCCCGCGAGAGAGCCCTGGTCCTGGAGCGCTGGAACTCCTGGGTGCGGGTCTGGCTGCCCGCCTCGGGCGAGACCCGCTGGGTGGACCTGGCCGAGCGGGGCTGGAGCGCCGAGGCCGACGCCCCCGCCGCCGCCCCCGGGAGCGAGGAACCTAGGCCCGGCGTCGGAACAGGGTGAGGTAGCGGCTCATCTTCGAGGCCAACCGCAGGGGGTGGCGCAGCTCGCTCGCGATGCGCCGCGGGCGCAGGTAGAAGCGCCGGTAGGCCTCGCGGATCTTGGCCTCGATCTCGGCCGCGCTCATGTGCTCGTTCCCTTCGAGCGCGACGAAGCCGGTCATCGTCGCGTAGTCGAAGTCACGCTCCCCGCTCAGCATCTCGTAGAGCGGCGTCCCCGGGTAGGCGGTCACGGCGCAGAACTGCACCTGGTCGGGGTCGAGGCGCTCGACGAGGTCCATGGTCTCCTCGGCCATCGCCGGGGTCTCCTCGGGGAAGCCGATCATGCAGAAGGCGCGCGTCTCGATGCCCACGGCCCGCGCCGCTCGGAAGACCTCCTCGGCATGATCGTGGTCGAGGAGCTTCGCGCCGCAATGGGCGCGCTGGATGGTCTCGTTGCCCGACTCGACGCCGAGGGAGATGTGGCGACAGCCCGCCGAGGCCATCTTCTCCAACAGCGGCCGGTCGAGCACCTTGACCGCCGTCTCGCACTGCCACTCCAGCTCCAGCCCCTCCGCCAGGATCCCGTCGCAGATGGCGTGCACGCGGTCCTTGCGCGTGGTGAAGATCGGATCGCGGAAGACCACGTGGGAGATCCCGTGCGTGCGGTGCAGGTCGCACAGCTCGGTCAGCACGTGCTCGGGAGAGCGAAAGCGGAAGCGCAGTCCCTGGGCCAGGGTGTAGCCGCAGAACGAGCAGTCCAGGGGGCAGCCCCGGGACGACTTGACCGTGGTGACCGGGCCGTCGATGCCTGGGAAGCGGTAGGCGGCGTTGTCGAGCAGGTGGCGTGCGGGCAGCGGCAACTCGTCGAGAGCGCGGATCTTCTCTCGCTCGACTTCGTGCACGACCTCACCGTCACCGCGCCGCCAGCTCGTCCCGGCCACACCCTCGAGCGACTCGCCGGCGGCGACGCGCCGCGCCAACTCGCGGACGGTGAGCTCGGGCTCGCCGCGCACGACGACGTCGACGCTGTCGTTGGCGAACACCTCTCCAGGGGTGAAGGTCACCTGACTTCCGAGGATGGCGACCGGCACCTGGGCCTCGGCCCTGACCCCGCGGGCAAGCTCCAGGTCCCGCCCGAGGGAGGTGCTGCTGGAGTCCAAACAGATCAGGTTTCCACCCAGTCCGACGATCGCCTCGCGGGCGGCGGCGAGGTCGAGGCCGACGGCGTCGCTGTCGTGGATGGCGACCTCGTGCCCGTCGGCCTCCAGGACCGAGGCGACGTGGGCCAGCTCGATCGGCGGGTAGAGCAGGCCGGGGTTGACGGCCATGCCGAAGCCCCCCATCAGCCCTCGGCTGACGCGGTACTCGGGGGGGCTGGGCGGGTTGACGAGGACGACCTTCACGGGCTGTGGGCTCCGCGCTCCTTCATCGGCCGCGGACACCGCCTGGCCGAAGGGCTGCCCCCAGCATACGCCTACTCGCTGCGCAGCTCGCCGCCGAGGTCGGCGGCGGCCCGTTCGAGGCGTCGCAGGAACTTGCGGCCATCCGCCTCCCCCAGGGTGCGTTCGGGGGAGGCGAGGAGCACATGGAAGGCCAGGGAGCGGCGGCCGGCCCCGACGCTCTCGCCGCAGAACACGTCGAAGAGCTCGCAGGAGGCCACCAGCCCCTTGCCGCAGCGCTCGATGGCCGCCACGCAGGCGTCGACACCCACCGTGGCGTCGAGGGCCAGGGCGACGTCGAGCTTGGTGGCCGGGTAGCGCGGTATCGGCCGGTAGCCGCCGGTGCGCGGGGCGCAGGCCAGCAGGCCGTCGAGATCGAGGCGGGCGACGGCCACGTCGCTGGCGAGCTCGTCGGCGAGTCCCAGGGAGCGGTGCAGGCCCGGCTCGAGGGCGGCCACCAGGCCCACCTCGCGCTGCCCGCCGTCGCCGTCGGGGAGCGAGGCCCGCAAGGCGCGGCGCGGGTGCGCCCAGGCCTTCGAGCGCTCTCCCGCCCAGGCCTCCCAGGTCGGCGCGTCGTAGCCCGCGAACGCCAAGAGGTCCTCCACGACCCCCTGGAGACCACAGAAGCAGCCGGCATCGAAGCGCGCGTCAGCCCCCGACGGCACACAGGCCCAGACCAGCCCGACCTCGTGCACCTCCCGCGGCTCCCCGCGCTCGTTCTCGTGCTCGGGGAGGTATGCCTCGCCGACCTCGAACAGGCGCACGTCCTCCCGTCGCCGGCGGTTCTGCTCGACCATGGCGAGCAGGCCGGGGACCAGGGAGCGCCGCACGTTGTGCTCGCCCTCGCAGACCGGGTTCGCCAGGCGCACGTGGGGCAGCTCGTCCAAACCCAAGGTCGCCAGGAGCTCGTCGGAGAGGAACGAGTAGGACAGGACCTCGTGGAACCGCGCTCCCCCGCTCAGGCGATCCTGGATCACGCGCGTCAGCTCGCGGCGTCCGTCGTACGGCGGCGGCGCGATCTCCCCCGTCAGGCTCCGGACGGGGATGCGCTCATAGCCGACGATGCGGCCCACCTCCTCCACCAGGTCCTCCTCGAGGGCGACGTCCTTGCCGGCTCGCCGCGAGGGGACGGCCACGCGCAGGACCCCCTCCCGTGCCCCCGTGCTCACGCCGAACTGCAGACGGCGCAGGCCGCCGGCGATCTCCTCGTCACTGAGGTCCAGACCCAGCAGCCGGCGAACGCGCTCGGCGCGCAGCTCGACCTCGCAGGCCTGGTCCGACCAGGAGCCCTCGTCCGTGGGCGGAGAAGGCAGCGACACCTGCGGTTGGATGCTCGACAGAGTGCGCACGAGGTGCGCCGCCGCCTCCATGGGGAGCGCCGGGTCGAGCCCCTTCTCGAAGCGCGCCGAGGCGTCGCTGCGCAACCCCAGACGGATCGCAGAGCGCCGAACCGTGACCGGATCGAAGCGCGCCACCTCCAGCAGCAGCTCGGTGGTGCCGTCCAGGACCTTGGAACCCTCGCCCCCCATGATCCCCGCCAGGGCCACCGGCTCGTCGCCGGAGCAGATCAGCAGGTCCTCCTCGCCCAGGGCGCGCTCCTCGCCGTCGAGGGTCGTGGTGCGCTCTCCCGGCCGCGCCATGCGCACGACGATCCCCTCGCCGGCCAGCCGCCCGCGGTCGAACAGGTGGTTGGGCTGGCCGAGGTCGAGCATGACGAAGTTGGACAGGTCGACCAAGAGGTCGAGCGGGCGCTGCCCCACGGCCAACAGCAGCATGCGCAGCCAGTCCGGGCTCGGTCCCTGGCGTACGCCGTCCACGGCCAGGGCGACGTAGCGCGAGCAGGCCTCCGACTCGATGCGCACGGCTACGGGCCGGCCGTCGCCGGTGGGCGGCAGACTGAGGTCGAGGGGCAACAGCTCCCGATCGTGGATCGCCGCCAGCTCGCCGGCGATCCCGCGGTGCCCCCACAGGTCGGGACGATGGGTGAGCGACTTGTTGTCGATCTCGATCACCGTGTCGCGCAGGTCGAGGGCCTCGGCCACGCCCACGCCGACGGGGGCGTCGGCGTCCAGGACCCAGATGCCGTCGTGCTCGTCGCCGAGGTCGAGCTCGCGCACCGAACAGATCATCCCCGCCGACGCGGCGCCGCGGATCTTGGCCTTCTTGATCTTGAAGTCGCCGGGCAGCACGCAGCCGACCTCGGCCACGGCCACCTTCTGGCCGGCGTCGACGTTGGGGGCTCCGCAGACGATCTGCAGCGGCTCGGCTCCGCCGACGTCCACGGTGCAGATCGAGAGCTTGTCCGCGTCGGGGTGGGGTTCGCGGGCCTGGACGAAGCCCACGCGCACCTGGTCGAGGTGGGGCGCGAAGGTGGACGTTCCCTCGACCTCGGCGGTCGACAGGGTCAGGGACTCCGCGATCTCCTCGGGAGCCAGGCCCCCCAGGTCCACGTGCCGGGACAGCCAGCGGGTGGAGATCAGCATCAGAACTGCTCCAAGAAGCGCAGGTCGCCGGCCATGAAATGGCGCACGTCGTCGATGCCCAAGAGCATCATCGTGAGCCGATCGAGGCCGAACCCGAAGGCGAAGCCCGTGTAGCGTTCGGCGTCCACGTCGCTGGCGGCGAAGACCCGCGGGTGCACCATCCCCAGGCCGCAGAACTCGATCCAGGTGGTCCTGCTGCAGACGCGGCAGCCGTCCTCGCAGAACGGGCAGCGCACGTCGAGCTCGAAGCCGGGCTCGACGAAAGGGAAGTAGCCCGGCCGCAGGCGCGTGTCGAGCTCCCGCCCGAACAGGCGCGCCAGCAGCGCTCTCAGGGTCCCGATCAGGTGGCCGGCGGTCACGTCCTCCCCCACGACCAGGCCCTCGACCTGGTGGAAGGTGTGGTCGTGGGTCGCGTCCTGCTCCTCCTTGCGGAAGACCCGACCCACGGAGACGACGCGGTAGGGCGGCTCGGCGCGCTCCATCGTCCGCACCTGGACCGGCGAGGTGTGGGTGCGCATCACCAGGTTCCCGCCGCCGGTGCAGTAGAAGGTGTCCTGCATCTCGCGCGCCGGGTGGTCGGCGGGGATGTTGAGCGCCTGGAAGTTGTAGTAGTCCAGCTCCACCTGGGGGCCCTCGAGGATCGAGTAGCCCATCGACGTGAAGACGTCCTCGACCTTGCGCCGCACACGGGTGATCGGGTGCAGGGAGCCGCGCACCGCCCGCCGGGCGGGGAGCGTCGGATCGAAGTCGTCACAGGCCCGATCGGTGGCCAGGCGCTCCTGATCGAGCGCCTCCCGTCGGGCGGCGAGGGAGCCGAGCAGCTCGCACTTGAGCTCGTTGGCCAGTCGGCCCACCAGGGGCCTCTCGGCGGGCTCGAGGCCGGGGATCGAGGCCAGGACCTCCGCCAGAACTCCCTGCTTGCCGAGGAGCTCGCGCTCGATGGTCTTCAGGGCCTCCGCGTCGGCTGCGCCCTCGATGCGCCCGCGCGCCTCGGTGCCCAGCTGCCCGATGCGCTCTTCCACCGCCCGGCTCAGACCAGCGCGCTCTTGGCCTCTTCGGCCAGGGCGTCGAAGGCGGCGGGATCGTTGACGGCCAGCTCGGAGAGCTGCTTGCGGTTGAGCTCCACACCGGCCCTCTTCAGCCCGGCCATCAGGCGCGAGTAGTTGGTCCCGCGCTGGCGCGCTGCGGCGTTGATGCGCAGGATCCACAGGCGGCGGAACTGGCGCTTGCGCTGCTTGCGGTCGCGGTAGGCGTAGGCCCAGGAGCGCATCAGCGCCTCGCGCACGGTCCGCCAGAGCTTGGAGCGCCCGCCGCGGTAGCCGCGGGCGGCCTTGAAGTAGCGCAGCTTCTTGCGCCGGCGCGGTGCGCCGTAGGTCACGCGCACCATGTCAGGACCCCATCATCCGGCGCATCATGTTGCCCCAGGTCGTGGGCAGGACGATGCGCTCGCGGAGCCTGCGGCGGCCGGCCGCGTCCTTGGAGGCGTGCATGTGGCCGCGGGCGGGGCGGCTGCACTTCACGCGCCCCTTCTTGGTCACGACGAAGCGCTTCTTGACGGCGCCCTTCGACTTCATCTTCGGCATGGCGGTTCCTCTGCTCTTTGGATTCCCCGCTCGCCGGCATGCCTGCACCGCTCGCGGGAGCCGGGACGTGCCCGGACTTGGAGCGCAACAGGGTACGCTCCCCCGGCCCCGAGGCAAGCCCCGGGAGAAGAAACGGCCCCCCGGAGGTTCCGGCCGCCCCTACAGGCCGGGAAGGCGAGCCGCCCCGTTCAGCCCTCTCCGACGCGCTCGGTCTTCTGGGGCAGTGGGGCGAGCATCATCGTCATCCGCCGCCCCATCATGCGCGCCGGCGACTCCACCTTGGCCACGTCCGCGAGGGTCTCCACGACCTTCTTCATCACGTTGTAGCCGTGCTCGGGGTGGCGCAACTGGCGCCCCCGGAAGATGCACACGACCTGGACCTTGTGGCCGGCCTCGAGGAACCTGCGTCCCTGGACCATCCGGTAGCCGAGGTCGTGTTCGTCGATCGCGGGCCGGACGCGCAGCTCCTTGAGGTGCGAAGCGGTCTTGCGCCCTTGTCCGGTCCGTTCGCGCTTGCGTTGCGCGTACTTGAACTTGCCGAAGTCCATGATGCGACAGACGGGCGGGCGGGCCGTGGGGGAGACCTCGACCAGGTCGAGGTTGGCATCCTGCGCCATGCGCGCCGCCTCCGAGGTCTGCACGATGCCGACCTGCTCTCCCGCGGCGTCGATCAGCCTCACCTCGGGGACGCGAATCTGTCTGTTCCGGCGATAGTCCTGTGCCAGGGTCGTTCTCCTTCGTTCAGTCTCGCGGGATCGGGCCCGCTGGGGGGCCGGATCGGGGATAGGGACGGCGAGCGAGCGCCGTCGTGGGGGGGCTCTGCTCCATCCAGGAAGCATAGGTCCACCTCGCCGCGAGCGCCACCCGGGGAGCTTTCGGGCACCCGGTCAGCACGTCACGCGTTGCCATCGGTGGCGTCGCACGCACTCCGCGCCTGGGCGCCGAGCTCGATATGGACTTCCTTCAGTTGCGCGTCGGTCACCCTCGACGGCGCGGCGCACATCAGGTCCGCGGCAGAGGTGGTCTTGGGGAAGGGCAGGGTGTCGCGCAGGTTCTCCAGTCCCAGGGAGAGGGCCACGATGCGGTCGAGCCCGACGGCGAACCCGGCGTGGGGCGGCGCCCCGTGGGCCAGAGCCTCCAGGAGGAAGCCGAACTTGAGTTCCTGATCGGCGGCTGAGATGCCCAGGAGCTCGAACACGCGCTGCTGCACGTCGGAGCGGTGGATCCGCACGGACCCCGAGCCCAGTTCCCAGCCGTTCAGCACCAGGTCGTAGGAGCGGCTGGCCAAGCCCGCCGGATCGGCCTCCTCGCCGCCGAGGTCCCAGTCCTGCGGCGCGGTGAAGGGATGGTGGGACGAGGTCCAGCCGCCGCTCTCCTCGTCGGGCTCGAACAGCGGGAAGTGGGTCACCCACAAGAAGTCCCAGGACGCCTCCCCCACCAGCCCGCGAGCGCGGCCGAGGTGGACGCGCAGCTCGCCGAGGGAGCGCTGCACGACGGCGGCGCGGTCGGCGACGAAGACGCACAGGTCCCCCTCCTCGGCGCCCAGAAGCTCCATCAGGGGAGCGCCGTCGCCCTCGGTGAAGCGCGCCAGGGGGCCGGCCCCGCCGTCGGCCGCGGGCTTCCACCAGGCCAGGCCGCGGGCGCCGTATTCCTTGGCGTGGGCCTCCAGGGCCTCGATCTCCTTGCGCGAGAGCTCGGCTCCGCCCGGGACCGTCAGCCCCATCACGCGCCCACCGCTCTCGACGGTGTCGCGGAAGACCCGGAACGACGAGGTCGCCGCCCACTCACCGGCGCACACGAGCTCCATGCCGAAGCGCGTGTCGGGCTTGTCGGTGCCGAAGCGCTCCATGGCCTCGGCGTAGCGCATGCGCGCGAAGGGAACCGAGAGCTCGACACCCATGGACTCCGAGAAGGTGCGCGCGAGGACCCGCTCCCAGACGGCCCACACGTCCTCCTCCTCCACGAAGGACATCTCCATGTCCAGCTGGGTGAACTCCGGCTGGCGGTCGGCGCGCAGGTCCTCGTCCCGGAAGCAGCGGGCGACTTGGAAGTAGCGGTCGAAGCCCGCGACCATCAGGATCTGCTTGAAGATCTGGGGCGACTGGGGGAGCGCGTAGAAGTTCCCCGCGTGGACGCGACTGGGCACGAGGTAGTCGCGTGCGCCCTCGGGGGTGGCGCGGGTCAGGATCGGGGTCTCGATCTCCAGGAAGCCCTCGTCCTCGAAGGCGCGCCGCATGGCGTTGATGAATCGCGAGCGGTGGGCGATGTTGCGCTGCAACGGCGCCCGGCGCAGGTCCACGTAGCGGTGGCGCAGGCGCGTCTCGATCGCCGTGTCGAGGTCGTCGAGGACCTCGAATGGCGGCACCTCCGACGCGGAGAGCACCTCCACGTGCTCCGCCAGCAGCTCGATCTCGCCGGTGGGCAGGCCCGGGTTGCGATTGGCCTCGCCCCGCGAGGCGACCTCGCCGCGCACAGAGAGCACGTACTCCGGGCCGATCTTGATCGTGTCGGCGACCTCCTCGCGCAGCACGACCTGGGTCACGCCGTAGCGATCGCGCAGGTCCAGGAAGTAGATCCCGCCGTGGTCCCGGCGGCTGTCCACCCAGCCGTTGAGGGTCACCCTCGTGCCCACGTGCTCGGAGCAGAGCTCCCCGCAGGTGTGGGTCCGGCGCCAATCCGCCCCGCTCGCCTCCTCGGGTGCGTGGGTCACGCCGCGCAGGGTACCCTCGGGCGCGAGCGAATCCCCCACTTCCTCCGCGAGTTCACCCCCGCTCCCCTCCGCCGGCCGCGGGCTCAACGGTCGGTCCCGAGCTGCTGGCGCAGCAGGGAGCGGCGCAGGGCCGCCTCGGCCCGCAAGAAGTCGACCCCAGACTCGCGCGCGAGGGTCTCGCCGCGGTGGGCGAGGCGCTCGCGGGCGCGCTCCTCCGCCTTGCGGGCGCGCTCGAAGTCGATCTCCTCGCTCTGCTCGCCGACCGAGGTCAGCACGCGGACGGTCCCGCCGCGAACCTCGGCGAAGCCGCCGTCGGTGAACAGCACGCGCTCCTGGCCTCCGGAGCGATAGCGCACGAAGCCCGCGTCGAGGGCGGTGGCCATCGGGGCGTGACGCGGGAAGATCCCCATGCCCCCGTCCAGACCGGGAACGCGCACCGAGTCCACCGTGGTGTCGACCACGATCCGTTCGGGAGTGATGACGCGCAGGGTGAGTTCCATCGCCTGGGTGCTCGCCGCCTACCCCTGGGAGGCCATCTCGCCGGCGCGCTCGATCGCGTCGTCCACCGAGCCGACCATGTAGAAGGCCTGCTCGGGGAGCTCGTCGACCTCGCCCTCGATGATGCGCTTGAACGACTTCACGGTCTCCTCCCGCGGAACGAAGATGCCCGGCGTGCCGGTGAACTGCTCGGCCACGAAGAACGGCTGGGCGAGGAAGCGCTGGATGCGTCGCGCGCGGGCGACGACCTGCTTGTCCTCGTCGGAGAGCTCCTCGATGCCGAGGATGGCGATGATGTCCTTGAGGTCGGCGTAGCGTTGCAGGATCTGCTGCACCGAGCGGGCGACTGAATAGTGCTCCTCGCCCACCACGTGCGGGTCGAGCATGCGCGAGGTCGACTTCAGCGGGTCCACCGCAGGGTAGATGCCCAGCTCGGAGATCGCCCGGTCGAGGATGATCGTCGAGTCGAGGTGGGCGAAGGTCGCCACCGGCGCCGGGTCGGTGATGTCGTCCGCCGGGACGTAGACCGCCTGCATGGAGGTCACCGAGCCCTTGCTGGTCGAGGTGATGCGCTCCTGCAGGGCGCCCATCTCCGAGGCCATCGTGGGCTGGTAGCCCACCGCGGAGGGCATGCGCCCGAGCAGGGCCGACACCTCGGAGCCCGCCTGCACGAAGCGGAAGATGTTGTCCACGAACAGGAGCACGTCCTGCTCCTTCTCGTCGCGGAAGTACTCCGCCATGGTCAGGCCCGCCAGGCCCACGCGCAGGCGCGCCCCGGGGGGCTCATTCATCTGGCCGAACACCAGGACCGCGTTGTCGATCACGCTGGCCTTCTCGCCCTCGGGCGTCGTGTACTGGGCCTCGGTCATCTCCAGCCACAGGTCGTTGCCCTCGCGGGTCCGCTCGCCGACGCCGCAGAACACGCTGAAGCCGCCCTTCTCGACCGCCGTGATGCGGATCAGCTCCTGGATCAGCACGGTCTTGCCCACGCCCGCGCCGCCGAAGAGCCCGATCTTGCCGCCCTTGGCGAAGGGGCAGAGCAGGTCGACGACCTTGATGCCCGTCTCGAACACCTCGCTGACCGCCTCCTGCTCGTCGAAGGAGGGCGCGGGTCGGTGGATCGGCCAGGCGTCGCACTCGGGCAGGTCGCCGCGGGCGACCGTGTCCAGGGGCGTGCCGAGGCCGTTGAAGATGCGGCCCTTGGTGCCCTCTCCCACGGGGACGCGGATCGCCGCCCCGGTGTCCCGCGCGGCCATCCCGCGCCGGCAACCGTCGGTGGTGGCCATCGCGACGCAGCGCACGGTGTCGTTGCCGAGGTGCTGGGCGACCTCGAGGGTCAGGTCGATGCCGCGCTCGGCGTCCTCGACCCTGAGGGAGTTGTAGATCGCCGGGAGCGACTCCGCGGGGAAGCGGACGTCGACGACGGGGCCGAAGATCTGGGCGACGGTGCCGGTGGAGGTGGTGGTCATGGCTGGGGAGGGTTCGTTCAGCTGGGCTAGCGCAGCGCCTCTGCGCCGCCGACGATGTCGAGAAGCTCGGTGGTGATCGATTCCTGGCGCACGCGGTTGTAGCGCCCGCGCAGCACGGCCTGCATGTCGGTGGCGGCATCGGTGGCCGCCTTCATCGACATGCGCCGGCTGGCGTATTCGGAGGTGAGGGACTCGAGCAACGCGCTGTAGACGCGAGTCTCGAGGTAGCGCGGCACGAGGTGCTCGAAGAGCGTCGCCGCATCGGGCTCGAGGAGGATGTCGCCGCCGGCCGCGCCGTCCTCGTCGCCGCCGGTCAGGCTCGCCGAGGAGATCGGCAGGAAGGGCACGCAGCGGGGTGCGTACTTGGCCATCGAGACGAAGCGCGTGAAGCAGATCTCCACCCCGGCGTAGGCGCCGCCGAGGAAGCCGTCGACCAGGGCCCGCGCGGTAGCGCGGGCGCTGGCGAAGTCGACCGCTTCGAGGGGCGGCTCCACGAGGAAGCGCTCCACGGCGAGCCCGCGCTTGGTGCAGTACTGGTAGCCCTTGCGCCCGATGACGAAGAGGTCGACCGCGTCCTCGCCCAGGCGGGCGAGAGCCTCCTCGAAGGCGATGAACAGGTTGGAGTTGTACGCGCCGCACAGGCCGCGATCCGAGGAGACGAGCAGGATCGCGGTGCGCTCGCCGCTCCCAGCGCGGAAGAGCGGCAGGCCGTCTACGTCGTCACCGAGGACGGCGGCGAGGTGTCCGACCAGGCCGGCGATCTCCTCGGCGTAGGGTCGCGAGGCCACGGCGCGCTCCTGGAAGCGACGCAGCTTGGTCGTCGACACCATCTCCATGGCGCGCGTGATCTGCTTGATGTTGCCGACGGAATCGATCCGCTGGCGGAGCTCCTTGATCGAAACCACGGTCTACATCCCGAGCTGTGCGCGGACGACGCCGACGGCTTCCTCGATGGCGGCCTTGGCCTCGTCGGAGAGGACGCCGCTCTCGAGAATCCCCGCGCCCACATCGGGCTGGGCGTCGCGCATGTGGGCCAGGAGGGCCTCCTCGAACTCGCCGACGCGCGTCGTCGGCACCTCGTCCAGGCTGCCGGAGGTTCCGGCGTGGATCATCATCACCTGCTCGGCGACGGGCACGGGCGCGTACTGGCCCTGCTTGAGGATCTCCACCAGCTTCTCCCCGCGTGTCAGGGTCGCCTGGGTGGCCTTGTCGAGGTCGGAGCCGAACTGGGCGAAGGCCTGCAGCTCGCGGTACTGCGCGAGGTTGATGCGCAGGCCGCCGGCGCTCTTCTTCATGGCCGGAATCTGGGCCGCGCCACCCACGCGCGAGACCGAGATGCCCGCGTTCACCGCGGGACGCACGCCCGAGTTGAACAGGTTCGCCTCGAGGAAGATCTGGCCGTCGGTGATCGAGATCACGTTGGTCGGGATGTACGCGGAGACGTCGCCCTCCTGGGTCTCGACCACGGGCAGGGCCGTCATCGAGCCGCCGCCGGCCTTGTAGCGCGGGTTGATCTGGGGCGCGTTGTCCGCCAGCTTCGCGGCCCGCTCGAGCAGGCGGCTGTGGAGGTTGAAGACGTCCCCGGGGAAGGCCTCGCGCCCCGGCGGGCGGCGCAGGAGCAGCATCACCTGACGGTAGGCCAGGGCCTGCTTGTAGAGGTCGTCGTAGAAGATCGCGACGTGCCGCCCCTCGTCGCGGAAGCGCTCGCCCATGCTCGCGCCCGCGTAGCACGAGAGGTACTGCATGGAGGCCTCGTCGATGGCGCTGGCGCTGACGACGATCGTGTAGGCCATCGCGCCGGCGGCCTCGAGGCGCCGCACGAGGTCGACGACCGTGGACTGCTTCTGGGCCACGGCGACGTAGATGCACAGCACCTGCTCGGGGTTGGAGGGGTCCCCGCCACCGGTGGTCTTCTGGCTGATGATCGTGTCGATGATGAGCGCCGTCTTGCCGGTCTGGCGGTCGCCGATGATCAGCTCGCGCTGGCCGCGGCCGATCGGGATCATCGCGTCGATGGCCTTGATGCCGGTCTGCAGGGGCTCGCTGACGGGCTGGCGCTCCACCACCGAGGGAGCGGGCTGCTCGATCGGCAGGTAGTCGTCGTCGGTGACGGCGAGGGGGCCGCGGCCGTCGAGGGGGTCGCCGAGGGCGTTCACGACGCGCCCGAGCAGGGCGTCCCCGGTAGGAACGGAGATGATGCGGCCGGTCGAGCGCACCTCGTCACCCTCGGTGACTTCCGTCGCCGAGCCAAGGAGCACGCAGCCGACGTTGTCCTCCTCGAGGTTGAGGGCCACGCCCCGCACCCCGCCCGAGAACTCGAGCAGCTCGTTCATCATGCAGTCCTCGAGGCCGTACACGCGGGCCACGCCGTCTCCCACGGAGAGGACGGTGCCCACGCTCTGCATCGAGGTCTCGCCCTGGTACGACTCGATCTCCTGCTTGAGGATCGAGGTCACTTCTGCGGGTCGGAGGTCCATGTTCGGTGTCTCGCTGTTCTCTGACGGTGTTCGTTCGCTGCCTTATACGTTTGTTCTCGCCGCCTCAGGCGTTCAGCACGCGCGCGCTGCTCAGGCGCTTGCGCATCCCCGCCAGGCGACCGCGGACCGAGTGGTCCACGAGTCGGTTGTCCACCAGGACGCGCACTCCCCCGACCAGGTCCGCGTCGATCTCGTTCTCGAGCAGGACCTCCTTGGAGATCCGCTTGCCCACGGCGCCGGCCAGGCCGTCGATGTCGGCCTGGGAGAGGGGCCGGGCACTCTGGACGCGCCCCTCCACGGCGCCCTTGCCCGCCAGGTAGCGCTGGCGGAATGCCGGGCCCAGACCCCGCAGGACCTCCTCGCGGTGCTTGTCGAACAGCAGGCCGACCAGGTTCCGGAGCAGGGGATGGAAGGTCTGGGTCAGCCGCTCCAGGCGCGAGCGCTTCTCGGTCGCCGGCACCCGCGCGTCGAAGAGGAAGGCGGACACGCGCGGCTCGGCGATCTCCGCCGCCAACTGCTCCACGCCGCCGCGCACCGCCTCCAGGCCGCCGCGCTCGGCGGCGAGCCGGTAGAGCGCCTCGGCGTAGCGGGCGGTGACCGCATCGACGATCACGAGCCGCTCCCTGCCGGGGAGTCTCCGCCGCTGAAGGCGCTGCCCATCATCTCGCCGACCATGCGCCGGTCGTCCTCGGAGTCGACCCGGCGTTGGAGCACCTGGGAGGCCGCTGCCAGGGACAGGTCGACGACCTCGTCGCGGATGGCCGCGAGGGCCTGCTCCTTGGCCGTCTCGATCTCGCTCTGGGCCCGCTCGCGCATGGCCTCCGCTTCCTCCCGGGCGCTGTCGAGGATCTCGCGCTCCCGCGCCTCTCCCCGCTCGCGCGCCTCGGCCAGGAGCTTCGCCGCGTCGGCCTGGGCCTCGCCGAGCTTGACCTCGACCTCGGCCCGCGCCTTCTCCGCGTCCTCGCTGGCTTGGCGCGCGCTGTCGATCGCCTCACGGACGCGTCCGTCCCGGTCCTCGAGGGCCCGGGAGACCGGCCCCAGGATGACGATCCACGCGAACGGCAGGGTCAACAGGAAGATGACCCAGGTCCACAGGGCGTTGCCCAGGCCCGTCAACTCGAGGGGATTGAAGCCCCCGCTCTCGGGCAGGATCAGGTTGATGGCCGTCATGGCTGGTGGTTCCACGGTGGTCGGGGATTCGGGGGGGTGCGGGGACGCTCTCGGCCGAGAGCGCCCCGCCGCCGCCGTCCACGGGACGGAGGCGGCTTGGGGTGCATCCCGATGGACGCTCAGCCGCCGACGCCCAGGGCGATCAGCAGCGTCACGACGACGCCGAACAGGCACGCGCCCTCGATGAGGGCCGCGAGGACGATCGAGGTGCCCTTGATGGCCTCGGCCGCTTCCGGCTGACGCGCGGTTCCTTCCGCGGCAGCCTCACCGATGCGGCCGATGCCCATGCCGGCACCGATGGCGGCGAGTCCGGCGCCGATGCCGGCGCCCATCTTCGCGATGTCCATGACCTGTTCGCCGTCTTGAAGGATGTTCATCGTCATTTCTTTCTCGTTCGGGCGGCCGTGCCGCCCTGCTGGGGTTCTTGGGTTCTTGAAAAGTCTGGCAGTCGGAACCGCTCCGGGCCTGGAAGGCGCCGTGAGCGGTGAACGGTGTGCGGCTCAGTGCTCGGGGTGCATCGCTCCCTGCACGAACATGATCGAGAGCATGGTGAAGATGTAGGCCTGCAACATCGCCACGAAGAACTCGATGATCATGATGAACACGGCGAAGCCGAGGCTGACCGGGGCCGCTCCCCAGCCGACGACGGCGCCGTAGGTTCCGAAGGTGAAGATCATCCCCATCAAGGACAACACGATGAGGTGGCCGCCCATCATGTTGGCGAAGAGCCTGATCATGAGGGCGAAGGGCTTGACGAACAGGCCCACGAGCTCGACCAGGAACATCAGGGGCCACAGGGCCGCGGGGACGTGGGGGACGAGGCTCGTCCAGAACTTCACCGGCCCCTGCTTGACCATCCCGCAGCCGAGCATGCAGCCCAGGGTCATCAGGGCGAGCGCGCCGGTGACGAAGATGCTCGCCGTGGGCGTCGCCGACCCCGGCAGGAGCCCCATCATGTTCATGAAGAAGATGAAGAAGAACACGCACAGGAACAGGGGCAGGAAGCGCCGCCCGTCCTCGGGCCCCATCACCGGCATGACCATCTCGTCGCGGATCCACATGGCGAACCCGGCGAAGAGGCGGCTGGTGTAGTCCCCCTTCCCCGTGCGCAGGTAGCGCGGAACGCCCGAGAACACGACGAAGATCAGCAGGCAGGCGGCGATCTGGAAGAGCTGCAGGTTGGTGAACAACAGCAGGGGGTGCCCGCCGGCGGCGCCGCTCATGTCGAAGGCGCCCAGGAACCCCGGCAGGGGCAGGGCGAGGAGGTACTCCCCGGCGTGATGGCCGTGGGCGTCGTCGCCGTGCCCTTCCGCCTGGTGACCGTCGTGGCCGTCGTGGCCGTCGTGGCCGTCGTCGTGCTCCCCGTGACCGTGCCCGTCGTCGGCGGCCACCTCCAGGGGCGCGGGGAGCAAGTGCAGGTAGAGGGTCTCGAAGGCGTTGGCGCCCTCGTGGTGCGGCGTGTAGCGCAGGGCGAGGAAGATCGGCGCGACGACGCAGGCGAGGACGCAGAGTGGACGCACGAAGTTCACAGGGTCCCCCGCTCCCGGCCGACGGCCGACTCGCGCAGGGTGTTCATGGTGTCGAAGGCACCCACGACCATCACCACGAAGACCGCCGCGGCGAAGGTGACCAGGAAGCTGCGCCAGTCGACGCGCGCCGCGGCCTGATCGACGAAGCGGAACACCAAGGCGCCGCACAACACCGCAGCCAACTTGAACACGAAGGCCACCACGTGGGCACCGAAGACCTTGTCGGGGCGCGTGCGCGCGATGTGGCGCTGCCATGCGACGCCCAGGCCCGCTACCGACGCACCGCACAGGCAGCCGGTCAGCACGCCCAATCCCAGGGTGCCGCCCAGACCCCACGCGGTCAGGCCGCTGACGGCCAAGGCGGCGAGGATCACCAGAGGTGTGCGAGTCATGCGTCGGGGGGGGTGTGGTCGTGCGGCGGCCGCGGCGCTGCGCCGGGGACCTTGTTCAACAGGGAGAGGAATCCTCCGACGGCGCCGAGGGCGATGCCAGCGATCATCCCCCACGGCAGGCTGCCGAGGGCTTGGTCGATCGCGTACCCGAGCGCTCCCATCACCACGATGGTTCCGGCGTAGGTCAGGCCGAGGCCCGCGTAACGCCCGTGGTCGTGGTTCATGGCACGCGTGACGGTCGTGCTCGTCGGGAGGGTGGACTTTCCAAACGGCCCGAGGGGACGTGCGCCGTGCCGGCGCCGGTCTCCGCAGACTTCACGGGCGAACAATCTAGGGTCCCCTTCTCGCGCGTCAACCGGTGGGGCGCGATTTCGCCCATGTTCTTCTCCCGCGCGCCCCACCCGCTCGCGGCCCCGCTTGGGGCCCGCGGGCCTCGAGGCGCCCCGTCCACGGCCCGTTTGGGCGTTTTCGGGGGAGGCCGGGCAACCGGGGCGGCTAGAATCCCGCGCCGCCGGACCCCCTCCGGCCCCTTCCCCGCCCCTCCCCCCTGCCATCGGTCCGCAAGGGCCGCAAGATCGTGGAACGCACCCTCGTCCTGCTCAAGCCCGACGCCGTCCAGCGCGGGCTCGTCGGCCGCATCATCGCCCGCTTCGAGGCCAAGGGCCTGCACCTCGCGGGCCTGGAGCTGCGCAACTTCCCCACCGAGCTCATCGAGCGCCACTACGAAGTCCACCGCGAGCGACCCTTCTACACCAACCTCGTCTCCTTCATGACCTCGGGCCCGGCGGTCGCCATGGTCCTCGAAGGGGTCGACGCGATCGCCGTCGTGCGCCGCCTGGTGGGAGCGACCAACGCCCGCGAGGCCGCCCCCGGCACGATCCGTGGCGACTTCGGCATGTCGTTCTCCAACAACCTGGTCCACGCCTCCGACGGGCCCGAGAGCGCCGCGAGCGAGCTGGCCCTGTTCTTCCCCGATCCGCAGCAGCGCGCCGAGTGGACTCCGGTCAGCGAGCCCTGGGTCTACAACGTCGCCGAAGAGCTGTCCTGAGCCTCAACGCCCGCCAGATCGGCGAGCTGGTCGCCGAGCTGGACCCCTTGCTGTCCGGCGCAGAGCTGCGGGACGTCCACCCCCTGCCGCCCCGCGACCTGCTGTTGGTCTTCGCCGGGGCAGGCGACCCCGCCCGCGTCCTGCGCCTGCGCCTGGCCGCCGATCCCGACGCTTCGCGCCTGCACCTCCAGCACGGGCGGGTGCGGCGCTCGGCCGGCGGGCCCCTGGGACCGTTCTTCCGACGCCTGGCCGACGAGCTGCCCGGCCGCACCCTGCGACGCCTCGAGCAGGTGCGCGGTGACCGCATCGTGCTGCTGGAGCTCGGCGGCGGCGAGGAGCGCCGGGCGCTCTTGGCCGAGCTCACCGGACGCCACGCCAACCTGCTCCTGCTGGGTCCGGGGGACGAGGTGGTCGATCTGCTGGTCCCCGCGCCCTCGCGCAAGGGCGATCCGCGCCTGGTCGTCGGGCGCGCCTGGCGCCCGCCCCCGGGCAGCCCGCCTCCCGCCGAGACCCTCTCGAGCCTCGCCGAGGCCCTGCCCGAGCCGGCAGAGCCCGCGGCCGAGGAGCGCGCGCCCCTCTCCTGGCGCGTCGAGGCCCACCTCCTGCCGGCGGTCGCCGGCCGCGAGCTCGACCGGGCACGCCGCGCCCTCACCCGGCGCATCGACCGCAAGCTGTCCCGCGCCCGCTCCCTCGCCCGCGGCCTCGATCGGCGCGTGGCCGCCTGCGCGGACGCCGAGCGCGTGCGCCGCGACGGGGAGCTGCTCCTGGCCCACCTCGGGCAGGTGCGGCGCGGGATGGACTCGGTCGAGCTCCCCGACCTCTACAGCGCGGGGTCGCCCCCGCGCCGCATCGCCCTCGAGCCGCGCCTGGACCCCCAGGGGAACGCCCGGCGCTACTTCGACCGCGCGGCCAAGCTCGAGCGCTCCAGCGCGGAGCTGCCCGAGGAGCTCGAGCGCACCCGAACTCGCATCGCGGCCCTCGAGACCCTGCGCGGGCGCGCCGGCGCCGAGGACGCCGACCCCGCCGCCCTGGACGCGGAGGGCGTCGCCGCCGGCCTGCTCGATGCGCCGCAGGAGGCGGACCCGCGCAAGCGCCCGCCGCCCGCCCCGCGCCTGCCCTACCGGGTCTTCCACGGGTGCGCGGGCTCGGAGATCCGCGTCGGCCGCAGCGCTCGCGACAACGACGCCCTGACCTTCCGCCACTGCCGCGGCAACGACCTGTGGCTGCACACCGCCGACGCGCCGGGCAGCCACGTCGTCCTGCGCACCTCGCGCGGGGTGGAGCCCGACCCCGAGGAGGTGCTCGACGCCGCCCACCTCGCCGTCCACTTCTCTCCCTTGCGCAAGGCCTCCCGGGCCGACGTCCACGTGGCGCGCCGCAAGGAGGTCCACAAGCCCCGGGGCGCCCCGGCGGGCCTGGTGACCCTCTCGGGAGGGCGGAACCTCGGCGTCCGCGTGCAACCCGCGCGCCTCGAGCGCCTACTGTCGCCCGGACGCACCACCAACGACTGACCCGGATGATTCATGAACACGCACACCAGACTTCGCAACCGGCCGTCTTCGACGGCCTCTCGGCCCCTGGCGGCGCTTCTCGAGAACCTGGCTTCCTCGACGACCCGTTCAGGGTCGCCTGCGGCGCCAGAACCCGCAAAGCACCACCAGGAACCGAGTTGCTGTGTCTCGTGCACGTCTTCATGAATCATCCGGGCTAGGAGCCGACCAGACCTACTGTCTACTGCTCGCGAGCGCGGGCATGGAGGACGTTGTTCTCGAGGTGGATGTGCTCGTGCAGCTTGGTTTCGAGGTCCTCCAAGGCCGCCCACAGGGCGCGCCAGGTGTTGCACGCGCCCTCGGGGACGGCGAAGTCGCCCGTCAGGGAGCGAACCTCGCGCAGCATCCCGCCGAGGGTCTCGTGCTCCATCTCCATCACGTGCATCGGCCCCGTGGCCATGGCTCCCTGGCCGGCCTTGATCATCGGGAAGAGGACCTCCTCTTCCTTGGGCAGGTGCTGCTCGATGTCGCCCTTGATCGCGAGGAAGGTACGCAGCAATCCGTCGAAGCAGGCGCGGTCCTTGTCACCGTGCACGGAGTGGACCTTGCGCACCATCTGCTCGATGCGCGGCAGTTCCTCGCGCAGGGGATCGTGGTAGGTGACGAGGATGTGGTCGATGAGCTCGGGCAGGGGGCGCCCGCTCCAGTCGACCTCCTCGCCCTTGCGCCCCGCGACCTCGCGGGAGAGCTCGTCCATCATCTCGGTGACGTCGAGGTGGCGCTCGCCGCACACGTCCGCTAGGGAACGCCCCCCGCCGCAGCAGAAGTCGATGCCGTGGCGCGCGAAGACGCGCGTGGCGATGGGGTGGGTGGTGGCGAGGGCGCCGACCGTGGTGTCCGCGGTGATGTTCATGTCGCTACGCTTTCGTCAGGGGAGGTCGGGGGAGGAGAGGGGTTTTCCAGGAGCGCCAGGAGGGCGCCGATCACCGGCCGGGGAGCGGCGGGGGAGGCGGCCTCGCGGTGCACGCCTCCGGCGGCGATCAGGGAGTGCACCGTTCCCGTGAACAGGACGAGCATCGTCTGCGGCGGGACGTCGGAGCGCAGGGCGCCGGAGGCGACGCCGTCCTCGAAGGCCCGCATCAAGAACGTCCGCGAGCGCCGCACCAGCTCCCGCAGGCGCTCGACGGCGGCATCGGGTACGCACAGGCTGACCTGGTCGGAGAGCAGCAACCACGAGTACCCCGGCCGCTCGGTGACCAGGGCGATGCGCTCGAGGGCGAGGCGCCGCAGCCGCTCCAGGGGAGGGGCGGCGGCGGGGGGGAAGGTGCGCTCGAGGGCCTCGACCGCCACCTCGACCGCCTCGCAGAGGATCTCGTCTACCGAGGCGAAGTGGCGAAAGAGGGCCCCGGGGGTGAGGCCGACCTCGGCGGCGAGGGTCGCCGCCGTCAGGGAAGGGGCGCCGCGCTCGCCGATCACCCGCAGGGCCGCCTCGGCGATCTCCCGCCGGCGGACGCGGGTGGGCTTGCGGGTCGTGGAGGGCATGGGGGACGGTCTCGGGGCTCAGTAGTAAGTAAATATATACTTTCTAATGGCGGTCGGCAAGGGCGGGAACCCCGCTTCTCTCCGCCCTCAGGGAGGAGCTGCGTTGGCCCAGCCACCCGGGCTCGTCCTTGCGGCCCCTCGCCGGGGGGGCCACCCTGGGGCGATGACCGTCGATGATGGGCGAGCGCCGCGATCGCCCGCCACGCCCGCGCCCCGCCACCAGCGGCGGCGCGGACCGGCGGAGGTGGCTCCGGCGTGTCCGGGCCCCGGCGGTCGGGGAGGGCGCTTCGCGCTCCCGTGGGTCTGCGCCCTGCTCCTGGCGGGGGGGGCGTCGCCGCTGCGCGCCGCCTCCACCGGGCCGGCCCGCGACCCAGCGGTGCTCGCCGGGACGACGCCCGAACCATCCGGCGGGGGACCGGCGGGTGCCGCGGCGGCCGACGACTCGACCGTCGTCCGCGCCCTCGTGTCCGCGGCGCGCGGAGGCGGGGACGCCCTGCGCGGCGCGGCGGTCTTCGCGTCCCCCGAAGCCGCCTGCCTCGGCTGCCATCGAATCGGCGACCACGGCGGCTCGGTCGGACCCGATCTCTCGCGCAGCGGGAGCGAGCGGACCGCCGAGGAGCTGGCGGTGTCGCTGCTGTGGCCCCAGCGCGACGTAGCCGAGGAGTACCGCCTGTGGAGCGTGCTCGGCACCGACGGCGTCCTGCGCACCGGACTCGTCGTGGAGGAGGACGACTCGGGTCTCGTGATCCTCGATCCCTCCGACGGGAGCCGGGAGCGCCTCGCCCTCGAGGAGATCGACGCACGCCGCTCCAGCGGGAGCCCGATGCCCGACGGGGTCTTCGACGCTCTCGGGCAGGAGGCGCGCGCCGACCTCCTGCGCCTGCTCGTCGACCTCGGCCGGGAGGGAGGGGTGAGCGCGGACGCGGTGGGGCAGGTGATCCACCACGCCAGCGCCCACGCCCTGGCGCCGGCGAGCTTCGAGCTCGCGCCCGGACCCACCGACCCCTCCCGCTGGCCGCGCCACGACCACCCGCTCAACCGCCCGCGCGTCTACGACTTCTACGCCAGGCAGGCCGACCACTTCCGCGCCCTCGCCCACGCGCCGCCGCTGTTGGCGCCCTACCCCGGGTTGGACGGCGCGGGCACCGGCCACTGGGGCGCCCAGGACGAAGGGACCTGGCGCGACGACGGGTGGAAACGGGCGCGGCTCGGCCGCGTCCTGGCCGGCGTCTTCCGCGGCGCGGGCGTCACGGTGGCGCGCGCGGTGTGCGTGCGACTGGGAGAGGAGGGCGAGCTGTCGGCCTGCTTCGATCCCCACACGGCGCGCATCGCGGCCCTGTGGCGCGAGGGGTTCCTCACGATCTCCGACACGCGCCACGGGCTCACCGACGGCCTGCGCCTGCAGGGGGAGGCCCTGGGCACGCCCGCCGACGATCGCCCGGAGGGTGTCGTGGACTACCACGGGTACTTCCGCCACGGCGAGCGCGTTGTCTTCTCCTACTCGATCGACGGCGTCGCCTTCCTCGACGCGCCTTGGGCGGAGGACGGCGTCTTCACGCGCGAACTCGCGCCCGCGAGCGAGCACCCCCTGCGGGCCGCGATCGAAGGCGGCGCGCCGCGGCCGCCGGTCGCGCACGAGACCGCGGTGGTGCGCGGCAGCGGACGGCCCTACGCCATCGACACCATCGAGCTCCCCGAGCGCGGCCCCGGTGCTCCCCCGATGTCCCTCACGGGCCTGGCCTTCTTCCCCGACGGCTCCGCCTTGGTGTGCACCTTCGAGGGCGAGGTGTGGCGGGTGGACGGCTTCGCCGGCGACGCCCCGGGCCCGGCCCGCTGGCGGCGCTTCGCCGAGGGCCTGCACCAGCCCGCGGGGATCGTCATCGACGCCGACGGGATCTTCGTCCTCGGCCGCGACCAGCTCACGCGCCTGGCAGACCTCGACGGCGAAGGGGAAGCGGACTCCTATGAGTGCTTCTCCGACGCCTTCGACACCTCGTCGGGTGGGCACGACTTCATCTGCGGCCTGGTGCGCGACGGCGAGGGTCGCTTCGTGACCTCCTCGGGCAACCAAGGCTGCGTGCGCATCTCCGCCGACGGATCCCGCGCCGAGGTGCTGGCGACGGGCTTCCGCAACCCCGACGGCATCGGCCTCCTCGACGACGGCGTCCTGACCGTGCCCTGCTCGGAGGGGGAGTGGACCCCGGCCTCGATGATCTGCGCCGTCTCGCCCGACCTCGAAGGCGACGCGCCGCCCCACTTCGGCTACCGCGGTCCGCGCGGCGGCGAGGTGCCCGCGCTCCCCCTGGTGTACCTCCCCCGCGGCGTCGACAACTCAGCGGGCGGCCAGGTGGCGGTGCGCGGCGGAAAGTGGGGGCCCTTCGAGGGCCTGGCCGTGCACCTCTCCTTCGGCACCGCCTCCCACTTCCTGCTGCTGCGCGACGAGGTGCGCGGCCGACTCCAAGGCGCGGTCGTGCCCCTGCCGGGGGAGTTCCGCTCGGGGGTCCACCGCGGCCGCTTCCACCCCACCGACGGTCAGCTCTACGTGGCCGGGATGAAGGGCTGGGGGTCCTACGCCACCGAGAACGGCTGCTTGGAGCGCGTGCGTTACACCGGCGGGAGCGTGCGCCAGCCGGTCGCCTTCCACGTCTTCGCCAACGGCGTGCGCGTGGAGTTCAGCGCGCCGGTCGATGCGAGCGCCGCCGACGCCCGCCGCCACTTCGCCCAGTGCTGGAACTACCGCTACAGCGGGGCCTACGGCTCCCAGGAGTACTCGACGCGCCGCCCCGACACCCCCGGCCACGACACCCTGGCGATCACCGCCGCCCACCTGTCGGACGATCGTCGGGCCCTGTTCCTGGAGGTCCCCGACCTGCAGCCGACGAACCAGCTGCACCTGCGGCTGGAGATCGCCGAGGGGGTGCGGCGCGACCTCTTCGCGACCGTCCACGCCCTCGACGGGCCCTTCACCGAGTACCCCGGCTACGTGGAACGGCCCAAGACGATCGCAGCCCAGCCCATGGTGGCCGACATGGCCCTGGTCACCGAGCGCGTCCCCAACCCCTGGCGCCACGACGTCGAAGGCGCGCGGACGGTGGTGATCGAGACCGCGAGCAACCTGACCTTTCGCCAGCGCTCGTTCCGCGCCCGTCCCGGCGAGCTGTTGCGCCTGGAGCTCGTGAACCCCGACTCGATGCCCCACAACTGGGTCCTCGCCAGGCCCGGCACCCTGGAGGCGGTGGGGGAGCTGACCAGCGCCGGGGTCTCCGACCCCAGGGCCTTCGCCCGCCACTACGTCCCAAAGACCGACGACGTCCTCGTCCACACCGACATCGTCCCCCCCGGAGGCCGCGCGGCGATCACCTTCCGCGCCCCCGACGAGCCGGGGACCTACCCCTACCTCTGCACCTTCCCCGGCCACTGGCGGATCATGAACGGCCGGCTCGTCGTCGAGTAGGCGCCCGTTCCTCTCGGGCGGCGGGAAGGCACGCGGCTCACGGGAGGGGGATGCGCAGGCGTCGAGTCCGCCCCGCGACGATCTCGAAGTCGGTCGCGACCTTGGCCTCGCCCTCGGGCCGCACCTCGATGCGGTAGGCGCCGGCGGGAAGCGCATCGACCACCTCGGTGTGGACCTGGGCTCGGCCGCCGAGGGGGTGGGGGCGCAGGGGATCGAAGCGGATCGTGCCTCTGGCGACGTCCCGGTAGGAGAACAGCACCTCGGCCGGATCCAGCGAGGGGAGGGAGAGGATCGAGCACGGCGCGCTCGACAGCTCGCCGGCCCGATCGATGACCTGCAGGTCCAGCCTGCCGCCGCGGACGGCGACGAGCTCGATCTTCGCCTCGGCTCCCTCGACCACGCGGACTTCCAGGTTCACAGGCAGCACCATCCGGGTGCCGTCATCGACGAGGATGCGCGCCTCGTACGAGCCCTGGGGGATCGCCTCCAGGAGGCACGGGCCGTCGGAGGCTTGCCACCAGAACCGCAAGTGCGGACCATCGCCGGCTTCGGGGAGGTCCGCGCGGGTGAGCGCGATCCGCGCCCCCAGGACGGGTGGGCCATCGCCGGCCTCCAGGTCGACCCGCAAGGACCCGAGCTCGGTGGCCTTCACCAGCTCGAACTCCATCCACTCGATCTCCCCCAGGGAAGGCGAGACCAGCTCACGACGCAGGGTGTCGAAGCCCGGAAGGCTCGCCTCCATCGTGAACTCGCGGTCGGGGTGGACGACCATGGTCGTCCTTCCGGTGTCGTCAGTCCTGCAGCCGGTCGCGAACTGGCCGTCGGCGAACAGGCTGACGATCGCGTGTTCGAGGGGCGTGCCCCCGTGGCCGACCGAGATCTCGTAGGTAGTGGCCTGGAAGGAGAATGACAGCCCCTGAGCGGGCGCGGTGAACGGTCCCAGCTGCCGGCCGGGAGCCGCGCCCATCGAGCAGTGGTTGCCGGCGCCGTGGAGGGCCACACCGTAGGAGATGTCTGGCACCAGGCCCCATACGGCGAACTCGCCGTTCTCGCTCGTCTCGACCCTCAGGCGCCCGTGCTCGAAGGCACCACCCCACCAGGCTGCCAGCGCGCCGGCCGTGTCGACGCTGCCGGTCTGCCGCGCGTGCACGTGGAAGGCTGCACCCCCCGGAGGGGCCACGACCCTGCCGGTGAGTGCCGCGCCCCTGCGCAGCTCGATCGCGCCGAGGTCCGAGGTCGCTCCCAGCCGGACCGGGACGCGCACCGTATGGGGTCGCCAAGATGTAGCGACAGCACCGAGGATGAGCTCGCCGTCGACGTCGACCCGGAGCCGGAAGGAGCCGGCCGAGTCCGTCTCGGTCCTGGCGAGGGGTTCGGGAGGAGCTCTCCCGTCCCCCCGACGGTGGAGGCCGACGGCGCAGCCCGCGAGGGGTTCGCCCCCCGGGGCGAGCACGGTGCCGCGCACGACCCCCAGTTCCCGCCTGTCGAGGTCGACCTCCACCACACGGTGCAGTGCACCGTCACGCTCCACGGTGCGGACGTCGAACAAGAAGAAGCTCCCCGTACCGACGATGGTGTCGCCGACCTCCACCCGGATCTCGATCGGTTCGCCCGAGTCCTGGGGGATGCCCTCGCCGAGCTCCGTGAAGTCGATCTCCAGCCATCCCGTGCCGTCAACCCCCACCGTGCGCCGGATCCAATGCGTGCGGTTGCCCTCACGCGTGCTCAGGCGGGCGTCCGCCGACCCTTCTCCGCCGCTTCCGGAGAGGGGGCCCAACCCGGCGCGCAGAAGCCAGGGAGGCCTCTCCTTGGCAGCGGTGGGCGACGTCGCTGCCGAATCGTGCTCCTGTCCGCTGGCCGATGTACGCCCGCCGATTCCGCCGTCGGCCTCCGCAGGCACCCTGGGAGGAGCATCGCGAACAGGGACCGGGTGCCCGGCAGGGCCGTCCCGGGCGACCGTGCCCGGGTTGGAGTGCTCAGTGCGGCTGAGGATGCTGGCGGCCCAGAAGCCGCCGACAGCGAGGATCGCCAAGCCCCCCAGCCACCTGCGCGGTGAGGTCATGCCGCTCTCCCGGCTCCCCCCGTGGTCGGGGCGAGCGAGCGCCATCCGGACGGGGACGACGCGCGCCACCGGCGGGACGGCGAGCGACGGGCCGCGGGCCCGATCAGTCGCACGGGTTCCCGTCCGCGCCTTCGGAGCCCGGCCCCAGGTGTGCGATGGCGCCGCCTGGCGGTCCGGCGTCTCCGGGTTGGCCGTTCATCGGGTTCCCCCGATGTCCCGGCCGACCCCCGTCTCCTCCGGCGCCCCCGGCACTGACCCCGGCGGGTCCTCCGGGCCCTCCCGATCCCGGTGGGGCCCCATCCGATCCCCGGCCTCCATCGCCGCCGCGGCCCCCTCGCCCCTCGCCGCCCGGCCCCCCGTTCCCGCCGTGTCCGTTCGGGCCGGTGTAGGCCTGTCGGTCGGGATCCCAAAAGCCGTCGCCACCCCGGCCACCTCGGCCACCCTTGCCGCCCGATCCCTTTCCACCGGTACCGCCCGCACCACCGTCCTTGCCGTCCTGGGGAGGGCTGCAGCATCCCTCACCGGCTCCGCCGGTACCGCCCGTTCCTCCGGTGATCGGGGCTGCGTCCGTGCCTCCGCCTGCTCCCCCGACTCCACCCGTGCCACCCGCTGGACTGGCCGAGGAGCCGTTTGCACCCGCAGCACCGTCGGCCCCCTGGCCTCCGCAGCTGTCGGCGCCCGCCTGCCCCGCCGAACCGGGTTCGCACTCTGGAATGAGGGCGCTCGCCTCCGGAAGGGCCGACCAGGGTCGGACCGCGCTCGTCTGGTCCTCGGACTCTCGCGGATGACGGCTGCGGTGCACCCAGCCTCCGTCGCCGCCGGGGCCCGCGGCGACGGTCGGATCCACAGTCGCTCCGGCCTCTCCCCCGGCGCCGCCGTGGAGTTGGGTGCCCCGCGCGCCGTCCCCCTTCACGCAGATCCCCTCGACGAGGACGTCGCCCCCGGCCGGTCCCTTGGTGTGGGCCCCGGACCGCCCTCCTCTGCCGGCCACGACGTGGCCGGAGATCTCGATCAGCGGGGCCGACAGGGTGATGTCCGACCCGCGGCCCCCGGCCAGCCCGAGAGAGGCCAAGGCACCGTCAGCGACCACGCACCCGCCCCGGCCCCCCAGCACCTCCCCGTCGATGAGCATCACTCCACCGGACTCGAGCACGAGGCGCACTCCATCGGAAACGGAGTCCGTACCCGCTCTGTCCGTGGCGCGCAAGGTGCCCCGGATGGACAGGGTGGACCGTGCACTCAGGAGCAGGTCTTCCTCGGCCAGTACGGTCGCTCCGTCCGGAATCAGGATCTCGTCTCCCACGACGGTTCCCGACAGGACCTGGCCGTCGGCGAGGGTGAGCGTCCTCGGGGCTCCCAGCGCTGCGGGCTCCCCGCTCGGACAAGCCGCGAGATCACCTAGCAGGGCATGAAGGCAGACCAACAGCAGGCATGCGAGGGCGGAGCCGACGACGGCAGCCTTGTTGAGGGAACGTGCGAACGTGGGAAACCTCCTGTGAGCCCGGTCACTCATCGGGGAGGAGGCGGGAGGTTCACCCGCCGAGGCAGGTGATGTACCCGTCCACCCTGGGAAGAGCGACGGAAACGACGAGCGCAGAGCAAAAGCACAGTAGTTGGCTTGCTGGGGGCTGTCAAGGACGGCGGGAGGGCGCCTGTAGAGTCTCGGCGGGCAGGGGGCTTCCCAGGGCGAGCTCCAGGGAGGCGACGGCAGCGGCCGCCTCGGCGTGGGCTTCGATCGAGCGGCGCCGGGCTTCGAGCCGTCGCTGTTGGGCGTCGAGGACGACGAAGAGCGAGGCGCGGCCCGAAGCGTGGGAGACCCGCGCGAGGTCGAGGGCGCGCTCGGCCTCGGGCAGGAGGCGCTCCGCGGCGAGACCGGCGGCGCGCGACGCCGTGCGCGCCCGCTCGAGGGTGCCGCGCACCTCTCGGGCGACGTCGGCGACGGCTCCGGCGCGAACCTGTTCGAGGCGCGCGAGCTCGAAGCGCGCGCGGGCGATGCCGGCCTGGTTGCGGTCGAACAAGGGTAGGTCCGCTTCCAGCTCCGCGGCGGCGTCGTGGCCGCCGCGCCTGCGCCGCTCCACGACCGGCCCGGCGCCGAGGGTTCCGAGGACGCTCGCGTCCTCGACCTCGACGCGCGCCCGCGCCGCCTCGACGGCCTTGTCGAGGGCGCGCAGGTCGAGACGGCGCTCGACGGCCAGGGCCACGGCGGCGTCGAGGTCCAGGGTCGGCTCGGCGGGAGCCGCGGGGTCGTCGGAGAGGCGCAGGCTCTCGGCGGGGGCCGACAGGGAGAGCCCGCGCGCGAGGGCGCGCAGGGCGTCCGTCGCCGCGAGGCGCGCCGCGGAGAGGTCCAGCTCGGCGGCGAGCGCCGGGCCGCGCGCCAGGCTCACCTCCAGGGCGTCGGCGGAGCCGGCGGCGGCGAGGTCGGCGACGGCGTCGGCCAGACGCTCGGCGAGGGCGAGGTGCTCCTCGGCCACCTCGGCCCGGGCTCGGGCGGCGAGGGCGGCGGCGTAGGCCGAGCGGGTCTCGGCCAGGACCTCGCCCGCCAGGCGCGCCACCCGCAGGACGGTCGCGTCCAGCTCGGCCCGAGCCCCCTCGGCCGCGGTCGGGATGCGCCAGAAGTCGAGCAACTCGAAGGCCAGGATGCCCTCGAGGAGCTCGCTCGAGCCGTCGAGGGGCAGGCGCAGGGAGAGGGCCGGATTCTCGGGGAGGCGCGAGGACACCCAGTCGGCGTGGGCCACGCCGATGTCCCAGAAGGCAGCCCGCAGGCCGCGGTGCTGCGCGAGGGCGAGGCTCTCGGCCTCCGCCAGCGACAGGCCGTCGGCCAGAATCTCCGCCAGCACCCCCTCGTCGGCGACCCCGACGGCGGGATCGAAGCCCGCGCGCAGGCCGGTGCTCTCCAGCACGAGCTCGCGCGCACGCTCGAAGTCGGGCTCGGGGCGCACCTGGGCGCAGGCGCAGGCGCAGGCGAGGGCGAGGCACGTGAAGACGGTGCCGCCGCGCGACGGTGCGCGGTGCATCACGCGAGCGCCTCCCCCGCACCGTCGGCGCGCAGGTCGGGTGCGTTCGGAGCGGGGCGCGGGCCGGCGAAGCGCAGCAACAGGCCGGGGACGATCAGCATGTTCAGGGTCGTGGAGGAGCAGAGACCGAACAGGATCACGATCGCCATGGGCGTGAGGATCTCCGTCCCCGGCTCGTCGCCTCGGAGAGCGATCGGAACGAGAGCCAGGCCCGAGGCGAGGGCGGTCATCAAGATCGGCGCCAGGCGCTCCTGGGCGCCGCGCCGCACGGCCTCGGCGAAGTCGCCGACGCCTTCGTGCTCGTGCAGGTGGCGCACGTGGGAGACGAGCAGGATTCCGTTGCGCGCGGCGATGCCGAAGAGCGAGATCAGGCCGATGATCGACGCCACCGAGAGGGCGCCGCCGCAGACGACGATGCCCACCACGCCGCCGATCAGCGCCAGGGGGAGGTTCACCATCACCAAGAGCGCGTCGCGCCCCGAGCCCAGGGTCGTGCGCAACAAGAAGCCGATCGCGATCACCGCCAGAGCGCCGAGCAGACTCAGACGCCGGGCCGTGGCCTGTGCGCTCTCGAACTGACCCCCGTACTCGACGTGGTAGCCCGGAGGCAGGTCGATCATCTCATCGACGGCCTCCCGTGCGTCCTCGACGACGCCGGTCATGTCGCGGCCGGCGACGTTGCACGACACGACGATCCGGCGCTGGACGTTCTCGCGCATGATGAAGTTCGGCCCGCGGTCGTCGCTGACCTCCGCCACCGCCCGCAGGGGGATGCGCCCGCCCGCCGGCGTGTCGATCCCGATCTCGCCCACCTCGTGGGGGAGCGGCGCGGCGGCGTCGGCCAGGCGCACGGTCAGGTCGTAGGCCGCGGTCCCCTCGATCACGCGCGTCACCGCCACCCCCTTGGCGGCCGCCTCCATGGCGCGCGCCGCGTCGGCCACGCGCAGGCCGTGACGCGCGAGGGCGTCCCGGTCGAAGTCCACCCGAGTCTGGGGGATGTCCGCCTGGCTCTCGGTCGCAAGGTCCACCACGCCGGGGATCGCGGCCAGCAGGCCCTCGACCTGTGCGGCGATCCCGCGCAAGGTCGGGAGGTCGTCGCCGAAGACCTTGACGGCGACGTTGGCGCGCGTGCCCGAGAGCATGTGGTCGATGCGGTGGCCGATCGGTTGGCCGAAGGTCGCGGAGAAGCCGCCGACGGCGGCGAGGTCGGCGCGCAGGACCTCGACCAGCTCGCCCGCGCTCCTGCGCGGGTGACCGAGGCGCCGTGCCGCTTCCATGTCCAGGGTGACCTCGAACTCGCTGGCCTCCACCCCCAGAACGTGCTCGTCCCGCTCGGCGCGGCCGGTACGGCGCCCAACGGCGACGACCTCGGGATGTGCCATCAGGGCGCGCTCGACCCGCCGCGCGAGGGCATCGCTCTCGTCGAGGGACGTGCCCGGTGCGGTCACCGTGCCGATCACCAGGGCGCCCTCGTGGAACTCGGGCAGGAAGTTGCGCCCCATGCGGGCGACGCCGACCAGGGCTGCGACGCCCAGGAGCGCCGCGGGCACGGCGAGGGCGAGGGGATGGGCCATGGCCCAGGCCAGCGGGCGGTCGTAGGCGCGTTTGAGGGCGCCGACCAGGCGCGTGTCGCCCGCGCGGGCCACCGTGCGGCTGGCCGGCAACAGGCCGACGCACAGGGCGGGCGTCACGGTGAGGGCCGTCAGCAGCGAGGCGCCCAGGGAGATGCAGAACGCGATCCCCAGGGGCCGCAGAAGCCGGCCCTCGACCCCGTCGAGGAAGAACAGGGGTGCGAAGACGACCAGGATGATGAAGGTCGCGAACACGATCGAGGCACGCACCTCGACGCTGGCGTCGAAGACCACGCGCAGGGCTGTTGCGCGCTCGGCGGGGGCGCGCGCCGCGTTCAAGCGCAGGCGCCGGATCACGTTCTCGACGTCGATGATCGCGTCGTCCACCAGGGCGCCGATCGCGATGGCCATGCCGCCCAGGGTCATGGTGTTGATCGTCGCACCGCCGGCGCGCAGGACGCAGATCGTCGCCAACAGCGAGATCGGGATGGCGAGCAGGGTGATCAGGCTGGCCCGGGCGCTGGCGAGGAACGCCACGACCACCAACAAGACCATCAGGCCGCCCTCGACCAGGGCGGTGGTCGTGTTGGCGACGGAGTGCTCGATGAAGGTCGCCTGGCGGAACAGGTCCGAGTGGACGTGCATGCCCTCGGGCAGGGAGGTCTCCAAGTCCGCGAGCACCGCGTCGAGCTCGCGGGTGAGCTCGAGGGTGTTGGCCTGGGGTTGCTTCTGGACCGCCAGGATCACGCCCGGCTCGATGACCGGCTCCCAATCGGGTCCGCGCGTCGAGGAGGCGGCGGCGCCCCGGCGGATCGCGGCGCCCAGGCGCACGTGGCCGAGGTCGCCGACGGTGACCGGGCCGCCGTCGGTCAGGCGGACCAGGGTGCGCGCGATGTCGTCGGTGCTCGTGACGCGTCCGATCCCGCGCAGGACGGACTCGCTCCCGGCGTCGATCACGAAGCCGGCCGAGGTGTTCTCGTTGGTCTCGGCGAGGGCGGCGGCGACGTCGGCGAGGCCGACCCCGTAGGCCTGCATGCGCAGGGGCGACAGGACGAGCTGGAACTGCTTCTCCTCGCCGCCGATGGGCGTGACCTGGGCCACTCCCGGCACCGAGAGCAGGCGGCGGCGCACCAGGGTGTGGGCCGTCGTGCGCAAGCTCAGCGGGTCGTGGCGGTCGGAGACCAGGGAGAGGAACAGGATCTCTCCCATGATCGAGGTGATCGGCGCGAGGAGCGGAGGCTCGACCTGGGCCGGCAGGGCGTCGGCCACGGTCGCGAGGCGCTCGGTGACCGTCTGGCGCGCGCGCTGGATGTCCGTGCCCCATTCGAACTCGACCCACACCACCGAGGTCCCCACCGACGTCGCCGAGCGCACGCGGCGCACGCCCAGGGCCCCGTTGACCGCCGCTTCGATCGGGAAGGTGACCAGGGTCTCCATCTCCTCGGGGGCCATCCCGTGGCCCTCGACCAGCACGGTGACCGTGGGCGCGGAGAGGTCGGGGAAGACGTCGATCGGCATGCGCAAGGCCGCCAGCACGCCGAACCCCGAGAGGGCCAGGGCCAGGCCGAAGACCGCGGCGCGCGAGCGGACCGACCAGCGGATGATGGCGTCGATCATGGCGGTGGGCGCTCAGTGCACGTGGCCGGCGCCGAACCCGTCGGGGTTGGCGGAGGCGAGCTTGACCAGGTGGGCGCCCTTGGAGACGACGCGCTCGCCCGCAGTGATCCCCGTACGCACCTCGAGCCATGCACCGTCGCGGATGCCCGTCTCCAGCACTCGGCGTTCGAAGGTCTCGCCGTCGAGGAGCACGAAGGCGACCGGTTGGCCGCGGTCGGTGACCACCGCCGATCTCGGCACGGCCACGACCTCGCGCGCGGTCTCGGTGGCCAGGAACAGGTCGGCGAGCATGCCCGCCCGCAACAGGCCGTCGGGGTTGGCGACCTCGAAGCGCACGGGGAGGGTGCGCGCGTCGGGGTCGACCTCGCGGCCGACGTGGACGAGGTGTCCACCCAGCTCAGCCTCCACGTCCAGGATCCGCCCGGGGTGGCCGGGCAGCTCGAGGAACGCACCGGGAGCCTCGGGGAGCTCGGCCAGATCGAACTCGCTGACGTGCCCGACCAGCCAGACGCGCGAGAGGTCGAGCACGCGGTAGAGCGTCGCCGCCGCGTCGACGTGCTGGCCGTGCACCGCCGCCGCCTCGACGATCTCGCCGGAGATCGGCGAGGCCAGGGGCAGGCGCAGGCGGGCGCCGCCGTCCCCCCCGGTCGTGCGCTCGGCGAGTTCGGCCAGGAGTGAGAGGGCCTCACGGTTGGCGGCCGCGAGGGCGTGCGCCCCCTCGCGCGCGCGCCGGGCCAGCTCGGCGTCGCGGCGCGCGGCCTCGAGCTCGGCGGTCGTGCCTATCTTGCGCTCCGCGAGCACCTCCAGGCGCGCCAGGGCGCGCTCGGCGAACTCGAGGCTCGCCTCGGCCTGGGAGAGGTCGCGCCCGAGCTCGACCGCCTCGTGCTCCAGCTCGATCCGGCGCGCCAGCCACTCGGTCTCATTGGCTGCCCGCTGGGCGAGATCCGACGCCTCCAGGGGCGGCTCGACGCTCGCCACGGTCTCGCCGGCGGCGACGCGCTGCCCCAGACGGGGCAGGGCGCCGGTGGCGGGTGGCAGGACGCGCCCGGCCAGGGGCGCCCCGACGACCGCCGCCGCGTGGGTGGGGACGGCCACCTGGGCGGGCACCCGCAGGCGGCGGACGAGGGTGCGCGGCCGGACGACCTCGGTCAGCACGCCGATCCGCCACTGCTGCTCGAGCAGGAAGGGCACGGCGTCGGCCGACTCGGCGCCCTCCTCGGCGTGGGCGGCTGCGTGGGCCGCTTCGAGGTCGGCGTGGACCACGAGCGCCCCGAGGGGGATCGTCTCGGCGCCCTGCTCGGAGTGGACGACGATGCGCGCGTCGAAGGTGCCGGCCGCCTCGAAGGCGCCGACGGGAACGAACAGGCCGTCGCGCTCGGGCGCGGCGGCCTCGAGGGTTCGAGCGAAGCCGTCGGGCCCGGACAGCTCGAGGTCCAGACGACCGGTGCGCACCGGCTCGCCGGTGGCGAGCACGGTCACGTGGGCGAGGAAGCGCGCCTCGAGCCCCGGCACGAGGCGGGGGTACTCCATGAACAGCCCGACCTTCTCGGTGAAGACCGTGACGGCGACCGGCTCGGGCTCGGCGGCCTCGGCGTGGTCGTGGTCGTGGTCGTGGGAGTGGCCGTGATCGTGGGCCGTGTGCGAGCCGCACCCCCAGGCGGCGAGCAAGAGGGCCGCCGTGCACCACCCGACAGGCGTGAGCGGGCGCGCGAGGGCGGTGCGTGAGCGGACGGAGCGGTCGAATGCGATCGGAACGACGGGCACTGCAAGACCTCCGGGCGGGGTGCGGGCGCCGGTTCCTCCGGCGCTCACGGACGTGGGACGGACGCGGCCGCGGTCGGCCGGCAACGACGGTCGGAGGTGTCGGTCTAGCAGCGCAGCCGGACTGTGCGCAGGGCGAGCAGGTGGGGCGGCTGGGGGGAGCCGCGGGAACAGCGCTCCGGCGTGAGGGCTCGCCCGCCGACGAGCACGGCCGGCCCCGAGAGCGCCGTGAGGGTCTCGGCGGGTGCGACCTGCACCGGAGGGCTCCCGTCCGCCGTCCGCGAGCAGGGCGTGACGACGACGATCGAGAGGTCCGTGCAGCCGTCGCAGTCGTGCGCGCCGTGGTCGTCGGGCTCGCCGTCGGCATCGACCGCCGCCGGTGCCTCCACGGAGCAGCAGGAGCTGGCCGCGACCTCGATGCGCGCGTGCCCCCCGTCGGCGATGCACAGCACCACGCTGCGGCCGAGGCCCAGGACGACAAGCTGGGGGACGAGGGCGGCGAGGGCGAGGAGGCGTCGGGTGCGCATGAGCGACGCCGGGGATGCTACTCCTCCCGGGCAGGCCGATCAAACGCCCCCGCCGGGCCCCGGTTCAACCTCCCTTGCGGGCCTCGCCGGGGTCCCCGCCGGCGGCTCCGAGCTCGCGCTGGTGCTCGTGGAGGTTGGAGACGCCGGGGCGCTCGCCGGTGCCGATGACGCGCAGGCCGTAGCCCTTGGGCGCGACGACCTCCAGGGGGCGGTCGCCGTGCCAGCCGACGAACACCCCGTGGGGCCACTCGGCGAGGCGCGTGATCGCCCGCGGCGAGTCGGGATCGTGAAAGCGCAGGGCGACGTTCCAGTAGACGTTCCCGCGCGCGGCGTGGGGACCGCGCCCGTAGGAGCCGCCGCTTCGGAGGGGCTGTTTCAGCCGGCCTGTGACCTCGATCTCGATCTGGGTGTGCAGGTTCTCGAAGGGGTTCGCCCGGTGGCAGTCCAGCGCCAGGTCACGGCCCCAACCCTTGGAGTACACGTTGTGGTGCGCGCCCCAGGTCAGGGTCGTCCCGTGGCGGTGCGGCGCCTCGATGCGCCAGTTCGTGACCAGACAGTGCGTCGAGCGCGACAGGCTGAGCGGGTGATGCATGCCCTTGCCCGTGAGGACCACGCCGTCGACGGTGACGTGGCGCGAGGAGCCGATCAGGATGCCGCTGTCGCCGTGGTCGACGGCGACGTCGCGCACCCAGCAGTCGATGGCGCTGGAGATCGTGAGGGCGTTGTAGCCCTTCTCCTCGAGGTGCGGTTGGCGGGGAGTGGGGGGGAAGAGGAAGGACAGCCCTTCCACGCCGCACTCGCTGATGTGGGCCCTGCGCGTGAGCCGCGGCGTCCACTCGGGACGGAGCTCGAGGCCGAGGGGCGTCGAGAACGACAGCCTCCCCTCCGCGTAGCCCTCGACCCGCAGCCACTCGGTCACCCGCGGGTCCGTGCGCCTGCGCAGCTCGAGGGACATGAGGTCGGGATAGGCGATGCCGCCGTGCAGGTGATCGAGCAGGGTGTCCTCGCCGGTGTCGTTGAACCAGGCGAGCTCGAGCCACTCTCCTTTGCGCGGGGGATCGGCGCCTTGGGCGAGGTCGACGGGGAGGGAGAGCGCGCCGACGGGGGCGGCTCCCGCGGTGCCCAGGACAGCGCTGCTCCCCGGCGGAGCGACCGACAGCAAGCCGCCTGAGTAGCTCCACTGCCTGCCGGCGCCAGCGATGTCGGTCAGGGAGAGGGGACACTCCAGGAGCGTCTCGCCGCTCCCCGCGCCCTGCAGCACGATGCCGTCGCCCCGGATGTGGATGCGGCTCGCCAGGGTGAAGCGGCCCGGTCCGAGGCGCACGACGCCTCCGCCGGCCCCGACCGCCGCGTCGAGGGCCGCCTGCAGGGCCGGGCCGTCGTCGGTGTCGTCGCCGGGCCGCGCGCCGTGCTCGGCCGCGTCGATCGTCACCTCGCGCACGGGGGGCGGTGCGCCCTCGCGGTAGCCCGCGCGGCTGAAGTCCGGCAGGCCCTCCGGCAGGTCGCCGAGGCAGGGTGCGAGGCCGAGGACACAGGACAGGGCTGAGGGCCGCATGGGACGGTCAGCGTACCGCACACGGCGCGCCGGCGCCCTACGCACGAGGGCGTGGCGCCACGGTGGACCGCGGATCGGGATTGGGGGACACTCTGCGCCCCGCGAGCGCGAGAGCCGCGTGGCGGACGATGAAGCAATGCGACGACTGATCCTGTTCGGCTGCGGCAACTTCGCCCGCATGGCCCACCACTTCTTCGTGCACGACAGCGAGTACGAGGTGGCGGCCTTCACCGTCGACGGCGCGCTGCAGGAGGCGGACACCTTCCTGGGCCTGCCGGTCGTGCCCTTCGAGGAGGTCGTCGAGCGCCTCGACCCCCAGGGGCACGACCTGTTCGTCGCCGCGGGCCTGCGCGAGGTCAACCGCCGGCGGGCCGCCAAGGTGCGCGAGGCGCGGGAAGCGGGGTACTCCATCGCGAGCTACGTCAGCTCGAGGGCGGTCGTGTCCGAGGACTTCCGGGCGCGGGAGAACACCTGGGTGATGGAGACCGCCCACCTCCATCCGACCGCCGAGCTCGGGCGCAACTGCATCGTCTGGAGCCGCTCGACGATCGGCTTCAACAGCAGCCTCGCGGACGACTGCTGGGTCTCGGGCGGGCTGGTCGGCGAGTCGGTCACCGTGGGCGAGGGCACGTTCATCGGGCTGGGCGCCACGATCGCCTCCTTCACCGCGGTCGGTGCGCGCAACGTGATCGGCGCGGGAGCGTTGATCCTCAAGGACACGGCCGACGAGCAGGTCTTCCGCGGGACGGCCAGCGAGGCCTCGGCGGTGCCGAGCTCTCGCTTCCTCGGCTTCAACGGCTAGCCCGGATGATTCATGAACACGCACACCAGACTTCGCAACCGGCCGTCTTCGACGGCCTCTCGGCCCCTGGCGGTGCTTCTTGGAACCTGGCTTCCTCGACGACCCGTTCAGGGTCGCCTGCGTCGCCAGAACCCGCAAAGCACCACCAGGAACCGAGTTGCTGTGTCTGGTGCACGTCTTCATGAATAACCCGGGCTAGGTCGGGGCGCGTCGATGGACGGAGCGCGGGGACCGGCGGGGGGCACGATCGCCTCGATCCTGCTCACCGCCGAGGGGGTCCATGCCCGACGGCCGGCCCTTCTCGTCGGCGAGGAAGCCCTGGACTTCGCGACCCTGGCCGACGGCGCGCGGCGCCTGGCGACACACCTGGCCGGGGTCGGCGTCGGCCAGGGAAGCCGCGTCGCCCTGGTCCTGCGCAACGGCACGGGGTTCGTCACCGCCCACTACGCCGTCGCGCTCCTCGGCGCCGTGGCCGTGCCCCTCAGCCCCGACCTCGACGAGCGGCAGCGTCGCGCGATCCTGGAGCGCGCGGACGTGACCTGCTCGCTCTGCTCGACCGACCTCGCCGATGGCACAGGAGCGGGGAGCCCGGGCGGGATGGACCGCACGGCGCGGATCGTCCTCCCCGCGTCGGGGGCGTCTCTGGCGCTGCGCGCCCCCGACGGGAGCGTCGAGAGCCTCGAGCAGACCGCCGCCCTCGCGCGGCCGGCGCCCTCGGCCCCCCAGGACCCGGCCGTGCTGTTCTTCACATCGGGGACGACCGGCGCTCCCAAGGGCGTGCAACTGACCCACGCCCAGGTGCTCTTTGGCCTCGACGCCTGGGTGGAGCGCTGGTCCTTCGACGAGCGGACCCGCAGCCTGATGGCGGCGCCCTTCTTCCACGTCGTCTACAACCCGCTCGTCCTCGGCGCCCACCGGTGCGGCGGCGCGGCGGTCGTGCCCGCCTCGCCCGCGGTCGGCGCGGTCGCGGCGGCGGTGGAACGCCACGCCGTGACGGCCTTGATGGGCACGCCCGCGTTGATGCGCCAGCTGGCCGGCGAGCGCTGGAGCCGGCGCCACGACCTGTCGAGCCTGGAGAGCCTGATCTACGGAGCGGCGCCGACGCCGCCGGAGGTGATCCGCGCCCTGGGCGAGCGCTTCCCGCACGCGGAGCGCTTCAACTGCTACGGCATGACCGAGACCAGCTCGGCGTTGACCTGCCTGGGGGGGCGTGAGGTCGACGGGCGCGAGGGCTCGGTAGGCCGGGCGCACCCCGGCGTGAGCCTGCGTATCGTCGATGCGGAGGGGCGCGACCTGCCGCCGGGCGAGGCAGGCGAGGTCTGCGCGCGCGGGCCGAACGTGATCGACGCCTACGTCGGTGCCCCGCGCCTCGACGCGCAGCGCTTCCTCGACGGGTGGCTGCGGACCGGGGACCTGGGCGTCCTCGACGCCGACGGCCGCCTGACCTTGCGCGATCGCCTCGACGACCAGATCAACGTCGCCGGGGAGAAGTTCTACCCGTTCCAGATCGAGGCGGTGCTCGCCGCCGCCCCCGGGGTCGGCGACGTCGCGGCCGTGGGCGTCGCTGACGCCCTCAGGGGGCGCGTCGTGCACGCCTTCGTCACCCCCGAGGGCGAGGAGGACGTCGACCTCGAGGACCTGCGGCGGCGCTGCATCGATGGCCTGCCGGCCTGCATCGTGCCGCGGCGGATCACGCTCCTGGACGACCTGCCGCGCAACCCCAGCGGCAAGGTCGACCGCCGCCTGCTCGCCTCGGGTGGCAAGGCGTGAGCAGACGACTGGAGGCACCGCTGGGGAGGTGCTAGGCTTGCCGACCATCTCGCTCGCTTCCATCCGTCCTCCGCCCCTCCCCAGACGCATGATCCACGAGCGACTTCGGGTCTGCACGATCCTCGCGTGCGTCGCGAGTTGGGCGTGTTCCGGTGCGCAGGAGCCCGAGCCCCGACCGGCCGCGCCCGCCGCCAGGCACCTGATCGATGAAGAGACGGAGAGCGCCGACGTCCCCAACAGCGGCCTCCCGAAGGAAATCGAAGCGGCTCTCGGTGAGGAGTGGGTCTGGATACGCGGCGAGCGCCTCGAGACCCTGGACTGGTCCCTGGACCGCTCCGCCAGTGCGGCGGGCGGCGAGATCGGCGTGCGGGCGACGCCGCGCTTCGAGCCGGTCGGACCGGGACGCCTGGTGAGCTGGGACGGCCTCGACGATCCCGAGGCCGGGCGCGCGCTGGGGGCGGACGAGGCGATCGAGCCGACCTTGGGAGAGGTGCGGATCGACGGGGAGGGGATCGTCAGCGCGCTCGAGGACCCGCGTGAGCTCCCCGCGCTAGCGCGCGTCTCCTACCGGGCGCGGTCCGCGGAGGTGCGCGCCCACTGCTTGGGCCCAGCGCCCTCGGTCGCCGACTCGAGCGCCGCCCCCTCGCTCACTCTTGGCTCCCAGACCCGCCGCGTGCTCCCCGCCGCCGTGCCCTCACGCTTCTCTTGGCGCGTCGAGGTGCCTCCCGGCGCGCAGCTGCGCCTGGGATTCGGCCTGCGGAGCAACCGCCTGCGGCTGGTCGAGGGCGGGGGACTGCGCCTGGTCGACGAGGGGGAGTCGAGCTCCGACTCCGGCGGCCGCGTCGGCTTCTGGGTCTCGGTGCTCCCCGAGGGCGAGGACGAACGGCGCGTGGTTTGGAACGAGGCGCTGTCTCCCGCCGAGCGCGACGAGTTCCACGAGGCCCGCGTCCCCTTGGAGGACTGGGCCGGCCGGAGGGTCGAGCTCTCCCTGGCGACGACCGAGCCGCGCGACCGGGGTGAGGGGATCCTCCTGCCGTTCTGGGCCGAGCCCGTGCTCGACGCCCCCGGGCCGAGCGCCGAGCGCCCCAACGTCGTCCTGATCGTCGTGGACACCCTGCGGGCCGACGCCCTGGGCTGCTACGGCAACCCGCGCAACGTCTCCCCCAACATCGACGACCTCGCCCGAGCGGGCGTGCGCTTCGCCGATCCCCTCTCGGCGGCGACCTGGACCCTGCCGTCGCACACCTCGATCATGACCTCGCTCTTCCCGCCCCAGCACGGCCTGCTCAACCGCGAGCGCCTGCCGGAGACGGTCGAGACCCTCGCGGAGGTGATGCGCGCGGCGGGCTACCAGACCGCGGCGGTCACCGAGGGGATCTTCGTCACGCCCCGGTTCGGACTGGACCAGGGCTTCGACTCGTTCGAGGTCAACGCCTGGCGGATCGAGCGCACGGCGGCCCTGGCGCTGGACCACCTGAGCGATGTGCGCGGGCCGACCTTCCTGTATTGGCACACCTTCCAGCCGCACGCGCCCTACGACTCGGTCGAACGCTTCCGCGACGAGTTCGTCCGGCCCTACGACGGCGGGTTGGGCCTGCCGGTGAGGAACGGCGACTGGACGCGCCTGGAGGAGCTTCAGGGCGAGCTGACCGACGAGGACATGGGCTACCTGCGCGACCTCTACGACGCGGAGGTGGCCTACACCGACGAGCAGGTCGGCCGCCTCCTGCGAGGCCTGCGGGCCAAGCCGGGCGGAGAGCACACCCTGGTCGTGGTGACCTCCGATCACGGCGAGGCCTTCGACGAGCACGGCGTCTGGGGCCACGGGACGAGCACCCACCGCGAGCAGTCCCAGGTCCCGCTGATCCTCTGGCAGCCCGGGCGCTTCGAGGGAGGCGGCGTGGCCGAGCACCCGGTCCACACCCTCGACATCGCGCCGACCATCGCCGCGGCGGTGGGGCTGGAGCGCCCCGCGGCCTGGGAGGGCGAGCTGCTCTCCCTGACGCCCGGCCCCTCGCGGCGGCCGCTGGTGTGCGCCTACCTGTCACCGCGCTGGCAGCGTCGGGCGACGGCCCTGCGCAGCGGGCCGCTCAAGGTGATGCAGAACCCGCCCCTTGAACGGGAGGCGCCCTTCGATCCCCACGCCGACACGGTCGCGCACCGCGTAGACGAAGACCCCCTGGAGCAGCACGACCTGTGGGAGGGGCTCGACCGCGAGCGCTGGCTCGGGGAGATCGAGGCCTTCTGGGAGGAGCACCCCTCGCTCACCGGCGCCGAGCGCACGCGCATCGACGCGGTGCTGGAGCAGGAGCTGCGCGACGCGGGCTACGTGGGCGACTGAGGCGCGCGCGGGCGCTGCGCGCTTCAGCGCCCCCCCGCCGCGCCGCCCACGGCGAGGCGCACGCACTTCGCCAGGGTCGGGCTGCGCATGCCGCTGGCGCGTGCGACCTCGAGGGTGCCGGCGACGTCGAGGCCGTCGCGCAGGCCGACGAGCAGTCCCCACAGGGCGCCGACCCGATTGCCGCTGGCGCAGTGCAGGAGCACGTGCCCGTCGGGGTGCGCCTCCAGCAGCGCGGTGAGCCGACGGGCGTGGTCGGCGGTCAGGTCGTCTCCGCCCAGCGGCATGGCGGCGTAGGCCACCCCGGCCGCGCGCACCAGATCACCCTCCTCCGCCGCCAGGGGCTCGGTCGGGCGGCGCAGGTTGATCACCAGGCCGTAGCTCGCCTCGGACAGCGTTTCGAGCACCTCCACCGGAGGCTGGCCGCCGCCGGCGACCCGCGGGCCGAGGACGCAGAAGCCCGGCAGGTCCAGGGGTGTCGGCCCGGCGCGCTCTCCCGCCGAGGCACAGGCGGCGATCAGCAGGACCGCGGAGAGGAAGGCGTATCGGACGAGGGATCGGACGATGGGCATGGATGGGGGCTCGGCCTGGTTGGCGCGACGGGTCGCGGCGCCCGGCGTCGGATCACGCGGGCTCGATGCGCACCGGGCAGACCTTCAGTTCCGCCGTGTCGGTGACCGGATCGTAGCCCGAGCCGGTCAGGACGTTCACAGGCACGTCTGAGAAGCTGAAGCTGGAGAAGACGGTTCCGCGCGGGGAGGTGTCGTCGGCGGCGACGCGGACCACCACGCTCCCGCGGCGGCTGGAGAGGAGCGCGTTCTCCCCGTCGGCGAGGCCCCAGGCGGTGACGTCCGCGGGGTGCACCTCGACGACCTCCTCGGGGACGAGGAACTCCGGTCCCGCCGAGCGTCCGCTCATGGTGCGCGTGTGGTAGTGGGCCAGGCGCCGGCCCGTGGTGAGCCAGACCGGGTACTCCTCGTCGGTCACCTCCGCAGGATCGCGGAACGACGGCGTCGCGAACAGGCCGCGGCCGCGCGGGAACTCGCCGATGTGCAGGACCGGAGTGCCCGGGTGGCCGGCCTCGGGCACGGGCCAGTGGTGGCGACCCTCCGCGACCAGCTCCCAGGAGAGACCGCCGTAGGTTGGGGAGAGCGAGCACAGCTCGTCGAAGACCTCCGCCGCGCTCTCGTACTCGAAGCCCTCCGCCCCCAGGCGCCGGGCGAGTTGGGAGACGATCCACCACTCCGGCCGCGCCTCGCCCGGGGGCGCGATCGCGGCGCGCACGCGCTGGGGGCGGCGCTCGGTGTTGGTGAACACGCCGTCGGTCTCTCCCCAGGAGCTCGCGGGCAGGACCACGTCCGCCAGCTCGGCGGTCTCGGTCAGGAACAGGTCGATCACCACGAGGTGCTCGAGACTCTCCAGGGCTCGCCGGCAGTGGTCCGCATCGGGATCTGAGACGACCGTGTTCTCCCCGCAGATCAGCATGGCGAAGATCTTCTCGCCGGCGCGCTCCAGGGCCCGCACCTTGGTCATGCCCTTCTCGAGGTCGACGCGCACGCCCCAGGCGCGCTCGAACTTGGCCTGGTTGTTGGGATCGGTGACCGGTTGGAAGCCGGGGTAGTTGTTGGGCAGGGCGCCCGCGTCCCCGGCGCCCTGGATGTTGTTCTGGCCGCGCATGGGGTTGATGCCCGTGCCCGGCCGCCCGATGTTGCCGGTCAAGAGCACCAGGTTGCACAGGCTCTGGACGTTGTCGACGCCGCAGATGTGCTCGGTGATCCCCAGGGTGTAGTAGATCGCCCCGCGCTCCGCCCGCCCGTAGGCGATCGCTGCTCGCTCGATGTCGGCCGCCGCCACGCCCGTGATGCTCTCGGCCCACTCGGGCGTGAACGAGGCGACATGGTCGCGCAGGCGCTCGAACCCCTCCGTGCGCTCGGCCACGAAGGCCTCGTCCACGAGTCCCTCGCGCACGATGACGTGCGCCATGGCGCCCAAGAGCGCGACGTCGGTGCCGACCCGCAGAGGCAGGTGCAGGTCCGCGCGCCGCGCCAGGGGGATCTGGCGCGGGTCGGCGACGATCAGCGTTGCGCCCCGCGCCTGGGCCTTCTTGAGGCGCGTGGCCGCGACCGGGTGGGCCTCGGTCATGTTGGTCCCGATGCAGAAGATCACATCGGGCTTGTCCATGTCCTCCAAGGGGTTCGACATGGCGCCGCGACCCAGGGTGGCGGCCAGACCGGCCACCGTGGGGGCGTGTCACGCCCGGCTGCAGTTGTCGACGTGGTTCGATTGGAAGCAGGTGCGCACGAGCTTCTGGATCGTGTAGGCCGACTCGTGGGGAGCGCGCCCCGAGGCGACCGCGTAGACCGCCTCGCGGCCGTGGGCGCGCGCCGCCTCGCGGAAGCCGTCGGCGGCGCGGTCGAGGGCCTCGTCCCAGCTCGCCTCGACCAGCTCGCCGTCCTCGCGCACCAGCGGCGTCGCCAGTCGGTCGGGGTGCTGGACCCACTCCCAGGCGAACTGGCCCTTGACGCACAGGGCGCCCTCGTTGGCCGGGCCGTCGAAGGCCGGCTGGACGCCGACGATGCGCTCGCCCTTGGTCAGGATGTCCAGGCTGCAGCCGACGCCGCAATAGGGGCAGACCGAGCGCGTGGCCGCGAGCTCCCCGGGCGCGTCGGCGTGTCGCAGGGCGCGCCGGTCGGCGAGGGCGCCCGTCGGGCAGGTCTGGACGCACTGGCCGCAGAAGGTGCAGGCCGAGTCGGCGAGCGGGCCCTCGAACTCGGTCGTGATGCGCGTGGCGAACCCGCGCCCCCCGACGGTGATCGCGTCGTCGCCCTGCTGCTCGGAGCAGACCCGCACGCAGCGGTAGCACGAGATGCAGTGGTCGTAGTCTCGCAGGATCATCGGGTTGGGGTCGTCGGTGCGCGAGGCGCCCGAGCGCGCGCCGGCGAAGCGCCCCCCGTCGGCCTCGTAGCGCACGGCGAGGGCCGCCAGCTCCTGGGAGGCGCTGCCCCGCAGGGGATCGATCGTCGCCCCGGCGGGGTTCTCGGAGACGACGAGGTCGCAGAGCGCCTTGCGGTGGCGCTCGAGGGCCTCGGTCATGGTGCGCACGACCATGCCGTCGGCCGCCTGGGTCGTGCAGGAGGCCACCGGTCGCGCCTGTCCCTCGACCTCGACCACGCACAGGCGGCAGGCGCCCAGGGGTTCGAGGCGGTCGTCGAAGCACAGGGAGGGCACCGCGTCGCCGTGGCGGCGGGCGAGCTCGAAGAGGGTCTCGCCCTCCCGGAAAGAGACGGACTCGCCGTCGAGCAGGAGTCGGTGTTCGGCGGGGGAGGTCATCGTCGCGCCAGGGCCTCGTCCACTCGCTCGGGGAAGAGCCGCAACAGGCTCTCGGTGATCAGGGGCGCGGCGATCCCCAGGCCGCAGGCGCTGACCTGGGCCATGGTCTCGCCGATCGCGTGCACCTCCTTCCTCCAGGCGTCGGGAGCCGTCGGTCCCGCCGTGCCCGCCAGGCGCTCGGTCAGGCGCTGGGTACCGATGCGGCAGGGGAAGCACTTGCCGCAGGACTCGTCGGCGAAGAAGGCCATGGCCTGGCGGGCGACGTCGACCATGTCGCGGCGGTCGTCGAACACCATCACGCCGCCCGCGCCGAGGAACGAGCCGCGGGAGCGCAGGCAGGGCTCGTCGAGGGTGGCGGCGAAGTCGTCGGGTCCGAGGAAGCCGCCGGAGAGGCCGGCCATCGTGACCGCCTGGAGCTCCCGTCCGTCTTCTGGGCCGCCGGCCCAGTCGAACAGGAGCTGGTGCAGCGGGAAGCCCAGGGGCACCTCGTAGTTTCCCGGTCGCCGTACGTCCCCCGACAGGCTGATGATCTTGGTGCCGCGCTGTTCGCCCAGGCCCAGACCGGCGTACCAGTCCGCGCCGCGCTCGACGATCGGCGGGACCGACGCGAGGGTCTCGACGTTGTTGACGACGGTGGGCGTCTGCTCGAAGCCGTGGGTGACCGGAAAGGGCGGTCGGTTGCGCGGGAAGGGATGAGCTCCCTCCAGGCTGTTCAAGAGCGAGGTCTCCTCGCCGCAGATGTAGGCTCCCGCGCCGCGGCGCACGCAGACCTCGAAGTCGTCGAGCTCGTCGCGCGCCTCGTCGATCGCTCGCTCCAGCACGGTTTGGGTATGGGGGTATTCGTAGCGCAGATACACGAAGCCGCGCGTCGCCCCCGTGGCGGCGGCGGCGACGGCCATGCCCTCGAGCACCGCGTGCGGATCGTGGTCCATCAGCACGCGGTCCTTGAAGCACCCGGGCTCGCCCTCGTCGGCGTTGCAGACGACGGTCTTGGGGCCGCCGGGGGCCTCGCGCACGGCGCGCCACTTGCGGGCGGTGGGGAAGCCCGCGCCGCCGCGACCGGCGAGGCCCGAGGCGTCCAGTTCCTCCAGCAAGGCCTCCGGACCGAGCTCCCGCGCCCGCGCCAGGGCTCGATAGGCGCCGCCGTAGCCGGCCAGCGTCGACCGACCCTCCTCGCGCACGTGCGCGAAGCAGCACTCCTCTCCTTCGGCGGGGTTGGGCGGTGGCAGGGGCGTCGGAGCCGCGCGCAGGCCCTCGCCGGGGGTGCCGACGAGCACCTGGCCGCCGCGCAGGACCGGGATCGGCTCGTCGCAGCGGCCGGCGCAGGGCATGGGGGTCGCGCCTTCGAGCTCGGCCAGCAGGACGTCGCTGCCGCGCTGCTTGCAGACGGGCCCGTCGCAGACTCGCGGCGCGTCCCGCCCGCCGCTCTTGCGCGAGAAGTGGTGGTAGAAGCTCACCGTTCCGTAGAGGTCGGCCAGGGGCACCCGCAGGCCCTCGGCCACGGCCCGCAGGGCCTCGTCGGAGAGGTGCCCGTCGCGGTCGTGGAAGGCGTGCAGGAGCCCGAGCAGGGGCGCGGGCGCGCCTCGCCAGCGGTCGATCAGGTCGGAATCGGAAGGACCCACGCCGACAGGGTAGGGGATCGGCGCGTGCTTTGCCCGAAGATCGGCGTGGGGAGCCGGCGGCCTATCCGCGTTCTGTTGGAGCGAGGGTGACGAGGCCACAGGGCACCTCGATCTCGAGCTGGCGGTGCTCGTCATCGACGTCGGTGGAGACCCGGTAGTAGCGCCCGACCAGCGCGTCGCACTGCCAGCCGTCCAGGTGTGCGGTGAGGCGGAACTGGCGGCCGGGCAGGCCCTCGATGCGGTAGGCGCCGCTCGCGTCGCTGCGCGCCTCGAACAGACCGGCCCGTACGCGCGCGTGCTCCTCCGCCGCTGCCTGCACCGCCGCCTCCAGGGACAGGTCGGGCGGCGCGGCGCCGACCTCCTCGGGGGAGTCGATCATGGAGGATGGATCGCGCAGGACGGCGCGCACCGTGACGCCGCCGACACCGAGCCCGTCGCCGGTCGTGATCGTGCCCCAGATGGCGCCCTCGCCCTCGTGCCTGCGGGCCGCGATGCGCCGCGTGCTCTCCAGCGCGGCGGTCACGCGGTGCTCGCTCGGCGTCTCGATCACGCCCACCTCGGTCTCCGCATCGGAGGGCCAAGGGGGCGCGGCGGCGGAGGGCGCGGCCAGGTCCTCGCTCTGGAGTCGCTCCAGGGCGAGGGGTGCCGCTCCACCCGGCCTCAGGCCGGCGCCGCCTCCCGACCCGCTGAACCAGACGCTGCCCACAGCCAAGCCGAGAGCCAGGCCGATCAGCACGCCGATGATGACTCTCCCCATCACTCCCTCCTGCCTGAGTCCGCACGTGGATCGCACGTGCCGCGAAGAGGCGAGTCTAGCCCGGATGATTCATGAACACGCACACCAGACTTCGCAACCGGCCGTCTTCGACGGCCTCTCGGCCCCTGGCGGCGCTTTTCGAGAACCTGGCTTCCTCGACGACCCGTTCAGGGTCGCCTGCGTCGCCAGAACCC
>JASLMK010000011.1 GCA_030746555.1 Planctomycetota bacterium | reverse complement strand
CGACGCCACGCCCGGGATCGAGGCGATCCTCGTCGCGGTACCGGTCGCGGGCGAGCTCGGCGGTGAGGATCGTGACGCCCGCCGCACCCGGAGGCGCGATCGTCGCCCGCGCGTCGGCGCGTGCCCCACGAGCCTCCGACGAGAAGTCCGACGGAAACACTCGCAGCCCCCCCTGCTCGGCCGGCGAGACGTGCTCTCTCCACGACCAGGCGAAGGAGAGGTTCGCCCGCAGGTCCGCTCCGGCCGGTGAGGGACGGTGCAGACCGAGGCGCAGCGCGGTCCGCTCCGACCGGCTCCGCGCCTCGGGCGTGACGTACTCGGCGGTGCCGGGGAGGCCCTCCTCGGAGCGGCGCCACGAAACCGAGGCGTCCGCAGACACCGGGCCGACCCACGCGAGCGATCCGCTCCCGTGACGCACCTCCTCGTCTCCGTTGACGCGACTGTCGAAGGGGTAGGAGGAGAGGGGGACGTCGTAGTCTCCCTCGAAGGCCTCGGCCCCCGCCGTCAGTGTCGCGCGCGCCGGACCCTTTCGCCCGCTAGCGCGCAACACCCCACCCCGGCGCCCGAAGCTCCCCACCTCGACGCGCGGCTCCACCTCCACCCGAAGGCCCGGGTGCGGCGCCGGCCCGGCCCCGGCCTCCCCCTCGGGGCCCCTCGCCCCGGGGCCCGCCGCCCACGCTAGATCCGCGGCTTCCGCGGCTTCCGCGGCGTCGGCGGCCCCGCGCGTCCCCACGCTCACCACCCCCGCGGCGGCCCCAGCCCCACTCGCTCCGGCCGTCGCCCCCCGCCGCACCTCCACCCACTCGATCTCCCCGATCGGGACCAGGCGAAGGTCCGCGACCCCGGTCGCCGGATCGTTGATGGGCACGCCGTCCACCAGGACGCGCACCGCCTCGGGGCCGAGCCCCCGCACGGAGACCGTGCGCGCGCCCTGCACGTCGCGCACCTCCACGCCGGGGACCGAGCGGAGCGCGTCACCCAGGTCCGCGGCTCCCTCCGCCCGCAGGCGCTCCCCGTCGAGGAAGTCCACCACCCCGCCCGCCTCCCGGCCCCGGGCGCCCGGTGCGCCCCAGCCCTTCCGCGGGGCCTCCACCAAGACGGGCGCGAGACGGTGCACCCGCCGCCTCAGCCGCAGCTCCACGGCGTGGCCCGTTCCCCCCGCCAAGCGCACGGCGGGGAGGCTCAGCGGCTCGTAGGCCAGGTGCGTGACGCGCACCCGGTGGACGCCGTCCTCGATCCCCCGAAGGGTGAAGCGCCCGAGGGCGTCGCTCACCGCGCCGCGGCCCGACCCGACCGCCTCGATGGACGCGCCCGCCACCGCCTCGCCGGATTCGTCGTCCACGACGCGCCCGCTCAGCCCCAGCTCGGCGACCCGGTGGGAGTCGGGCGCCGCCCTCGCCCCGGCCCCCGGCGGGGCGAGGACGATGACGCATGCCGTGACGCAGCGCAGCAGGCCGCTTCGTCCCATCCTCAGCCCGCGGGCACCACGTCGACGGGCAGGCTCGACGAATCGTGCTGCACCCCTCCGTCCGCGTCGAGGACCCGGCCCACCAGGCGGTAGGACCCCTCCGGGGCGACCGGGGGAACCTGCAGCTCCACCGAGCCCTCGAGGGTTCGGCCGGCGCCCACCGGCAGCGGACCCTCCCGAAGGATCGGATTCGCTCCGTGGGGCGATCCATCGGGCCGGTACGCGTGCAGCTCCACGATCCCGCGCCGGGCGGCGTCCCCCGGGTTCTCCAGGCTGACGGCCAGCTCGTAGGTGTCGCCGGGCGAGACGACCGCGGGTCCATCGATCTCCACGTCCAGTGCCGGCAGGTCCCAGAGCGCCATCGACACGGGGCCGCCCCCGATCGCGTCGGCGCCGGCGGGCTCGAGGCCCGGCAGGTCCCAGCGGTGGAGCACCCCGCCGAAGAAGTCGTACTGGGTGCCGTACAGGGTGGCGCGGCGCTCGTCGGGAAGGATCGCCGAGAAGGGAAGGGAGCTCAGCGGGTCGTCGGGGCCGTTGAGCATCGCGAGGGTGGCCGCGTCGTAGCGGTAGAGGCCCGTATGGACGAAGCCGTTGTCGCCCAGGTAGCCCATCCCCGACTCGTCGATGGCGATGCTGCCGGCCGTTCCGCCCACGGTCACCGTGGCCACCCGGACCAGGGACCAGGCGTCGAACACCTCCAGGGCGCTCTCGACCAGGGCGTAGTCGCCCGTGCAGACCGCGTGGATCCGGCCGCCCCAGCCCACCACGTCCTGGGCGTTGGGGTGGGTCGGGAGCTCGGCCAGCAGCGTGCCCGTGTCCGCGTCGATGACGGTCACGGAGGGATCCACGTACTCCCAGGTGATGAAATCGAGGCCCGTCACCGCCACGAAGAGACGGTCACCGTAGAGGGCGCAACCCTGGGGCCAGTTGCCGACGCCCACCGGGTCGCCCAGGAGCTCCCCGCTCGTCGGGTCGAAGGCCTGCACCGCGTTGAGGGCCGAGAGCACCACCCAGGCGCGGCCGGCGTCGCGGATGGCGACCCCCCACGGGTTGGAGAAGGCGGGCAGCACGACGAAGTCATCGTCGACGGCCCCGCTCGGGAGGTCCACCCGCACGATGCGGTCGGCGCCCGAGGCGGTGATGTAGGCGGCGTCCTCCCACACCTCGATGTCGGTGGGGAAGCTGGGGAGCGAGGCGATGGCCCGGTCGAGGGGGCCGTCGGGCAGGGAGCGGGCGTCGAGGGTGGCGTCGCCTCCGTTGACCACCAGGAGCGAGGGGAGGGTCGC
>JASLMK010000010.1 GCA_030746555.1 Planctomycetota bacterium | reverse complement strand
CCTGCGACGAGCCGATCTCAACTGCGCGGCGGCCCCCCCGGGGGACCCGCCGCTCTCTCTGTGTGCGCTGCTCGGCCCGGAGGTCGCGGGCGCCCGGCAGCGCCGCCGCCGAGCCCTTCGCGGCCCGGCGGGGAGAGGAGGCGAGGGGATCCTCCGTCCCAAGCGGGGCGTGCCTGGGCGGGAGCGCTCGCGCTCTCCTCTGGATCGAGATCCGTGGTTGTTGGTAATCTCCGGGGCCTGTCTCCAGCCCCCGGGAGGCTCTCCCGTGTCCAGGGCGCTCCCCCTCCAGTCTCTCCACTAGCCAGGAACTTCAAGATGACCCACGTCGTCGCCGAGCCTTGCGTCAAGTGCAAGTACACCGACTGCGTAGATGTCTGCCCCGTCGACTGCTTCCGGGAAGGCGAGAACTTCCTCGTCATCAGTCCCGATGAGTGCATCGACTGCGGGGCCTGTGTCCCCGAATGCCCGACGGAAGCGATCTTCCCCGAGGACGAGCTTCCCGAGAAGTGGGCCGAGTACACCGAAATCAACGAGCGCCTGACGGAGGCCTGGCCGGAGATCACCGACCGCAAGGACGCCCTGCCCGACGCGGACGAGTGGAAGGACGTCGAGGAGAAGCGCGAGCAACTCTCCGAAGCGGCGTTCGAGGGCTAGCCCAGCGACACGCTCGGGTTGCGATCGCGTTCCTGCGGCGACAGGCCGCTCGTTTGCCCCGCTCCCCCGCGCGGCTCACTCGTCGTCGTCACCCGCGTAGCCGAAGTCCCGCAGGATGTCGCGGAACTCGGCCTGCACGTCCTCGGGCACGTCCCCAGACTCGGGGGAGTAGGGGCGCTGGGCCAACAGGCCGCGCACCACCTGCTCGAGCTTCTCGACTCGCTGCGGGAAGCGGTCGGCGACGTTGACCAGCTCCCCCGGATCGGTGGAGAGGTCGTACAGCTCATCGGCGGCTTGGGGCCGGTGGTAGTACTTCCAGCCGTGCAGGGTCAGCCCGAACTTCAGGCCGTTGAGCTCCGAGGGACCGACTTCCCAGTCGCGGTGTCGCGATGAGCGCTGCGAGAAGGCCCAGGGGCGGTTGAAGTCGGGCGCGAGCCAGTCCGAGCCGGAAGACTGCTCGACGAGGCTTGCCACGGCGGGGTGCGTCAGCCGCGCCAGGATGGTGGGCACAAGATCCACGTGGGAGACGACCCGCTGCACGCGCCATGGCTTCTCCAATACGCCGGCGGGGAAACGCAGCACCAGGGGAACGCGAACGACCTCATCGAAGATCCGGCCGTGCTCCAACCAGTCGTGCTCCCCCAGGGACTGCCCGTGGTCGGCGGTGAAGGCGACGATCGTGCGCTCGTAGAGACCGCGCTCGCGGAAGGCGTCGACGAGGGCGCCGAAGTGGCTGTCCATGTAGGCCACGTCGGCGTCGTAGAGGTTGATCAGGTTGCGCACCGCGGCATCGTCGACCGGCGGGAAATCGACCTCTTCGCCGGCGCGGATCTTCCCGTGGAGCTGTGGCGCGAACACCCGCGCGAGCTCGAGGGGATCGAAGCGCTCGGCGAGCTTGGCCGGATCGATGTCGCGTCTCGCGATCAACTCCTCCAGCCCCTCGTCGTCGCTGAAGCGCCGGGCGAACTCCTCGGGCGGCTGGTTCGGCTCGTGGGGATCCCAGAAGTGGACCCACAGGAACAACGGCTGATCCCCTTCTCGTTCGGCCAGCCAGCTCAGGGCCCGGGCGCTGGTCTGCCCCGCGGGCCGCGAGCGCGCGCTGAGGCCCCGCATCCGATCCCCGCGCGGCACGTGCTCGTCGAAGGTGTCGAAGCCCACGTCGATGCCGGTCTTGGAGGAGACGGTCGGGCCGCTGACGAAGGCCGCGGTGGCGTAGCCGGCCGCCTTCAGCACCTCGGCGAGGGTCCGCCGTCCGGCCGAGGACCGGAACGGGCTCTTGATCGCGCCGATGTTCGCCACGTACCCGTGCTGGTGGGGGTACAGACCGGTCATGATCGACAGGTGCGCCGGCAGGGTCGTGCCCATCGTGGCGAAGGCGCGCTCGACGAGGACGCCCTCGGCGGCGAGGGCGTCGATGTTCGGTGAGGTCTCCCGGTGGTAGCCGTAGCAGGAGAGATGGTCCGCTCGCAGGGTGTCGACGGTGACCATCAGCAGGTGGGGACGCCCACGGAGGCGCCTGACCGGACCGGGCGCGACCGCTGAGGGCTTGGAGGTCGTCCCTGCGAGTTCGGCCGAGGGCCCGGTCGCTTCGTCCGGCCCGCCGTCGGCTACCTCGGGGGGGCTGTCGGTCCCGCAGGCGAACAGGGCGCAGGAGGCGGCGAGGCACAGGCCTCGGCGGACCGTGCGCGAAGAGACAGAGGGCACTTTCATCTGGGAGAGGCGACCCCGGGAATCCTAGCCCGGATGATCCATGAACACGCACACCAGACTTCGCAACCGGCCCCTGGCGGCGCTTCTTGAGAACCTGGCGCATTCCGCGGCCGGGGGCGTCGGCGAGCCCATGGAGGCGGATCAGCATTGGGCCGAGCCCCCCGCGGGGATACACTCCACGCTTGGCCCGCGCCCCCGCGGGCCGTCGGACCCCGCAATCCCCTGCTTCGAGCCCGGGTGGGCTGGAGATCATCAGATGACAACCAAGATACGGCGTGCGCTGATCAGCGTTTCGGACAAGAGCAACATCGAGAACTTCGCGCGCGCACTGTCGCAGATGGGCGTGGAGCTCGTCTCCACCGGCGGCACCCACGCGAAGCTCTCCGCGGCGGGCATCCCCGTGCGAGAGGTCAGCGATGTCACCGGCTTCCCCGAGATGATGAACGGGCGGGTGAAGACGCTCCACCCCATGGTCCACGGCGGCCTCTTGGCGCTGAGGGACGAGCCGAGCCACCTCCAGGCCATGGAGAGCCATGGGATCGGCCCCATCGACCTCGCCGTGGTCAACCTCTACCCATTCGAGGAAACCGCCGCCCGGGAGGGCGTGACGCGCTCCGAGGCTGTGGAGCAGATCGACATCGGCGGTCCCTCGATGGTGCGCTCCGCGGCGAAGAACCACCGCTTCGTCGGGATCGTGACCGATCCCGGCGACTACGGGCGCGTGCTCGACGAGATGGAACGACTCGAGGGTGGGCTCTCCGACGAGCTGCGGCGCGAATTGGCCGTAAAGGCGTTCGCGCTGACCGCCCGCTACGACGCGGCCATCAGCCGTTGGCTGTTCGAGCAGGAGTGCGAAGCGGGCCTTGCGCCGTCACCCTTCCCCGAGACGTTCGCCGTCGCCGGCCGGAAGGTCAGCGAGCTGCGCTACGGCGAGAACCCCCACCAGTCGGCGGCCTTCTACCGCGCGTCGGCCGGCGAGGAGCCCAGCGCCGCCTCCGCGGAGGTCCTCAGTGGCAAGGCGCTCTCCTACAACAACTACGTCGACCTCGACGCGGCCCTGGCCCTAGCCAAGGAGTTCGACGAGCCGTTCGTCGCCGTCACCAAGCACAACAACCCCTGCGGGGCCGCCGGGGCGGAGGCGATCGAGGACGCCCTGGCGATGGCGTGGGAGGGCGATCCGCTCTCCGCCTTCGGCTCCGTCCTGGCCTTCACGCGGCCGGTCAACCTGGCTTCGGCTGAGTTCCTGGTCTCAGGGAATCGCTTCGTAGAGGCGATCATCGCGCCCTCCTTCGAGGAGGACGCCTTCGACCTGTTGACCGGCAAGCCGCGTTGGGGGAAGAGCGTGCGCCTGCTGGCCTGCGGCGAGTTCGGCCCCCGAACCCGCTCGGCGGGCGACATCGAGATGAAGAAGATGGTCGGCGGCTTCCTCCTCCAGGAGCGCGACCTCACCGCGTGCGCCTGGGAGGACTGCACGGTGAAGACCCAGGAGCAGCCGGACTCCGACCAGATCGAGGGGCTGCTCTTCGCCGAGAAGATCGCCAAGCACGTCAAGTCCAACGCGATCGTGCTCACCAAGGGCCGCCGCGTCCTGGGCGTGGGCGCGGGACAGATGAGCCGCGTGGACGCGGTGCGCATGGCCGTGCACAAGGCCGGCGACGAAGTGGCCGGCTCCGTGCTCGCCTCCGACGCGTTCTTCCCCTTCCCCGACGGCATCGAGACCGCCGTGGAGGCCGGAGTCGGGGCCATCCTGCAGCCTGGGGGGTCGGTGCGCGACGAAGAGGTGATCGCCGCCTGCGATCGTGTGGGGGCGGTCATGGTGTTCACGGGGGCCCGGCACTTCCGCCACTGAGCCGCGCCGTTCAGCGCTCCTGGACGTACCCCAGCCCGCGCAAGAGCTCGAAGGCGCCCTCCCCGCCGTCGAGGCTCGGCGGCCGACGGCGCGCGCAGCGCTCCAACCAGGCGGCGATGGCTGCGCGCATGCGCGCCACGCGCTCGGCCTGCGCCGGCGCGACATCGGTCGACATCTCCGGGTCGGCGGAGAGGTCGAACATCTTCACGAGGTCGTCGGCGGGGCCGTCCTCGCGGGGCGCCCAGACGAGCTTGTAGTCGCCGTGGCGCAGGCTGAAGAGCTCGCGCACCGGTTCGGCCGCCGCGCCGCCCTCGCCGGGCCAGACGCCGCGGGACGTGGACAGGAACAGCGGCCCCTCGGCCCCCGCGGCGAGGGCGTCGAGATCGAGGAGGTCGGTTCCCGGCGGGAACCCGACGGCCTCCAGGCCGGCGAGGGCGAGGAGCGTCTGGCCGACAAAGCGCATCTCGACGCGCCCTGTGTGGCGCAGTCCGGAGGGGACTCCGGGGCCGGAGAGGACCAGCGGGACCCGCACGGTCTCATCGAACAGCTGCATGCCGTGGCCGTTGAGACCGTGGTCGCCGAACTCCTCACCGTGATCGCTGGTGATCGCGAGCACGGTGCGGTCGGAGAGCCCGAGCTCGTCCAGGAGGGCGACCAGGCGTCCGACCGCGTGGTCCACCGTGGCGACCTCCCCGTCGTAGAGGGTCGAGATGTGGCGCGTGAAGGTGGTCAGGCGCTCCTCGTCCACGGGCCGGCCGGCAAGCCGGTCCTTCATCATCTCCGCGCACGCCCCGTGCTCGTAGTCGTGCGGCGCGTCACCGACCAAATCGCCGGCCAGCGCGAGGTCGGGTCGGTAGGGCCCGTGTGGATCGGCCACGTGCAAGTAGAGGAAGAAGCGCTCGTCACCCACGGCCCGCAGCCACTCCTCCACATCGCCGAGCAGCTCGTTCGCCGGAGTCCACAGGTACTCCTGGAAGCGATCGAATCCCTGGTGGAAGTTGCGATCGGAGTGCACGAGCGGGTTCACGCTGAACCCCGCGGTGTGCAGGCCCGCTCGCTGCATGGCCTCGGGCAGGGTGCACAGCTCGTTGGCGAGGAAGCACGCGTCGTAGTCGACCAGACCGTGATGGGGAGGCTCGAGGGAGGTCATCAAGGAAGCCGTCGACGGCCAGGTCCACGACGAGGGGGCGATGGCGCGCTCGAAGAGGGCGCCGCCTTCGGCCACCGCGTCGATCGCCGGGCTCGTGGCTCGCTCGTATCCGTAGCAGCCGAGGCGGTCGGCGCGCAGGGTGTCGATCAGGATGCAGATCACGCTGGGCGCCTGTGGGGTCGCGCGCGCACGGCGGACCGCGAGGGGCGAGAGCACCTCGAGCAGCGCGAAGGCGGCGTCGAGACCCACAGGGTCCGTGCCGGCGGAGCCCGCACCCAGGAGCTCGGTTCGCAAGAGCAGCTCCCGTGCGCCGCCCAGCTCGAGTTCGACGTGCTCCCACTCACGCTCTGCTTCGGCGACCTCGGCGTGGATCGGCCGCAAGCTCTCCAGGGCCACCCGCCCGTCGAGCTCGACGGTGAAGCGCACCTTTGGGCCCGGGGCGCCGCGGTAGGCCGTGACTCCCAGGCCGGTCGCCAGGCGCAGGCGCGAGCGTGGATCGAGCCCGTCGGGCAGGGGCACCCTGACCATGGCCGGCGGCGGCGCGATGAGCGCGGGCAGCGATCCCAGGGCGGCCGTCTTGGGGGGGAATGGGGAGAGGAAGCCGGGGTGTACGGGGGCGCGGTCGTTCTGCAGTTCGACACCCTTGCTCGCGCGCTCGGGGATCAGCGGTAGCTCGACCTGCCAGACCTCGACGGCCTCGCGCTCTGACCCCGGTTGGGGAGAACAGGCGCACAGGGCGAGCGGCAGCAGGAGCGTGGAAGGCCGGAGAGGCATCGGATCGCGGGAGCGGCCCCATCCTAGCCCGGGTTATTCATGAACACGCACACCAGACTTCGCAACCGGCCGTCTTCGACGGCCTCTCGGCCCCTGGCGGCGCTTTACGGAACCTGGCTTCCTCGACGACCCGTTCAGGGTCGCCTGCGTCGCCAGAACCCGCA
>JASLMK010000009.1 GCA_030746555.1 Planctomycetota bacterium | reverse complement strand
CCTATCCGCGGAGTGGTTCTTCGACGGCCTCTCGGCCCCTGGCGGCGCTTCTTGAGAACCTGGCTTCCTCGACGACCCGTTCAGGGTCGCCTGCGTCGCCAGAACCCGCAAAGCACCACCAGGAACCGAGTTGCTGTGTCTGGTGCACGTCTTCAGGAATCATCTGTCTAGCGCAGAGACCGGAGCGCCTTCTCGAAGCTCCTGGCCTTGCTGTCCAGGAAGATCTCGACGCCCTCGGTCACACGCCTCTCGCCATCTCCGCGACCGGAGTTGGAGTACTGATCCTTGTCTCCCCCCAGATCGATCAGCACGCCGATCGAAGGCTTGTTGTGGTACTCGGAGGAGCCCGTGCCGCCCTGGCCCGCCGAGCCGCTCTTGTAGCGATCCTTACCATCCAGGTCGATGAGGATGGCCACCCCAGTCTGGGCCGCGCCGCCGTTGCCCAGATCACCCACCTCGTAGACGTCGTCGCCTCCGTCCTCAAGCAGGTAGCCGACGCCCTCGTCCCAGGCCATGCCCGTGTGGGCCACCGAGCGACAGGTGTAGGTATCATCCCCGCCCGCATCCCAACGCACGGCCGCCGCCTGGTGCACGCCGAAGCCCTGGGAGTAGCGCGTGCCGAAGTTCTCGTCGTCTCCGCCGCCGTCGTACATCAGCGCGAAGGAGAAGTAGTAGGCCCCGCCCTGGGAGAAGTTGCCGGACTGATAGCGGTCTTCTCCGTCACCCAGGTCCAGTAGGGTCGCCAGCCCTCCCGCCGCGCCCCCATTGGATCGGATCCCCGTGCAGTAGCCCTGGGAGGCCCCGTGGTAGATGTTCGGCCCCGAGTTGCCGTAGACGTCCGGCCAGTGCAGGTCGGCCAGATAGGAGTCGTCCCCGTCCGCGTCCACCAGGGCCGAGAGCCCTCCGGCAAGCCCACCGCCCTGGGCAAAGGCCCAGGCCTCATAGGTGTCATCGCCGCCGAAGTCGTACAGCAGCGCCGTTCCGGCCAGGGCGTGCCCCTGGCCGTAGTCCTCCATCAGATAGGTGTCGTTGCCGGAGCGGTCCACCAGCAGGGCCACCCCGAAGGTCGCCGCGGCCTGGGTGAAGCGGCCGCCCTGGTATTTGTCCTTGCCCTTGGCATCGAACAGCAAGGCCACACCGCCCGTCGCCGTGGCGCACTCTCCTTCGTAGGTGTCATTGCCCGCCACATCCACGACGATCGAGACCAGAGCCGTGGCCTCGTCCACCACGGCCGCGCGGGTGTACTGGTCGTTGCCCCCCAGGTCGATGACCAGCGCGGCCGGGCCTCCATACTTGCCCTTGCCCTTGCCGCCCAGCACAACCCGATCAGCGGGACCTTCGCCCACGACCGCGCGCAGGTCTCCGGAGAAGCCCTCCAACTTGGGGCGCTCCTTCACGTCGCCCAGACGCTTCACCAGAGTCGTGACGAAGGCCTGCTCCCCCAAGCGCGCGAGTCGCTCGGCAACGGCCCGATAAAGCGCGTGCTCGAACGGGGCGTCCGCGAGCAGGTGCACCCAATCGGCGACCCGCTCCGCATTCTCCGCCGACGTCTCCACGCCCGGGAAGTGACCCCGGTACCAGGCCTCCCGGAAGCCGGCCCCGCCGGAGAACAGCAGCCGACGCTCGGGGGATGAGAGCTTGGAGAGTCCCTCCACCAGGAGCCCGTTCGCGGCGCCCACAAAGTCCGAGAGGGCCTCCAGGAGAGGCAGCCCACTCAGCTCCGGGTCGGCAAGCGCGTCCCAGCGCCCATCGAGATCCGCGAGGCCGGGATGCTCGGAGGCGGCGGGAGGTTGCTGATCGAGGTGGGCGGCGATCCCGACCCAGGTGGAGGCGAAGCTCCCGTCCTTCTGCTCCACAACCGCACTGAGAGTGTCGCGCAGCTCCCGCGCGAGAGCGGGAACCGACCAGGGTTCGGTGAGCGCGCGATCCACACACGTGAGTCGCCCCGGCACTCCGCTGCGGGCCTTGACGACCCCCGCCATGTGATCGACCACGACCTGGAAGGGCTCGCTCTGGCCCTCGAGCGCCGCCAGACGCTCGATCAGGATCCAGTGGTCGGGGAGGGGCTCCTGCGCCGCAGCCGGCAGCGGATTCCGAGCGGAGGTGGAAACAAGCAGGGCCACAAGGGCCAAGAGATGAGGGAGGCGTTTCACGGGATCGCCCGGACGCTCGCTCCCCGCGGTACGCACGGCCCCTCCAGAGTCGCAGTCACAGCCGTGGTCTCCAGTTGGATCCGTTCGTCATCCGCTTGGACGGGCGAGCCTAGAGGCTCCTGCTGGAATCCGAGGGTGGGACCGAGCCTAGGTGGGGGGGCAGCATCTGGAGAGGGGTTTGGAAGGCTGTACAGGCGATCTGAGCGCTCGAACGGGAGCTGACCGGCGAGCGACCGGCGGCGCCACCGCGGTACGGCTCGAAGCTGCGTACGGGCTGGTCACACTGGACGCAGTGATGCGCCGGCGCCTTGCGTCCGAAGATCGAGCGGCGAGCGGTACGGGTCTTCATGCCCGGGAGGGTAGCACGCGGTCTGGACTGGCCCCATGGGGCACGTCGGTCAGCCCGTGTTGCGCAGGCCGCGCGCGATGCCGCGCACGGTCTGGACCAGGAGGCGCTCGAGGGCCTCGTCGGTGCGGTCGGTCGCGCGCCAGCGGCGCAGGGCGTCGACCTGGAGGAGGCTCATCGGGTCGACGTAGGGGTTGCGCAGGCGGATGGAACGCTGGAGGGTCGGGTCACCCTCCAGGAGCTCGCCCGCCTCGCGCACGTCCAAGAGGGCGGCGACGGCGCGGTCGTGCTCGGCACGGATGGACGGGAAGAGGCGCGCGCCGACCTCGGCGGCCAGCTCCGCGTAACGCGCGGCGATCTCCAGGTCGCTCTTGGCGAGCACCATCTCCACGTCGGCCAACAGCGTCGCCAGGAACGGCCACTCGCGGGCGGCGCACCGCACCGCGGCGAGGCCGTGGACCTCGATCGCGGCCACCAGACCCGCACCCATCCCGTACCAGCCGGGCAGGACCGCGCGGCACTGGGTCCAGGCGAACACCCAAGGGATCGCGCGCAGGTCCTCGACGCCCCGCATCCGCCGCCTGCGGGCGGGACGCGAGCCGATGGCGAGGCGCTCGATCACGTCGATCGGCGTCATGCCGGCGAACAACTCCCCGAACTCCGCGTCGTCGTGCACGAGCGCCCGGTAATGCGCGCGGCTCGACGCGCCGAGGGTCTCGGCGATGGCGCGCTCCTCGTCGGTCGCCTCGCGAGCCGGGTCACCGCCCGCCGTGCGCTCCAGGAGCGCGCCCAGGGTCACCTCCAGGGTGCGGGAGGCGATGCCCCGCAGGCCGAACTTGTCGCCGATGATCTCGCCCTGCTCGGTCGAGCGCGCGTGGCCGTTCAAGGTGCCCGGCGGCGCCGCGAGGATCGCCTCCCGCGGCTTGGAGCCGCCGCGGCTGCGCGAACCGCCGCGGCCGTGGAACAGGGTGAGGGCGATGCCCAGCTCCGCGGCCGCCGACGCGAGGCGGGACTGGGCGCGGTCGAGGGCGACGCGGGAGGCGGCAATGCCCCCGTCCTTGTTGCTGTCGGAGTAACCCAACATCACCACCTGGCGCCCGCCGCGGAGAGCGAGGTGCTGCGCGTAGAGCGGATGGGTGGCGAGGGCGGAGAGCACGTCGGGCCCGGCCGCGAGGTCGTCCACGGTCTCGAAGAGCGGCGCGACGTCGAGGGGGACCTGGCCGTCCGCACCGGTGAAGCCCGCCGTCCTCGCGAGCAGGAGCACCGCCAGGGCGTCGTCGGGCCCTTGGGCCATGGAGATCACGAACGGGCCCAGGGCGTGCTCCCCGTAGCGGTCGCGCGCCTCGGCCAGGGCACGGAAGACGTCGAGGGTGGCTCGCGCCTCCCGTCCCTCCGGCTCGGCATCGACGCCCCGGGCCAGGGCCGCGGCAATGCGGGCCGACCGCTCGTGGGGAGGCCGGGCGCTGAAGCGCCCGTCGCCGAGCAGGCCGCCCACCACGCGTCGGTGGACGGCCGCGTCCTGGCGGACGTCGAGGGCGGCGAGGTGGAAGCCGAACACGTCGACCCGCCACGACGCCCGGCGCACCAGGGCCAAGCCTGCCCGCGCGCCGCCGTGGCTCGCGAGGCTCTGCGCCAGGAGGGCGAGGTCGGCGCGGAGCTCCGCGGGGGCGCCGTAGCCCTCTCCCTCGCCGCTGCCCTTGCGCGCGAGGCGGGCGTCCATCAGCCACAACAGCCGGCGGTAGGGCATGTCCGCGTAGCGCGCAGGGATCGCCGCCGCCTCCTCGGGGAGCCGTGCGGCGTAGTCCGCCGCCCGCGCCAGGACGGCGCCGTCGACCTCGACACGCCGGGTGGACTGGGAGAGGTGCTCGTGCAGGCCCCGCAGCTCCTCGCGGTAGCGCCGCAGGACGAGCTCCAGGTGGCGCGCGAGGGTGGCGCGGATCGTGTCGGCGCCGACGGCGGGGTTGCCGTCCATGTCGCCGCCGACCCACGAGGCGAAGCGGATCACCGGGCGGTCGACGGGGACGGGCTCGCCGAAGGCGAGCGCCAGCGCACGCTCGAGCTCCTCGTGCACGGAAGGGACGACCCGGTAGAGCACGTCGGAGAGGTAGAAGAGCGCGTGCTCGACCTCCTCGGCCACCGTCGGGCGACCGGGGAGCTGCTCCTCGGTCTGCCAGGCCGCGGCGATCTCCAGGGCGATGCGGTCCTCGATCTTGCGCCTGGCGACGGGGTCGAGGACCTCCTCGTGGAAGCGCTCCACGAGGGCGCGGGCCAGGCGCTGCTCCTTCTTCAGCAGCGTGCGCCGCACGGCCTCGGTCGGGTGGGCGGTGAAGACCGGCTCCACCACGACCTCGGAGAGGGCGGCGGCGACCTCCTCGGCGGAGGTGCCGCGGCGCGCCAGCTCGGCGGCCGCCGCTCGGAGGCTGCCCGGCTGGACGCCGTCGGCCCTCAAGTAGTCGATCCCGCGCCGGATGCGATGGACCTGCTCGGCGATGTTGACGGCCCCGAAGTAGGCGCTGAAGGCCCGCACGACCTCGAGCGCCTGGGAGGGGGACAGGGCCTCGAGGTGCCCGACGAGCTCGTCGGCCGCGCCCTCGACCCCGCGCCGCCTGCGCCGGGCGGCGAGGCGGGCGCGCTCGACTGCCTCGTAGACACCGGGGGGCGCGAGCTCGACGAGGAGCTCCCCGAGCAAGGAACCCAGGCGCCCGACGTCACGGCGCAGGGGCCGGTCCTTGGGTGCGAAGCGGATCTCGCCGGGGGATGCCATGGGCCGCAGGATAGGGTCCCGGGGCCAAGAGGACAGAGGCGGGTCGCACGGCGGCCCTCCCGCCAGGCCCGGTGACCTCCCGCGGCCCCGCGACGGAGGCAGCGCCGGGGCGGTGCCTCCTCGCTACCCGCGGTCGCGTTCCGGGGCGCCCCCCGCCCTCGGGCTCGGTGGTCGTCCTCCCCCGAGCCGCTCGATGCGGGGCTCACCGAAGCCGACGCAGCGCAGCCGCGGTCCCGGCTTCTCATGCGCGGCACCCCGCCCCATGGCCCCCCGGCGGATGCCCGAGGGGACGCGAGCCTGCGGCGAGCGGGCTGCCGCAACCACGAGGAGCCGTCGCGGCGGTCGGCAGTCGGCGGTCGCGCGGCACGATCGCTTCGGTGAGGTGTCGCTGGTCGTACGACTCCGCACGTCACCCCTTCAGGATCACGCCGTCGCCGGTGCGGCCGTCCATCTTCACCACCAGCGGTGCGTCCAGGCGCAGGTGGCGGAGGAAGGTCGTCTCGCTCTCGGCGTCCACGGTGGACAGCCAGTCCCAGGCCAGGAGACCGTCGCCCAGGTCGGGGTTGACCGTGAAGTAGCCGACGTGGCATGACGTGAGGTTCTGGAAGAAGTGGGTGCCCTGGGAAGGAGCGACCCTGAGGTCCTCGAAACCCGTCTCGACGATCACCCGCGCGCCGGCGATCTGGTTCCAAGTGACCGGGATGCCCAGGCTGGGATCGGCGGAACCCCAACGACCCAGACCGACCAGGACGTAGGGCGTCTCTCGGGCGCGCAAGGTCGCATCGAGAGCGGCCACCTCGCCGGCGACCTCCCAGGTCCGCTGGCGGTCGAAGCGGGAGCGGTCGACCACGACCACGTCTCGCAGTCCGTCGAGACGGCCGTTGCCCAACACGCGGTGGCTGCGACAGACGAGCTCTTCCTCGGAAGGCTCGCCGATCTCGACCTCCGCGCCCTCCTTGGAGAGCGCCATCGGGCGCAGCTGCAGGAAGGCGAAACGGGGGCGACGGCCCGGCCGGCCGAGGTTGCCCGCGAACTCGATCTCCACCGGCGCGCCAGTCCCCTCGGCGCTGCGCGCCAACAACTCGCTCAAGAGCTCGGGGAGCGGGAAGGCGCCGTGCTTGAGGATCTGGGCGAAGGTCACCAGACGGACTCCGGCGCGGGAGATGCCGTCGACGATGCGATGGTCGTCGGCGGTGTAGGTCGAGCCGAGCCAGGACAAGGGCCCGTCACGCTCGGCCAGTTCGAGGGGGAAGCGCTCGAGCTCCACCTCGCCGTGGCGCGGTGTCACCCGGGAGAGGTCCAAGGCGAAGAACTCACGCTGGGAGTTCTGGAGCGCGTCATCGACCGTCGAGAAGCCGACGATCCGCTGCGGGTACTCAGGGCAGAAGCGCAGGCAGGGATCGCCGCCGACCACCGTGCGGCCCAAGCCCAATGCGACCGCGCAGACGCCGTCCTCGGCGGCCTGGCCCGGCTCGGGGTAGAAGTTGTGGGAACGCGCGACACCGGCGAAGTCGGGGTAGAACCGCTCCTCGTGTCGCTCGCCGACCAGCTCCTGCACCATGACCGCCATCCTCTCCTCCTCGAGACGGTGGGAGGTCACCGACAGGTAGGTCTTGGCCTTCTCGGAGAAGGTCGATGCGTACACGCGCTTGATCGCGTCGGTCAACTGCATCAGGCGCAGGTCCAGGTCCGAGGCGCTGTTGGGCAGCATGATCGTGCGGTAGATCCCGGCGAACGGCTGCGACAGCGAGTCCTCCATCAGGCTGGAGGAGCGCACGGCGAGGGGGTGCTTGGCGTGCTGGAGGAAAGCGCGCAGGTCCGATCCAGCAGCGCGGGGGAAGGGCGCCTGCAGGAAGAGCCGGATGATCTCCTCGTCGGGGCGCCGGCCCATCGCGAACTCGTGGATGCGTCCGTAGGCGAGGAACTCCTCGAAGACCTCCGTGCCCAGGGCGACGCACGGCGGCACGCCGATGTCGATCTCCTCGAAGCGGTCCCCGACGCCCGACGCGACGAGGACCTTGTTCGCGAAGGCCACGCCGCGCGCCTTGCCGCCCAGGGATCCTGCGCCGATGCGCGTGATGCTGACCGAGGGCTCGAAGCGCTTGCGATCGAAGTCCGCGATCACCGTGCGGTCGCGCTCCTGGCGGTACTCCTCGATCAGCGCCAGGAAGTGGCGGCGCAGGTCCTCGGGGTCGGTTTCGTCCTCGCCGCCGCGCGGGACCAGCCTCTCGGCCAGGGCGAACTCCGTGCGCGCCTTCAGCCACTTCGAGAAGTGGTTGCGTCCGGCGTGGTAGGCAAAGCTCTCGGCGGGGACCGAGGCGATCTTCTTCGCGAGGCTCTTGAGGTCCTCCGCTCGGTCGACCTCGTCGCCGCTCAGGTCGCGGAAGATGAAGTCGCCGAACCCGAAGCGCCCGACCAGGATCTTGCGCAGGTCCTGGAGCAGGAACGGCGAGCCCTTTACCAGGAACGAGGCCCCCAACTCCTCAGCCTGCTCCCGATTCTCCGGCCGGCTCGACTGCAGGACCAGGCGCACGTCCTTGCGCTCAGCGAGCGCCCGCCGGCAGAGATCCAGGCCGGCGAGCTTCTCCAGGCGACCGCCGCGCGGGTACTCGAAGTCCGAGACGATCCCGATCACGTACTCGCCGTAGCGCTCGAAGTACTCCCAGGCCTCCTCGTAGGTGTCGCTCAACAGCACCTTCGGCCGCGCGCGCATGCGGATCATCCGCTGGGAGAGGTTCAGCTCCTCGGAGAGCAGGCGCTGGGTGTGGCGGAACAGCTCGGCGTAGATCGTCGGCAGGAAGGACGAGTAGTAGCGCACGCTGTCCTCCACGACGATGATCGCCGGGACGCCGTGTACGCTCGTGTCGTTGGCGACGTTCAGCCGGTCCTCGAGGTACATGACCATCGCGAGGAAGACGCGCACGTCGCCCTGCCAGAGGAAGATGCGTTCGAGCTCGCTCGTGTCGTTGTCCGTCACGAACTCGTGCAGCTCGCGCGGCGAGAAGGCGAGCGCGATCACGGGCAGATCGAAGCCGGCCTCGCGCAGGCGGTTCGTGAGGCGCACCGCGTCACAGTCGGTGGTCTCGAGGCTCGAGACCACCAGGTCGAAGGAGTTGCCCTCCTCCAAGAGCTCGAGGACCTCCGCCCCGCTGGCGACCTGCACCACGTCGGGGATGCTGCTGCGGTCGAAGTCGATGAACTGGCTGAGGAGCGCCTCGGCCAGGTGGCCCTCCTCCGACATCACGAAGGAGTCGTAGACGCTCGAGACGAGCAGGATGCGCTTGACGCGGTGGCGCATCAGCTCGTGGAAGCTGCGCAGGCGTGCGGCCGCGTGCCTCCCGGAGCGCTCGCTCTCCTTGGTCATGGCTCTCGCGGGATCGGGCTCCTCAGACGAGCCCCTGGTCCAGCATGGAGTCGGCGACCTTGAGGAACCCCGCGATGTTGGCGCCGTCGACGTAGTTCCCGGGCGTACCGAAGCGCTCCGCCGTCGTGACGCAGGCGGTGTGGATGTCGGCCATGATGGTCTTCAGCCTTCCGTCCACCTCGTCGCGCTGCCAGGCGTAGCGCATGCTGTTCTGGGCCATCTCCAGGCCCGACACCGCCACGCCGCCCGCGTTGGCGGCCTTGCCCGGGCCGTAGAGGATGCGGGCTTCGAGGAAGGCCCGGACTCCGTCGGTGACCGTGGGCATGTTGGCTCCCTCGCTGACCACGCTCACCCCGTTGTCGATCATGGTCCGCGCGTCCCGCGCCGAGATCTCGTTCTGGGTGGCGCACGGGAAGGCGCAGCTCGCCTCGTGTGCCCAGAGAGGGTTGTGGTCGAGGGAGGCGTCCGCGGGGACGTACACGGCACCCGGGAAGCTCTCGGCGTACTCGCTGATGCGCCCGCGCCGCACGTTCTTGAGCTCCATGACGAAGGCCAGCTTCTCCGAGTCGATCCCGGCGGCGTCGTAGACGTAGCCGTTGGAGTCGGACAGGGTCACCGGCCGCGCGCCCAGCTCGATCAGCTTCTCCACGGCGTACTGCGCCACGTTGCCGCTGCCGGAGACGAGGCAGTCCTTGCCGTCGAGGCTCTCGCCGCGCGTCTGCATCATCTCCTGGGCGAAGTACACGGCGCCGTAGCCGGTCGCCTCCGGCCGGATCAGCGAGCCGCCCCAGTTGAGGCCCTTGCCGGTCAGGATGCCGGTGAACTCGTTGGCCAGGCGCTTGTACTGCCCGAACAGGAAGCCGATCTCGCGGCCCCCGACGCCGATGTCGCCCGCGGGCACGTCGGTGTTCGCGCCGATGTGGCGCTGGAGCTCGCTCATGAAGCTCTGGCAGAAGCGCATCACCTCGGCGTCGCTCTTGCCCTTGGGGTCGAAGTCCGAGCCGCCCTTCCCGCCGCCCATCGGAAGGGTCGTCAGGGAGTTCTTGAACACCTGCTCGAAGGCCAGGAACTTCAGGATGCCCAGGTTGACCGACGGGTGGAAGCGCAGGCCGCCCTTGTAGGGGCCGATGGCGCTGTTCATCTCGATGCGGAAGCCCCGGTTCACCTGGACCCCGCCGCGGTCGTCCATCCACGGCACCCGGAACATCACCACCCGCTCGGGCTCGGTCACGCGCTCCAGGATCCTGGCGCTCTTGTACTCGGGGTGGCGCTCGAACACCGGCTCGAGGGACTCGGCCACCTCCTGGACGGCCTGGTGGAACTCGGGCTCGGCCGGGTTCTTGGCCTTCACGTCCTCCATCAAGCGCGCGACGATCTCATTCATCGATTCGATCCTCCTGGGGGTGTGCAGGTCCGGGCATCAGGGCGCGCTCGCCTCGCGGTGCGCCGGGTGTCACAGCTCGAACGTGCCTCGGGTCTGGGTGTTGGCGGCGGGGAGCGAGCCCTGCGCGGGGCGCTCCACCTCGCACCAATCGCTCACGAGGCGCGAGGGGTCGTGGAAGGGAAGGCTCACCTGCCCTCCCGTAGCCGGGCACTCGAAGGCGAACGCCCGGGGCTTCACCTCGGCGTGGACGTGGTGCGTCGCGTCGCACTCACTGCAGGCAATCTGCGCTTCCCACATGCTCGTCTGTCGTGCGGACCCGACTACCCAGACGGTCCTCCGTGCGCGCAGTCTATCAGACCGCCAACGCACGCCGTCAGTCCGCTCGGTGAGGCGGGTCGCCCGCCCCGGCCGGGGTGAGGGACGGCTCGGGGGGATCCGGGAGGCTGCCGCACCCCCTCCGTGCGGTGCTACCTGCCTGGGGGCTGACGGTGGGGGTGCGACGCCGCCCTGCGACACCGTACCGTCAGTCGAGGAGGCTGACCTCGGAGAAGCCGACCGCGCTGGGGAACTCCCTCCCGCCGACCCGGTCGAGGACCTGGATCGACAGCCGGCGCAGGCGCGCCCGCCGGGGGAACTCGATCCGCGTCGGGCGCAGGGCGTCGTCGTCCAGGGTGACCTCGAGAGCCTTCCTCGCGCCGTTGATCGTGATCGCGACGCGGGTCACCCGGCTGTGCCAGCCCACCTCGGAGGGCTTGGAGTCCGCCTGGGCGAGCACCAGGGCGCCGGCGCGTATCGGGCGGCGAAACTCGAGGGTCAACGACGCCTGCGGGTCGTCGGCCCTGGACAGCCAGCGGCTGGCCTCGAGGCCGTCGATCGCGCGGTCCGGTGCGGTCAGGGCGTCATGGTAGCTGCTCGCGGTGGCGGTGACCTGGCCGTGGACGATGCGCTCGCGGGCATCGTGGGCGGCGTAGTCGAGCATCCAGTCCGCCAGGACGTCTCGGGCCCGGACCGTGAGCGGATCCGAGACGAGGGTGGTCCGTCTCCCCTCGGCGCCGTCGTCCCGCACGTCGACCTCCACGAGGAGCTCGTGCGCGCCATCGCGCTCGAACGCATGCCGCACGGCATAGCGCTGGTCCTTCCAGGGCCGCTCGGAGTCTCCGGGCACGCGGGCGACGACCTCGCCGTCGAGCAGGTAGCGCACCTCGGTGACGAACATGCCCTTGGCGTCGATGGAGTCGGTGGTGAACTCCTCGACGACCGAGTCACCGAACCCGCTCACCCAGATCGTCAGGGTCGACCGGCCGGACGCGCGCACGTGGACCTCGGCCGCGGGGTCCTCGGCGCTGTACACATCGGACTCGCGCGCCTGGCCCTCGCCGGTCGTGCTGGCGCGCGTCGCCTTCACCAGGAACAACAAGGCGAAGCACGTGTTGGCGTGGGGCATCGGCTGCCGCGGCCACTGCTGGTAGGCGCCCTGTTGCCAGTGGCCTTCGGTCCGCTGCCACTTCACGAGGCCCCGGGCTCCCGCCTGGTACCAGTCCTGGCCTCCGATCTCGTCCCTGCCGAAGAGCGCGCCGACGCGCTCGATGCCGTAGAGGTAGTAGTAGAGCCAGGCCTGGGCCCCGCCGTCGTTCTTCTCCGCGGCGAAGTGGGCGTCCAGCCAGGCCCAGCCCTGGACCCGGGCCCGCTCCGCGGCGCGCCCGACGCTGCGCGGGAGCTTGCCTCCCAGGCCCTCCTCGGCGATCCGGAGCAGCGCCAGGCCCGCCGCGGTCATCGATGCGTTCGGGACGTTGTACCCGAAGCTGGGGTTCGCCGGGTCCGGCAGCAGGTAGGCGAACCCCGCCTCGAGCCTCGTCGTCGCCGTCCCCGTGCCCTCGGGATCCTCGACCGCCCTCGGCTCCTCCTGGTGGCGCAGCACGCGCTCGACCAGCCGCAGCCAGAGCTTGTCGGGCACCGACACCCCCGCCTCCATCGCCGCCCGCAGCCCCAGGGCGGCGTACTGGGTGTTCGAGAGGTCGGTCACGATGGACGGGTGGCGGGGGTAGCCCCAGATGTCGTGGCCGGACACGCGCGCATCGATCAGGCGCTGGGTCAGGCTCCGGATGCGCTTCTCGTAGCGCTCGTCTCCGGTGGCGGCCAGCGCCATCAACAGGGTCGACGTCGCGTAGTTCGTGTTCGGTTCGCCCTGCTCGAGGAAGGCGAGGGCGCGACGGACCGCCGGGTGGCCCTGGCCGACCCGGCACTTCAGGAGCGTGTACGTGCAGAAGGCCGTCAGGTCGTTGCGCGGGTCCCGATGCCCGCCGGGCGTCATGTCGTTCTCGCCCCAGGAGCCGTCGCGCCGCTGGGAGGCGATCAGCCACTCCACGCCGCGGTCCACGGCGTCGTTGATCGCCGCCTGGGGGACGGGGCCGGCCTGCGGCGCCAGCGGGAGGGGAACCAGGGTGAGGAGCACCTGCGGGAGGAGCGTGTGCACGGAGTTCATCCTACAGCCGGTCCAGGGGGGCCGTGCAGCCCGCGCGCACTCTCCCTCGGAGCCATGGCGCTCCAGCCAGGCGAGGACGCGGGCCTCGGTCGTCATCGGAGCGTCGTCACCACGCGGCGATGTGCGCGCCCGGCCGGGAGGGCGTCGAGGCGAGCGGCCCCGGGGCGGGTCGGCTCTTCACCCGCACCGTGCTGTGGTGGGGGACGTCCAGGGCCCCGGCGGGTCGGCCGGCGCCGCGGGAGCTCACGACCCCAGGGCCATGCGCGCCCCGGCGGTGAGGGCGACGTGCACGTGCCGCGCGGCCGCGTCGCCGTCGCCGCGGGCCAGGGCGGCGACGATGCGGCGGTGGGAGCGCCATGTGCGGGCGGCGGCGGAGAGATCGACCGCGACTCCCAGGTCGCGGTGGGCGCCGAACAGGCGGGTGAGCACCCGCGAGCGCTCCAGGGCGGCGTCGAGGAAGCGGTTGCGGGCGGCGCGGATCAGGATCTCGTGGAAGCGCTCCTCGCAGGCGAGCCAGGCGTCGAGGTCGGCGCCGTGGAGGGGAGGAGAGCCGCGCAGCCCGCGGGCCAGGGTGAGCTGGCGATCGCACAGATCGGAGAGCAGGCCCAGCTCCGACGGCCGGATCGCGCGCGCCGCCTTGCGGGCGGCGAAGGGCTCGACGGCCTCCCGGTACTCGTACAGCTCGCCCACCTCCTGGGGTTCGAGGCTCGGCACGAACGAGCCGGCCCCGGGGACGTGCTCCACCAGGCCCTCGGCCGCCAGGCGGCCCAGGGCCTCGCGCACCGGGTTGAGGCTGACGCCCAGCTCCGTGGCGATGCGGCGGGTCACCAGGCGGGCTCGCGGCGGCCAGGCGCCCGAGATCAGCCGGGTGCGGATGTGGTCGTAGGCCTGACCTGCTAAGCTTGAACCATCATGATCGATCACTCAGCCATGATCGCCGGATCCGGCGGGCGGCGCAAGCACCCGGCGGCGGCCGGGGGCGAGGTAGGCGTGCCCGCGTCTCCGCGCCGGGGGGGGGACCTGTCCCCCGCCCTGGCGCCGGCCCGTAGCGGTGGGTGTCCTGAGGTTCTCGCGGGGCGCCGGGGTACGCCCACGGTCGATCACGCGCGCCGGTCCGTCAGGCGGCGCATCCGATGAGCGATTACCCCCGGCCTCCGCTCGGCGGCCTGGTCGCCGCGGCCTTCACGCCCATGGACGCCGGGGGCGAGCTCGATCTGGGGCGTGTCCCCGCGGTCTGTGAGTTCGTCCTCGGCCAGGGCGCCGACGCCCTGTTCCTGTGCGGCACCACCGGGGAGGGCGCCTCCCTCTCGGTCTCCGAGCGCAAGGCGGTGGCCGAGGCCTACCTCGCCGCCGCCTCCGGGCGCGCGCCCTGCGTCGTCCATGTCGGCCACGACAGCCTGGCCGAGGCCCGCGAGCTCGCACGCCACGCCGAGGGACTCGGTGCCGACGCCATCGCGATGGTGCCGCCCGCCTACTTCCCCGGGGGCTCGGTCGCAGCCGTGGCCGACAGCCTCACCGACGTCGCCGCCGCCGCTCCGCGGACGCCGCTGTTCTACTACCACATCCCCGCCATCACCGGCGTGCGCCTGCGCGCCGCCGACCTGCTCGCGGAGATGGACGGCGCGGCGGCGACGTTCGCCGGCGTCAAGTTCAGCACCCTCGACCTCGACGACCTCTCGCGCTGCGTGCGCCATGGCGACGGGCGCTACCGCCTGCTCTACGGCTCCGACGAGACCCTGCTGGCCGGCCTGGCGATGGGCGCCCACGGCGCCGTCGGCAGCACCTACAACTTCCTGGGCCCCCAGTTCCGCGCCGTCCTCGACGCCTTCGCGCGAGGCGACCTCGCCGCCGCCCGTGCCCGCCAGGGGGAGGCGACCGACCTGATCCACGCCATCCTGCGCTACGGCGGCCACCCGGCCCTCAAGGCCGCCATGGGGATCCTCGGGGTCGACTGCGGGCCTCCGCGCCTGCCCCTGCGTCCACTCTCCGAGGAGGCCGCCGCCGAGCTGGCGCGGGCCATCGATGGTCCGTCTTAGCTCTCTCGTGTCCCCCGGCGCGCGACGCGGGTCGCCGCGCCGGCGCGTCGCGGCCCTCGCCCTCGGGGCGGCGGGCTTGGCGTGTGGGGGCGCCGCCTCCGCCGGAGGGGAGGACGCTCTCGCCGTGGAGGGGGTCGGCGGCCCCGCGGCCCCGACCGCCGCCCGCCTGCCCGACCTCCCCGACCCGATCGGCTTCGGCGGCCCCCTGGTGGGGACCCACGGCGGGGCCCTCTTCGTCGCCGGCGGCGCGAACTTCCCCGTGCCCCTGGCCGAGGGCGGGGAGAAGGTCTGGCACGACCGCGTGTTCCTGCTCCACGGCGGCGCGAGCGCCTGGCGCGAGGGCGGCCGCCTGCCCCGGCCCCTGGCCTACGCCGCCTGCGCCTCGACGCCTCTGGGCATCCTCGTCGCCGGGGGCTCGGACGCGGATCGGGTGCGCTCGGAGTGCTCCCTGGTCACGATCGAGGGCGACACCGTCGCCTTCGCGCCCCTGCCCGACCTGCCGTCACCGAGCGCCTTCGGCTCGGCCGAGGCCGTCGGCTCGCGGGTGTTCGTCTGGGGCGGCAAGCGCGGAAAGGACGAGGGCGACCTCGCCGACGGGTTCTGGACCCTCGACCTGGAGCGGGACGACGCGGCGTGGGAGGACCTCCCCGCCCACCCGGGACCGGCCAGGCTCAAGATGGTGACCGCTCAGGCGCTCGATTCCTCCGGCGAGCCCCGCCTGTTCCTGTTCTCCGGGGGCATCACCACCGAGGCCGCGGACGGCACCCCACGCTACCGCATGCTGACCGACGCCTTCCGCTACGCACCCGACTCGCGGGAGTGGACGGCGATCGCCTCGCTGCCGGTGCTGGCCGACCCCCGCGACCTGCCCGGGGAAGGAGCGTTCGCCGGGGACCCCTGGCCCGTCGCGGCGGGCTGCGCCGAGGCCTTCGGCGAGCGGACGATCCTGGTCTTTGGCGGAGCGACCGGTCGCTACATCGCGGGGCCCGACGGTCTCCCCGGCCCGCCGAACCTGCACCCGCCCTTCGCCGACCGCGTCCTGGCCTATGACACGCACCTCGACTGCTGGAGCGACGCCGGCGGGCTCGGCACGGGCGTCGTGACCACCGAGGCCGTCTCCTGGGGAGACGCGATCGTCGTCCCCACCGGGGAGGTACGCCCGGGAGTGCGCACCCCACGGGTCCAGCTCGTCTCGGCGGCCGCTCCGGCGGCGTTCGGCGCCCTCGACTTCACGGTCCTCGCCCTCTACCTGGCCCTGATGGTCGGTGTCGGTGCGTACTTCTCCACCCGTGGCGAGAGCACCGAGGACTTCTTCCTCGCCGGCCGGCGCATCCCGTGGTGGGCCGCGGGCCTGTCGGTCTTCGGCACCCAACTCTCGGCGATCACCTTCATGGCCGCCCCCGCCACCAGCTTCGGCTCGGACTGGCGTCGCTTCGCCGGCTCGCTGATGCTGCTGCCGGTGCTGTTCGTGGTGATCACCTGGTTCGTGCCCCTCTTCCGCCGCTTCGAGATCACCACCGCCTACGAGCTCCTCGAAGTGCGCTTCAACGCCCTGGTCCGCCGGCTCGCCAGCGCGGTCTTCATCCTCTTCCAGCTCGCCCGCATGGGGATCGTGCTCTTGCTCCCGGCCATCGCCCTCTCCGCGGTGACGGGGATGAGCCCCGCCCTGTGCATCCTCTCCATGGGCGTGCTGGCCACGGCCTACACGGTGATGGGGGGGATGGCGGCGGTCATCTGGACCGACGTCCTCCAGGTCGTCGTCTTGATCGGCGGCGCCCTGGCCTGCCTGGTGATCGCGGTCGTCGACGCCGGCGGACCCGCCGCCGCCTGGGAGGTCGCACGTGCGGCCGACAAGCTGGCGGTCTTCGACTGGCGCTGGAGCACGACCGAGATGGTCGGCTGGGTGCTCGTGGTCGGCTTCGCCTTCACCAACCTCGTTCCCTACACGACCGACCAGACCGTCATCCAGCGCTACTTCGCGACCCGCGACGAGGCCGAGGCGAAGAAGAGCCTGTGGCTCAATCTGGCGATGACCCTGCCCACGGGCGTGCTGTTCTTCGGCCTGGGCACGGCGCTGTTCGTCTACTACCAGGCCCACCCCGGCCAGAGCGCCCTCCTGCCGGAGAAGACCGACCAGCTCGTGCCCTGGTTCGTCGTCACCCACCTGCCGGCGGGGGTGGCCGGCGGCGTGGTGGCCGGGATCTTCGCCGCTTCGATGAGCTCCCTGGACAGCTCGATGAACAGCGTCTCGGCGGCGCTGATGAGCGACTTCCTCGGCCGCGGCGCCGGCGGTTCCCACGCCGCGGGTAGCGCCGCGGACCTGCGCCTGGCCCGACGCCTGACCTTGGCCCTGGGTGTGCTGGGCACCTTCGCCGCCCTGGTGCTTGCGAGCTACGAGATCCGCTACCTGTTCGACTTCTTCCAGCGCGTCCTCGGTCTGTTGGGCGGCAGCGTTGCGGGCGTCTTCACCCTGGCGGTGTTCGCCCCTCGCTGCCACGCGACCGGAGCCCTGTGCGGACTGGCCTCGGGAGCCGCGGCGACCGCCGTCGTGGCCTTCACCACCTCGACCCAGTTCCTGCTCTACGCACCGACGGGCTGGACGGTCTGCGTCGCCGTCGGCCTGCTCGTCGGCGCGCTCGTACCCGCGAGGCGCTCCCCGTTCGGCGAGGAGGCCGCCGATGGATGAGCTGCGCTCCCGCTGCGAGCGCGCGGCGGCCGACCTTGTCGCCGACACCCTGCCCTTCTGGGTCTCCCACGGCCTCGACCGCGAGCACGGCGGTCTGTTCACCTGCCTGGACCGTCGCGGAGAGGTCTACGACACCGACAAGCCGATCTGGGCCCAGGGGCGCTGTGCCTGGGTGCTGGCGACGGTCCACGCCGCGGGTGATCCCGACGGGCGTTGGCTGGAGGGAGCCCTGTCCTGTCTGGGGTTCCTCGAGCGCCACGGCTTCGACGGCGACGGGCGCATGTTCTTCCTGGTGACCGCCGACGGCCGCCCCCTCAGGAAGCGCCGCTACGTCTACTCCGAGGCCTTCGCCTCCATGGCCTTCGCCGCCTGTGCGCGGGCGACGGGACGGGAGGACTGGGCCGCGCGCGCTCGCGAGCTGTTCGAGACCTTCACGCGCGTCTCCTTCGAGCCGGGCGCCTTCGAGGCCAAGGTGGACCCGACCGTGCGGCCCTCCAAGGGGCTGGGGTCGCTGATGATCTGCATCCACCTCGCCCAGGTCCTGCGCGAGTGCCTGGGCCCCAGCGACAGCGACGAGTGGATCGACCGCTGCGTCGAGGAGCTCGAGCGCGACTTCGTGAAGGACGATGAGGGCGCCGTGATGGAGCTCGTCGCGCCCGACGGCGCGCTCCTCGACCACATCGACGGCCGCCGGCTCAACCCCGGACATGCGATCGAGGCGGCCTGGTTCTGCCTGCACGAGGCGCGCGCCCGGGGCGGAGACGCGCAGCTGGTCGGGCTGGGCGTGCGCATCCTCGACTGGATGTGGGAGCGCGCCTGGGATCGGGAGCATGGCGGCCTCGTCGCCTTCTGCGACCTCCACGGCCGACCGGCCGCCGAGCCGGGATGGGACGTGAAGTACTGGTGGCCCCAGACCGAGGCGATCATCGCCACGCTGCTCGCCTGGGAGCTGACCGGCGAGGCGCGCCACGCCGAGCGCTTCCGCCTCGCCTTCGACTGGGCGCACGAGCACTTCGCCGACCAACGGCACGGTGAGTGGTTCGCCTACCTGCGGCGCGACGGCACACCGCTCACCGAGGTCAAGGGCAACCACTGGAAGGGCCCGTTCCACCTGCCGCGCATGCAGTGGCTCGTGGGCAAGGAGCTCGACTAGCCCGGGTTATTCATGAACACGCACACCAGACTTCGCAACCGGCCGTCTTCGACGGCCTCTCGGCCCCTGGCGGCGCTTTACGGAACCTGGCTTCCTCGACGACCCGTTCAGGGTCGCCTGCGTCGCCAGAACCCGCA
>JASLMK010000008.1 GCA_030746555.1 Planctomycetota bacterium | reverse complement strand
CGGGTTCTGGCGACGCAGGCGACCCTGAACGGGTCGTCGAGGAAGCCAGGTTCCGCAAAGCGCCGCCAGGGGCCGAGAGGCCGTCGAAGACGGCCGGTTGCGAAGTCTGGTGTGCGTGTTCATGAATCATCCGGGCTAGCGGGCGCGGAACCACGCCCTCCACGCGCGGTCGGCGCGCCGGTGATCGAAGCCCTCGCCGGCCGCGGCCGCAAAGGCGGCGTCGTACCGCGCGTGGCGCTCGGAAGCCCGCTCGATCACGCGCGCGGGGGCCTTGGGCGCCGCCCCGAGGAGGCGGGCGTGGAAGGCGCCGAAGGCCTCGGGGCCCAGGCTCTCCAGCCACTCGAGGATGGCCATCGAGACCGCCACGTCGACGAGGCTCAGCTCGCTGAACTGCTTGGCCGCGATGCGGTCGAAGCCGAGGGCGTGGCCGGTGTCGAGGGCCTCGACGACGAGCTCGCGCCAGCGTCCCTCGCGGATGTCCTTGGGGTCGTAGTGGAACGCGGTGCTCGCACCCGCGGACGTACCGCTCGTGACGACGAGGAAGGAACGGCAGAAGACGGCGTTGCGGCCGTGGATGCGGAACTCCATCAGGGAGGCGAAGCCCTCGTCGTACCAGGGGGGCAGCAGCCGTCCGTCGTAGGCGAGCCGGTTGAGCAACAGGTGCCCCCAGTGGTGGTAGCAATGGCCGATGAGGCCGTTCTCGTCGCGGTGCCAGCGCCGGGCGGAGGACATGGGATGGGGATGGGGCAGCCAGAAGCCGTGGACGCGCGCGGCGGACTCGGCCCAGTTCCCCGGGAGCCGATCGGTCAGGGTGGCGAAGTGGGGCACGCTGGCCACGAAGGGCTCGCTGGACTCGCTGAACAGGTAGAACTCGGCCAGGCGTCCGCCGAAGATCCCCAGGCCGGGCTCGGCGCCCAGCGCCCCATCGAACCAGGTGCGCCCGGCGAGCAGTCCGCGCGCGGTGTGCTCGAGGAGCGCGGGCGGCACGGGTCCGGCGAGGAGCGCCTGCGCGTTCTCGACGCTGGCGAAGGGCGCGCCCGAGGCCTCGGCCACCCGCGCGGCGGCCCGGCGGGCCAGCGCGACCTCGCTCGCCAGCCACTCACCCTCGTACTCCTCGAGGCCGCGCGCGCGCTGGGCCTGGGCGAACGGGACCCAGCGGCCCTCGACGAGGACCTCGCCGCGCTCGAGGTGTCGCCGCTCCTGGGGGGTCACCCAGCGGTCCTCGAAGCGCACCAGACCGCGCTCGCGCATCTCGGCCTCGCGCGCCGCCGCCATGCGCCGGTCGCGTTCCTCGGGCGTCACCCACTCGCCCTCGTACTCGACCTTGCCGAGCCAGCGTTGCGCGGGGGCGTGGCGCGGGTCGAGCTCGACGGCCCTGCGCATGCACTTGCGCGCCTCCTTGCGCATGCGCCGCTCCTCGCACCACAGGCCGAGCTCGTGGAACTCCCCGGCCTCGCGCGCCGCCGCCCAGCGCTCGCGGAATTCCTCTGCCTTGGACTTGGTGCGCTCGATGCTCTCGACCTGGGAACGCGGAAACTCCAGCTCCGCCAAGGAGGTGCGGATGCGGACGAGGGCCGCGCTCTCCAGGGTGATGCGGCCCTCGATCCTGCGCCCGTCACGAAGGACCAGGACGTCCCCCGCCGCGCTGCAGACGAACGAGAGGGCGATCAAGAGCGTCGCCAGCGGGCGTCGGAGTCGAAGTCTTGAGCGCTGCATGTCGTCGGAGCGAGGCGCCGCCCCTCACCATTGTGGCAGATCGATCCCCGAGGGCTACGCCCCGGCCGCGAGGTCGCCCTCGCCACCGGGGTCCTCGCCCTCCTCGAGCTCATCCACGTCGATTCCGTACTTCTCGAGCTTGCGCTGCAGTGTGAAGCGGCTGATGCCCAGGGCCTCGCCCGCGCGGCTCTTGTTGCCGTTCGCTCGCAGCATCGCCATCTCGATGGCGCGCCGCTCCAGGTCGGCCACCGCCGCCTTGATGTCGCTGGGGTGGTCGAGCATCACCTGGACCTCGAGCGGCAGCTCTTCGACCCGGGCCTCGTGCACGGCCCTGGAGAGCAGGTCCACGCCGACCTCCTCCCCGGCCAGGACGACCAGGCGCCGCATCTCATTCTCCAGCTCGCGCACGTTCCCCGGCCAGTCGTGGGCCACGAGGGCCGCGACGACCTCCTGGGGAAGCACCGGCACCGGCCGACCGGCCTCGCGCGCGGCGCGCGCCAGGAGGTGCTCGGCGAGGAGCGGAATGTCGTCGCGCCGCTCGCGCAGGGGGGGCAGGGCGACGGCCAGGACGTTGATGCGATAGAAGAGGTCCTCGCGGAACTCGCCCGCGGCCACGAGCTGCTCTAGGTCCTGGTGGCTCGCCGCGAGCAGGCGCACGTCGGTGTGCACGACGCGGTCGGAGCCGAGGGGTCGGAACTCCCCTTCCTGCAGGGCGCGCAGGAGCTTCTTCTGCATCTCGATGCTCATGTCCCCGATCTCGTCGAGGAACAGGGTCCCGCCGTCGGCCTGCTCGAAGAGCCCCTTCTTGGCGCGGTGCGCTCCGGTGAACGCGCCGCGCGCGTGACCGAACAGCTCCGATTCCAGGAGGGTGTCCGGCAGGGCGGCGCAGTTCTCGCACACGAAGGCGCGCTCGGCGCGCGGACCGTTGTGGTGGATGGCACGGGCGATCAGCTCCTTCCCGGTCCCGCTCTCGCCCTGGATGAGCACCGGCAGCTCGGTCTCGATGATGCGGTCGAGCTGCTGGAAGACCTCGCGCATGCCGTCGCTCGCGCCCACCATCGAGGTGTAGTCGTAGCGCCCGCGCTCGCGGCCGAGCTCGGCGCGCACGACCGCAAGCTCCGAGTCACGATCGCGCACCTTGCGCCCGAGCTGGTCGTTGAGGGCCTCGATCTGGCGCCGCGAGTGCTCCAGGCCCTCGTTTCGCTCCCGCAGCTCGGCCACCCTGCGCGCGTTCAGGATCGCGATCGCCGCCTGGGCGGCGAAGAGCTCGACGAGCTCGCTGTCCTCGCTGGCGAAGGCGCACTCCTGGAGCCGGTTGTCCACGTACAGGACACCCATCGTCTCGCCTCCGGCCTGGATCGGCAGACCGATCACCGAGCGCAGGCGCAGCTCCTCGACGCTCGCCATGCCGTCGAAGCGCGCGTCCGCGGAGGCGTCGACGGTCAGGATCGCCTCGCCGGTCTCGAGCACGCGCCGCGCGATGCCCATCGACAGGCGCGAGTGTGGCACGGCGATGTCGGAGCGGTCGAAGTTGCGGGCGACGCGAACGCGCATGGCGTCGACGTCGGGCGGCGCGACGGCCTCGCCGTCCCCCATCAACAGGAAGCCGCGCTCCCCGCCCACCAGGGCCACCGCCGAGTCCACGATCTGCCGCAGCAGGGGGACGAGCTCCATCTCGCGCGACAACTGGCGGGTGATGCGCGCGAACACCCGCAGGTTGTCGCGCTCGCCGTGGGTCGCGTCGGTCAGCGTGCGATAGCCGGACTCGCCTTCCCCCCCGTCCGCGGCCCGGGCTCGAACGCCGATCGCCTGCGTCTCGTCCGGCGCGGCGGCGGGGCGCTCGTTCGTCGCGTCGATGACCTCCAGCACGACCTTGCCGACGCCGATGCGGTCTCCGACCACCAGCGGGCTGCGGGTCACGCGCCGGCCGTTGACCGCGGTCCCGTTGGAGGAGCCGAGGTCCACGACCCAGGGGCCCTCCTCGTCGAGCTCCAGGCGACAGTGGTGGCGCGAGGCCAGGGTGTCGCTGAGGCGGATGCGGTTCTCGATCGCCCGACCCACGGTCGTCGACCCCTCCTCCAGCTCGAGCTCGGATCGGTTACCCTCTTCGAGGATGACGAGCTTCCAACGAGGAGAGTGGACCATCGTGACCGGTCGGGGCGCTGAGCGTGCAGTTCCGCACACTCTCTTCAGACTAACCGAGCCCGGGTGTGCGGTTACCGCACACTTGGCCGGAGGATGGCGACCATGAGTTCCAAACCTTGGTACTCCAACGGTTTACGGTTCTCGTGCACGAGCTGCGGCAACTGCTGCCGCACCCACGGCGAGCACGCCTACATCTACCTGGCGGAGGCCGACGTGCGGGCCATCGCTCGCCATCTGGGGCTCTCGCGGGCGCGCTTCCTCACCGAGCACTGCGACCTCGAGGAGGGCTGGGTGGTCCTGCGCACGACCGAGCCCGACTGCCCGTTCCTCGACCACGACCGCCGCTGCTCGATCTACGCCGTGCGCCCGCGCCAGTGCGCTAGCTGGCCCTTCTGGGAGGAGAACCTCGACCGCGCACGCTGGGAGGGAGTCGTCAGGGAGGTCTGCCCGGGGATCGGCCGCGGGCCGCTCCACTCCGCGGCGGAGGTCGAACGCCTGGCGCGCGAGACGGAGGAGTGGTACGGCGAGGAGTCGACCCTGGGCCGCGACCGCCAAGGCTGACGCGCGCTCAGCGCCCCTCGAAGCGCGGCGGGCGCTTCTCGGCGAAGGCCTCGAGCGCCTCGACGCGATCGTGCGTCGGCAGGGTCTCCTCGTAGCAGCGCGCCTCCAGCTCCAGGCCCTCGGCTAGGGGCAGCTCGCAACCCTGGTCTACGGCGCGCTTGGCGGCGCGCACGGCGACGGGGCCGTTGGAGGCGATCGATGCCGCCAGCTCCAAGGCCGCGGCTCGCAGCTCACCGTCGGGGGCGACGCTCCCCACCAGACCGATGCGCTGCGCCTCGGCGGCGTCGATGCGCCGCGCCGTCAGGATCAGCTCTTTCGCCCGCGCCTTGCCGATCAGGCGCGGCAGGCGCTGGGTCCCGCCCGCGCCGGGGATGATCGCCAGGGAGGTCTCGGTCAGTCCGAAGCGGGCGTGGGCGGCGGCCAGGCGCAGGTCGCAGGCCAGCATCAGCTCGGTGCCCCCGCCGAAGGCGACCCCGCCGACGACGGCCACCGTGGGCTGGGGCATGGACTCGACGTCGTCCATCAGCGCGCGGATGTTGCGCACGAAGTGCGGCACGCGTTCCGCGGGCATCGTGCGGCGCTCCTTGAGGTCTGCTCCGGCGCAGAAGGCCCTCTCTCCCGCGCCCGTGATCAACAGGCAACGCAGGGAGAGGTCTTCCCGCAGCTCTGCCAGGAGCGTCCGCAGCCGCCGCAGGGTCGCGAACGAGAGGCAGTTCATCACCTCGGGGCGCTCGACGGTCAACCATGCGACGTCTCCCTCCCGGCTGCACGAGACGAGCTCGGGGAGGTCGGGGACGTCCGCGGGGAACTGGTCGGCGACGGAGGTCATGGACGGCCAAGGTAGGTCCTGGGCGGGCCGAACGCCACCGCCCGCGCCCGTCAGCCGACGACGAGCTCGCGCACGCTGGCGAGGACCCGGTCGACATCGTGGCCCGACATGCAGGCGTTGCGGTCGGGTGGATCGAGGGGACAGCGCTCGCGGTGGCACGGAGAACAGGCCAGCTCCAGGCGGTGGGCGCGGGTGCGCGCGGGCTCGAGGGCGAGGTGGCGCGGGTCGGTCGGGCCGAACAACACGACCGCTGCGCAGCCGGTCGCGCGCGCCACGTGCAGGGCACCGCCGTCCGCCGTCACCAGACAGGCGGCGCCCGCGCACAAGGCCGCCAGCTCCCCCAGGAGCGGCGGCGGATCGACCAGGGCGACCGCGGGAGTCCCGCCCGCCGCCGCCCTGGCGGCCGCCGTCTCGCCGGGGGCGCCGAGCACGAAGGCCCGCGGCAAGTCGGCCGCTCCAAGGCGCGAGGCGAGCTCCCGCCAGAGGCCTCGCGGCGCGCCCTTGGCCGACCCGGCGCGGGAGGCCGCGTTGAGCAGGAGGTAGGGCTCGCCCGGCGCCAGACCCTCGGCCGCCAGACGGTCCCGCGCCGCCTCGACCTCGCCCGGCACGGGCACGAGGCGCGGCGCGCGGCGCACCTCGACTCCCGCCAGGGCACCCAGCTCGGCGCAGACCGCGTCGAAGGGCCGCGGGAGCCAGCGCGGCGGCCGCCCGGCGCGGCCCCTCCCGACGGCGACGCCGCCGCGCTCGCGGGCCGGACGCACCGCCGTGGTCAGCAGGGGCGAGCGCCCCCCCCGGCCGAGGCCGACGCGCTCGCGGGCACCGGCGCGCCAGGCGTACCAGGCGCTGCGCCAGGAACCGTCGAGGAGCAGGGCCAGGTCGAGATCACCGGGCACGCCCGCCCGTGCTTCCTCGCTCACGCACCAGTGCGCGCTCGCCAGGGCCGGCCGCACCAGGTCGAGGCACGGGCCGGGGCCGGCGACGGTCAGGCCCTCGCCCACGCGCTCGTGGAGGGCGGAGAGCAGAGGCTCGGCCATCACGAGGTCGCCCAGCCAGTTGGGAGCGCGCACGAAGACGCGGGCGGTCGGAGCCAGGCTCGTCATCCCCCCTCCTCCCGGTCGGCGAGGAGCCCCTCGGCGGCCTCGATGAGGGCAGCGCGATGGGCGCGCCCCTCGTCGCGGCGCAGGACACGCGACCGTTCGGGAAACCCCGCCGGGGCGGGCGGCGCGTCCGGCGCGAGCAGGCGCAGGCACCCGACCCCGTGGGAGGCCGCGATCCAGCGCGCCCCGTCGCCCTCGCACAGCGCCAGGCGGGCGCCGGCCACCAGGGCCGAGGCCAGGGCGAGGTCGGCGCCGACCGGCACGTACGCGGCCGGCCCCGGTGGCGGCTGGCCGAGGGTGCGGGCGCCCTCGAGCACGACACCCCCAGGACCGAGCCGGTCCGCCAGCTCGACCAAGGCCTCCACGGTCGAGGGATGGGGCGCGCGGGAGCCCTCGGGGCGCGCGTCCGCCCAGGCCACGAAGTAGGGCGCGCCCGGCTCCAGTCCGGCGACGGCCAGGGCCTCGGCGGCGCGCAGACCGTCCCCCGGGCTCGGGCGCAGGCGCGGCGGGCGCGCGCCCACGGCCAGGTCGAGCAGGCCGGCGAGGTCGCGCTGGAGGTGGGCGGGCGGCACCGGCAGGCGGCGGGCCGCGCAGCGCGGCGGCGAGACGGCGTGGGTCAACAGCGCCCCGCGCAGGCCGCCGGCCAGCCCGGCCCGCAGGGGGATCCGGGCGCGCAGCGCGTGCCAGGCCGTGCGCACGCGACCGTCGAGCAGGAGGGCCGCCTGCGGGGCGACGGCGCGCCAGGCGGTGCCCTCTCCGTCGCCGTCGACGGCCCGCACGCGCTCGGCCCAGGGCAGGCCGGCGAACAGCTCGGCGACCGACCGCTCGGCGAGGACCGTCACCGCGCTCCAGCGCGCGCTCTCTAGGGCCGCCTCGACGACCGCCGTGGACAGGGCCAGCGCTCCGGGATCGCCGGGAGCCCGGACGGCGAGGTGACCGCCGGTGTTCACGGGCCTTCTTCGACCACGGCCGGCGAGGGGGACTCGCCCCCGCGCGGCACGTGCCGGGCCATGGCGTCCCGTCGGGCCGCCACCGCCGCCGCCCAACGCCGCCGCTCCCCCCGCCCGGTCACGCCCCGCGCGCTCAGGTAGGCGGCCAGAAACCGCAGGCGCAGGGCTCGGGAAGCGCTCGCGGGCGCCGAGTGCAACAGGGCAGCGAGGTCCTTCTCGTACCAGCGGCGCCTCAGGCGCCGCCGGGCCCGGCCCAGGTCGATCAAGACCACGTCGCGATCATCCTCGGCCATGAGGAAGTGCTCCAGGTACAGGTCTCGGTGGGACCATCCGAGCTCGTGCAGGGCGACCACGATCTCGCCGAGCACCTCCGAGAGGCGCCGCTGCTCGGCGGGGCCGACCCGGCCCAGGCGCTCGCGGGCGGTCTCGACGTGGGGCACGCGCTCCATGACGACCAGGGAGCGCCCCGCGCCGCCGTGGACCGCCAGGGCCCGGGGGACCGGGAGCCCTGCGGCGCCCAGGCGGCGCAGGCTCTCGAACTCGCGCCGCCCGCCCCTCCCACGGGCGCGCTTCACGATCACGACGCCCCCATCGGGGCGTCGCCAGAGGAAGGTCACCCGGCCTGGCCCCCTGCGCAGGGGCCGCCGCGGCTCCAAGGTCAGCAGCCAGTCGAGTCCCTCGCCCGCGCTCATGCCGTGGGGATTCTGCCCGCCGCCGCCGGGGCGCAGGCAGAAAAAGTGCCGGATAGGGGGTTTCACGGCGGCGAGCGGGGAACTCGAATACAAGTAGCGATCTTGCAACGAGCCCCCGGGCTCAGCCACGATCGCCGCCTCCCGCCCCCCTCTCACCCCCCCCCCGCATCTCGCACCCACGATGCCGAACGGACCTGTCGTCGCCACACAGGCGCAGACCGACGAGTTCAATCCCTTCTCCTCCATGGAGAAGCTGTTCAACCGCGCAGCGGACGTGCTGGACCTCGACGAGGGATTGCGATCTCTCTTGCGCACACCCGAACGCGAGCTGACCGTCGCCCTGCCCGTGCGCATGGACGACGGTACGATCCGGGTCTTCACCGGCTACCGCGTCCAACACAACTTCCTGCGCGGCCCGTGCAAGGGCGGCATCCGATTCGCACCGGACGTGAACATCGACGAGGTGCGCGCGCTCGCGGCCTGGATGACCTGGAAGTGCTCGATCGTCGACATCCCCTTCGGCGGCGGCAAGGGCGGCGTGATCTGCGATCCGCGCGAGCTCTCCATCGGCGAGCTCGAGCGCATCACGCGCCGCTACACCGCCGCGATCATCGACATCCTCGGCCCGGACCGCGACGTCCCCGCGCCGGACATGAACACGAACGAGCAGACGATGGCGTGGATCATGGACACCTACTCCATGCACGTCCGTCGCACGACCACGGCGGTCGTCACCGGCAAGCCGATCTCGCTCGGCGGCAGCCGCGGCCGCCGCGAAGCCACCGGCCGCGGCGTGATGCTCGTCTGCCGCGAGGCAATGAAGAAGCTCGGCCGGCGCCCCGAGGCCACGACCGTCGTCGTCCAGGGCTCGGGGAACGTCGGTGGGATCGGCGCGCTCCTGCTCTACCGCGAGGGCTACAAGATCGTCAGCCTCTCCGACATGTACGGGACGCTCCACAACGACAAGGGGCTCGATGTCCCCGCCGTTCTCGACCACCTGCGGGAGAGCCAGACCCTCGAGGGCTTCGCCGAGGGCGACCACATGCCCAACGGCGAGCAGCTCGAGCTGGAGTGCGACGTCCTCGTCCCCGCCGCCACCGAGAACCAGATCACCTCCGAGAACGCCGACCGAATCAAGGCCTCCCTCATCGTGGAGGGCGCCAACGGCCCGTGCACCGCCGCCGCCCAGGACATCCTCGTCGATCGCGGCGTGGTCGTCGTGCCCGACATCCTCGCCAATGCGGGCGGCGTCACGGTCAGCTACTTCGAGTGGGTCCAGGACCGCTGGGGCTACTTCTGGACCGAGGACGTCGTCAACTCGCGTCTCGAGCAGATCATGGTCAAGGCCTTCAACGACGTGGACGAGGTGGCCGAGAGCCGCGGCGTCTCCATGCGCGTCGCCGCCTACGTCCTCGCCATCGAGCGCGTGGTGAACGTCTACCGCATGCGCGGTCTCTTCGCCTGAGCGCCAGAGAGATGACCGACCCGGAACTCCTCGGCTCCGATCTCGACGAGCTGCTCCCCAGCACACCGCTGCTGGACGACGAGACGCCGTTCGCGACGATGATGAGCAGCTTCGACGAGGCTGCCACCGAGCTCGGCATCGACGCCGCCGAGTACGCGATCCTGCGCAAGCCCGACCGGGAGGTGGCCGTCGCCGTCCCCGCGCAACTCGACGACGAGAGCCTGACGGTCTTCGACGGCTACCGCATCCAGCACAACGCCGGGCTCGGCCCGTTCCTAGGACCCCTGCGCCTGCAGCGCGACCTCAAGATCGACGAGCTGCGCGCGATCGCCGGTTGGATGACGTGGAAGTGCGCCGTGCTGAACGTCCCCTTCGGAGGTTCCTCCGGCGGCATCCGCCTCGACCCGCGCGGGCACAGCCCCGGCGAGATCGAGCGCGCGGTCCGGCGCTACACCGCGAACCTGCTCTCCGACGTGGGCGCCGAGCGGGACGTCTTCACGCCCGACGTGGGGACCGACGAACGGGTGATGGCCTGGATCATGGACACGGTCAGCAACCACGCGCGCGTGACCGAGAACGCGACGGTGACGGGCAAGCCCACCGGACTCGGCGGCTCGGTCGGCCACGAGGACGCCGTGGCCCAGGGCCTGCGGGTCATGATGCGCCTGGCGACCCAGCGCTTCGACCTGCCGATGGGCGGCCTGCGGGTCGTGATCCAGGGCGCGGGTTGCGTCGGCGGAAACCTCGCGCGCCTGCTCCACGCCGACGGCCACCGCGTGTGCGGCATCTCAGACGTCCACGGCGCCTTCTTCGCGCCCGGAGGCCTCGACATCCCGAGGATCCTCGCCTGGCGCGCGGCCCACGGCAGCCTCCAGGACTGCCCCGGCGACTTCGAGCGCATCACCAACTCCAAGCTCGTGCAGAGCCCCTGCCATGTGCTCGTGCCCTGCGCGACGGCCAACGCGATCCACTCGCGCAACGCCGAGGGCGTCCAAGCCAAGCTCGTCATCGAGGGAGCCCACGGCCCGGTCTCGGCCCGCGCGGACCACATCCTCGAGGGTCGGGGCATCCCGGTCGTGCCCGACATCCTCGCCAACGGCGGCGGCGTGGTCATGAGCTACCTCGAGTGGGTCCAAAACCGGATGGGCTGGTACTGGATCGGCGCGGTGGTCGACAAGCGCCTGCGGCGCTTCATGACCGAGGCCTGGCGGGCCGTCCTCAAGGCCCAACGCAAGCACGACGTGCGCCTGCGCAAGGCCGCCAGCATCGTGGCCGTGCAGCGCGTCGCCAAGGCGGACACCCTGCGCGGGCTCTACGCCTGAGCCCGCCGGCGGCTCAGTCCTCCCTGTCGTCCCGTCGCCCCGACAGGACGTCCCAGGCGAAGCGCGACGAGAGCAGGACCAGGGTCAACGCCATCATCGAGCGGGCCACGGGCGCGACCTCGGGCAGGTGGACGAGCTGCACGCCGGCCACCGCACCCGCCGCCCCGCCGAGGCCGAACCAGATCGCGCACTCGACCTCGATGCGGCCGGCGGCGGCGTAGAGCCACAACGAACGGCTGGAGTTCACCACGGCCATCGCGATCGAGCAGGCCCGAGCGCCGAGGTAGCCGAGCTCGGGCAGACCGAAGTAGAGGGAGGGGACGGCGACGAGACCGCCGCCGATGCCGAGCAGGGGCGAGACGAAGCCCGAACCGAAGCCGATGCAGGCCACCAGGGCCACATCCCAGGGGCCCATGGTCGCCCCGGCCGCTCCGTCGAGCGCGCCCGTGCCTCCCTGGTACAGGCGCAGGGCGACGAGCAGGACGAGCACCGCGAAGAGGGCCTTGAGGCCGCGCACCGAGACGCGCTGCGAGACGCGGTAGCCGACCTGCGCCCCCGCCAGGCTGCCGGCAACCAGGGCCGCGACCACGGGCCAGCGCAGGGAGCTCTCGGGGTGGACGGCCTCGGAGATCGTGGCCGTCATGGTCGACGCCGCCACCAAACCCAGGGAGGTGGCGACCGCGCGCCGCATGGGCATGCGGTAGACGTAGTGCAGGACCGGAACGGCGAACAGCCCGCCGCCGATGCCGCAGACGACGCTCCAGGCGGCCACGACGACGCCGATCAGGCTCAGGCGCAGCCCAGAGCCTACGCTCACCGCTCTCCTTCCGCCGGCTCGGCCAGGCGCGCGAGCAAGGAGCTGGTGTCGTGGTCCTTGGCGTCGCCGCAGATGGCGACCTCGATGCCCAGCTCCCGATCGACCGCCAGCTCGGGCACGGACTCGACCGTGTAGTCAGTTCCCTTGGCGTGGACATCGGGGCGCAGGGCGCGCAGGGTGGCCTCGAGGTCAGCCTCGGCGAAGGCCACGACCCGATCGACGCAGCTCAGGCCCGCCAGGAGCTCGGCGCGCTCCGCCAGGGGCGTGCACGGGCGTCCTGATCCCTTCAGGCGGCGGACACTCTCGTCGGTGTTGACGGCGACGACCAGCAGGTCGCCCCGCGAACGCGCGTCGGTGAGGTAGCGCAGGTGCCCGACGTGCAGCAAGTCGAAGCAGCCGTTGGCCAGCACGACCCGCACTCCGCCGCGTTGCAGGGCGCGCACCTCGACGGCCAGGGCCTCGCGCTCGGCGACGACCGCGCTCACGTGTAGCTCGGTCGCCCCAATCGCACGGGCGCGGGGGTCGTGGCGAGGGCCGCCTTGAGGTCGGGCCAGGGGCAGACGGCCGTCCCGTTCTCCATCACGACCACTCCCGAAGCGGCGTTCGCCACGATCATCGCCGTGGGCGCGTCGAAGCCGCCCGCCAGGGACAGGGCGAAGGCGGCGGCGGCCGTGTCGCCCGCACCGGAGACGTCGGTCACCTCCCCCGACCCCGAGGCCTCGACGGCCACGCCTTCCTCGGGCAGGCCCTCTCCGAACAAGGCCATGCCCAGGTTGCCGCGCGTGACGAGCAGCCAGCGGCACAGGCCCGCGCCCAAGAGGCGCTCGGCGGCCTCCTGCAGGGCGCCGACCTTGTCCAGCCGCGCGGGTTCGACGTCGACGAAGCGCGCCAGCTCCTCCACGTTGGGCGTCAGGGAGGTCACGCCGCGGAAGAGCTCGAGGTCACGGCGCGGATCGAGCACGACGAGCTTGCCGCCCTCGGCGAGCTCCCGCGCGACGGCGCCCACCTCCCCGCCGACGGTGCCGTACTCGTAGTCGGAGACGACGACGGCGTCGAACTCGTCCGCGCGCTCGCGAAGCTGTCCCGCGAGCTCCGCCCGCGCTCCGGCGGGGACCGCCCGCGCCGGCTCGCGGTCGATCCGCAGCACCTGTTGGGGAAAGCGGCGCGAGAGGGCCGCGAGGACCCGTGTCTTGGTGGGCGTCGTCCACTCCGCCACGTGGGAGACGCAGGAGATGTCGATCTCCTCCGCGCCCAGGATACGGGCCAGCTCGCGCCCGTTGGCGTCGCGGCCGACGGCGCCGAACAGGCTCACGCTCGGCCCGAGGGCGCGCAGATTGCGGGCCACGTTGGCCGCTCCCCCGGCGCCGAGGCGCTCGGAGAGGTGCCGGAGCACCATCACCGGCGCCTCGCGCGACAGGCGACGGGGCTGGGCATGGAGGTAGAGGTCGGCGATCGGATCCCCCACCACGGCGACGCGCAAGCGGCGGAAGTCGGGCAGGTCGGCGGGGACGGTCATCTCGCGACCTCCACCGCCGCCGCTCGCCGCGTGCGGGCGGCTCGGTGGTCGGCCGCCGTCGGCGGTGCCGCGGCCGTCGCCCACTCCAGACCGCTCTCCTCGGCCGTGACCCAGTCGGAACGAACGCCCATGAAGGCGTTGTAGCGGATCGAGTAGTGCAATGCACCCGCCGCACCGGCGGCTTCGCTGAGCTGTCCGTCCACCTCCTCGATGCGCGGGGCGAATGCCGCCCACTCGCCCGCATCCATGGCGAGCACACGCTCGACCCAAGGACCGTAGGTCTCGCTCGCCGGCGAGTCGTGGTGGCGGTCGAGCCGAGCGTTGACGAACCACGGCATCAGCTTGCCGAGCTTGGCCACGAACAGGTTCTCCTCGGCGCCGAAGTCGAGGCAGCTCCCGTCGAAGAAGGTGCGCAGGGACGTCACGTCCTCGGGGCGCACGTGGCCGCCCTCGATCGCCAGGTCGTAGCCCACGGTGCCCGGGAAGGGGAAGAAGTACGAAGTCCTGAAGCGCCCCGGCCGAGAGCGAGCCAACAGGTCCACGGTCTCCCAGCGCTCCGCGTGCGTCTCCGAGGGCAGGCCGACCATCACGAACGCGGAGCTGTGCAGCCGGTGCTCCTCCGCGCTCGCCACGGTCTCGACGATGTCGGCGTCGGTCATGTAGCGCCGCAGCACCTCCTTGCGCACGCGCTCCGACCCGGCCTCGATCCCCAGCTTGAGGATCTTGCAGCCTGCACGGGCGAGGGCGGCGGCGACCCGCGGATCGAGGCGCTTGACGTGGGAGTTCACGACGAAGGGGACGCCGATCCCCGCACGCTCGTAGGCCTCGCAAACCGCGATCGCGTGGTCAACGTCCTGGGTGAACAGGTCGTCGTCGAAGATGAAGGTCCCGATGCCCTCGACCCGCTCGAGCACGCCCCGGATCTCGGCCACCAGCAGCTCGGCGGGCCGGTAGCGCAAGAACCCCGAGTCGCCGGCCGAGCGCCCCAGGTCAGCACGGTAGCGCTCGAGGATGCGGTGGTTCAGGCAGTAGGTACACAGGTACGGGCAACCCCGGCTGGACATCAGCCCGAACCAACCTCCCTTGTCGTCGGTGATGCGCTGGATGTCGAACAAGCCGTAGTCGGGCTCGGGCAAGGTCGCCAGGTCGGGGAACTCCGCCACGGGGTTGCGCACCCACTCCCCGCGCTCGTCGCCACGCCAGGAGAGGAAGTTCGGCACGTCGTCGCACGGCTGGTCGCGCTCGAGGCGCCCGACCAGTTCGAGGAGCGAGGCCTCGCACTCACCGACGCCGACGTGGTCCCAGACGCCGCCGGTCATCACCTCCTCGGGAACCATGGTCGGGTGCACGCCGCCGACGACCAGGGGCGGTAGCTCGACCGCTTCGGTCGTGGCGCGCTCGCGCAGCCAACGCGCCAGGTCGAGGGCCGCGTCGTACTGCTGGGTCAGGCAGGAGAACCCGATCAGACCCGGCTCCCACTCCCGCACGAGAGCCCAGATCTCCTCCCGATCCGGGACCGGCGGCAGGTTCTCGTTGAGGTTCACCAGCCGGGTCTCGTGGCCCGCTTCGCGCAGCACCGCCGAGAGGGAGGCCAGGCCGTGGTTGAACCCCATCTGCGTGTACAGATTGGGGTAGACGAAGAGCACGCGCATCAGCCGCCGTCCTCCCCGTCCGCCGCCTGTTCCCGCGCGCGGCGCCAGAGGTCCGTGGTCGAGCGGTCGGGCACGAGGTCGGCCAGGACGACGCGCCCGCCGTGGGCCTCGACCCACTCCCGTCCGACGACGCCCTTCTCCGCCCAGTCCCGCCCCTTGACGAGCACGTCGGGACTGACGCGCTCGATGAGCTGCTCGGGCGTGTCCTCTCCGAACGGCGTCACCGCGTCGACCATCTCCAGGGCCGCCAGGATCGCCATGCGCTCCCCCACCGGGTTGAGCGGGCGCTCCGGCCCCTTGATGCGCCGCACGCTCTCGTCGTCGTTGATCCCCACGAGCAGCGCGTCACCCTCCGCGCGGGCGGCGCGCAGGTACTCCACGTGCCCGACGTGCAGCAGGTCGAAGCACCCGTTGGTGAAGACGATGCGCTTGCCCTCCTTGCGCCAGACCGCGAGCAGGTCCTCGAGCTCCGCACCGGCGACCTCCTTGACGCCGCCGCCGGTCGCTTCCCGCAGGCGCGTGCGCAGCTCCGCCCGCGTGACGGCGTTCGTCCCCAGGCGGGCGACGACGATCCCCGCGGCGTGGTTGGCCAGCCGCACCGCCGTCGAGACGTCGAGCCCCGCCGCCAGGTACAGGGCCAGGTGGGCGACGACCGTGTCGCCCGCGCCGGTGACGTCGAACACCGCCCGCGCCTCGGCCGGTGCGTGACCGCCCTCGCCCCCCTTCGTGCGCCACAGGATCCCCCCGGCGCCCAGGGTGATGACCGCCAGGTCGAGGTCGGCGATCCCGATCAACTCGTCAGCCGCCAGGGCCGCCGCCGCCCGATCGGGCAGAGCGCGCCCGACGGCCTGCTGCGCCTCCTTTCGGTTGGGCGTGATGAGCGTCGCGCCCGCGTAGCGCGCGTAGTCCGCTCCCTTGGGATCGACGAGGATCGGGATCTCGCGGCCCCGCGCGCCGCGCACGCCGCCGATGATCGAGGAGATGACCCGCGGCGTGAGCACGCCCTTGCCGTAGTCGGAGAGGACGAGTGCGTCCGCCTCGGCCAGGCGCTCGGAGAGCTGCACGTCGATCTGGCCCAGGGCCGCCGCCGAGATCGGCCGCGAGTCCTCCCAGTCGACGCGCATCATCTGCTGGACGCCGCTCACCAGGCGTGTCTTGCGGATCGTCAGGCGCGAGTCGTCTACGACCAGCCCCGAGGCGTCGACGCCGACCTCCTCGAGCATCCCGCGCAGCTCGCGCCCCGCCTCGTCGTCGCCGATGACGCCCACCAGCTCCACCTCCGCCCCCATGCTCACCAGGTTGGCGGCCACGTTGCCCGCGCCTCCGAGCAGGGATTCGGCGGAGCGCGCCGCCACGACGGGAATGGGGGCCTCCGGCGAGATGCGCGTCACCTCGCCGGTCACGTAGCGATCCAGCATCAGATCGCCCACGATCACTATCCGCGGGCGGCCCAGGCCGCGTAGGGCCTGCTCGAGCCCTCGGTCGCCGCTCACCGCGCCGCTCCCTCCCAGCCCGCGGAGGCCAGCTTCGACAGGACCGCCATGCGCAAGAGCGGCAGGAGGATCTCGTGCTGGCCGAGGATCGACAGGCCTCGCCCGGGAGGGCGCTGGACGACGTTCGTCTCGGCCCGGTACTGGCGCAGCATGTCGAGGTTGGCGGTGGTCATGTTCGAGAGGTCCGTGCCGAGGTTGATCGCCACGCTGACCGCCTTGAGGAACGCCTCGGGCAAGACGACGGCGCACCCCACGTTGATCCAGACGCCGCCGTCCAGGTCGCTGACGTAGCGGCAGAGGTGGCGGAAGTCGATCATCGACGCCTCGCCGATGGCCGCGCCGTCGGCCGCGGGGTGCATGTGGACGATGTCGGAGCCGATGCAGGCGTGCACGGTCACGCCGATCCCCAGCCGGAAGGCCTCGGCGCAGACCGACAGGTCGGCGTGCGGCGCGCCGCTCTCGGCCACCAGCCGTCCCAGGCCGCGGCCGAAGCCCGCCTCGGCGCCCCCGGGCGGGCGACACCCCAGCTCCGCCGCCCGCGCCAGGGCCGCGCCGGTCTCCTCGGCGAAGCCGAACTCGCCCCGCGGGAGCTGCTCGGCCACGTCCTCGGACGTCCGCCCGCAGGTGGCGATCTCGAAGTCGTGGATGGCCCCGGCGCCGTTGGTCGCCACGTGGTCGATCACCCCGCGCCGCATCAGATCGATCACCAGGGGCGCGAGGCCGACCTTGAGCACGTGGGCGCCCAGGGCGACCGCGACCGGGCGATCGGCCAGGCGGGCGGCGACGATGCGCTCGACGAGTTCCTTCAGCCACGTCCCGGCGTAGATGTCGGGCAGGGAGTCGAAGAACCCCTCGAAGCCCTCGACCGGCTCTGGGACGGCGCAGAAGTCCTCCACGCCCACCAGGCTGCGACGCGAGGCGAGGGGGTAGGTCGAGACCTCCTCCATGCGCTGGAACGGGTCGAGCTCGGGGTCGAGGGGGCTCATCGCGGCCGCCGGAGGGGGCGGAACCGGCGGAGGATCGCCTCTGGGCGCCCCTTTGGAAAGTCCCGGCACCCGATTCCCGTCCCGCGGGCCCGAACGCGCCTAGCCCGGATGATTCATGAAGACGTGCGCCAGACACAGCAACTCGGTTCCTGGTGGTGCTTTGCGGGTTCTGGCGACGCAGGCGACCCTGAACGGGTCGTCGAGGAAGCCAGGTTTGCGAAAAGCGCCGCCAGGGGCCGAGAGGCCGTCGAAGACGGCCGGTTGCGAAGTCTGGTGTGCGTGTTCATGAATCATCCGGGCCAAGGAGCGCCCCGGTAGCGATCGTGGAGCCACAGGTACTGCTCGGGACGGGCCAGGATCAGGGCCTCCATCTCGGCATTGACCAGGGCGCAGACCTGTTCGGCCGAGAGGCCGGCGAGCTCCTCGGGGCTCACGAGGCGGCTGAAGACCAGCTCGTAGTGGAAGGGCCGCTCGGTCTGGTAGCAGGCCGAGAAGAGCAGGGGGACGCCCACGCGCCGGGCGAGCACGGCGGGCGTGCGCTCGCAGGTCGCCGGCCGACCGAAGAAGGGCGCCGTGACCGAGCGCCCGCCGGGCCGCTGGTCGAGCATCATCCCCACCCACGCGCCCTGCGACAGCAAGGTCGCCACGCGCGCGATCCCCTCGCGGCGCGGGACGATCCCCACGCCACGCCGCTCGCGCAGGGCGAGCAGGTGGGCGGAGAGCGGCCGGTTGCGCGGCGGCCGCGAGATGGCGTGGAACGGCCGCAGGCCGACAGAGGGGTAGGCGGCGCAGGCCGCCTCCCAGTCGCCCACGTGCGGCGTGATCAGGATCCCGCCGCGACCGCCGGCGAGGGCGGCGTCGAGCCCCTCGCAGGGCGTGACCGTGAGGTGGTCGGCGATCGTGTCGACGCCGACCCTGCGCTCGAAGGCGGCCGTGTTCAGGCTCAGGCGGAAGAAGTGGCGCCAGGCGTCGAGCACGCGCTCCCGTTCGACCGCGCCGCTCGGCGCGGGGCCGAGGGCCTGGGCCTGGAACTCGCGCGCGATGCGCGAACGCTCGCCGTCGAGCCGCCGCCCGGCACGCGCCAGAGCCTCGACGAGCGCCGCGCGCACCCGATCGGGCAGCAGCGCCGCGCCGCCGAGGATGGCCCGCACGGCCAGGTACTCCCCCCACGCCAGGGGCGTGTTGCGCTTGCCGAGGGCGCGCGGTGCGTCGGGGGAAGCGGTCATGACGATGGGCGGCGCTCAGCCCGACAGGCCGGCGTGCAGGGCGCCGCGCTCGCGCTCGGCGCGCCCCGGCGGCAGGGCGTCCAGCAGGGCGTCGAGCAGGGCCGCGCCTTCGAGGAGGGTGAACTCGACGTCGAGGACGAGGAAGGCGGCGGTCACGTCCTCCAGCTTCACCGCGTCCTTGGCGGTCACGACCAGGGTCTCGCCCTCCCGCGCGAGGTCGGCGAGGTCCGAGGGCACGAAGCGGTGGTGGTCGCCGAAGGCCTCCACGCCCACGACCTCCGCGCCGAGTTCGCCCACGGTCCCGGCGAAGGCCTCGGGGTTGGCCAGGCCGCAGGCCAGGCGCACGCGACGGCCGCGCAGCCACTCCGGGGGCCGCTCGCCCCCGGCCCCGCGCAGGCGCACCGGGCGGTGGACGGCGCGCGCGAGCGGCAGCGCCGGTGCGAGCTCGTGCAGCTCGGCCGTCAGGTTGTCCAGGGCCGGCCCCGGCACGGAGTCGGCGCGCGTGACGATCACCGCGTCCGCGCGCCGCAGGCCCTCGGGCCGCTCGCGCAACAGACCCCGCGGCAGGCACCAACGGGGCGCGGGCCGCGTGCCGTCGGCAGGCAGGCCGAAGGGTCGCGTGGCGTCCACGAGCACCAGGTCGAGGTCGCGCGCGAGCCGCCGGTGCTGGAAGCCGTCGTCGAGGACCACGACCTCCGCTCCGCGCTCGACGAGCCGCCGCCCGCCGCGCAGGCGGTCGGGGTCCTGCTCCTGCAGGGCCTCGGGGACCTCGCGCGCGATCAGGCGCCCCTCGTCGTTGAGGCGCTCGGCTCCCCGGCGGTAGCCGCGCGAGAGGATCCCCGGCCGCCGCCCGCGCTCCAGGAGTTCGCGCGCCAGCCAGATCACCGCCGGGGTCTTGCCCGTGCCTCCGACCGTCAGGTTGCCGACGCTGACCACGGGGACGTCGAGCCTCCCAACGCGCCTCCAGCCTCGGTTGTAGGCGGCGTTGCGCGCCCGGGTCACCCCGTCGTAGAGGGCGCTGGGGATGCGCAGCCACTCGAGCGCCCCGCCGCGCCCGGCGAGCCGCTCGGGGAACCTCACAGGGAGGCCGGCGGGGCTTCCTCGTCGGGGATCAGCTCGATCAGGCCGCGCTCCATCTCCAGGAAGGCGATCTTGATCGGACTCTCCTCACGCGTCTCGATCAGCGGAGAGGCGCCGCGGATCAGCTCGCGCACGCGCTTCTGCAGGAGAGCGGTCTTGTGGAACGAACCGCAGACGGACTTCTGCAGGCGCTGGGGGAGGGTGTGTTGTTCCATGGGCTTCGTGTCGCCTCGCCCGGGCGAGGGAGGAAGGGTGGGGCGATCTCGGGTGGGCTGCGGGACCCATCGGACCGGCTGCGCACCACCGCGCAGGGCTCGGTCGAACGGGTGAGTGTAGTGCTCCGGCGAGGCCGCTGGCAAGCCCGACGGCGCCGTACTCTCAGATCGCGCCGCCCAGGGCGTTGTCGGCGCGCAGGACGAGGTCCGCGACCCTCGCGGGCGGATGGGCGCGGTCGCAGGCGCGCTCGGCCTCGAGCAGGTCCCGGCGCACCCACTCCAGCACCTGGGGGTCGTCGACGCGGGCGGCCACGCGCCTCAGGCGGTAGTCCTCCTCCGCCTCCAGGACGATCAAGCGCTCGAGGCCCGCGCGCAGGCGCGGGTGGGTCAGGAACGGCCCTTCGACGACGCAGGTCTCCTCAGGGCGGAGCTCGATCGCACCCGTCGTCGCGGTCGGCCCGCAACGCACGGCCTCGCCGCGGCCGTGGGGTTCGAGGACCTCGGCGAGGAGCGTCTCTCCGTCGAGAGGTGCCCGCGCGGGGTCGGCGAAGTGGACGGCCGGCGAGCGGCCGCGCGGGGGGCGCTCGCCGACGAGCAGGCGCGTGGGACGACCGCGCGAGGCGAGCAGGCGCGCCACGTCGCGGGCGAACAGGGCCCGCCCCGCTCCCTCGCGGGAGGTGATCCCCACCGAGCGCGGACCGTGCTCCCCCTCGAATCCGACGGCCGCCAGGGCCGCCTCGATCCAACGAGTGCGGCCGCCGAGGACGGCCTCGAGCTCCCCGAAGTCCCCGATCACCGCCTCGCACTCGACGGACTCGCCCCGCGGCGCGAAGCCGTTGGCCAGGTGGACGTGGGGCAGGCCGTTGGCGTGGGCCGCGTCCCGGTCCGCGGCCCGATCGCCGACCATGACCGCACTCTGGGTACCGAAGGTCTCGAGCAGATCGGCGATCATGCCCGCCTTGTCGCGGATCCCAGGCGACTCGAGGCAACGCGCCTGGCCGATCCAACTCGAGAGGCCGACGGTCTCCAGCGCCGTGTCGAGGTAGCCCTGGTAGCAGTTGCTCGCGATCCCCATCGCGACGCCGCGCGCGGCGAGAGCGGTGAGGGTCTCGGCGACGCCGGGGAGCAGGGCCGCGCCGCCGGAGGTCATGGCGAAGTGCTCCTCCTCGGTGCAGCGCTCCAGGACGAGGTCCGCCTGTTCGGGGGCGAGGTCCGCGAACAGGTCGCGGAAGCCCTGCTTGATGGGCAGGCCGACCAGGCTCATCCACTCCTCGGCGCTCGGCAGGTCGCGGTCGAGGCCGAGCTCCTCGAAGGCGCGCCGGGCCCCGACGCGCGCGGCGGGCAACCAGAAGCGCTCGGTCGCGAGCAGGGTGCCGTCGAGATCGAACAGCACGGCATCGAAGGGGAAGGGCGCGTCCATCGGCGCGCCGAGAGATACCACCCCAAGCCGCCCACGACCACCGCCGAGCGACCCGCGTGTGCCCGTGCGGGTACACTCGCACCCCCGCCCACGCCCGTCCCGCCACGGGGCGATCCTGGTCCAGAACGGACGCAACCGGGAGATGACGCGCCTGTGGGCGGAGGGGGCGGCCAGCGAGGAGGAGCTCGGCTCCCGCCACACTTCGCCGATCCCCGACCAACGCCGCGCGCCTCCTCCCGTTTAGACTGCCGCCGATGCGCCCGCCGCCGCTCCTCCTCCCGCTCTCGCTCTGCGCCCTGGGGGCGAACGCGGCCGCCGCATCGATCCGCGAGGATCCCCCGCCGGCCCGCGAGCTCCTGCTCGAGCTGACGCGCCAATCGCGGTTGGCGGGAACGAGCGGCTCGCGCTGGGGCGCCGAGGTGGTGGCCCGGCGCCTGCGCGAGGCCGGCTGGGAGGTCGAGCTGGACGCGCGCGAGGTCCTGCTCTCCCTGCCGCGCCGCCTCGAGTTCTCCGTCCTGTCGGGAGAGAGCGTCGTCCTCGAGCGCCGCGAGCGCTTCGACCCCGATGCCCACCCTCCCGGCGACGTGCCGCCGTTCAACGCCTGGTCCGCCAGCGGCGAGGTCCGCGCCCCGGTGCTGGACGTGGGCTACGGCCTGTCCGCCGACTACGAGCGCCTGGCGAGTGCGGGCGTCGATCCCGGCGGCCACATCGCTCTGGCGCGCTACGGGGGCAGCTACCGCGGCATCAAGGTCGCGTTGGCGACCGAGCGCGGCATGGTCGGCGTGCTGCTGTACAACGACCCCGAAGGGGACGGCGAGGGGCGCGGCGCGACGTGGCCCGTCGGACCGTGGAAGCCCGACTGGGCCGTGCAGCGCGGCTCGATCCTGCCCATGGAGGCCGCCCCCGGCGATCCCTCGACCCCCGGCTGGCCGTCGCCGGCGCCCGGCGAGCCCGTGCGTCGCCTCGCGGGCGCGGAGTTGGCCGCCGCCCTGCCCTCGATCCCCTGCCTGCCGATCCCCGCCCGCGAGGCCCTCGCCCTGCGCGCCCTCCTCGAGGCGGGCGAGCCCGGCGGCGAGGCGGTCGAGGCACGCCTGCTCGTCGACCAGCCCCTCGAGCTGCGCACGATCTACAACGTCATCGCGCGCCTGGAGGGTGACGGCGCCCACCTGGTCCTGGCCGGGAACCACCGCGACGCCTGGGTGCGCGGCGCCAACGACGCCGGGGGCGGGACGGTCGCGCTCCTGCGCGCAGCCCAGCGCCTGGGCGCGCGGGCCGCGCGGGGCTGGCGCCCGCGCAACACCCTGGTCCTGTGCTTTTGGGACGCCGAGGAGCCCGGACTGCTGGGCAGCACCGAGTGGGTCGAGGCCAACGCCGCCGACCTGATCGAGCACGCCATCTGCTATGTGAACGCCGATTCCGCCGTCGGCGGGCCGCACTTCACCGGAGCGTCGGGGAGCCCCGGCACCCTCGGCGCCCTGCGCCGCGCCCTGCTGCGCGTCCCCGCCGCCGACCCCGACGGCCCGCCGAACCTGTGGGAGGAGTGGGTCGCCGCGGCGGGCGAACAGGGCCCGGCCCTCGGTCTGCCCGGCTCGGGTTCCGACTTCGCCGCCTTCCTGCACCACCTCGACCTGCCGGTCATCGACATCGCCTTCCACGGCGCGGGCGGCGGTCAGTACCACACCGCCTTCGACGACTTCCTCTTGGTCGAGCGCTTCCTCGACCCTACCTGGCGCGCCCACGAGCTCGTGGGCCTGTTCTTCGCCGAGCTCCTCGTCGAACTCGCCAGCCGCGGCCCGCGCAGCCTCGACGAGGCCGAGGCCTCCCACACCCTGGCCGAGCTCGTGCGCTCCCAGGCCTCTTGGTTGGGCCCGGAGCCCACGCGGCGCCTCGCCGACGCCTTCACGGACCTCGCGCGCCTGATCGAGCGCGGCGGCAGCCCGCCCGAGCTGGGAGAGGGGCGCTACTACCGCATGCTGGCCGCACCGGGGGGGCTCGCCGGCCGGCCCTGGTACACGCACCGGCTGTGGACGCCGAGCCGCTCGACCGGCTACGGGGCCGAGGTCTTCCCGACCCTGCGCGCGGCCCGTGAAGAGGGCCCCTCGGCCCTCGACGCCGAGCTCGCCTCCTTCCTCGCGGCGATCGAGCGGATCGCCCACCGACGCTCGCCCCTGCGCGGCGCGGGACGCTGAGTGCGGGCGGTCGGCTCCCGCGGCCTGCCGGCCGAAGCGGAGGGCCTCAGCGCGGCGGCGCGCCCGAGAGACGGGCCCAGCGATCGGCGAGGTCCACCGGCAGGGAGCCGGCCCTCCCGCCGAGCGCCGGCCCCGCCAGGAGCCCGCGGATGGCGGTCGACCACTCGCCGCGGCCGTCCACCTCCTCCGCCCGCTCGGCCAGGGCGAGCAGGACGTCGAGGTGCTCGAGCAACAGGGCGCGGTCGTGGACTGCGAAGCCGCGCGCGGAGCGGAAGAGCCGGTCGGCGTCCTCGAGCCGACCCGCGCGCGCCTGGAACCGGGCGGCCAGGCGCGCGGCCACCGAGCGCTCGCGCTCGGTGGCCGCCGCCCCGGCCAAGACACCCTCGAGTCGCGCGAGGCCGCGCTCGCTCGCGGCTTCGCCGTCGGCGCGGTCGGGGTCCTCGCCCAGTTGCAAGTCCACCCGCGCGGCGAGGATGCGCGCCCGCACGCTTTGCGGATCCCGCTCGAGCAGGGCCTCGGCCGCGGTGGCCGCCTCGTCGAGGCGGCCCTCGACCTCGAGGAGCTGCACCGCCAGGCGGTGGTCGCACCGCGCCAGGTCCGCCGCGCGGCGCTCGGCGGAGAGCACCGGAGCGTGGACCAGGGCGAGGCCGACCCCCAGCGTTCCGAGCAGGCGTCCGGCGCCGATCGCGCCCTCCTCGCGGGCACGCACCGCGCTCCAGGCGCTCGCCAACCACCAGCCGGCGAAGGGGAAGAGGAGCGCTACGAGCGGGAGGCGCGCCCAGGAGTCGGGGACGCGCAGGGCGAGCACCCCGATCTCCGCCGCGCACAGGACGGCCAGGACGGCGCCCCCGCGCGTCCCGGCGGCGGCACGGCCCCGGCGACCGAGGGACGCGTAGGCCAGGAGGCCCGCCAGGCCCGCCGCGCCCCAGACGCCGAAGCCCACGGGCAGCGCACGGAGCACGGCGACGTGGCGCGCGTCCCACTCCAGACAGTGCTCCTCCCCGGCCTCGCGGGCGCCCAGGGTCTGGCGCAGGTTCCTCCAGGCGACGGCGGCGTGGACCAGCGGGTGCTCGGCGACCGAGGCGAGGGTCCGGGCGCGCCAGAAGGCCCCGGCGGTTCCCACGTCGAGGTCACGGCCGATGCGTAGCTCGGCCTCGCGCTCCCACTCGTCCGCTTCGGCGGAGGGCGAGCCGCGCAGCCAAGGGAGCTCGTGCGGTTCGTCCAGCAGCCGGTCGGGATGGTGCGCCTCGTACAGCCGCGGCCCCCCCGCCCAGGTAACCGGGACGAAGTCGCCGCCGACGATTTGATTGCGCAGGGTGATTGGCCCGACGACGAGGGCCGCGATCACCGCCACCAGCGCCGCGTCGGGGAGCGCCCCGGCCGCGTTGCGCCCGGCCAGGCGCGCCCGCGCCATCGGCCAGAGCACGCAGAGTGCGACGAGTGGAACGGCCTCGACGCGCAGCAGGGCTCCCAGCCCCCCGACGAGCCCCAGGGCCGCCCAGCGCCGCCGGCCCTCGCCCGGAGCGGTCAGGATCAGGGCACCGCAGAGCGCGAGGGGTGCGGCCAAGTTCGCCGGCTCCGCCAGGGCTGGGAGGAGCAACGCGGGCCGGTGCAGCGCCGCGACGAGCCCCGTGCACAGGCCCGCCCGCTGCCCGAACAGGCGGCCGGCGAGCAAGGCCGCCAGGACGCAGGTGAGCGCGCCCAGGCCGACCTGGGTCCAGCGCAGGGCGGGTCGCGAGGGCTCGTCGGCCGCGGCGAAGACCGCGGCCGCGAAGGCGGGGTAGAGGGGCGGCCGAAAGAGGGTCGCGTCCCCGAATCCCTCGCCGGCGGCGACGGCTCCGGCGGTCGCCTCGACCTCCGCCTGCGCGGCCACCGGATGGTCGGCGTGGGGGTGGTCGGCCTCGTACTGGAAGACCGCCACGGCCCTCACGCAGAGGGCGAGCAGGAGCACCACGATCAAGGCGCGAGGGCTCGCGGCGCGCGGTGACCGCTGTCCGCCCTCCACCGGTTCCGTCAAGACCGGCCGCCCGCGACGCGCTCGAGGAGGTAGCCCAGGGCGAAGAGCCCCCCGCCCAGCATCAGCCCGCGGAACTCGCTGGCCATCGAGGCCAGGCCCTCGTCCTCGAAGCCCAACCCGATCGACATCGACAAGCCCACGAGGATGACCAGCAGGCCGACGCCCTCGAGGAACTTGCCGAGCCTGTAGAGGAAGGGAGGAGGCATGGTGGTTCAGGCAGAGAATCCCGCGGCGGCCAGGACGCGCTCGACCGCGGCGGCGATGCGCTCGGGGGTCAGGGTGGAGCGATCGGCGTCGGGCCGATAGGAGCATGCATCGGGTGCTGTGCTCTCGACCTTCTCCCCCAGGTCGTAGAGCTCGATCTCCGCCGCGGAAGTGGGAGCGAAGAAGCACACGCACGGCACGCGCCGCGCCACGGCCACGTGCAGTGCCAGACTGTCGCTCGTGACGACGAGGTCGCACAGATCGACGAGGGCGGCGAAGTCGAGCAGGGAGTTGTCGCAGCCCGCGTCGACAGCGCGCACCGGGTGATGGCCGGCGCCGAGGGCACCGACGAGCTCGCGGTTGCGTTCGGTCTCCTCGGGTCCGCCGAGCACGAGGAAGGCCACCCGGCCGTCGTGGGCACGGTCGATGCGAGCGGCGAGCTCCACGGTCCGCTCGACCGTCAGCTGCTTGGACTCCCAGCGCCCGCCGGCGCCGGTGTTGAGGCCGATCAGGGGACGGGGCCGGTCCAACCCCCGCTCGGCGGCGAAGGCCGCGGCAAGGTCGAGGCTGGAGCGCGGCAGGACGAGCTCGCTGCGGCCCGCCTCCACGCCGAGCATGCGCGCGAAGAGCGCCGGATGGCTCTCGCGGTTGGCGGCCTTGAGGCGGTCGGCGGCCTCCTTCCCGTGGCGGGAGAGCAGGCCCATGTCGAACCAGGGCGCGACGTCGTCGGTGTAGCCGAGGGTCCCGTCGGCCCCGGCGCGGGCGCCGCGGAGGTCCTCGCACTCGAGCTCGCTCGCCAGGACGCACAGCTCGCGTTCGTCGTCGAGGGAGAGGACCGTGCCGAAGCGTCTCCCGGCGAACGCCTCCCGCCAGGCGGAGGGGTCCGCCCCCAGGTCGATGGCGATCACCTCGTCCACGAGCGGGTGGGTGCGCACCAGGTCTACGGCGCCGACGGCGGTCAGCCAGACCAGGGGCGAGTCGGGGTGGCGCGCGCGCAACCCAGGCAGGACCGAGGTCGTGCGCAGCACGTCGCCCAGGGCGCCGGTCTTGATGATGAGGAGGGGCGCGTCGCTCACGGGCGCGCCAAGCTAACCGCCGCCGATGGCGACGACCAGATCGAGCCGATCACCCTCGAAGACGAGCTCGTGCGCCGCCACGGGCCGACCGTCGCGATAGACCGCCGGCAGCACGCGAGCGCCTTCCAGGAGCAGCGCGCGGGCTCCCGGACGCAGGTCGGCCAGGACAGCCAGGACCTCCGCCAGGGGAGCGGGCAGGCGGCACTCGATCGGCTCGAGGCCGGCGAGGGGGCGCGCCAGGGCGCCCAGACCGCACAGCCGGATCCGGCCCTGGGCGCGGGGCGCGACAGGCTGCACGGGGAGCGACGCCTCGGGCTCGGCGGGCGGCCGGTGGAGGTCGAGCAGCGCCTCCTCCCCCACGGCCGCCCCAGCCTGTGGGGTCGGCCGGCCTTCCTCGTCGAGCCCTCGCAGGCGGCGGTACTCGTCCCACATCCCCTCGCGTGCCAACGACGCCGCCGCCCAGGGCGGCCGGTCCTCCTCGTCGCCCGCCCCCAGGCGCGCGTTCAGCTCCCGCTGCAGCACGGCGAGGGAGGCGCCCGCCGCCAGGAGGGCTCGGCCACGCGCGCCGCCATCGCCCTCGCGCAGCGCCCCGGGAGCGATGGCGCCGGCCAGCTCGTCGAGGGTGCACACACCGTCGGCGAGGAGCGCGGCGGCGGAGAAGGCGCAGAACCCGGTCATGTCCAGGGCGGCGCTCAGGTTCTCGTGCCACCACACGATGCGGCCGGTACCGGCGGGGTTCGCCGGATCCTCGGCGCCCGGCGGCAGGGGCAGCGGCGCGAGCAGCTCGCGCAGCCGCCCGCCGAAGCCGACCAGGCCGCCCAGGGGCGAGCTGCGCATCGGATCGACGCCGCGGGCGCTGACGCACTGGCCGAGGACGAGGGTCAGGTCGGTCTCGTCCTGGGCGCTCGTCCCGCGCACGAGGCGGAGCACTTCGGTCAGGCCCAGCTCCTCCGCCAGGGCCCGCGCGCCGCCGCCCAGGCGCGCGACGTCCGCGCCGGCCAGGTCCTCGACCAGCCGCCGCGCGCCGTCGGCGTCGCCCGCCAGGGGAGGGCCGGAGCGCAGCCCCAGCTCCCGTGCGCGGGCCTCCAAGGCCAGGCAGGCGCCCGCTTCCTTGGCGTCCACGCCCACGGCGTCGCAGGCCGCCATGAGGGCCAGGGCGTCCTCGCCGTCTCCCAGCCCCAGGGCCGGGCCGAGGGGACGCAGGGCACTGAAACGCCCGCCCTGCCGGCGGCCGTCGGGGCGCTCGAAGACCCAGCCGCAGGGAGTCGGACAGCCGCGACATCCGCGCCGGTGGTGGTCGCTCGCGCCGAGCTCCCCCGCCAGACGCTCCGCGGCGTCGACGTCACCTCCGGACCCGTCGGGCGCGCCGCGCGCCGCGGAGACCGCGAGGAGCTCGAAGGTGCCGCCGTCGGCGCGCGCCCGCAGGCGCGGCGAGGCTCGCAGGCTCGCGATCAGGGGACCCTCCGAACCGGCCGCGTCCACCGGATCGGCCGTGACGACCAGGGCCTTCAAGCCCGACGCTCCCAGGAGGGCGCCCAGGCCTCCGCGACCCACGAAGCTCGGCGGGTCCTCGCCGCTTGCGAGGTTGGCGAAGGCCACGCCGCGCTCTCCGGCGGGGCCGATGCACAGCAGTCCGCGGGAGCCGAAGCGGGACTCGACCGCGCGCGCGGTGGCGCGCGGGCCGAGCCCGACGAGCTCGGGCATGGCGACGAGGCGCCCGACCCCGTCCGGCCCGATGTCCAGGACCGCACCGGGGAGGTCAGACCGGCCGCGCAGCTCGAGAGCGTCGGCCACCCTCGCCAGCCGTCCAGCCAGCTCACCGCCACAGGCGCCCTCGGCGTAGCGACCGCCCAGGGGCGCGATGCCCGCGACGGTCGCCCGGGCGGCGGTCGGCAGCCCCGTGCGCACCCCCTCCCCCACGGCCACGACGAGGCCCGGCGGCGGGTCGCCGGCGTCGAGGGCGCGCAGGAAGAGCGCCACCGCCAGCGCCGAGCCCGACCAGGCGCCGACCCGCGCGAGCCTGGCGTCCCGCGTGGTGAAGGCGGCGACGGCGCCCACCGCCTCCCCGCTCGTGCCGCCCGCACGGGACAGGTCGGCCGTGAGTACCCGCGGCGGTCCGGCGCTCTGGAGAGGTCCTGTGGAGGGGCGCATCGCGAATGGCGCAGGTTGTCTCGAACAAACCCGTGTCGGCGCCGTACGGCTGCCCCATAGTACCGGACTCTCGGTCGCGCCCGCTCGCCGTCAGGCGCGCTCGCCCGCCGGCGCGTCCGAGCACCACGAGGCACTGTGAGCGACTCCTTCCGCATCGGCCGGCTGTTCGGCATCACGATCCGCGTCCACTACCTGGTCGTGGTGCTCCTGGGCCTGATGCTGCTCTTGAACCTCGGCCGCCTGGCCGTGGTCGCCTACCTCCTCCTGTGCCCGATCGTGCTGCTCCACGAGCTCGGCCACAGCCTCGTGGCCCGGCGCTTCGGCATCGAGGTGATCGACATCACCTTCTGGCCCCTGGGCGGCATGGCCCGCATGCGCCAGATCCCCGAGGACAGCCGGATCGAGGGCCTGATCGCCATCGCCGGACCGGCGGTCAACTTCGCCCTGGCCCTCCTCGCGGCCCCGTTCACCCTCCTCACCGGCGGCATCCTCTGGGAGATCGCGATGACCTTCGTCGTGATCAACCTGCTGATGGGCGGCTTCAACCTCATCCCCGCCTTCCCGATGGACGGCGGGCGGCTCCTGCGCGCCTGGCTAGGGCGGCGGGGCGACTGGCTGGCGGCCACCGAGCGCGCGGTGCGCGTCGGGCGCACGATGGCGGTCGGGATGTTCGTGGTCACCCTGCTGCCGGGGCAGCCGTTCTTCCTGAGCCCGATGCTGCCGCTGATCGCGATGTTCGTCTGGTGGACCGGCCGCCAGGAGCTGCTGGCCGTGCGCCTGCGCCACGGGCAGCGGACGATCAACATCGGTCCGTTCACCTTCGTCGTCCCCGACGCCGAGAGCGAGCCGCGGGACGTGCGCGCCCGCGACGTCCCGCGTCCGCCCGCCCACCCCGGGCCCGACCGGGGTCGGCCCACGACGCCCGGCGGCTTCTCGCCCGAGGAGCTGCGGCGCCTGGAGCGCTTCCGGGGCCGCCTGGGTCAGTTCCCCGGCGGCGACGGCGCCCCGCGCTGAGGGGGCTCGGCCCCACCCGGCCCCGCGCCGCGCGCCGCGCGGGCGAAGGCGTAGAGCTCCCTCAGGGCGCTCTCGGGCCGCGCCCCCGGATCGAAGCCGAGGCGCTCGCCGTAGTGCTCCAGGGCGGCACCGGCCAGCTCCCGGTGGTCGGCGTCCGCCAAGTCCGTGCGACCGACGAGGTCGCGCAGCAGGACGAAGTCCTCGTCGGACAGACGCGCCGCCATGCCCGGCGAGAGCGAGAGGGTCGCCGCACCTGGAGCGCCGCGGCTCGCGACGGTCGGGGCCGCGGCGCGGGCCTCCGGAGCGCCTTCCGCCAGCACGACCGTGCCGGCCGCCAGGTCCCCCAGGCGCTGGCAGCGCGGGGTCGCCGCCATGAGCAGCAAGCCCAGGGGCGCGGGGACGAACAGGAAGGCGTCGACGGGCCACACGAGGCTGCGGAGGACGACCTGCAGGGCCGAAGGCGGGTGCCCGTCGGCGGCGGCCAGGCGCAGGCCCAGCAGGCGCTTGCCCGGCGTCTGACCGTCCCACGCCAACAGGAACGCAGCCTGGTAGAGCGCCAAGACGCCGACCAGCCCACCGGCCACCAGGCCGAGGACAAAGCGCGAGAGCTCGTCGACAAGGTCGATCCCCAGCCCCGCCAGGAGAGCGGCGGCGAACAGCAGGGCGAGGAATCCGGCCGACACGAGGATGCCGTCCAAGAGCCCGGCCGCGAGGCGGCTGCCGGCCCCCGCCAGGCGGCGGCGGAGCCGGATCCCCTCGGCGGTCTCGGCGATCAGCGATGCCATCGGCGGTGCCAGTGTGCCGCGAGCGAGGCGGGGATACACGCCCCGATCGCACGAGCGTCGGGCCACCCCCTGGCGCGCTCGGCGCTCGACGAACGCCGCCGGCTTGCTAGCCCGGATTCTTCATGAAGACGTGCACCAGACACAGCAACTCGGTTCCTGGTGGCGCTTTGCGGGTTCTGGCGACGCAGGCGACCCTGAACGGGTCGTCGAGGAAGCCAGGTTCTCACAAAGCGCCGCCAGGGGCCGAGAGGCCGTCGAAGACGGCCGGTTGAGAAGTCTGGTGTGCGTGTTCATGAATCATCCGG
>JASLMK010000007.1 GCA_030746555.1 Planctomycetota bacterium | reverse complement strand
ACCAGACTTCGCAACCGGCCGTCTTCGACGGCCTCTCGGCCCCTGGCGGCGCTTTTCGAAAACCTGGCTTCCTCGACGACCCGTTCAGGGTCGCCTGCGTCGCCAGAACCCGCAAAGCACCACCAGGAACCGAGTTGCTGTGTCTCGTGCACGTCTTCATGAATAATCCGGGCTGAGAGTGCGAGGCCCGGTCGCGGCCGGGTGGGGAGCGCCGTCTCACCCGTCGCGGTGTGCCGTCCACCGCGCAGCGAGCTCCGCCCGCAGGTCGAGGTGCGCGTCGCCGCGGTAGACGAAGAACACCCAGGTGGCGCAGTAGATCGCGACCATCCCCACGCCGGCGGCGATCAGCTCGCCCCAACCCTCGATGCCCACGCCCAGCTTGAGCGTGAGCAGGAAGGCCAGCGACGGGAGCATCCCCACGACCGGCCGCATGACGACGTAGCGCAGGTAGGCGCCGACGCGGGTGTCGAGCTCGAGGCAGGTGAGGTAGAGCAGCCAGGCCGCGTAGGCCACGTTGGGCACGGCGGTGGCGACGGCCACGCCCACGATGCCGTGGGTTTGCACTAGGACCATGCTCACGGCCAGGTTGACCGCACCCATCACAACCAGGCCGACGACCGCGCGGGCGGGGCGGCCGACCCCGAGCAGGACCGGCAGGGCGACCGCCCTGACCGTGAGGTACATCGCGAACGAGGGCATCAGGATCTGGGTGATCGGCCCCGACTCCGTCTCGTAGGCGGGGGCGATCCAGGTGCCGAGGAACTCGGGACCCAGCACGGCGAGGTAGAGGCCGATGCAGCCCACGATCGAGAGGCTGATCTTGGACCACTTGAAGAACACGGCCCGCAGCTCGTCGAGGGCGCCCCGGGCCTTGAGACGGACGGCCAGGGGCATCACGACCGTGCCGATGCCGATCATGAACTGGCCCAGCGGCAGGAAGAACTTGTTCCCGAAGTCGAAGGACGTGATCTGCTCGGGCTCCAGGTAGTGTCCGATGACCAGGGCGTCGCACTGGTAGGCGAGCAGGACGCCGAAGTTGAGGAGGCTGCCGAAGACGCCGAAGCCCATGATCGTGCGGACCTTGGCGCGGCGGACCGTGCCGAGGTCGTAGCGGATTCCCGGGTAGCGGCGGCGCATCACCGCGGCCAGGCAGAGGAAGACCAGCACGATCTCGGCGCCCATCACGGCCGGCACGACGACGATGGAGGCGGTGGCCGAGAGGAGGGCGACCATGGCGCCGAGCCGAAACAGGATGCCGCCGATCAGGATTCCGTTGCGCAGGGCGAAGTCCTGGTGGGCGTCGAACACCGCGATGGGCAGGCGCATTGCGAAGCTGGCGGCGATGCGCACGACCGACACGACGAAGGCCAGCGGGGCCTGCTCGAGGGTCGCCGAAGGCAGATCGGCCCACTTGGGAGTCGTCAGGAGGGCCTCCTGGAATCCGAGCAGGAACAGGAGTCCGAGGGCGATCACGACTGCTCCGGTGGCGAGGCAGATCGCCAGCCCGGTGGAGACCACGGCGTTGACATCGTCGAGCTCGTCGGCGGCGAGGTGCTCGGAGACGAAGCGCACCGAGGCCATCGGCACGCCGAGGGCCAACAGGTCGAGGATGCCGGTTGCGGCGGCGATCGCAATCCACACACCGTAGGCGCCCTTGCCGAGCTCGTGCTCCATGAAGGGCGACAGCACGAGCATCACCCCGATGCCGGTGATGTTCAGGGCCCAGTTGGATCCGATGTGCTTGAGCAAGGCGCCGGGCGGTTTCGTCAGGGCGTTGCGAGCGCGTTCCCTCGGCAGTGCGATTGGGCGTTCTGGGCTGAGGGCTGGTAGTGCATGACGGCTAGACTCTGCCGCGGTCCCCGAGCCGCGAATGATGCCCAAGACCAACGCCGAAGCCCAGATCGAGCTGCACCGGGCTCTCGCTCCGCGCTATGCCTATCGCTACAGCTTCCGCTTCTCGCGCCTGTTCCAAGAGGACTGGCACGCCGAGATGATCTCGCACGTGCCCCCGGGCGCGGAGCGCATCCTGGACTTGGGTTGCGGGACCGGGTTCTTCCTGGCGGAACTCGAGGCGCGCCACCCCGGCAGCGTCGGCCTCGACATCAGCCACGAGATGCTGAAGGTCTCGAGCCAGTACGTCCCCGACGCGCGACTGGTGACCGGAGACGCCGAGCGACTGCCCTTCGCCGCCGAGGCCTTCGACGTCGTCTTCTGCAAGGGCAGCCTGCACCACACGCGCGACCATGTGGGGTTCCTCGCCAACTGCCGGGACGTGCTGGCCGATCGCGGCGTCCTGATCATGAGCGAACCCTGTAACGACAACCCGTTCATCCGTCTCGCACGCGCGGTCCTCTACCGCAAGAGCCCGCACTTCGACGTGGGCGACCAGGGCTTCACGAAGAAGGGGATCGTCGGCCTGTGCGAGCGAGCCGGCTTCGAGGTCACGCGCGTCAAGAAGTACGGATTCCTCGCGTATGTCTTCGCCGGGTTCCCCGATCACCTGGGCGTCCTGCGCTTTGTCCCAGGCAGCGCGCTGCTCACGCGCCTGTTCATCGCCGTCGACCGTGTCCTGTGCGCCCTGCCGCTCATCGGGCTGCTCGGCTTCCACATCGTCGTCGTGGCGCGCCCTAGCCCGGGCCCCGCTCGCCGCCGGGCCCGTCGACGCCGGTGACGCCGATGCCCGCGCGAGCCAGGAGTTGCGCCGTCACGCCGGGGCCGTCGACGCTGAGCCCGTCGACGTGGGTGCGGGCCACGCCGCAGGAGGGCGAGCCCTCCTTGAGGAAGGCGCGGCCGACGCCGTGGGCGCGGCAGGCGGCGAGGGCGGCCTCGCCGCCGGCGAGGAAGGCGGCGGTGACGTCCGCACCCCCGTCGGTCACGACCTGAGCCGAGCCGTCGAGCACCCCCGCGGCGTCGCCGTCGCTGAGGGAGGCGGGCGGGCGTGGCGTGGGGAGGCCGCCGGCCTCCTCGGGGCAGAAGCCGAGCAGCTCGACGCCCTCCGCCGCCAGGGCCCGGTCGAGGGCCGGGTCGAAGCGGGATGCGCCGTCGTAGCGGCAGGCTCGCCCCAAGAGGCACGCGCTGACCAGGACCGTCTCTGCTCGCTCGCCTTCCACGGCGTCGAGGATAGCCGCTGGGGCGCCGCTTCCCGAGCCCCCCGGCTACGAAGCCCCCCGCCCCGCGTCCGCGTTGACAGCCCGCAGGGGCGGCCCCTATCCTCCCGCGCCGGCTTGCGACGCTTTGCGCTCGCGGGTGCGCGTTACCCGACCGCCCCTCGGGGGTAGCCCGCCTTGGCCGATCCCCGCTTCCGCACGAGAGCTCCCGCGATGAACCACGCCACGCCGACGATCCTCTCCCTGTCGCTCCTCGCCGCCTCCTCGGCGGCGGACACCATCCACCTGACCAACGGCAAGTCGATCGACGACTGCAAGATCGGCCAGGAGACCTACACGCAGATCGAGTACCGCGAGGGCGGCAAGACCGGGAAGGTCGACACCGACCGCGTGCTGCGCATCGAGTTCAGCGCCCTCCCGGCCTTGGTGGACCGGGCGGAGACGGCGGCTCGGGACGAGCAGGTGTACGATGCGATCGCGGACCTTGAGGAGTACGTAGCCGGAGCCGGGGGGAGGGACCGCAGGTACCCCTGGGCGCCGGCGCACGCGATGTTCCGCCTCGTCGAGCTCAAGTTCATGGTTGGCGACGCCTCCGGCGCGGAGGCCGCGGCAGAGCAGTTGATCGAGAAGGCGCCCGATTCCCGCTACGTGCCCCTCGCCTACCTGGCCCAGGCCCAAGCGCAGTTCGATCAGGGCGGTGGCGACAAGGCGCAGGCGACCGTGCGGAGCTTCGAGGCGGCCATCCAGAAGGCCTCCATGTCCCAGCGCTGGAAGCTCGAGTGCGATCTGGCACGGGTGCTGTTCGACTCGTCCCTGAAGGGGAGCGCGCGGCGCGACAAGTTGGCGGAGGTCTCCGCGAGCGCCGGGCGCGCCTACCCCACGGTCCGCAACCGGGCGGACGTGGCGGAGGCCGAGACCTGGCTGGAGGCGCGCGAGTTCGAGAAGGCGGAGCTGATCTTCGAGAAGATCGTGGACGACCCCAAGGCCGACGCGGGCACCCTGGCCGCGGCCTACACCGGCCACGGAGACTGCCTGTTCCAGCGCGCCTTCGCCCTGGGCGACGGCACGGAAAAGGACGGCCTCTACCGCAAGGCGCTGCTCTCGTTCATGCGCGTGGTCGTGGTCTACGGAGACCAGGTGCGCTACGTGCCCAAGGCCATGCTCCTGGCGGCGCGGATCTTCGATCAGGCCGACGACGAGGTCTCCAAGGAGCGCGCCCAGCGCCTCTACCGTACGGTGATGCGCCTCTACGAGGGCTCGAGCTGGGCTCAGGAAGCCCGGGGCTTCAAGAAGTAGCCCGGGGCCGCCGACTCGCCCGCCTGCACGGCGGCGGGGGTGGGCTTTTTCTCGGCGTGGGTCGGAGTGGGGAGGGCGACCCCTCTTCCCGCCCCGCCTACGGCGCGGGGACCGGAAACCTCGCTCGCGGGCGACTGGCGCCGAGGGGGGACGAGCCCATTCCCCACCCTCTCCGGCGGCGCGGCGGCGCCGAACTCTCCACAGTGGCTTCCGCGCGCTCCCGGCGCGGCCCGCGGCTGTCTCCTGTTTCGCGCCCCGGTCTCCCGCCCCGCGGAAGCCCAACCCCGGGGCCGGAAGGAGGAACCGTGGAGAGGCGCGAGAGGGAATGGACTTGGGATGAGCTCGAACAACTGCGCCCGCGCGTGCGGCGCCGCCTGGCCCGGCGCTGCCGGGACGAGAGCGAGCTCGACGACCTCGTGCAGGAGACCCTGATGCGCGCGGCGCGCTATCGAGGCTCCCTCGCCGATCCCGGCCGGCTCGGCTCCTGGGTCGCGAGCATCGCGGGCAACGTGTTCCACGACCACCTCCAGCGGGAGGGGCGCCTGCCGCGGGTCGAGGGCGCGGAGGCGACGCTGCACCAGTTGGAGGGCCGCGAACCGGCACCCTCGGAGTCCGAGGCCGATCCCGACGTCGTCGTGGCCGGGGAGGCATGGGAGCGCGACAGCGTGGTCGACGCCATGCGGTCGAGCTTCGCCTGCCTGCGCCCCGACGATCGAGTCGTGCTGGCCGACTACTACGGCGGCGAGATGAGCTGCAAGGAGACCGCTCGCCGTACCGGCATCGCGCCCGAGCTGGTCAAGGTGCGCCTGTTCCGGGCGCGCAAGCGCCTGCGCTCGGCGGTCACGGCTTCCCTGGGCCACAGGAGCGGGGTGCGATGAGGGTCTGGGCCACGCTAGCGCTCGCCTGGCCCTGCGTCGCAGTGCAGGACGCCTTCGTGATCCCCAGGTTGGTCCACGCCCGCGCCCAGCTCGAGCTCGCGCGCGAGTGTCGCGTGGCCATGGGCGGGCTAGAAGGCGGTGCGCGCGCGCGCGCGCGTGCCATCGCCGTCAGCGCCTACCGGGCGGTGGGGGAGTACTTCCCCGCGAGCTCCGCCGCGGCCACGGAGGCCGACTTCAGAGCCGCGGAGCTCCTCAGGGCGGGGGGGGACTTCGCCGCGGCCGCGGCCGGATTCCGGCGCGTGGCGGGCCGCTCCGGCGGCGGGGTCCTCGCAGCGCGGGCGCGCCTGGAGGCGGGCCACCTGCTCCGCCGCGACGAGCGTCTGCTCGAGGCCCTGGCGGTCTGCGGCAGCCTGGCTCTCGATCCACGTACGCCGCGGCGCGAGCGCCGCCTCGGATCCCTCTGGAGCGCGCGCTTGCTCGCGCAGCTCGGACACGCCGCCGCAGCCCGGGCGATCTGGTCCGGCCTGGCGCGGCGCGGGGGCGATCCGCTCCTGTCCATCCGGGCGTTCGACGACTGGGGAGTGTCCCTGGCCGACGAAGGCGACCTCGAGGCGGCGGCGGGGGTCCTGCATCGGTGCCGGGAGCGCCTCGCCGGGCGCGCAGCGGAGCGCACCGAGTTGGGCCGGCGCATCCGTCGCGCCCTCGAGCGCATGCGCCTCGTCCCCCGCCTCGTGCGCGGGGTCCGCGAGCGGAGGGCTTGGGCCGTACCGTATCTCGTCCAGCGTGCCCACCCGGGATGAGGCTCCAGGGCGATGGCCCCGGCCGGGCCTCTCCGCCGCGCGCTACCGCGCTCAGCGACCCATCCCGAAGTAGTCGAAGCCGAGGCGCTCCATGACGGCGCGCGAGTAGATGTTGCGCCCGTCGAACACGGCCGGGCGCTCCAGTGCCGCCTTGACCGCCTCGAAGTCGGGTCTGCGGAACTCGTTCCACTCCGTGACGACCACCAGGCCGTGGGCGCCCTCGAGGGCCTCCATGGGGTGTTCCGCGTAGTCGATGCGGTCGCCGAAGTAGTGCCGCTTGGACTCCGCCATGGCCTCGGGATCGTAGGCCGTGACCGTGGCGCCCGCCGCGAGCAGGGCCTCGATCACCACCAGCGCCGGCGCCTCGCGCATGTCGTCGGTGTTGGGCTTGAACGCCAGGCCCCACACGGCAAAGCGCTTGCCCGCGATCCCGTCCTCGTAGTACGCCTCGACCAAGTCGAAGAGCCGGCGTTTCTGGCTCTCGTTCACGCTCTCGACGGCCTTGAGGATCCTGAAGTCGTAGCCCAACCCGTCGGCGGTCTTGATGATCGCCTGCACGTCCTTGGGGAAGCACGAGCCTCCGTAGCCGCAGCCGGCGAACAAGAAGCGCATCCCGATGCGCGCGTCGGTCCCGATACCCTTGCGGACGTCGTCGATGTCCGCGCCGACCTCATCGCAGAGGTTGGCGATCTCGTTCATGAACGAGATGCGAGTGGCCAGCATCGCGTTCGCCGCGTACTTGGTCAGCTCTGCGGAGGGCACGTCGGTGTGCAGGATCGGGTTGCCCGTGCGCACGAACGGCGCGTACAGCTCGTCCATGATCTCGGACGCCCGCGCACTGGAGGAGCCGATCACCACCCGGTCGGGTTTGAGGAAGTCGTCGATCGCCGCGCCCTCCTTGAGGAACTCGGGATTGCTCACGACATCGAACGGGTGCTCGGTGTGCTGCCGGACCCGCTCGGCAACCTTCGCGGCCGTCCCCACCGGCACGGTGGACTTGTCCACGATGACCGTGTAGCCGGTCATGTTGCGCGCGATGCTCTCGGTGGCGGCCAGCACGTACTGCAGGTCCGCCCGCCCGTTCTCGCCCGGCGGCGTGCCGACGGCGATGAACACGACCTGGGCGCGGTCGATCCCCTCTTCGTAGCTGGTCGTGAACGAGAGCCGGCCGTCGTGCATGTTGCGGCGCAGCAGCTCCTCGAGCCCCGGCTCGTAGATCGGGACTCGGCCCGCCCGCAGGCCGGCCACCTTCTCCTCGTCGATGTCGATGCAGACGACGTTGTTCCCGCTCTCCGCGAAGCAGGTGCCGGCCACGAGGCCGACGTATCCGGTTCCGACGACGGCGATACGCATGATCTTGAGCTGGTGTGGGGGGCTGAGGGGCTGAGGGCGGCCGACGGGAGCGGCGGAGGGCGCGCCGGACCTTCGCTCTCATCGGCCGCAGGCGCCGGGCGACCCCAGTTCTCGATCGGATTGATGGTCCGGGGGCCGGGAGGATACCTTCTGGGTGCCCCAGGGACCGGGGCGATTAGCTCAGCGGTTAGAGTGCCTCCCTTACAAGGAGGATGTCGGGGGTTCGAATCCCCCATCGCCCTCCAGGGTCTGTCGTGCGGCCTCCACCAACCAGGCGAGGTGCCCGTCGCCGATGCGGGCCACCACCAGGGTCCCCGGGCGGTCACCGCGCCCGCGCAGGCGATCGACGACGCGCAAGGGGTCGGTCTCCTCGCACAAAGTCGCAATCGCTGCACGCACTTCGGCGCCGAACAAGGGACCGCCGTGCCCCGCCGGTCGACCGCCCATCAGCGACAAGATTCCTTGGTCATCGGTCGTGTCGTCGGCTAGCTTGCAAACCGTGATCGTGCGCGTGCCAACGCGGGTCGATGACGGCGGTGACGTCGTCATTACCCACACGCTCCCCTGCACGGTCCGTGAAGGCAACGTGGAGGAGATGCATGAGCCGTATCCTCGTCATCGACGACGACGCGAGCAACCGACTGATCATCAAGAGCAGGCTGTGTGACCTGGGCTTCGACGTGGCCCTCGCCGAGTCCGGCGCGGCGGGCCTCGTGGAGGCGCGCGAGAACGCGTGGGATCTGTTGATGGTGGCCGCTGGCCTCGGCGCGGGGATCGACTCCCACGAGGTCACCCGGCGCCTGAAGATCATCCCGGAGACGGCCAAGGCCCCGATCCTCGCCTACAGCACCGGCAGCGTCTCGACGGAGGACCTCGTCCGCTCCTACGAGGCGGGCTGCCACAGCTTCGTCGGCAAGCACGAGATGCCGGCCCTCGACCAGATCGTGAGGGTGCTGCTGCGCGGAAAGTCGGCCCTGGACGACTTGACCGAGCAGAACCTCGTGCTCGACCGTCAGAACAGGCGGCTGCAGGAAGAGGAGCAGCAACAGGCAGACCGCGAGACGTCCTTGCTCGACCGCGGCGAGCACAGCCTGGCGGTCCGCGAGTTGGCCGCCAGCCGCCCCGACGGAATGCTGCTCGTCGACCCCGAGGGGTTCGTACGCTACGCAGACCGCGGCGCCAGGGACTTCTTCGGCAATCGCGTCGAGGGCCGAAACCTCGGCAGCATGGCCCCCGCCAGCGGCCTCGAGGCCTTCGTTCGCGACGCGCGCACCGAGGCCCGCGAGGGGTTTCGGTTCGACCTCTCGGCCATCGGCGGACGCACCGCGCGCTCGTTGACGGCCTCGGTCATCCCGCTCGTCAGCGGCTCGGGGGACGGCGAGACCGACCTGAAGGCCGTGTTGCTCTTGGATGCCGGCCGGCGGCGCATCGCCGCGGAGATCCTGCGCATCCAGGAGGCCGGGATCCCTCGCCAGCAACTCGGCGCCCTCCTCGACGCGGCGCGCCGCATCTACCGCCCCGCCTCCCTCGTCGGCGGGAGCGCTTGCATGAGCGAGGCGCGCGAGTCGGTCATGCGCTCTTGCGCCGAGCGAAGGCCCGTGTTGTGCTGCGGCGCCGACGGCGTGGGCAAGACGCACATCGCCCGCACCCTGCACTACGGCGGGGAGCTCGGCGGGCCGTTCCTGGCGGTGTCCTGCACAGCCCTGGAGCCCGAGAGCCTGGAGCGCGAGCTCTTCGGCTACGTGGAAGGTGCCTTCGAGGGGGCCGCCGGCGACCGCCCGGGCCTGTTCCAGCGCGCGGCGGGCGGAACGGTGATGCTCGAGGAGATCGGGGAGCTTGCGAAGGCCCTGCAGGAGCGCATGGTGAGGCTCTTCGAGGACGGGATGGTCACGCGTGTCGGCAGCGACCAGCCCGAGCCCGTCGACGTGCGCGTCGTCGCCTCCTGCGGCGGCTCGGCGGCTGGGACCGCGATCCAGGAGGCCTTGCTGCCGGCGCTCTGGGATCAGTTCTCGGCCTGCGTCGTCGAGCTCGCCCCCCTCTCCGAGCGTCGCGAGGACGTCGCCGCCCTGGCGACGCACTTCGTGAACCTCTACGGGGCCGGCCAGGGCGTCTGCGGTCTGACCGACGACGCCCTCGAGGCCCTCGGCTTGCACGACTGGCCGGGAAACGTGGCCGAGCTCGAGGACTGCATCCTGCGAGCCTGCGAGGCGTGCGACGGCGGGCTGCTCTCAGCCACCCACCTGCCGTCTTCGGTGCGCGACTCCTGCGCCGGCCTGCCGGTCTGCGACCTGATTCCCGCAGCCCCCTCCCAGCGCGGCGTCGCCGGCGGCTCCTCGGAGACCCTGGCCGGGGCGCCACGCTCGAGGCTCGGGCGCGGCCGCGACTGGGACATCACCGATGAGGACCCGATCAGCCTCGACCACTACGAGATGAAGGCCCTCATGCGTGCCCTCGACGCCGTCGGGGGAGACAAGCTGGCGGCCGCCAGGCTGCTGAAGGTCGGCAAGAGCACCCTCTACCGCAAGCTCAAGCGCTTCGACCTGAAGTAGGTCGGGCGCTGACTAGAACCTGACGCTCACGCGGTCACTGGCGTCGGCCCAGTCGTGGCGCCCCGTGGCCTCCGGATTGCGCAGGACGGCGTGCAGCGACACGAGTGCGCCGTGTTCCTCGTCCTGGCTGGGTGGGAGGGCTGCGCGGAAGAGCTCGATCGGCCGCTCGGCGGTCGGTGCCAGCAGCAGATTCGTCCGCGCCAGGGAATTTCGAGTGCCGGAGAACTCGCCGGGGGGGCTCGCGAACTCCAGGTGCCCGTCGCGGCGCGCGGCCCAGACGCGCAGGTCGGCCAGTTGCTCGTGGCCGTCCGCGCGCATTCGCACGACGATCTCGCCCTCTTCGACGGTCAACTCCAGGGTCGGCGAGAGCGCAAGCTCGCGCCGTCGAAGCAGGAACGTCGGAGTGCGGCGGCCAGGGCGGTCGGAGATTCCCGCGGGGACGCTGACCAGCTCGTAGGCCGCGAGGGCGCCGCTCACCTCCTCGGTGCGACCCTCCTCTCGGGCGCTCAGGTCGAGCGTGCGCACCCACCCTTCCGCCAGGGCATCGCGCGTCGGGAAGCGCCGCGGTCGCGTCAAGAAGGGAACGATGTAGTCGGGGGCCTCCTCGATGGCGGCGAGGACGTCGATCCGCTCCCATGCGTGCCATGGGCGCTGGCGCCCCTCCGGCGCCCGCGGGTCGGTGCGCCCGAGGAGGTCGCGCACCGGCAGATGCGAGAGGTAGGCGACGGCGCCCGGCCAGGCGGTCAGGACGCTGGTCCCCGTTTCGACGTGGTCGCGCAGGAACACACCCAGCCCCCGCAGGGCGCGCGTCCGGGCGATCTCCTCCTCCAGCCCGGCCAGACCGCGCCGGTCCTCGTAGCCAAAGCGCGGAGGGTGGCTGGGGCGCATCAGGTCCGCGTGCAGGCGTGCTGCCGGCCCGGGGAGCTGGGAGCCCTGGCCCGCGCTGCCCAGGGCCGAGAGGGACGCGACCGCCAGGAAGCCGGTCCAGGCGACGCCGCGGATCCAGGCGCGGTGGCTGTTGAGGGTCAGGATCATGCCCTCCTGGGCGGCGATGAGCGCCAGGGGCAGGGCCGGGACCAGCGCCTCGCCGAACACCGGCCCGCCCCCGCCGCCGAGCACCACCAGCGATGCCCAGGCCACGAACAGGCCGCCCGCGTGCAGGCCCGTGGCGGAGAGGCGACCGCGCAAGAGGGGCCAGAGGACGAACACCAGCAGGAGGGGGCTGACGCTCGAGACGGTGAAGTCGAGCAGGTAGCCGAGCCCGGCCTGGAGCTCGCCCGACCGAAGGTCCAACAGGTGCTCGGTGTAGGCCGAGGTCCAAGTCCCGGTGTGCTCGCGGCGCACCGCCGCCACCAGGGCGAAGACCCCCGCGGGGGCCGCGAAGGCCGCGAGCGAGCGCGCCGGCGCCCCGCGAGCCACGGAAACCGCACGCAGGAGCGCCATCACGCCCGCCAGGAGCCAGCCTTCGGGGCGCAGGAGTCCGCAGACCGTGAGCGCCACGCCCAGCTGCACCGGCCGATCGCGCTCGAAGGCCAGGAAGGCGGCCGTCACGGCACACATCATGAACGCCGTCTCCGTGCCGCTGACCGCCGCGGCGGCCACGCCGCCGCAGATGGCGAGCAGAAAAGGCGCGATCATGCTCGCGATGCGGTCGGGGTGCAGGCGAGAGGCGAGGACCAGGGTCGCCATGGCCGCCCCCGCGCCCGAGAGCTGCACCGCCGGGTTGAGGGGGAGCCAGTGGAGGCGCTGCAGCAGCGCGCTGAACGCGAGCCAGCCCAGGGAGGGGTAGCTCTCGAAGGCGTCCTGGCCCGCAAACCAGGTGAGCGTCCCCTCGTGCACCCACTCACGCCCGATCCGCAGCGCCACGTAGGCCAGATCGGTCGGAACCGCCAGGGTGGCGGTCGGGTCGGTGTAGATCGTGAGGCTGTGGGCCGCCAGCACGGCCATGGCCACAAAGAGGGCGATGCTGCGGTTCATCTTCCGGGCCTTGGGGCGCGCCGGGCGCCGTGCGGAGGGTTCCCGCCAGGCCGATGAGAGGAGCCTGTCAGACGTCGCTCGCGATTTCGAGCTTTTCGGACGCTCTCACGGCCCGGTCCACCAGGACCTCGACCTCCAGGGCCGCCTCGGCCTCCTCGCAAGCGGCGAGGTTCCCGCGCAGGACGGGGTGCTCGGGCATGAAGACCGTGCAGCAATCGGGTTCGGGGCGCGTGGAGACCTCGAAGGTGCCGATCCTGCGGGCGAGATCGATGGCCTCCTCCTTGTCGAAGGTCACCAGGGGGCGCAGCACTGGCAGGTCGGTCGCCGCCTCGATGCAGGTGAGGTTCTCCAGGGTCTGGCTCGCGACCTGCCCGAGGCTCTCGCCGGTGATCAGCGCTCCGCACTTCTCCCTGCGCGCCAGGCGCGTGGCGATGCGCTGCATCATGCGCCGGTAGAGCACCGTGCGGTAGGGCTGTGGAGCGCGGTCGCGGATCGTGGTCTGGACCTCGGTGAAGGGGGCCACGTAGAGGCGGCTGGTCGGCTGGTAGCGCGCCAGGATCCCCACGAGGTCGCGGATCTTCTTGCGCGAGCGCTCGCCGATGTAGGGCGGGGAGTGGAAGCTCACGAAGGCGACGCGGCAGCCGCGCTTCATCGCCAGCCAGGCCGCGACCGGCGAGTCGATGCCCCCCGACAACAGGCACATCCCGCGTCCCAGGGTGCTGACCGGCAGGCCGCCGGGACCGGGCAGGCGGCGCACGAACACGTAGGCGCGCTCGGGGCGCACGTCGATCCCAAGGGAGAGCTCAGGCCTTTCGAGCCGCACCTTTAGCCGCGGGTGGTCGGGCAGCACGCGCTCGGCGATGAACCGGTCGAGCTCCATCGAGCTCAAGGGGAAGCGCTTCTCGGCGCGCGAGGAGGCGACCCGGAAGGTGATCGGGCCCTCGGGCGGGAAGTCCGCCAGGGCGTCGGCGAGGACGCGCGCGGCGAGCTCCGCGATCGCCTCGGGAGCGACCGCGCAGCCCCAGGCGGGCGAGAGGCTCTTGATGCCGAAGACGTCCTGCAGCCTGCGCGCGACGTCGCTCACGCGCCGCTCGCCGAAGACCGCCATGCGACCGCGCCGGCGCTCCACGCGCACCGGGGCGATGAGGCGCGTGGCGGCCTCGATGTTGCGCACCAGCGCCTGCTCGAATGCGCCGCGGTTCTTGCCCTTGAGGGCCAGCTCGCCGTAGCGGACCAGCACCATCTCGGGCGCGCCGATCGCGGCGGCTCCGGTCATCCCCCCAGGCTCCCCAGCTCCTCGCCGACGGCCTCGAGCGCGGCCAGGGCGTGGTCGATCTCGTCGGTCGTGGTGTGGCGCGAGAAAGAGAAGCGCAGCATGCGCCGGGAGGCGTCCGCGTCCAGGCCGACGGCCGCGGCGGAGGGGCTGAGGTCGGCGTCGTTGGCCTGGCAGGCGCTCCCCACGCTGACCGCGACGCCGCGCTCGTCGAGGTGGTGCAGGCGCACCTCGGCGGGGACGCCGGCGAAGAGCACGGTGCAGATGCCTGGCATCGTCTGGGCGCCGAGCTCCAACAGGCGGGCGCCGTCGAGGCGCGCCAGGCCGGCGGAGAAGCGCGCGCGCAGCTGGGTCAGCTGCTCCCAGGTCTCTGCGCGCAGCGCCTCGGCCAGCTCGACCGCGCGCCCGAAGCCGACCACCCCCGCGACGTTCTCGGTGCCCGGCCTGCGACCGCCCTGCTGGCCGCCGCCGAACACCAGCGGGCGCAGGCGCGTGTCGGGCGCCAGCACCAGGGCGCCGACCCCCTGGGGCCCGTGGACCTTGTGGGCGCTCAGGGCCAGGCTGTCGGCGCCCAGCTCGCCGATCGAGAGCTCGAGCTTGCCGAGGGCCTGGACTGCGTCGACGTGGACCGCCGCCGAGGGGGCGCGGGCGTGCACGAGCCGCGCGAGGGGGGCGGTGGGGTAGACGCTGCCGAACTCGTTGCTGACCAGCATCTGGGCCACGAGGACGGTCTTCTCGCCGAGCAGGCCGCCGAGGTGGTCGAGGTCGAGGGCCCCGGCGGTGTCGGTGCGCGCGTGGGAGACCGTGAAGCCCTCGCTCTCGAGGGCTTCGGCCGCGGCGCGCACGGCGGCGTGCTCGGTCGGTCCGATGACGAGCTCCCGGCCGCGGGTCGCGCGCGCCCGAGCGAGGCCGAGCACGGCGAGGTTGTCGGCCTCGGTGCCCCCCGAAGTGAACACGACGTCCTCGGTGCGCGCGCCGACGGCCCGGGCCACCTGGGCCCGCGCCCGGTCGACGGCGTCGGCGGCCGCCACGCCCCTGCGGTGGCGCGAGGACGGATTCCCCGCGCGGGCCCCCAGCCAGGGCTCCATCGCCTCCCGCACCTGCGGGTCGAGGGCCGTCGTGGCGGCCTGGTCGAGGTCGATGGTCTGCACGGGGAGAGGGCGCCGGCGGCGGACCGCCCAGCATAGCCCCGCGGAGCCTACAATCTGCGCCGTGCCGACCCACGACCACGACTTCATCGTCATCGGCTCGGGCTTCGGCGGCAGCGTGTCGGCCCTGCGGCTGGTGGAGAAGGGGTACGACGTGCTGCTGCTCGAGAAGGGCGGCTCCCTGGAGGAGGAGGACTTCCCGCGCACGAACTGGGACCTGCGCCGCTGGCTATGGGCGCCGGCGCTGGGCTGGCGCGGTCCCTTCCAGATGCGCTTCTTCCGCCACCTGACGGCCTTCTCGGGCGTGGGCGTTGGAGGCGGCTCCCTGATCTACGCCAACGTCCTCTCCACTCCCGATCCGGCCTTCTTCGCGGCGCCCTCGTGGGCCCACCTGGCGGACTGGGGACGGGAGCTCGAGCCGCACTACGCCGAGGTGCGGCGCATGCTGGGCGCGACCGCCGTGCCCGGGACCACCGTCACCGATCGCCTGCTGCGCGAGCTGGGACCGGACGACTGGGAGCCGACCGAGGTCGGGATCCACTTCGGCAGCCCCGGCGAGACCGTCGAGGACCCCTACTTCGGGGGAGAGGGCCCTCGACGCACGGGCTGCGAGCTGTGCGGAGCCTGCATGACCGGCTGCCGCCACGGCGCCAAGAACACCCTCGACCGCAACTACCTGTGGCTCGCCCGCCGCAAGGGCTTGCAGCTGCGTCCGGACTCGCGGGTCGTCGGCCTGCGCCCTCTCGAGGGCGGTGGCTACGCCGTCGAGTTCGAAGAGGGCCGCTCGCGCCGCAAGCGTGTCCGGCGCACCCTCACCGCCCGGCGCGTCGTGCTCTCCGCCGGGGTCATGGGCACCCTCGACCTCCTGCTGGCGATGAAGGCCGATCCCCAAGGCCTGCCGCGCCTCTCCGAGCGCTTGGGCCGCACCGTGCGGACCAACTCCGAGGCGCTGATCGGCGTGGTCTGTCCCGATCCGCAGGACGACCTCTCGCGGGGGGTCGCGATCGGATCGCGCCTCTCCCTTCCCGGCGGCGCCGGGCTGGAGGTCGTGCGCTACGGTGCGGGATCGGGGTTCTTCCGGCTGATGTTGATGCCCCATGCACCCGGCGAGGGATCCCTGCCCGTGCGCCTGCTGCGCTCGCTCGCCGCCGCCCTACGCCGACCCCTGGCGACCTTGCGCGCGGCGTGCGTGCCCGACCTGGCGCGGTACTCGTTCCTGATCCTCTACATGGGGACCAGCGGGCTCTCCCTGCGCCTGCGCCGCGGTCGCGGCCTCGGGACGGCCCCCGACGAGGGCGAGCCGCCCGCGCGCACGATCCCCGAGGCGGACGCTCTCGCCGAGCGCCTCGCACGACGCAGTGGCGGCGTCGCGAGCTCCCTGGCCCTGGACACGCTCCTCGATCGCCCCGCGACGGCCCACGTCCTCGGCGGCTGCTGCATGGGCGATGACGCGAGCGAGGGCGTGATCGACGCCGAGCACCGGGTGTTCGGCTACGAGGGGCTGTGGGTGGTCGACGGCTCCGCGGTCTCCGCGGACCTGGGGACCAACCCCTCCCTCACGATCGCCGCGCTCGCCGAGCGGGCGATGGAGCGCATCCCCGCGCGCGAGGCGGTGGAGGCCTGAGGCGGCCGTCAGCGCCGGGCGCGCGTTCGGAGCGGTTCGGGCTCGAGTTCCAGGGTCGCACCCGCTGAGACCTGCACCAGCAACTCTCGGCGCTCCTCGCCGGCGACCAGCACCAGCCGGTGGGCTCCGGGGGGGACGTCGGTGAGGACCACGGTTCCGTCCTCGGCGGAGGTCACCGGCGGCCAGGGCCGGTCGGGCCGTCCGGCGGGATGGAGCAGGGCGAGGGCGCCGAAGACCCCCGCGCCGGAGGGATCGACCAGGCGCGCCTCGATCTCGCCGGCGGAGGCCTCGAGCTCGAGGGGACGCCCGGCGCTCCCCAGGCTGTGGAGGTGGGTGCGCGCGGCCGTGGCGGTCAGGTTGGGCCAGGAGCCTCCCGCCGCCCAGGGCGGCAGCACGGTGACCCGGTATTCGCCGACGATCAGCTCGTCGAAGCGGAAGGAGCGGTCCGCGCCGACGGCCGCGCGGCGCTCGACGGGCGCGCCGAACCGCTCGGGAGGCTCGGCGGGAGTCAACAGCACCTCGTAGCCGGCGACGGCACGCCCGGGGAGGGCGGGGACGACCGCCCCCTCCAGGCTCGCCCGCACCAGGGGCGGGAGCACGGGCGTCGGGGCGACGGCCTCGGTCAGGTCGAGGGCGAGGTCCTCGTTCGGGGCGACGACGTCGAACTCGTGGGTGAGGAAGCGCCGAGCCAGGACGGTGACGCGCGCCGGCCCCGGCGGGACGTCGGTGAGCTCGAAGCGGCCCTCTGAGTCAGTGTAGGTCCACAGGGGTTCCGCGCCGGCTCGCAGGGAGACCAGGGCGTCCACCAGCACGTGCCCGTCTCCGCCACGGACCCGCCCGGCGACGCGCGCGCTCCCGCGGGGGAGCTCGAACTGGGGGATGGTCACCTCCGGCGGATCGGGGAACGGCGGCAGGGAGAAGCCCGGCTCGTCGAGGACGCGCCAGGCAACCATGGCGACGAGGGCGACGAGCCCCAGGAGGGGCGGGATCAGGCCGAACCTCTTCACCCCCAGAGCATCCCCTCGCGGAGGGCGGATTTCACGCCTGGCCCTCGATCGCGTCGACGAGCGCGAGGCGCAGGTCCTCGGCGGGGGGGAACTCCTCGCAGTCGAGCTCCTCGATGCCGCGCACGAACTCACCCAGGCCGCGGTGTCCAGCGCGCAGGTAGGCCACGAGCCGAACGCCCAGGGCGAGCCGGTCGCACAGGCGCACCAGGCGCGCCTCGCGCGTCCGGCCCGCTTCGACCTCGGCGAAGCGCGCCAGGGCGAGAGGGGAGAGCGGTGCCAGCACGGCCTCGGCCGCGGCCGCCTCCGCGGTCGCCTTGGCACCCTCGGGCAGACGCTCCCGCGCGCCGTGGGGCAGGTCGCCCGTCAGGGCCTCGGGCGCGTCGTGGACGAGGGCCAGGGCGACGCAGCGGTCGACGTCGAGAGCAGGCTCGACCCGAGGCGCGAGCGTCAGGGCCAACAGGGCCGTGCCGGTCAGGTGTCCGGCCACCGACTCGGGGGCGGCGATCCCGTGCTGGATCCAGCCCGTGCGCGGCAGGGCGTCGAGGGGGGTCAGGGCCAGAAGGGCTCGGAGGGTCTCGTCCATGGGGGCGGCGCGGGCTGGAGCACGCCGGTGCGCGGGCACGGAACCGGCCTCGGCGGCGATTGATGGAACCGGGGTGGGGAGCCTATACTGCCGCGTTCTCTCCCGCGTTCCATCGGGCCCGAGGGCCGTTTTCGGGAGCACCATGCTCGTCCGCCTGAGAAAGGGCCTAGCGCCCGACCAGATCGAGACGGTCCTCGCTCTCTGCCGGGAGCTGGGCTACGCCCCCCGTTTCCTGGGCGCCGAGCGGCAGATGCTCGAGCTCGAGGGCGCGGGCAGGCCCTCACACCGCTCTCTTCTCGAGGACCTCGCCGGGGTGGTCGAGGTGCTCGCGACCGGGGACGCGCGCGAGCTGCACCAGGCCGACCCGCGGACTTCGGCCACCCAGGTGAGGGCCGCCGAGGCGCGCTTTGGGGCCGGAGCGATCTCCCTGATCGCCGGTCCTTGCGCCGTCGAGGACGAGCAGGCCCTCTTGCACATCGCGCGCGGCGTGCGCGCCCGCGGCGCGACCCTCCTGCGCGGGGGCGCCTACAAGCCGCGCACCTCTCCCTACTCGTTCCAGGGTCTCGGCCGGCCCGCCCTGGAGATGCTCGCACGCGTGCGCGCCGAGGTCGGGATCGGCGTCGTCACCGAGGTGCTCGACACCCGCGACGTGGAGGCCGTGGCCGAGGTCGCGGACATGATCCAGATCGGCGCTCGCAGCATGGCTTCCAGCCCCCTCTTGCTGGAGGTCGGCCGCACCATGAAGCCCGTGCTGCTCAAGCGCGGCTTCGGCGCCACGGTGCGCGAGCTGCTGATGGCCGCTGAGTTCCTGCTCTCGACGGGCAACGACCAGGTCGTCCTGTGCGAGCGCGGCGTGCGCAGCTTCGACGACTGCACGCGCAACCTGCTCGACGTCGGCGCCGTGGCCTTCCTCGCGCGAGAGACCCACCTGCCGGTGATCGTCGATCCCTCCCACTCCGCGGGGCGCAGCGACCTCGTGCGTGCCCTCGCCCGCTCTGGCATGGCGGCGGGCGCGGACGGGCTCATCATCGAGGTCCACCCGCGGCCCGAACAGACCCACTCCGACGGCCAGCAGGCCATCTCGCTCTGCGAGCTCGGCCGCATCCGGCGCGACATCGAGGCACTCGCCGCCCTCGGGGAGGCGCGCCTCGTGATCCCCGCAGACCACGCCACACCCACCGAGCCCGCCCTACCCGCGGGTGACGCACCGTGAACACTCCGTTCCTCGCGGGCAACTGGAAGATGAACCTCGACCGCCGCGCGGCGCTCGAGCTGGTCGAGGCGCTGGCAGGGCGCGTCGGCGAGCGGCGCGACGTCGACGTGGCCGTCTTCCCGCCCTTCGTCTACCTCGACGAGATCTCCCGCGCCCTGATGGGCTCGCCGATCAGGGTCGGGGCGCAGAACTGCTGCGACGAGGAGAGCGGCGCCTTCACCGGCGAGGTGGCGGCGTCCATGCTGGCCGACGTGGGGGCGGAGCTGGTCCTGATCGGCCACTCCGAGCGACGCCACGTCTACGGCGAGGGCGACGAGCTGATCTGTCGCAAGGTCCACACCGCCCTGGGTGCCGGGCTCGACGTGATCCTCTGCGTGGGAGAGACGATCGACGAGCGCGAGTCGGGCCGTACCGAGCAGGTCGTGGCGACCCAGCTGCGGGCCGGGCTCGAGGGGATCGCCGAGGGGGACATGGCGCGCGTGACCATCGCCTACGAGCCGGTCTGGGCGATCGGCACGGGCCACACCGCCACGGCCGCCCAGGCCGGGGAAGTCCACGCCTACCTGCGGGGCCTCCTGGAGGGCCTGTACTCCGAATCGGTCGCCGCGGCGACGCGGATCCAGTACGGTGGCAGCGTCAAGGCGGACAACGTGGCCGAGCTGATGGCCGTCACCGATGTCGACGGCGCGCTGGTGGGAGGCGCGTCGTTGAAGCCCGAGTCCTTCCTCCCGATCATCGAGTTCCAGGGGTAGCCGCCCGTGCGGCCCCCCTCTCGAGCGCCGTCCAAGCGACGGCCTCTCCGACGATAGTCACGAGCGCGGTCCATCCGAGGGCCGCCCAGCCTCCGTTTCCATGAACCTCATCATCATCTCGCTGTACCTGATCTTCGTGCTCTCGGCGCTCGTCCTGATCGTCGTCATCCTGCTCCAAGAGGGCAAGGGCGGGGGATTCGGCGAGGCCCTCGGCCAGGCCGGCCAGCAGACCTTCGGCGTGAAGGCGCGCGGCATCCAGACCTTCACAGGCGTCGCGGCCGGTGTGTTCCTCCTCAGCGCGCTGTTGATCCACATCATCAACCGCATGGAGGGCAGCGCCTCGGTCGTCGACCCCCTCGGAGGCGGCGTGCCCGAGGCTCCCGCGGACGGGAACTGAGCACGTGCAGACCGACGCGGTCCTCGACCACTTCCGCAAGACCGGCGCCATGCTCGAGGGGCACTTCGAGCTCTCCTCGGGGCTGCACTCCGACCGCTACTTCCAGTGCGCCCTGGTCCTCTCCCGACCCCGTCGGGCCGAGGAGTTGGCCCGCGCCTTCGCCGAGCGCCTGAAGACGGAGGTGGACGTCGTCGTGGGGCCCGCCATGGGCGCGGTCGTCTGGGCCCAGGAGGTCGGTCGTGCCCTCGACCGACGCGCGATGTTCACCGAGCGCTCCGGCGGCGAGATGACCCTCAGGCGCGGCTTCGGATTCGAACCGGGGGAGCGCTGCCTCGTCGTCGAGGACGTCCTGACGACAGGAGGCTCGGCCCGGGAGGCCATCGAGGTCGTGCGCGCCCACGGGGGAGTGCCGGTCGCCATCGGCTCGATGATCAACCGCTCGGGAGGGAACCCCTTCGAGGACGAGGGCCTCCCCCTGACGTGTCTGGCGGAGGTCGAGGTCCAGGTCTTCGAGCCCGCCGAATGCCCGCTGTGCTCGGCCGGGGGCGCGCCGGTCAAACCCGGCAGTCGCACGGCGCTTGCCGGGGGAGGCGCTTGATCCGGTCGATGACCGGCTTCGGCCTCTCCGAGGCCGGCGGCGACGGTCTCGACGTGCGCGTGGAGATCCGCTCGGTCAACCACCGTTTCCTGCAGGTCCGCCACCGCCTGCCCGGGGAGCTGGCCGATCTCGAACCGCGCCTGGAGGCGAAGATCCGCAAGCGCATCGCCCGCGGGGCCCTCTCCGTGCACGTCCACGTCACGCGCACGACCGCTCCCGAGTCGGTGTCGCTCAATGCCGACGTGGCGCGCCGTTACCGGCGCGAGATCACCAGGCTCGCAGGAGCGGTGGGCCTGGCCGACGATGTGGGCATGGAGGCGCTCTTGCAGCTTCCCGGGGTCGTCGGGGCGCAGGCCGACGAGGGCCGTCGGGGGCGGGAGGCGCGCGTGGTCCTGCGGGCCTGCGAGGAGGCGCTCGACTCCCTGGAGACCTCACGCGAGGCGGAGGGCGCACGCATGGAGACCGACCTGCGCAAGCACCTGGCCGCGATCGAGCGCGTCGCGCGCCGCATCGACAAGCGGATGCCCGCGGTCGTCAAGCGCCACATGAAGGCCCTCAGGAGTCGCGTCGCCGACCTCCTCGGCTCCGCATCCGACGTCCCGGCTTCCGACCTCGTCCGCGAGCTGGCCTTGCTCGCCGACCGCTTCGACGTCAGCGAGGAGGTCACCCGCTTGTTCAGCCATCTCGAGGAGGCGGACGCCATCCTGAACCGCGGCGGCGGCGTCGGCCGCAAGCTCGACTTCCTCGTCCAGGAGTTCAATCGCGAGGCCAACACCGTCGGGTCCAAGTGCAACGACGCCGGCGTGGCCCACGACGTCGTGACCCTGAAGACCTCGATCGAGCGCCTGCGCGAGCAGGTCCAGAACATCGAGTAGGCGGTGTGGGGAGCAAGAGCCCGGGCAAGATGGTGCTGATCTCCGGCCCCTCGGGAGCGGGGAAGAGCACGGTCGTGCGCCGGCTCCTGGACGACCCGCGCCTGGTGTTCTCGATCTCAGCCACGACGCGCCCGCGCCGCGCGGGGGAGGTGGACGGGGTCGACTACTTCTTCCTGAGTCCCGAGGAGTTCGCCGAGCGCCGGGCCCGGGGCGAGTTCCTCGAGCACGCCGAAGTCCACGGCCACATGTACGGGACCCTGACCGCCCAGATGGAGGAGGCCCTCGCCTCAGGCCGCATCTTCCTGTTGGAGATCGACGTGCAGGGGGCGAACCAGATCCGGGCCCAGCGCATCCCCGGGCTGTCGATCTTCATCGTGCCGCCCGACGGCGAGGAGTTGCGCCGGCGGCTCGTGGGACGCGGCACGGACCTGCCCGAGGTGGTCGAGCGGCGCCTCGCCAAGGCGGAGGACGAAGCCCGCGAGCGGGTGAAGTACGATCATGTCGTGATCAACGACGACCTGGAGCGAGCCCTGGAGGAGGTCCGCGGCCTGATCGGCCTGGAGCCGATCCAGGAGGAGTCGGCATGAGCCGCATCCTCTTGGGGGTGAGCGCGTCGGTCGCGGCCTACAAGGCCTGCGACCTCGCCAGTCGCCTGACCCAGCAGGGGCATTCGGTGCGCGCCCTCTTGACCCCGCGCGCCACCGAGCTGGTCGGCCTGCAGCTCTTCGAGGCCGTCACCGGCCAGCCCGCCGCCTGCGAGGAGTTCGGTCCCGCCCGCGTGGGCGCGATGGACCACATCGAGCTCGGGCGCTGGGGCGAGGCCCTCGTCCTGGCTCCGGCGACCGCGGACCTGATCGGTCGCGTGGCCCAGGGTCTGGCGGGAGACCTGCTGACCACCGTCGCCATGGCTCTTCCCGCCGACCGGTCGCGCATGGTTTGCCCGGCCATGAACCCGCACATGCTCGCCAGCCCGCCGGTGCAGCGGAACATCGCGACCCTGGTGGAAGACGGCTGGAGCCTGGTCGAGCCAGAAGAGGGCCTGATGGCCTGCGGCGACGAGGGCCCCGGGCGCCTGGCCGAGCCGGGGGTCATCGCGGAGCGGCTGGCGGCGCTGCTGGAGCGATGAGTGCGACCGGCCGCCGACGCCGGCGGGGCCCGCGGGTCGTCGTGACCGCCGGGCCGACCCGCGAGTACGTCGATCCGGTGCGCTTCCTCTCGAACGAGTCCAGCGGGCGCATGGGCTTCGCCATCGCGCGCGCCGCGGCGCGCGCGGGCTGCCGGGTGACCCTGATCAGCGGCCCGGTGGCCTTGGAGACCCCTCCCGGCGTGCGACGGGTCGACGTCGTCAGCGCCCGCGAGATGCTGGCGGCGGTCCGAGAGGCCTTCGAGGCAGCCGACGCCCTCTACATGTGTGCCGCCGTGGCCGACTGGAGACCCGCTCGGCGGCTCTCGGGCAAGTGGCGCGCCAAGGACGGTGGAGCCGACCGCGTGAGCCTGGACCTGGTCCGCAATCCCGACATCCTGGCCACGGTGGCGCGGCGCAAGGGCGAGCGGCTGGTGGTGGGCTTCGCCCTCGAGACCGGCTCCGGCCTGCGCCGCGCGCGGGCGAAAATGGCGCGAAAAGGGGCGGATTACATCGTCCTCAACGACAGCTCGGCCTTGAATGCCCGGCGCGCCAGTGTGAGGATCCTGGGCGTGGACGGGAGCCGGCGAGAGCTCGTCGATCAGGGCAAGGACCGGATCGCGCGCGCTCTCGTGGAGCTCTGCGCCGGACGTTGAGGGTGGTCGGGCGAGGGGATCGCGCGAGTCTGCGGGATCGCTTCCCCTCACCCCTGGGAAGGAGTGGATGAGGACATGGCCCGTAGGGGCAAGGGCAAGCGCAGGACCAAGAAGAAGGCACGCTCGGGCGGCCGGCTGTCACGGCTGCGGCAGCTGGTGGCCGGCTTCCTCTTCGGACGCCCGGTGGACGAAGAGGTCTCCGACCGCCTGCAGGAGATCAAGGGCCTGATCCTGATCGGGACCTCCCTGTGGCTTCTGGTCTCGATGGTCAGCCACTACGCCCCCCCCGACAGCCCCGACGCCGTCGGGCTCAACTGGGGCGGGCAGGCGGGCTACTACTTCGCCCACGGGGCCCTGCTCGCGGCCGGTTGGGGCGGCTACCTGATCGCGCTGCTCGCCCTCGCCTGGGGATTCGTGCTCCTGGCCCGCAAGGAAGTGGCCTGGCCGTCCCTGCGCCTGTTCGGCGGAGGCTGCTTCGTCCTGTGCGCGAGCTTCTTGATCCAGCTCGGCATCGGCCCGGAGTTCTCCCCTGAACAGGGGATCGTCGAGGGCGAGGGGGAGCTCATGAGCGCCCGCTTCCCCTACGGCCCGGGTGGCTGGCTGGCGCTGGTGTGCGTTCAGGACGTCTTGGTTCCCAAGTTCGGCACGCCCGGCCTGTGGATCCTGCTCACCCTGCTCCTGTTGGTCTCGTTCACCCTGGCCACCGAGATGGCCTTCTACCCGGCAATCCAGTCCCTGGCGGCCTGGGCCCGCGAGCGGCGTGAGAAGCGCGGGGAGGCGCTCGGGGCGGCGGTCCTGCGCTGGTTCGGCGGCCTGCTCGTGGGATTGTGGGAGTTCTTGAGCGCGCGGGATCTGGAGCGGGCTGGAGCGGAGGCTCCGCCGCGCCGCGCCGCGCGGGGAGCGGTCGAGGAGGAGGAGGACGAGGAAGACGAGGAGGAGTACGAGTACGAAGACGAGGAAGAAGAGGACGAGGAGGAGTACGAGTACGAGGACGAAGAAGAAGAGGACGAATACGAAGACGAGGAGGAAGAGGAGGAAGACGAGGAGGACGCGCCCTCCGAGCGCGACGTCGTCACCCCCGCCCGCGGGCGCTCGGGCGGAGCCAGCGTGAAGGTCGGGATGCTGCCGTATGAGACGCCGACGCCTCCACGCGGGCCCTGGACCTTCCCGCCTCTCGACCTGCTCAAGCCCCCCGGCGGTAGCGAGGCCGTTTCCGACGACCTCAAGCTCGCGGCGACCAAGCTCGAGAACGCCCTGACGAGCTTCCGCGTCGAGTCCGAGGTCGTGGGGGCTCAGGTCGGGCCGGCGGTGACCCTGTTCGAGTTGACCGTCGCCCAGGGGACGCGCATGAACAAGGTCACCCAGCTCAGCCAGGAGATCGCCGCGGCCCTCAAGGCCCGCAGCGTCCGCATCATCGCGCCCATCCCCGGCCGCTCGACGATCGGGATCGAGGTCCCCAACAAGAAGCGTCGGCTCGTGCGCCTACGGGAGCTGATCCACAAGCGTGCCTACGACCAGGCCTTCATGCCTCTGCCGCTGTTCTTGGGCATGGACGCCGAGGGCACGCCGGTGGTCGAGGACCTCGCGCGCATGCCGCACCTGTTGATCGCCGGGACGACGGGATCGGGCAAGTCGGTCTGCATCAACACCATCATCGCCAGCCTGCTGTTGACCCGCTCGCCCCACGACGCCCAGATGGTCCTGATCGACCCGAAGATGGTCGAGCTGCAGATGTTCTCCAAGGTCCCGCACCTGTTGCTGCCGGTCGTGACCGACACGCGCCAGGCGGCGAGCGTCATCAACTGGCTGGTCGAGAAGATGGAGGGCCGCTACGAGCTCTTCAAGGACGCCGGCGTGCGCAGCATCAAGGCCTTCAACGCCCTCGGTGAGGAGAAGCTGCGCGAGAAGCTCGGTGAGCACTTCAGCGAGGAGCGAACTCCGCGCCACCTGCCCTTCATCGTGGTCGTCATCGACGAGATGGCGGACCTGATGATGGTCTCCAAGAAGGAGGCCGAGACCGCGATCACGCGCCTGGCACAGAAATCCCGCGCCGTGGGGATCCACGTGATCCTGGCCACCCAGCGCCCCTCGACCGACGTCATCACGGGCGTGATCAAGGGCAACCTCCCCACGCGGATCGCCTTCCAGGTGGCCAGCGGAACCGACAGCCGGGTGATCCTCGACACGACGGGCGCGGAGAAGCTCCTGGGAGGCGGGGACATGCTCTACACGCCGCCGCAGACCTCCACGATCCGCCGCGTCCAAGGAGCGCTCGTGGAGGACGACGAGCTTCAGGCGGTCGTGGACTTCGTCTGCCAGGACTCGGCGCCGACCTTCAACCAGGAAATCGTCCAGTGCGCCACCGGGACTGCCCAGCCCGGTGCCGGGGGTTCGGGGAGCGGTCCCGACGACCCGCTCTGGGTCGAGGCAGTGCGGGTCGTTCTCAAGACCAAGCGCGGGTCCGCGAGTCTGCTCCAACGAGCCTTGAGCGTCGGCTACACGCGCGCCTCGCGCCTGATCGATCTGATGACCGAAGAGGGCATCCTGGGCGAACATCGCGGCAGCAAGTCGCGCGAGATCATGATCTCCCTGGAGGACTGGGAGGCGCAGAACGGCCTGCCGGCCGAGATCGGTAGCGCGGAGGAGTGAGCATCATGAAAGCGAAGCAATCCAAGGAAGTCTCCGCCGCCGAGTGGCTGGGGCTGTTCGTCCTGTTCCTGCCCGGCTCGTTCTTCGTCGTCGTACTCGGCGCCGCCCTCTTCCGGGGCGTTCCCGACGAACCCGCCGGGACCTCCGCCCTGGCGCGCGACGTGATGAACGGGATCGGGTTGTGGCCCGCCTTGCTGCTCTCGGTCGGGTTCGCCGTCGTGGGCATCAGGACGTTCCTGTTCGGTGGCGGAGTGAACATCCTGGCCGCGGTCTGGGGACTCGCGGGGTGCGTCGGGGGCCTGGCGGTCTTCGCGGGCGCCGCCTCCGAGGGGGCCGGGGGGGCCCTGGGGACGGCCACGGGCGGCCTGTTGGCGGGCGCCGTGGCGCCACCCGTGGGCATGGCCCTGGGGGCCGTGATCACGGGGTCGTGCGCCTGGTTCGCCTGGATTCGGGATCTGGAGTGGTTTTCCGCGAAAACCTGGAACTTTCGCGGGGTATCAGCCGCTCCAAGGAAGGAGTGCGCGGATGCAGTCACGGCCGACGAGGCCGAGGCACTGCTCCCCACGCGAAAGACCTACGAGCCCGAGACCGACGCAGCCGAGGGGACCTGGCAGGAACCCTCCTCCCCTTATCCGGTGGATGTCCGGCTGGTCGGCGGGGTTCCCGAGGGGGCGAACCTCCTCGACAGCGAAGATGGATTCGAACCAACGAGCACAAGTACGAGTGAAGTGGCTTCCGTGCAGCAGGGAGATCACGAGGACGGTGCGTCCTTTGTCGACACCCCTGACGCACATCTGGCTGCCCACGAAGCAGCGGGCGACGCAGCCCCACCTCCGGGCGAAGACCTCGGGCACAGACCGGCCGACGAAGAGCTGAGCGAGGACGGGGACGGCACGAGCCGCCTCGTGGATCCGACGCCGCCCCCACCGAGCTGGGAGCAGGCGGCGAGCGAGGACGACGGCGAGGAGCCGGGCCTCTACGACGAGCCTGAATCCGAGGAGGACGCCGAGGAAGAGGAGTCCGAAGAGGACGAATCCGAGGAGCTCGAGGACGCGGCCGAGCTCGAGGAGGAGGACGCCGAGGAAGAGGATCCCGAGGAGGGCGAATCCGAGGAGCTCGAGGACGCGGCGGAGCTGGAAGGCGACGAGGAGGGCTGCGAGCGCGATCTGTTCGGCGAGCCCATCGTCGAGGAGCCCGACGGGGACGAGCCCCCTGCGCCCGACGAGCGCGAGGTGGTTCTGGAGCCCCAGGCGGCGCCCGAAATGGGCAACGACCTCCTGGTGGAGGCGGGGTGCCTGTTCCTGGAGCGCGAGCGCGTGGCCGTCTCCATGCTCCAACGGACCTTCGACCTCTCCTTCGACCAGTCCTGCCGGGTCCTCGACGAGCTCCAGGAGCGAGGCCTGATCGGTCCCTACATGGGGGGCAAGAGCCGGGAAATCCTGATGAGCCGCGAGGAGTGGATGGCGCTGACCGACGGCTCCTAGGCGCGGTCCGTGGGGCTACAATGCCGCGCTCGGACCGTCCATGCCGTGAGTGACCACCGCCTCGTCTCCCTCGTCCACCTGGGCTGCGCCCGGAATCTGATCGACTCCGAGCTGATCCTGGGCCGGATGGCCGAGGAGGGACTGGTCGTCACCGACGACCCCGAAGGGGCGCGGGCCGTCGTCGTCAACACCTGCTCGTTCATCGGCCCCGCGCGCGAGGAGTCCCTCGAGGTCATCCACGGGCTCCTCGAGCGCAAGCGGCGCGGGGAGATCGGCTCGGTGGTCGTGGCGGGTTGCCTCGTGCAGCGCTATCGACGCAAGCTCCGCGAGGAGCTGCCCGAGGTAGACCTCTTCGCGGAGATCTCCGACTACACGCAGCTCGCGCGATCGGTGCGCGAACTGACCGACGGGCAGTCGATCCCCGACTACTTGGAGGGACCCGTCCAACGCGAGGCGCGCCGCGAGGGAGGCCGCCTGCTAGCCACCCCCGCTTCCTACGCGTTCCTGCGCATCTCGCACGGCTGCGACCATCAGTGCAGCTTCTGCACCATCCCCTCGATCCGGGGACCGCACCGCTCCAAGAGCCTGGAAGACCTGCTGGAGGAGGGGCGCGAGCTCTCGACCTGTGGCGCGCGCGAGCTCGTGCTGGTGGCCGAGGACTCCACTGCCTGGGGCCGCGACGCGGGGCGGGAGCTGCCAGAGCTCGTCGAGGCCCTGGCGGACCTGCCCGACATCCTCCGGGTGCGGGTCATGTACGCCTACCCCAATCGTCTCCCCGAGGGGCTCGCCCCGCTCCTCCGTGACCACCCGCGGGTCGCCACCTACCTCGACATGCCGATCCAGCACGCCGCGACCCCCGTCCTGCGCGCCATGCGTCGCCACGGGAGCGGTGAACAGGTGCGCGCCATCGTCGAGGGCCTGCTGGAGGAAGTCCCCGGCCTGACCCTGCGGACGACCCTCCTCGTGGGCTTCCCCGGGGAGCGCGAAGAGGACGTGGAGGAGCTGTGCCGCTTCCTGCGCGACTACCGCCTGACCCGTGTGGGCGCCTTCCCCTACTCGGACGAGGAGGGGACGGCCAGCCACGAGCTCTCCGGTCGTCTCCCTGCCGAGGAGGTGCTGGCGCGCACGCGGGCCGTCCTCGCCGTGCGCGACGAGCTCCTGCGCGCCGCCCAGGCCGAGCTCGTCGGCCGCGAGATCGACGTGCTCGTGGACGAGGCCGACCGCGGACACGGCGCGGTGGCCCGGGCCGAGACGGACGCCCCCGAGGTCGACACCCTGGCCCTGGTCGCCGGCTCTTCGGCCCGACCCGGCGACTGCCTGCGCGTGCGTGTCGAGGGCATCGACGACGAGGCCAACCTGCTCTGCGAGCCTTGCGTCACCGCGATGGTGGACCGATGAGCGTCTTCGAGCACTGGCCCAATCGCATCACCGCGTCGCGGTTCGCGGGAGCCCTGGCCCTGTTCACGATCTTCGCCGTCTACGGAGCCGCGCCCGCGGAGACGATCCGAGTCCCGATCCACATCGCCTTCTGGCTCTTCATCGTCGTCGCCTCGACCGACGCCCTCGACGGGTACCTCGCCAGGCGCGACAACCAGGTGAGCGCGTTCGGACGCATCGCCGATCCCTTCGTCGACAAGGTCCTGATCGTCGGCTCGATGATCTACCTCGCGACGATGCCCTGGTCCCAGCCCTTCATGCCCGCCACGGTCGTCGTGCTCACCCTGGCGCGCGAGTTCCTGGTCACGGCGATTCGAGGGTACGTGGAGAGCGTGGGGCGGGAGTTCCCCGCCGACGGCTTCGGGAAGTTCAAGATGATCATGCAGTGCATCACGGTCGGTGCCGTGCTGTGCACGCAGATCGTCGCCTGGCCGCCCGCCTTCTACGACTTCCTCGCCTTCCTGGCCCACGCCCTGGTCTGGACGACGTTGGTCGCCACGGTCGGCTCCGGCGTCACCTACACCCTGCGTACGAGGCGCATCCTCCTGGGGGACGAGTCGTGAACCTCTTGCGCCTGGGCCTGGTCTCCTGCGGTTTCCTGGGCTGCTCGCCCTTCGCTCCGGGCACCGTCGGGACCCTCGGGGGCGTCCTCATCGCCTGGGCCCTGGCGCCGACGGCCCTCTACCCGCTCTGGATCCTGGTGGCCGCCGCCGGGATCTACCTCGTCGGCCGCTCGCTAGGAACCTGGGCGGAGGAGTACGCTGGGAAGAAGGACCCGGGGATCTTCGTCCTCGACGAGGTCGTCGGCTACTTGATCTGCGTACTCTGGACGAGCGGCCCGAGCGCGCTCACCCTGACCGTGGCCTTCTTCGTGTTCCGCTTCTTCGACATCGCCAAGCCGCGCCTCGCGCGCCGCATGGAGACCATCCCCGGTGGAGATGGGATCCTGCTCGACGACGTCGTCGCGGGCCTGTTCGGGCTCGTCCTGATCATCGCCCCCGCCCGCCTGCTCCTGACCGACCTGCCCTGGGACGCGATCACCACGCCATGACGCCCGCGGCGGACCAGGATCGGCGCGTCGGCGGGCTCCCCCTGCGAACGAAGTTCACCCTGACCATGAGCCTCTCTCTGGCACTGGTCATGGTCGTCGCCGGCTACCTCCTGATGCAGTCGGTCAGCAGGATCGCGGCGCGCGCCTTGGAGAATCGGGTCCTCGAAGCGGTCGAGCTGACCACGCGCGAGCTCCAGTCCACCAACTTCGAGCAGGTGGGGGAGAAGGCGACGGGCTTCCGGGGCTCGCCGATCCTGCGCTACGACGCCATCTACGGGCTGGATCGCGGCGAGATGCTCCCGGCCTGGTACTACGAGTACCGTGACGAGAACCTCTCCGACGAGCAGAAGCTGCGCCGGCGCTTCCTCGTCCCCAAGGACCCCGGCGAGCTCGGCAAGGGCGTGGCGGGGCTGATCGCCGGGATCACCCTGGTCGTCATCATCGTCGGCGCCTTCGTCGCGCTGCTCGTCTCCAACCACGTCGTGCAGCCGCTGAACTCGATCGTCAACGACATCCGCCAGATCGCCCGCGGGAACCTGCACCACCGCTCGCGGGTCAAGGGAGGTGGCGAGGTGGCGCTGTTGGCGCGCACCGTCAACCGCATGGCCGAGGAGCTCGAGGAGGCGCAGGAGAACGAGATCGAGCTCTCCGCGCGCGAGCGCGAGATGGAGGTGGCCAACGAGGTGCGCGAGGCCCTGCACGTGGAGGCCGTGCCCGCCTGCGCCGGCTACGAACTCGGTGGGACCCACGTCGGTGCGCCCCAACCAGGGGGCGACTTCCACGACTTCATCGCCCTCGGCGACGGCCGCGTGGGCGTGCTGGTCTGCGGGGTCAGCGGCCAGGGCGTACCGGGGGCCCTCGTGGGCGCCACGGCCCGGGCGTACCTGCGTGGAGAGCTCTCGCGCAACGCCGACAGCGCCGAAGCGCTCCGGCTCGTCAACGGCTTCCTCGCCTCCGACGTGCGGCGCGGGATGTTCGTCACCGCCATGTACGCCCTGATCGATCCGGGCAAGCATGAGGTCGAGGTGGCCTGCGCGGGCCACAAGGTCCCCCTCCTGCACCTCATCGCCGCCAAGCGCAGCGTGCGCCTCGTCCAGCCCGAGGGGATCGCCCTCGGCTTCGACCGTGGCCCGGTGTTCGATCGCACCCTGGAGGTCCAGCGCATCGCCCTGGAGAGCGGCGATCGGATCGTGCTGGCGAACACCGGACCCGTCTCCGTACAGAACGAAGCGGGCGCCGAGCTCGGCGAGAAGCCCTTCTACAAGCTCGTCCACGCCAACGCGGGCGGCTCGACCGCAAGCATGCTCGAGGCCCTCGAGGAGGCCATCGCCCGCTTCGCCGGAGACCAGCCCTTCCCCAACGACATCACCATCGCCTCGGCGAAGCGGGAGGGGTGAGCGTGGAGATCGCCAAGTTCCAGGCGCTGATCGAGCGCATCTACTACGAGCGCGACGCGAGCCGCGGGCTCGCGGGAACCCACATGTGGTTCTGCGAGGAGGTCGGCGAGCTCACCCGAGCGCTGCGGCGCAACGAAGTCGACGACCTCGAGGGGGAATTCGCCGACGTCCTCGCCTGGCTCGCGACCCTGGCCTCGATCGCCGGCGTCGACCTCGAGCGGGCGGCCTGTCGCAAGTACGCGCGGGGATGCCCGCGTTGTCACGAGACGCCCTGCGGCTGCGGGTGAGCGCGTGGCCGACGACGGCACGGACCCGGCCCGCGGATTGCTGTTCCCCGCCGCCGAGAAGGTCCAGACCCCGCCCTCGGCCTACGCACGGGTGGCGCTGAATCGCCCCCTGCGCTGCGAGTTCACCTACGCCGTCCCCCAGGCCCTCGCCGGGGCGGTGCGCCCGGGAGTGCGGGTCGCGGTCCCCTTCGGTTCGCGGCGCCTGATCGGCGTCGTGGTCGCCTTGGAGGAGGAGTGCGACCTCGACGGCCGACGGCTCCGTGCGGTGGGGGACGTGCTCGACCCCGAGCCCATCGTCGACGCCGGCCTCCTCGAGCTCTCGCGCTGGTTCGCCGACTACTACGCCTGCTCCTGGGGCCAGGCCCTGGCGGCGGTCCTGCCCGGCTCCCTCAAGCGCGAAGGCGGTCGGCGCCGAGTGCGGGTCGTCGGGGTCGTCGAGGGAGTCGGAGAGGCCGAGCTGGCCGAGGTCGCCGACCGCTACCCCAAGCAGCACCGCCTGCTGCGGACCCTGCTGGAGATCGGGGAGCCGATCGAGGTGCGCGCCGTGACCCGCCGCTTGAAGATCAGCGAGCACCCCTGCCGCTCCCTGGAGCGTCGCGGGTGGGTCACGATCGAGCGCGTGGTCTCGGCTCCCGATCCCTTGCTCTCGCCGGGGCCGCGGCGGAAGAAGCCTGAGTCGCTCACGGGCGAGCAGGAAGTTGCGGTCGGCGCCCTCGTGGGGCGCCTCGAGGCGGCCGAATACGGAACGTACCTGCTCCAGGGAGTCACCGGCAGCGGCAAGACCGAGGTCTACCTGCGCGTGATCGAGCGCGCCCTCGAGCTCGGGCGCGGGGCGATCGTCCTCGTGCCCGAGATCGCCCTGACCCCCCAGACCGTGAGCTGGTTCCGCTCGCGCTTCGGCGAGGTCGCGATCCTCCACAGCGGCATGACCGACGCCCAGCGCCTGGACATGTGGACGAAGGCTCGCAGCGGTCAGGCGCGCGTGGTGGTCGGCGCGCGCTCGGCGATCTTCGCTCCCGTGCCCGACCTCGGCGTGATCGTCGTGGACGAGGAGCACGAACCGTCCTTCAAGCAGGAGAGCGCGCCGCGCTACCACGCCCGCGACGTCGCCGTCGTGCGCGCGCGCTCAGCGGGCGCGCTGTGCGTGCTCGGCTCGGCCACGCCCTCCCTGGAGTCGTGGAGCAACGCCCGCGAGGGGCGCTACGAGCGGCTGGCGCTGACCGAGCGCGTCAGCGGGCGCTCCATGCCCGCGATCGAGATCGTCGACATGCGCCGGGAGAAGCCCGACCGAACCGGCCCCAAGCTCTTCTCCCGGCGCCTGCGCACCCTCCTGGAGGAGACCCTGGAGCGGGGCAAGCAGGCGATCTTGTTCCTCAACCGGCGCGGCTTCGCTCCGGTGCTGTGGTGCCGTGAGTGCAACGAGAGCGTCCGCTGCCGCCAGTGCGACGTGACCCTCACGTTCCACCGCCGCATCGGACGGGCCGTCTGCCACTGCTGCTGCGAGGAGGTCGCGCCCCCCAAGGCCTGCCCCGCCTGCACGGCTCCCGCCCTGCACTACCTCGGCGGCGGGAGCGAGCGCGTCGAGAGTGCTCTCGCCGCGTTCCTTCCAAAGGCCCGCCTGGCGCGCATGGACTCGGACACCATGCTGCGCCGAGAGGACTACGAGCGCACCCTCGAGGCGTTCGGCAAGGGCGAGCTCGACGTGCTCGTGGGGACGCAGATGATCGCCAAGGGCCTCGACTTCCCCGACGTCGTCCTGGTCGGGATCGTGGCGGCGGACAGCGCCTTGCACCTGCCCGACTTCCGGGCCGCCGAGCGCACCTACCAGCTCCTGGCCCAGGTCTCCGGGCGCGCCGGTCGCGGTGCAGACGAAGGCCGCATCGTCGTCCAGACCTCCACCCCCGACCACCCCGCGATCCAACGGGCGGCACGCAATGACTACGAGGGGTTCTGCGACCAGGAGGCGGCCCTGCGCGGTGAGCTCGGCTACCCGCCCCACGCGCGCCTGATCCGCGTCGTGTTCGAGGACGAGGACGGCGCGCGCGCCGGGGAGGCGGCAGGACGCTGCGCCGCAGGGCTCTCGGCCTGCACCCAGGCGCACGGCGGTACGGTCCTCGGCCCGGCGCCGGCGCCGATCGCCATGCTGCGCGGCCGCCACCGTCGCCATCTCCTGCTCAAGCTCCCCGCGCGCGGGTCCGATGCCGACGCCGCGGCGACTGCCCGCGGGTTCCTGATCCGCTTCGCGCTGGAGAGCCCGCGCACGCGGGTGCTGATCGACGTCGATCCGGTCTCGATGCTCTGAGGCGCCGCCGGAGTCCTACACCCGCTGGGCCTCGACGAGGTCGCGGAAGCGCTCGAAGAGGTAGGCGGAGTCGATGGGTCCCGGCGCTGCCTCGGGGTGGTACTGGACGCTGAACACGGGCAGGCGCTTGTGGCGTACGCCCTCGACCGTGCCGTCATTGAGGTTGAGGTGGGTCAGCTCCAACTCGTCGGGGAGGCTCTCGAGCTCTACCGCGAAGGAGTGGTTCTGGGAGGTGATCTCGACCTTCCCCGTTTGGATGTCGCGCACCGGGTGGTTCGCGCCGTGGTGGCCGAACGGCATCTTCGCCGTGCGCGCGCCCAGGACGATCGAGAGGATCTGGTGGCCGAGGCAGATGCCGAAGATCGGAACCCGGTCCACGAGGTTGGCGACGGCGTCGATCGCGGGCGTCACCGCGGAGGGGTCGCCGGGCCCGTTGGAGAGGAAGACCGCCTCGGGATCGCGGGCCAGGACCTCGTCGGCCGGCGTGTGGGCGGGAACGACCGTCACGTCGAAGCGGCTGTGGACGAGGCTGCGCAGGATGTTGCGCTTGAGGCCGAAGTCGTAGGCCACGCAGCTGATGCGCTCCCCGGAGGCCTCGCCCAGCCGGTGGGGGTAGGACGCATCGAAGTCCGACTCCCAGGTGTACGCCCCCCCGCAGGTCACTTCGGAAGCCAGATCACGGCCGTCGGTCGAGCGCGAGGCGCGCGCCTTGGCGACCAGGGAGTCCGCGTCGCCGTCTTCTGTCGAGACGACACAGCGCAGGGAGCCCTCGGTGCGCGTCATTCGTGTCAGGCGACGGGTGTCTACACCCTCGATCGCGACGACGCCGCGCTCCACTAGCCAGTCGCGCAGGGAGCTGTCGGCGCGGAAGCTGCTCGGCCGGGTGGCCATCTCGCGCATCACGAAGGCCTCGGCCCAAGCGCGGGCGCTCTCGGCGTCTTCCTCGGCCACGCCGTAGTTGCCGATCAGCGGATAGGTCATGAGCACGACCTGCCCGGCGTAGGACGGGTCGGTCAGGATCTCGTGGTAGCCGGTCATCGCCGTGTTGAAGACGATGTCCCCGCTCGCCTCGCCCTCGGCGCCGGCCGCTCTGCCCTCCAGGACGACGCCGTTCTCGACGGCGATCCACGCGCGCTGGGATTCACTCATGCTGTCGTGACCATGGCTGTGCGGTTGATCTGGGCCGCTTGATAACCGGCGCCGAAGCCGTTGTCGATGTTGACCACCGAAACTCCCGCCGCGCAGGAGTTGAGCATGGCGAGCAGGGCGGCGATGCCCCCCAGGGACGCGCCGTAGCCGACCGAGGTGGGCACGGCGATGACGGGGCGGTCCACGAGCCCGGCGACGACGCTGGGCAGGGCGCCCTCCATCCCCGCCACGACCACCAGGGCGCGCGCCGTGCGCAGGCGGTCGACGTGGGCGAGCAGGCGGTGCAGGCCGGCGACGCCCACGTCGGAGAGGGTCTCGACCCGGGCGCCGAGCATCCGTGCGGTCACGGCGGCCTCCTCGGCGACCGGCAGGTCGGAGGTGCCCGCGCAGACGACGACGACCGAGCCCTCCGCGGCCGGCTCGTCGAGCTCGACGGTCACCGCGCGGGCCAGCTCGTGGTGGCGGGCCCGGTCGAGCTCGGCGGTGAGCAGGGCGGCAGTCTCTTCGCTCGCGCGCGTGACCAGGAGGCGGTCGTGGGCGGCGAGGGCGGCGCGGGCGATCTCCAGCACCTGTTGCGGGGTCTTGCCCTCGCCGTAGACCACCTCGGGGTGGCCGCACCGCACCGCGCGCCCGATGTCCAGGCGGGTGTGCCCCAGGTCGAGCTCGCCGCACCCCGACAGGCGCTCGATCCCCGCGGAGACGTCGAGGGTCCCCGCCCGCACGGCTTCCAGGACTCTCGTGAGCTCTTTGGTGTCCAAGGTCGGGGGGGCGTCGCAGCGGCGGCGCACGGGGATTGTAGCCGCTGGGATCGACGCTCAGCGCGGACTGGCGTCCAGGTCCCAGCCGCAGGTGCGCCCGGCTCGCAGGAGCTCGGTCCCCAGGCCGGCGATCATGACGGCGTTGTCGGTGCAGTAGGCGGGGGAGGGGAACACGACCGTCCTGCCGTCCTCCGAGCCGCGGCGGGTCATCTCCTCGCGCAGGCGTCGGTTGCAGGCGACGCCGCCGGCCACCAGGATCGTATCCAGCTCCTCCCGGCCCGCGGCCCTGAAGGTCTCGTCCACGAGCGAGTCTACGACCGCCTGCTCGAACGAGGCCGCCACGTCTGCACGGTCTGTGATCCGTTCGGGTGGGGGTGTCGGCGCCAGGGCGTCCCCCCCGCGCAGGTGGTAGAGGACCGCGGTCTTGAGGCCACTGAACGAGAAGCCACCTCCGCCGTCCGCCGCGCGATAGCGGGGGAAGGCGATCGCGTCGGGTCGCCCTTCCCGGGCCAGGGCGCTGACAGAGGGGCCGCCGGGGTAGGGCAGGCCGAGCAGCCAGGCCACCTTGTCGAAGGCCTCGCCGGCCGCGTCGTCGAGGGTGGAGGCCAACAGGGTGTGCTCCAGCGGGCTCTCGGCGCGGTAGAGGGCGGTGTGGCCGCCCGAGACCACTAGGGCGATGCACGGGTAGGGAGCGCTCTCGCACTCCATGGTCGCCGCGTACACGTGGGCCTCGATGTGGTGGACGCCGACCAGGGGGAGGCCGGTGCCGTAGGCCAGGCCCTTGGCCGTCGAGACCCCCACCAGGAGCGAGCCGATCAGTCCCGGGCGCGTCGTGACCGCGACGGCGTCGAGGTCCTCCAGGCCGAGTCCGGCCTCCTCCAGGGCGCGGTCTGCGATCCCCGTCAGCTCTCGCAGGTGTGAGCGCCCGGCGATCTCGGGGACCACGCCGCCGTACTCGGCGTGCTCGTCGATCTGGCTGTGGACCACCGAGGAGAGGACCTCGCGACCTCCCCGAACGACTGCCGCTGCCGTCTCGTCGCAGGACGTCTCGATCCCCAGGATGCGCTCGCTCAACGGGGCGCCTCCTCGTCGAACCACTCCGTCCGCTCGCCTCGCAGGAGGGCCAAGGCCGCGTCCAGCTGGGGATCGACCGGGTGCTCGTCGAGCAGGGCGACCCCCTCGGCCTCCTCCCAGGCCCGCAGCCGGGCCACGAGTTCCCGCGGCGGGCCGTAGCGCAAGAGGAAGCGCAGCACCCGCGCCCGCTGCTCGTCGCTGAGCGTGACCTCGAAGTCGGGCATGATCCCCCACTCCCGCCCCTCGGCGGGGTCCCGCTCCAGGTTGCGGTGGGAGGGCGTGTAGAAGTAGGAGGTGGTCACCTTGGCGATCGTCCCGCGCTCGTCGTATCGCCGAATCGTCTGCACGACTCCCTTGCCGTGGGTCGGCTCCCCCAGGACGACGGCGACGCGGTGGTCCTGCAGGGCGCCAGCCAGCACCTCGCTGGCGCTGGCCGAGCCGCCGTCGACCAAGACCACCAAGGGCATCCCCTCCAGCCGGGCCGCGCCGGGGTCCGCCCGCAGCACCTCCGGAGCCCCGCGCCCTTCGGTGGAGACGATCACGCCCTCGGGGATGAAGCGGCGGGCGAGGTCCACCGCGCCCTCCAAGACCCCTCCGGGGTTGTCGCGCAGGTCGAGGATGAGCCCTTGCATGCCCGCGTCGGCCAGCCACTCGCAGGCCTCGTCGAACTCCCCGCCGGTCTCGCGGCTGAAGGAGGACACGAAGACGTAACCGATCGCTCGCTCCTCGTCCGCCAGCCTCACGTGGCGCACCGTCGGGTCGACGAGGGACTGGCGCACGACCCGGTGCTCTCGCTCGCTTCCGTCGAGCCCGCGCACCCCCAGGAGGACCTCCGAGCGCGGCTCCCCGCGCAGGCGCTCTCGCAGGGCACGCTCGTCGCCGGCTGCGACGGGCTCACCGTCGATCGAGATCAGGGTGTCTCCGACCTGGAGGCCGGCCGTCTCCGCCGGTCCGCCGGGGACCGGGAAGAGGACTTGCCCCGCGGCCACGGGTGCGCGGAAGACGACGCCGATCCCGGTGAAGCGCCCGCGGGTCTCGCGATCGACCCGCACCGACTCGGCCTGGCCGTAGTAGCGGGAGTACTCGTCGAGGTTCGCCAGCATCCCCTCGAGGGCGTCCTCCACGAGCTGGTCGGGGTCGACGTCCCTCACGAAGTGGTCGAGCACGAAGCGGCGAACCTCGCGGTAGTGGACCACGTCGTCGGGCTCGCGGCTGGGCAGCAGGGCCTGGATGAGCGCCAGGGCGACCATCCCCAGGGCGGCGCCGAACACGACCGGGCCGGCGCTCCAAGCGCCCGCCCGGCGTCTGTGGTGTCCCCGTCCGCTCATGGCGGGGATTGTAGCCCTCCTAGACGCCCAGCTCGGCCAGAGCCCGGGTCGCCTGTTCGTCGTCCGGAGCCACGCCGTGCCAGCCGGCTTCGTTCTCCATGAACGACACGCCCTTGCCCAGGGTCGTGTGGCAGATGATGGCGCTGGGCCGGTCGTCCGTCTCGCGTGCTTCGCACAGCGCACCGTCGACCGCATCGATGTCGTGGCCGTCGACGTCGACCGCGTGCCACCCGAAGGCCTCGTACTTCGCGCGCAGGTCGCGGACGTCCATCACCTCGCGCATCACACCGTCGATCTGGATGTTGTTGAAGTCGACCAGGACGCACAGGTTGGACAGGCCGTAATGGGCGGCGCTCGTGGCCGCCTCCCAGATCTGCCCCTCCTGGCTCTCTCCGTCCGAGGACGCGACGTAGATGCGAGAGCTCCAGCCGTTGAGGCGCGCGGCCAGGGCCATGCCGACACCCACCGAGAGTCCGTTTCCCAGGCTCCCGGTGCTCATGTCGATCCCCAGCTCGGGGTTGCGGTGGGGGTGTCCCTGAAGGGGCGAGCCCAGCTTGCGGAAGGTCGCCAGCAGCTCGGGAGGGAAGAGGCCCTTCTGGGAGAGCAGGGAGTACAGGCCGGCGCAGGTGTGTCCGTTGCCGAGCACCAAGCGGTCGCGGTCGGGATCGTGGAGGGTCTCGCCGTCCAGGCGCAGGTGGGCCATGAACAGCGTGGCCATGAAGTCCGCCATCCCCAGGGGACCGCCGGGGTGCCCGCACTTGGCGGCGTGGGTCATCTCGATCGTGTCGATCCGGACGCGGCGGGCGGCCCGTTCGATGTCACGTTTTCGGTCGGGGGTCAGCGCCATCCTCAGCTCTTCCTCTCCATCAGGGCGCGGGCGCGCGTCGCGAGGGAAGCGGCGTCGAGCCCGAAGCGCACCAGCAGCTCCTCGGCCCGCCCGCTCTCGCCGAAGGTGTCCTCGACGCCCACCATGTCCATCGGGACCGGGCTCGTGCGCGCCAGGAGGTCGCTGACGGCGCTCCCGAGCCCTCCGCGCACCTGGTGTTCCTCGGCGGTCAGCACCGCACCGCACTCGACGGCGGCGCGGCGCAGCAGCTCCTCGTCGAGGGGCTTGATCGTCGCCATGTTGATGACCCGCGCCTCGATGCCGTCGGCCGTCAAGAGCGCCGCGGCATCCAAGGCCGCACCGACCTCCACCCCGCAGGCGACGATCGCGAGGTCGGATCCGTCCCGCAGCGTGGTGGCTTTGCCCACCTCGAAACGGTGCTCCTGGGGGAGCACGACTGGCGTGGGGGCGCGCGACAGGCGGACGTAGACCGGCCCGTCGAGATCGGCGGCCGCGCGCACGGCGCCGCGAGCCTCGACGGCGTCGGCCGGGACGATCACGGTCATGTGGGGCAGAACGCCCATGATCGTGAGGTCCTCCAGCATCTGGTGGGACTTGCCGTCCTCTCCGACGGTGAGGCCCGCATGGGAGGCGCAGATCTTCACGTCGAGCTGGGGGATGCAGATGGACTGGCGGATCTGCTCCCAGGCCTTGCCCGCGGCAAACATCGCGAAGGAACTGGCGAAGACGGTCTTGCCCATGGCCGCCAGACCGGCCGCCGTGCCCATCATGTTCGCCTCGGCGACGCCCATGTTGAAGAAGCGCTCGGGGAAGGCCTTCGAGAAGCCCTTCGTGCGCGTGGAACCGGAGAGGTCGGCGTCGAGGACCACGAGGTCCTCGCGCTCCCGTCCCAGCTCCACCAGGGCTTCGCCGTAGGCGTCCCGGGTAGCGACTTTCTTCGCGCTGGGGGTGTCCACGGTGGTCGTCTCGCTCGTCTCGGCTAGCATCGGGGAGCTCCCTCGGCGTGCAGGCAAGGACAGGTTCAGGGCGCAGCGAGTTGACGGGAACGGATCGCCGTCAGGGGGCTTGCACGGCGTTTGTACCGGCCCGTCCCCCCGCCTGCAATCGGGCCCATTGCGATTCCCAAGCCGAGGCGCCATGGGAGGCGGCGTCGTCGTGCGCGGGGCTCGCCGCCGCCGGGTGTCCCCTGGAGAGGACGGCCCGAGGCCTGCGGCAAGTCCGTGGGGCTGCGGAGCGGCCCAGGATGGAGGGTTTCCGCCCCCCGCAGTGGCCCCCAGGCCGCCCTGCTGGGTTTCCGTTCCCTTGGCACGCTCCTCGCTCGGCTCGCGCGGATCCGGCGCCGCCGGCTCCCCAGACCCCACCTCGCCTGCACGAGAGGCCGATCCGATGAAGCACCTCCTCACCCCCCTGCTGACCCTCGCCCTGCTCGCCTCCGATGGCGCCGCCCAGCGCTCCCAGGAGACCTCTCCCGTGCGGCGCGCCCGCGGCACCTTCGCGGCGGCCGACACGAACAAGGATGGCGTCCTCGACGCCCGTGAGGTGAGCCGGGCCTCGATCCCCCGCGACGTCTTCGCCAAGTACGACCACGACGGGGACCGCAACCTCTCCTCCGACGAGTTCCTGCTCTACTACCGCCAGCTCCTGCTCGACGCGCGCAGGCCGGCGGGTGCGGAGCTCGACCGGGAGGCGGCTCGCATCCAGGCCCTGCGCAAGGCCCACGAGCAGAAGGAGGCCCGGGCGCGGCGCGCGGCGGCTGAGGCCTCCGGCACCTCGGGCGGGCAGGGGACCGGTCAGGAGAAGCCCGGTTCCGAGGCCTCCGTCTCCACGACCGCGAAGAAGCTGGAGCGGGCCAAGGACGCCCTGTACGAGCGGGCCGCCGCGGGTGAGATGACCCGGGAGCAGGTGCAAGCCCTCGAGCGCAGCCTCGAGGAGCGTGCGCGGGCTGCGGCCGGCGGAGCGCCGAGTGCCGGCGCCGGCGCCGTCGTCGCCGCCTCGGGCGCGGCTCCGGCCGCCGCCGGCTCCCAGGCCCCGGTCGGGACCCGCGAGGAGCGCCTGCGAGCAGCCCACGAGGCAGCCCAGGCCCGAGAACGACACGCGGCCCGGCGGGCGGCCCAAGCCGGCTCGGGTTCCGCCGGCGCCTCCAGCGACCCGATGGCGGGTTTGAGCCCCCAGACGCGCTCGAAGGTCGAGCGCGCCCTCGCGGCCCTCGAGCTGCGGGCCAAGGCCGGGCAGATGACCCGCGCCCAGTTCGAGGCCAAGAAGCGCGAGCTCCTCGACCGTGCGCGTCAGGTCGACTCCGACCCGGCGGGTGCCGGGGAGCGCGGTGGGCAGACTCCCGCCGAGCGAGCCGAGGCCGAGCGCCGCCGCCGTGCGGCGGCGGGCGGGGGAGGGCAGACCCCCGCGGAGCGGGCCGAGGCCGAGCGCCGCCGACGTGCAGCCCTGGCCGGGGGAGGGCAGACCCCCGCAGAGAGGGCCTCCGCCGAGCGTCGCCGCCGCGCCCAGGCCGCCGCCGCGGCCGAGCGCGCCGCCGTCGAGCGCCGCCGACAGGCCGCCGCAGCCGCCGCGGCTCGGCGCGCCGCAGCCCAACGGGCCGCGACCGAGCGCCGCAGGCAGGCCGCCTCGAGCGGGTCCCGCAGCGTGGGCGGCTCGAACGGTGGAGAGCGACGCGGGGGCTGACGAGCGCCCGCCCGGGTGGACGCCGCCGGGGGGGCGGCGGTCCGCTCGGTCTTCTTGCATGAGGCACACTCCGCGCGGGTGAGTGCCGGGCGAGGGCCGCCGCAAGGCGGCCCTCGCTCTCTTCGCGGCTGGGGCTCCCACCGTGGATGGACGCCCCCTCGGGGATACGGCCGACCGACGCAGGCGCGCCGCCCGACACGCCAAGGAAGCGGGGCCGCCCCGGGCTTCTCCCGAGGCGGCCCCGTCGTGGGCGGTGTCTTCCCGGCGTTTCTCAGCCCATGATGGCCTGCACGCGCGTGTCTCCCAGGGCCCAGCTGAACCCGGCGTCGAGCTCGCCGTTGCGTCCGGGGATCAGCACCCGGTTGGGTTGGCCGGCGTCGAGGGCGCACCCGATGCGCTCGAGCTCCTTCTTGGAGAGCCGGATCTCCCTGCGGTGGTTGGAGAGCTCGGCGCGCACCGCGAGGAAGGCCGAGCTGTCGGCCTGGTCGAGGCTGAAGGCGCGCAGGCGGTTCTCCAGGATCCGGACGGCGTCGCTGCGCTCCCGGATCTCGCGCTGGATCACGCGCAGCAAGGGGATCAAGCTGTCGGCACTGTGGTTGTCGTAGGCTTTCTTCATGGGAGAGGCTCCTGTCTCTGGAGATAGGAGACTGAGCCGCAGGCCGGCGGTGACCGAAGCCGGATTGCCGGGATTCGGCGGGATCCCCTGGGATGCCGCAGGCAGCGCTCCCGTGGCGACCGTTGGCGGCACACTTAGCCCGGATGATTCATGAACACGCACACCAGACTTCGCAACCGGCCGTCTTCGACGGCCTCTCGGCCCCTGGCGGCGCTTTTCGAGAACCTGGCTTCCTCGACGACCCGTTCAGGGTCGCCTGCGTCGCCAGAACCCGCA
>JASLMK010000006.1 GCA_030746555.1 Planctomycetota bacterium | reverse complement strand
CACAGCAACTCGGTTCCTGGTGGTGCTTTGCGGGTTCTGGCGACGCAGGCGACCCTGAACGGGTCGTCGAGGAAGCCGGGTTCCGAGAAGCGCCGCCAGGGGCCGAGAGGCCGTCGAAGACGGCCGGTTGCGAAGTCTGGCGTGCGTGTTCATGAAGAATCCGGGCGAGCCCGGATGATCCATGAAGACGTGCACCAGACACAGCAACTCGGTTCGGGGTGGTGCTTTGCGGGTTCTGGCGACGCAGGCGACCCTGAACGGGTCGTCGAGGAAGCCAGGTTCCGAGAAGCGCCGCCAGGGGCCGAGAGGCCGTCGAAGACGGCCGGTTGCGAAGTCTGGTGTGCGTGTTCATGAATAACCCGGGCTAGAATCCGACCGCGCCCCCCCAAGCGATGCCGCGCCGTCTCCTGCTCTCCCTCCTCGCCGCGCTCCTGACCCTCCTGGCGGTCGAGGGCGCCCACCGCCTGTGGTCGATGACCCGACCCGAGGGAGCCTACGACGCCTCCGCCACGCGCACGGCGATGCAGGAGCTTTTGAATTCGGTCAACCAGACCATCCCCATGCCCGGGGACGTGCAGGCGGTGGACTTCAGCGACAGCTCCAAGCGCTTCGAGATCCTGCACCCCTTCCTGGGCTTCGACGCCGCCCACGGCCCCTCCCAGCTGGGCAACGATCTCGAGAACGTCCGCCGCGACCCCGACGCCTACTGGATCCTGATCCTCGGCGGCTCGGTCGCCAACATCTTCGGCCAGCAGGGGAAGGAGCGCCTTGCGGAACTGCTCGCCGCCGATCCCCGCTTCGAGGGGCGCTCGCTGCGCTTTTTGAACTACGGCCGCGCCTCCTTCAAGCAACCCCAGCAGGTGTTGATGGCGACCTGGCTGTTCAGCTTCGGCATCCGGCCGGACGCGGTCATCAACCTCGACGGCTTCAACGAGGTGGCGGTGAGCAACGCCAACGTCGCGCGTCGGATGCACCCGGTCTACCCGGCCTTTGGGCAGTGGCTGGCCCAGGTGCGCGCGGGGGACGCGGACCTCGCGAGCCTGGAGATGCTGACCCGTAGCCGCAGCCTGCGGGCCGAGTTGATCGAGTTCACCCAAGGCTGCCTGGAGCGCAAGCTGTACCTCAGCTCCGTCACCGGCCGCTGGTCCCTGGCCCGCATGCGCGAGCGGCGCAAGGCGCTCGTCACCCAGACCCTGGCCTACCTGGAGCACCTTCAAACGGGCGGGCTGGACCCGGTGCTCATGGGACCGGATTTCGAGGCCACGCAGGAGGAAGGCCTGAGGTTCTCCGTGGCCAACTGGACGCGCTCTTCGGTCTCCCTCGCGGGCCTCTGCGCCGGGCACGGGATCTTCTACCTGCACGCGCTCCAGCCGACGCTCTACGACGAGGGATCCAAACCCCTCACCGAGGAGGAGATCGAGGTCAGCAAGACGATCGACGAGTGGATCGACGGGGCGCGCCTGGGCTACCCGATGCTGCGCAAGGCCGGCGAGAGCCTGCGCGAGCGCGGCGTCGCCTTCGTCGACTGCTCCATGGCCTTCGAGGGCATCACGCGCCCCCTCTACTTCGACGCCTGCCACTTCACCCGCGGCGGCAACGTGCGCGTGGCCGAGGTCATCGCGCCGGCGTTCCTCGAGCACATGCCCTGAGCGGGCCGCGCCCTCAGAGGAAGCGCTCCGCGCCGGGGTAGGCGCCGAGGAGCACCTCGCGCGTCGCCGCTGCCAGCACTGTCTCCAGGGGCTCAGGGTCGGCCGTGCCCTCGCGCGCGGCCCGCAAGGCGCGCTCGAGGTCCTCGGCCCGGGCGTCGAGGGCCCGGGCGACGTCCTCGCGCCAGAACCCAGGGCCGCCGCCGTCGCTCCAGGCGCCCCGGCCGCGGCCGAAGTGGGCCACGGCCAAGTAGAACAGGACGAGCTCGGCCGCCAGGCGCCCCAGCAGCGCCTCGGTCCACTCGACGCAGGGGAGCGGACGGCCCCGCACCCGCTCGACGACGCGCCCGGCACCCTCACCGGCGATCCAGCCGGTGAGCGCGCCCAGGAGCATCCCGCCCCCCAGGCTGAAGCCGCCCGCCGCCAGGTCCGCCGCCAGCCCGCCCAGGACGCCCGAGACGACCGCGCCTCGGACGCCCAGCTTGCGCGGCGACAGGCCCCCGCTCCCGGCGGCGTAGTCCTCCAGGGCAGTCCGCAGCTCCGCCTCCCCCCGACCGCCGATCCCGTGCAGCTCGATCAGGCCGTCGAGGGCCGCGCCCAGGCCGTCGTCGAGGCGGCTACGCAGGCGCTCCATGCTCCTGCGACGGCCGGCCCCCAGGGTGCTCTCGACGAACTCCTCCCGGTCCCCCGCGGCCCGGGACAGCTCCGCCGCCACCAGGCGCATCGCCGCCGACCAGCGCTGCCGGCGCTCGCTCATCCAGGCCGCCAGCAGGCTCTCGCACAGCGGTCGACGTCCGGGCGGGAGGGCCTCGGCCACCGCTTCCAAGAGGGCGCCCTCCTGCACCCAGCAGCGCGTGAACGCATCCAGGCTCAGCACGCCGCGCACGACGGCGAAGCCCCGGCAGGCGGCGCGCCACGCCTCTTCCTCGGCCCGCCGCTCGCCCTCGGCCCGCGGCGTCCCCGTCTGGTTGAGCAGGACGAGCACCGGGCGGCCGATCCAGGACAGGAGCTCGAGCTCCTCGACGACGTACCCCGCGTCGGCGGGGAGCTCGGTCGCGTTGACCTGGTAGAGCACGCAGTCCGCCTCGTCGCGCACGTTCCTGGCCGCCTGCTGCGCGCACCACGACGGCCGGTCGGCGAGCCGATCCCAGACCTGGGCGAAGAAGGCCCTGAGGGGTTCCTCGCCCCCGCGCAGGCGCGCGAGCAGGCGCCGGGAGTCTCCGAACCCGGGGGTGTCCCACAGGATCAGCTCGCGGCCCGCGGCGTCGGTCTGCAGCACGTGGCGCGTGCTCTCCTCGGTCACGTGCGCCTCGTCGCGCACCTCGCCCACGTCCTCCCCCAGGAGGGTGCGCGCCAAGGTCGTCTTCCCCACGTTGGTGTGGGAGACGAGGCTGAGGGTCACGCGCTCGCTCACGCCTCCCCCTCCGCGGCCGTCCACAGGGCGGCCCGGGCGCCCTCCAGCGGGAGGCTTCCCTCCTCCTCCAAGTCGCAGAAGACCGCCTCGACCCTCCGCTCGCCCAAGACCTCGCTCCAGGCCCGGCGGCGTCCGGCGACGCGCTCGGGGGCCGCGATGCCCGCGCGCCGGGCGAAGGTGCTCTCGTCCACGACCACCAGGAGGTCCGCCCCCGGCTCCGTGGCGGCGACCAGCTCGGCAACGAAGGTGCCGTGGACCTCCCGCTCGGGGCACTGCGCGGCGTTGAAGACGAGCACCCGTCGCTCCCCTTCGCCCGCGCCGGGGGGATCGCCGTAGGCCACGCCGCGCACCGCCCCCTGGGCGGCGCGCCCGCCGAAGAGCTGGGCCGCCAGGTTGCGCAGGCCTTCCTCGGCCGCGACCGAGAGCCCGTAGGAGTAGGACGACAGGTCCACGCGCAGGCCGCCGCCGCGCTCACCGGCGAGGGCGCGGGCGAGGAGCGGATAGGAGGCGGTGTCCAGGTCCAGGTCAGCCTCCAGGCGCCGCGCGCGGAGGGCACTCCAGCCGGCCAGGGCCAAGCGCGGGGCGATAGCCAGGGCGACGCAGCTCGCGGCGAAGAGGTGGATCCACTCCGCCGCGGGGGCGCCGGCCCCGGCACCCTGCATGGCGGCCAGGGCCTCGGGGCCGGGGACCGCCCGCCCCGAGAGCAGGGCCCCCGGCGCGAGCAGCACCCCCAGCAGGGCGTGCACGGCCTCGGCGTCGAGGAAGGTGCTCTCCCACCCCGCCCTGTACTCGTGGACCAGGCCCCGCAGGTAGACGCCGCCCAGGACTCCCAGGGCCAATCCGGCGGCGGCGAGGTCCACGGCCGCCCGCAGGCGCGCTCCGGCGACGGGAGCGGCGTGTCGGCCCCAGCCGGCGAGGAAGCGCCCGTGGATCGCGACCCCCAGGTCCCCCCCGGCGCGGCGCCGGGGGGCCCAGAGGCGCTCGGCGCCCGCCAGCCACAGGGCCAGGCGGCCCCAGGGGCGGGGGCGCAGCCAGCCCGCGCGCCGGGCGAGGGACGCCAGGGCCCGCACCGGGTAGCCGACGAGGTTCCAGGCCAGGATGGTCAGGAGGGAGAAGGAGAGCAGGTTCAGGCGCTGGGAACCCTCGAGGCGATCCGCTCCCAGGCCCGCCAGGACGGCGAGGAGGAAGACGGCGGCCGAGGGAGGCGAGGGGGCGGCAGCCCAGCGCAGGAGGCGGGCCAGCTCGGGGCGCGCGCGCACCAGCCCTTCGCGCAGCACGCGCGCGCGCTCCTCGACAAAACGCAGGGGCGCCCCCTCCTCGGGGCCGGCCGCGCCATCGAGCACGGCGCGCGCCCGACGGTCGGCGTCCTCGCGCTCGGCGGGGCCGATCAGGCCCCCGTCCTGGTCGAGCGCCTCGACGGCCTCCACGAGCAGCACGTCGCGCAATCGGGCGGGGTCCACGCCTAGACCCGCTCCGGGTTCCACGACCGATCGCTCATCCCCGAGAGCCTCGCCCCCCCGGGCGGCACGGTCAAGCGGGGTCCTTGCGCTGCGCAGGGAGGGCGCGCTCCGGCGCCCTTTCGCGGGCGCGGCTTGTGGTGCCGCCCCCCGGCCCCGGAGAATCGCCGCGTGGAACGCGCCGCCGATCCCCTGCGCCTGCTCGCCCCCTCTCCCGTCCGGGCCGAGGGTGGGTCCGGGCTCTGGCGCCTTCCCGCCGCGCTCGGGGTCGTCCACCCTCCGGGCGCGATCCTGGGGCCCGCCCTCCAGCGCCTGGAGCGCGCCCTGGCTCCGCGCGGCGTCGCCCTGCGCGCCGCCGCCGCGGGCGGACTGCACCTGGGCCTCGACGATTCCCTGGAGAGGGAGGCCTACGAGCTGGACATCGACCTCGACGGCGCCCGACTGCACGCCGGCTCGGACGCGGGCCTCTCCCACGGCCTCTCGACCCTCGCCCAGTGGGTGGCGGTCTCTCGTCCCGAGGCCGAGGACACCGTCGCCGAGCTGCACCTGGCCGACGCCCCCGCCTTCCCCGAACGCGGAGCGATGCTGGACGTGGCCCGCGGGCGCGTTCCGACCATGGAGGCGTTGCTCGAAATCGTCGAGCGCCTCGCCTCCTGGAAGCTCAACCGCCTCCAGCTCTACATGGAGGCCAGCTTCGCCTACGCCGGCCACGAGTCGGTCTGGGAGCACACCTCGCCGTTCACTCCCGCCGAGTTGACCCAGCTCGACGCCTACTGCCGCGAGCGCCACGTCGAGCTCGTGCCCAACCAGCAGAGCCTGGGACACATGCACCGCTGGCTGGTCCATCCCGCCTACCGCCACCTGGCCGAGTGCCCCGAGGGCGTCGAGCATCCCTTCAGCCGCGAGCCCGAGCCCTTCAGCCTGGCCCCCGCCGACCCGGAGGTCCTCGCCCTGCTCGCCGACCTCTACGACCAGCTCCTGCCCTGTTTCTCCAGCCGCGTCCTCAACGTCGGGCTCGACGAGACCTTCGACATCGGCCGCGGACGCTCGGCGGCGGCCTGCGCCGAGCGCGGCCCGCACGCGCCCTACCTCGACCACCTCGCCGCGGTGGCGCACCTGGCGGAGGAGCGTGGATTCGGGGTGCAGTTCTGGGGAGACGTGGTGCTGGAGGGGCCCGGCTGCATCGACCGCATCCCGGCGGGCTGCGAGGCGCTGGTCTGGGGCTACGAGGCGGACCACCCCTTCGAGGAGCAACTCCCACCGTTCGTCGCCGCCGGCCTGCCCTTCCAGGTCTGTCCGGGAACGAGCAGCTGGAACAGCGTCGCCGGCCGCGCCCGCAACGCCCTCGCCAACCTGGCGGGCGCATCGGACGCGGGACGGCGCCACGGCGCGCGCGGGGTCCTGATCACTGACTGGGGCGACCGCGGCCACCTGCAGGCACCCTGGGCCTCCCACCTGGGCTGGCTCGCGGGCGCCGCCTGCGCCTGGAACCCCGAGCTCGGGGGGCGCCTGACCCTCTCCGGTCTGCCCGAGCTCCTCGACCGTCACGCCTTCGACGCACCCCGCGCCCCCCTGGGCCGGATCGCCGTGGACCTGGCCGAGGTCCACGCCGCCGCCGGGGCCGGTGCGCGCAACGGCACGAGCCTCTTCTACCTCCTGGCCTTCGCGGACCGGCCCCTGCCCCACGAGTTGATCGGCCCCCTCGACCGCGACGGGCTGGTGTCGTGCGAGCAAGGAGCCCTGGCCCTGGCCGGCGAGCTCTCGACCGCGGCGCAGGCGCCGTCGGCGGCCGAGCGGCTCCTGGCGGAGGAGATGGGCTGGGCCGCGGAGCTCTCGGCCCTCGGCGCGCGCCTGGGCGTCGCGCGCCTGGACGCCCCGGCGGGCGCACCCCTCTCTGCCCTCGCGGGCCCGGTGCGGCGCTCCCTGCGGGACGAGCTCGCGCGCCTGGTCGCCGCCCAGCGCACGCTCTGGCCCAGGCGCGCGCGCCGGGCGGGGCTCGACGCCGCCGTCGAGCACCTCGAGCGCGTCGGCGCGCTCCTGGCCTAGCCCGGATGATTCATGAACACGCACACCAGACTTCGCAACCGGCCGTCTTCGACGGCCTCTCGGCCCCTGGCGGCGCTTTTCGAGAACCTGGCTTCCTCGACGACCCGTTCAGGGTCGCCTGCGTCGCCAGAACCC
>JASLMK010000005.1 GCA_030746555.1 Planctomycetota bacterium | reverse complement strand
CGGGTTCTGGCGACGCAGGCGACCCTGAACGGGTCGTCGAGGAAGCCAGGTTCTCGAAAAGCGCCGCCAGGGGCCGAGAGGCCGTCGAAGACGGCCGGTTGCGAAGTCTGGTGTGCGTGTTCATGAATCATCCGGGCTAGGGTGACCTCGTGAGATGGACGCCCGAGGAGCGCGGCCACCTGCGCCGCCTGGAGGAGCTGGTCGCTCCCAGAACGCGCAGGTCGCCCAAGCGGCTGGAACCCCAGGAGCTCGAGGACCTCCCGCGCCTGTACCGCTTCGCCTCCTCGGTGCTCTCGCGCCTGGAGACCTCGGGAGAGGACGCGGCGGCGCTCGAGCGCACCCGGCGCCTCGTCGGTCGCGCTCACTCCCTGCTGTTCGCCGGCCTGGACCGCAACGCCTCTGGGCGGTGGACGCGCGCCTTGCGGTTCCTGCTCGTCGACTCCCCTCGCGCCCTGCGCTCGGAGTGGCGCCTGGCCCTCGTCGCCTTCGGGCTGGTGTACGGCCCGGCCCTCCTGGCGTGGTTCGCGGTGCGCTCCGACCTGGGCCTGGCCTTCAGCTTGTTCCAGCCCGAGGCCATCGCCCAGGAGATCTCCCAGCTCGAGGCGACGGCCGCGGGGGAGCCGTTCCGCGGGAACTTCACCTTCGGCGTCGGGGAATCTCCCCAGACGGCGGGTTGGATCATGGCCCACAACATGGGGGTCGCGGTCGTGATCTTCGCCGCCGGGCTGGTGCCGCCCCTGTTCCTCTACGTGCTGGTCTCCAACGGCCTGATGCTCGGAGCCTACACGGCGGTCGCGGCGCACTGGGGCCAGGCCGGCGCGATCTCCTCGATCCTGTGGTGTCACGGCGCCCTGGAGATCCAGGCCATCGTCCTGGCGGGGCTGGCGGGGCTCGTCCTGGTGCGGGCATGGATCGCCCCCGGTCCCTGGAGCCGGGCCCACGCCATGCGCCTGGAGAGCGCGCGCGCCTGGAGCATCCTGGCGCCGGTCTTCCCCTTGCTGGCGATCGCCGGGCTGATCGAGGGCTTCGTGAGTCCCCACGCTCCCACGGGGGTGCGCGTTGCGACGGCGCTCTCGTGCGCGGGCGCATTCCTCGCCTGGCTGCTGCTGGGGGGGCGAGGCGGCCGCTCCGCCGCGGGCACCGCCTCCCGTCTGGTACCGCTCGACGGCCCAAGACCGGCCTGACGCCGGTGTCGGGTATGCGGGCGGGTGGACGGATCTCGCCCGGCAGCGCATCATGGAGCTTGGTTCGAGATCCCGGGAAGTCCATCACCCACCACCCGCTCAGGCCCCTCCCCAGCCCGCCGTCGAGCGCACAACCACCATGGAGACGACCCCCATGACCCGAGGACGACGCCCCCTTCTCGTATCCCTGGCCCTCGCCGCGCTCTCCGGCGCCGCGGGAGCCCAGGACTCGTTCGTCAACTTCGAGAGCCCCCACGTCTCCCCTCTGGCGCTCTCCGGCGACGGCTCGGTGCTGTGCGCGGTGAACACGCCCGACAACCGACTTGCGGTCTTCGACGCGACCGGGCCGGCGCCCGTCCTGAACCTCGAGGTCCCCGTCGGCCTCGACCCGGTGTCCGTGCGCTTCCGGACGGCGACGGAGGTCTGGGTCGTCAACCACGTCTCCGACAGCGTGAGCGTGGTGGACCTCGCCTTGGGCAACGTCGTCGCGACGATCGACACAGCGGACGAACCCTGCGACGTGGTCTTCGCCGGCACGCCCGAGCGCGCCTTCGTCACCTGCTCCCAGGCCAACAGCGTGCTGGTCTTCGACCCCTCCGACCTGTCGATCCCGCCGGCCTCGATCGACATCCTCGGCGAGGACCCCCGGGCGATGGCGGTCAGCCCCGACGGCCAGCGCGTCTACGTGGCGGTCTTCGACTCGGGCAACGCAACGACGGTCCTCGGCGGCGGGATCGACGGTGGGAACACCCTGGCCTTTCCGCCCAACGTCGTCAACGAGCCCCTCGGCCCCCACGGCGGGCAGAACCCGCCGCCGAATGCCGGCGGGGGCTTCTCACCGCCGCAGAATCCCGCCAACCCTGCCCCCCCTCGGGTGAGCCTGATCGTGCGCAAGGACGACGCGGGCCAGTGGATGGACGACAGCGGGGGCGACTGGACCCAGGCCGTCTCCGGGTCCCTGGCGGCCACCTCCGGCCGCCCGGTGGGCTGGGACCTCTACGACCACGACGTCGCGGTGATCGACGTCGCGAGCCTGTCGGTGTCCTACGCCGATCGCTTGATGAACATCTGCATGGCGCTCGCCGTCCACCCCGTCAGCGGTGAGGTCACGGTGGTCGGGACGGAGGCGACCAACGAGGTCCGCTTCGAGCCGAACCTGACCGGCACCTTCGTGCGCGTGCACGCCGCCCTGGTGGACCCCTTCAGCCTGGGCGCGAACGCGATCGTCGACCTCAACGCCCACCTGGACTACTCGGTCCCGACCCTGCCCCAGGCCGAACGCGACCTCGCCTTGGGGGACCCGCGAGGGGTCGTGTGGACGCCGACCGGGGAGCGCGCCTTCGTCACCGGCATGGGCTCCAACAACCTGATCGTGATCGACGGCGCCGGCGCCCGCGCGGGGCTCGCGCCGACGATCGAGGTCGGCGAGGGGCCCACGGGCCTCGCACTCGACGCGGCCGCCGGACGCCTGTACGTGTTGAACAAGTTCGCCTCGTCGATCTCGGTGGTCGACACGGTGAGCGAGCTCGAGACGGCCCAGGTCCCCTTCTACGATCCCTCGCCCGCCGCAATCGGGATCGGGCGCAAGCACCTCTACGACACCCACAAGAACTCGGGCCTGGGGCAGGTCGCCTGCGCCTCGTGCCACGTGGACGCAAGGATGGACCGGCTGGGCTGGGACCTGGGCAACCCGGCCGGAGACGTGAAGTCGGTCGCGGGACAGAACCTGGGCATGGGCTTGCCTGGGCTGGACACGGGCTTCGAGGACTGGCACCCGATGAAGGGTCCGATGACGACCCAGACCCTGCAGGACATCATCGGCAAGGAGCCGCTGCACTGGCGCGGGGACAAGGACGGCCTGGAGGAGTTCGCCGGGGCGTTCACCGGCCTGCAAGGTGACGACACGACCCTGACCGGGCCGGAGTTCGGGGAGTTCGAGGACTTCCTGGCCACGATCCACTTCCCGCCGAACCCGTTCCGCAACCGCGACAACAGCCTGCCCGACGACATGGACCTCGCCGGCCACTACACGCCGGGACGCTTCGGCCCGGCCGGGCTGCCCCTGCCCAACGGTGACGCGGTGCGAGGCGTGGCGCTCTACCGGCCGCCCAACGCCCTGGACGCCGGGGTCCTCGCCTGCGTGACCTGCCACACCCTGCCCACGGGCATGGGAGCCGACTACACCTTGGTGGGCGCCACCTACGTCGAGATCCCGCCCGGTCCCCTTGGCGAGCGTCACCACGCGCTCGTCTCCCAGGACGGCGTCACGAACATCTCGATGAAGATCCCCCACCTGCGGAACCTCTACGACAAGGTCGGGATGGAGTTCACCCAGCAAATGAACACGTCGGGGTTCGGGTTCATCGCCGACGGCAGCGTCGACTCGATCGCGCGCTTCGTCGCCGAGCCGGCCTTCACGGTAGGGAGCGTTCAGGACATCGCCGACCTGACCGCGTTCATGCTGAGCTTCGCGGGGTCGGACCTGCCCGAGGGCTCTCCCACCGACCTCCTCGAGCCCCCCGGCACCGCGAGCAAGGACGCCCACGCCGCCGTCGGTCTGCAGACGACCCTGGTGGACGCGGCATCGGCCGACCCGGCCCAGCTTGCTCTGATCGACGAGATGATCGACCTCTCCGAGCACCCGCGGGTGGGTCTCGTCGTCAAGGGCGTCGTTTCCGGCGAGCAGCGCGGCGCGACGCACCTCGGCCTGGGCCTGTTCCAGACCGACCGGGCGGACCAGTTGCTGTGGGCGAACGCGGTCCTGGACCTCGCCGCTCCCGGCAGCGAGCTCACCTTCACGCTCGTGCCCGGTGGGAGCGAGACTCGCATGGGCGTCGACCGCGACGAGGACGGCCATTACGACCGCGACGAGCTCGACTACGGCAGCGATCCGGCAGACCCCGACGACTACCCCCTGCCCACAGGCGTTCCTTTCTGTCTCGGTGACGGCGGCGGCGCCCCCTGCCCGTGCAGCAACGACGACCCCGGGGGGGCCGGCGGCTGCGCCAACTCCACGGGGGCGGGCGCGCTCCTCTACGGCGAGGGCGTGCCGGACACGGTCTCCGACAGCGTGGTCCTGCGCGGTGCCAACCTGCTGGCGTCCCAGCCCGCCCTGCTGTTCCAGGGCACGGTGGCCCTCAACGGCGGCGATGGAGTGCCCTTCGGCGACGGCCTGCGCTGCGCGGGCGGCAGCGTCATCCGCATCCACGTCGTGGTTCCCGACGCCTCGGGAACGGTCGCCTATCCCCAGACCGGTGATCCGTCGATCTCCCAGGACGGCGCGGTCTCACCGGGCGACACACGCACCTACCAGTACTGGTACCGCAACCCCTCCGGAAGTCCCTGCGGCAGCGGCTTCAACCTCACCAACGGCTTCGAGATCAGCTGGTTCTGATCGCGGGAAGCGCCGCCCGCGAACTGGTCTCCCCACGGGCAAGCCGCGGGGAGACCGGCCCGCGAGGTTTGCGGGCTAGCTGATGGCGAAGAACTCGGGGAACTCGTCTTTGTGGACCTCGTACCAGTAGTTCCCCGACACGAACCGGTGTGTGGAGGAGTCTCCCGTGTTCAGGTCCACGCCCTCGGGCGTAGCGGGCACGTCGGCCGCGTGGGGACGTTGGAACCGGGAGTCCTCCTTGGGGGCGAGCTGCGTCCGCCCCTTCGGCCTCACCAGCACATCGCTCTCTTTCCCACCCTCCAACCAGCCGTGGGCTCCCACTCCGGCGCACCATCCCAGGACGATGCCGGCGGCCCCCAAGACCCTGCCGAGAGTGCTCATGCCGCTCCCCTCATCACGGGTGCCGACCACGCACAGGCAGGGTCGATCGCCTCCCGTAGGTGACGTGGACAGTGGGTCCGGGCCTCCACGAAGCAGGCCCCCAGTTTGCGCCCTTCCCCGTCGCGGATCCCGCTCATCATGTCCTGCGAGCTCTCCCAAGTCGCGAGCTGGCCAAGTCGCGAGCTGGTGCACTCCCTCATCACCTCAGCCTACCAAAGTGAGCAGCCTCCTACCAAAGTGAGCAGCCTCGTACAGACGTTACGGGAGAAGCGGCTTTTTCTACCGGGAGCGCGGACAGACGGCCCGCCTGGCGAACGACAGCAGGACCCGCCGTGGGGGGAATCACCGGCTTGCGCCGCGGCGCTCGTCCAGCCAGGCACCTAGCAGAGGGCCGGCGGCGTCGGCCGGAAGGCTGTCGAGGACGCGCGCACCCGTACGCCGCAGGTCGCGCAGGCCGCGCGAGCGCTCGGCGCACAGGTCGAGGGCTGCGGCGCGCAGGGCGGCGGACGCACCGCCGCCGCGCGAAGCAGCGCGGCGGATGGAAGGATCGTCGAGGGTGGCGAGCACGATCGCGTGGTGGCGCGAACCGGCGCGCAAGGCCCTGCGCTGACGCGCCAGGGAGAGCGGATCGGCCAGGTCGGAGAGGATCGCCAAGACGGCCCGCCGCCGGTGCCGAAGGGAAAGCTCGCGCAGGACACGGGTCAGGTCGGTCTCGCGGCGGGTCGGCTGCAGGTCGAAGAGCGCCTCGCGCAGGCGCCCGAGCTGGCGGCGTCCCCGGGAGGGGGCGACGAAGGCCCGCAAGCGGTCGTCGAAGGCGGCCATCCCGACGCGGTCGCCGGCCTCCAGGGCCACGGCCGCCAGCTCCAGGCCGGCGTCCAATGCGTGGTCGAGCTTGCTCCAACCGGCGAGCTCGTCCTCTGCGCCCGTCGCCCCCATGCGCCGGCCGACGTCCACCAGCACGATCAGTTCCTGACCGCGCTCCACGCGCAGCTCGCGAACGATGGGGCGCCCGTGGCGCGCGAAGGCCTTCCAGTCAACCAGGCGCGGGTCGTCCCCACGCACGTAGTCGCGCAGGGACTCGAACTCCGTCTGGCCACCCCGCCGTTGCAGGCGGCGCACGCCCAGATCGATCCAGCGCTCCGAGGCGGCCAGGCGCAGGGTGCGGCGCAGTCCGAGCAGGGCGGGCTCGACGGCGATCCGCTGGGTACCGAGCAGGCGGGCCTGACGCTCGACGAGGCCCAGGGGGCCGCGCAGCCGCAGGCGCAGGTCCCCGAGCTCCTGCACCCCGCGGCCGAGGCTGCGATAACGGCGGCGCAGGACCGCAGTCCCCGTGCTCGGCAGGCGCAGGCGGTCAGGACCGCCGGTGGGGTCGCCGGCCGCGGGCGCAACGAGCTCCTCCCCACCGCCCTCGCGGCCGCACACCTCGAAGGGGGCGGCGAACTCCTCGCGCAGCTCCAGCTGCAGGCCCGCCGCGCGGCCGGGCTCGACGACGACCCGGCGCTCGAACTCCACGCCGAGGCCGACGCGCTCGTCGACGAACCTGACGAGGCCCAGCCGCGCCGGTGGAGGCGTCAGGACGAGATCGACGAGGCAGGCCGCGACCAGGGCCACATCCGCGATCCAGACGAACGGCCGCGGGAGGTCGAACACCACGACCATGAGCGCCCAGGCGAGGAGGACGCCCGCCGCGTACAGGAGCCGGCGCGTGGGGATCAGCGCGGCACCTCCAAGGTGTCGAGGATGCGCGCGAGGACGTCGTCGGTCGTACCGCCCTCGATCTCCTCGGCGGGATCGAGGAGCACGCGGTGGCGCAGGGCCGGCAGGGCCACGCGCTTGAGGTCGTCGGGAGTGACGAAGTCCCGCCCCCCCAGGGCCGCGCAGGCCTTGGCGGCCGCGAGCAGCATCACCCCCGCCCGCGGGCTCGCGCCCAGGAGCAGGGAAGGGTCCTCGCGCGTGGCGCGCAGCAGGCGCACCACGTACGCCGGCAGGTCCTCGCGCACCTCGACGGCTCGCACGGCGGCTCGGAGCTCCTCCACGCGGGCGGGGTCGCAGACAGAGTCCACCCCCAGCTCCCCTGGCGACGCGCAAGGGGGACGGTCGTGGACGGTCTCCAACAGGCGCGCCTCGACGGCTTCCTCGGGGTAGGCCACCAGCACCTTGAACAGGAAGCGGTCGAGCTGCGCCTCGGGCAGCGGGTAGGTGCCCTCGTGCTCGAGGGGGTTCATGGTGGCGAAGACCGTGTTCGGCGCCGGCAGGTCGTGGCGCTCGCCGTCGACGGTCACCGAGCCCTCCTGCATGGCCTCGAGCAGGGCCGCCTGGGTCTTGGCGGGAGCTCGGTTGACCTCGTCGCACAACAGCACGTGGGCGAAGACCGGGCCGGGCTGGAAGCGGAATGTGCCCTCGTCGGCGCGGAACACGCTCGTGCCGGTCACGTCGGCGGGCATCAGGTCGGGCGTGAACTGGATGCGCCCGTAGGTGCCGCCGAGGGCGGCGGCGAGGGAGCGCACCAGGAGGGTCTTCGCCACCCCCGGCGGCCCTTCCAGCAGCACGTGTCCGCCGGCCGCGACCGCCATCAGGCAGTGGGCGAGCTCCTCCTCCATCCCCACGACCGCCCGTGCGACCTCGGTCGAGATCCCGCGCGCCAGGGCGACCTGGTCGTCGATCCGTGTCCGTCCCGTCTCGTCCATCACGCCACTCCTCGTTCTCGGGCCGCGCGGCGGCCGCCGGCCACATCGTCTTCCAAGGCGGCCTCGAGATGATCGAGGCCGCTCGCCAGTCGTTCCAGCTCCCGCTCGGTCCGCACCGTGCGCGGGTCGGTGCGGGCCGCGGGAGGTATCCGCAGTCCCCGGGCCTCCAGGCGCGCCGCCACGGCGTCGAGGAGGGATCGGTCACCTCCCGCCGAAGGCGCCAGGCCGGCGCGCCGTGCCGCGGCCTCGAGCACCCCGGTGTGCAGGCGCTCCGCCAGGAGGTCGTAGCGTCCCGCGCGCTCGAACAGCCGCGCTTGCGAGCGAGCTCGGGCCAGGGGCGAGTGGCGCGGCGAGTGGCGCGGGTCCCGGGGAAACTCGCGGCTCCAGGCGGACGCCCACAGGGCCAGGGCGAGCCAGACGAGCACGTGCAGGGTCACCGCGCGCGCTCGCGGTCCCAGGGCGAGGGCCAGGCGGCCGGGCGGGGCCCACGCGCCGAGGGCGTACTCGTCGAACAGGACGGGATCCCCCGCTCCGAGCCCCTCGGCCAGGCGCACGGCCCACAGGGCGTGGTCGAGCTCACCGATGGCCTCGTTGTCGAGGAAGGCGTCGTCGGCCAGCAGGACCAGCCGGCCGCGCCCCACGCCGACGGCGACCGCGTGGGCCCGCCCCTGCTCGTCGGCGCACTCGACGGCGACGCGCTCGTTCGTGGTGCCGTCAGCGACCTCCAGGCGCCAGGGCGAGCGCACTCGAAGGCGCTCGCCGCGAACCGTGAGCCACGAGGGTTCCTCGCCGTCGAGAGCGGTGCACTCGATGTCGGGGAGGGGCTCGGCGAGGACCTCCTCCAGGAAGCCGTGCTCCGCCGCGGGCAGGACCAGGGTCCCGCCCTCCTCCACGAAGCGCGCGTAGTGGAGCGGGTGGCGCGGATCGGCCGTGTTCGACCCGCCGGCGTCCTCCTCGTCCCCTGGGGTCCCCGGCTCCGGCGCGGCCGCGGCCCAGACCAGGCCGCGCCCCTCGGGCAGGGCGGAGGGGGCTCGGCGCCAGACCGCCGGTCGCAGGCCGAGCTCGCCGAGGAGCTCGAAGAGGGCACGGCGACCGCCGGGCGCGGGGGAGACGACGCTCTCGGGGAGGTGCTCGCCTCCGGCGAGCTGCCCGACGAGGAGCCCGAAGGCCGACAGCGCGAGCAGGGCGACGACGGCCATGCGCCGCAAGGCGGACCCGACGCTCATGGCGACTCCTCCTCCCCCACGGGCCCCAACAAGCGCGAACAGAGCTCGGCGTAGCGCCGCACGTCGTCCTCTCCCGCCGGCCGGCGCCCGAAGCTGTGGGCGTCGAGGTCGGCCATCAGCGGAGTGAGGGCGGCGTGGACGGCGGGACGCAGCTCGCCGCGGGCGAGCAGCTCGCGCGGCGTCCACGACTCGCGATAGCGCAGCTCGCCGCGTTCGCCGAGACCGACCACGAGGGCGAAGAAGTACAGGCGCAAGGCCTCGATGCGGTCGCCGCGCCCCTGTGCGGCGGCCGCCGCCGCACGCAGCTTCGCGACGCGCCGGTCGAGGGCCGCGCCGGTGCCTTGCGTTCCGGTCCGCTCCCACCGCTCTCGCAGGTGGCGGCCCAGAAGCACGAACAGCCAGACTCCCGCCGCCGCACCGGCGACGCCGAGGGCGATGCGGACCGCGTCCATGGCGAGCGAGACGCTCCCGGGGGAGGGCTGCCAGTCGAAGAGGTCGCCCAGCCACTCCACCAAGTCGGCCAGCCACGTCGAGCGCTCTCGCTCCCGGGCGTAGGCCTCGCCCGCGAGGATCTCGCGCACCAGGGCGTGCACGCGCTCGGGTTCGGCGCCCTGGAACACCGCCCGGTGGACGCTCACGAGGCTCCCCTCCCCGCCGCCGCGCGCAGGCGCAGGCGCTCGAGGCGCATGGCGAGGTCGAGGCCCTCGCGGCGGATGCGCGCGTCGAGATAGAAGACCGTGATCACGATCGCGCTGAAGGCGGTGACGACCCCGAGGAAGAGGGAGGTCGAGAGGACGTGGACGAGGTCGAACAACCCGGTGGGGACGGCCATTTGATCGAGGAGCCAGCGGCGCAGCTCGGGCTGGTCGGTGAGCGCCGTGGGCGCCTGGAAGAACGAGACGATGACCGCCAGCATCACCCACACCCCCAGCCAGCGCCAGAAGGTCCCCGCGGTCAGGCGGATGCTGCGGCCGAAGCTCGCGATGACGTCCTCGAGGGTGGCGGCGATCCACTGGCCGCCGCGGCCGACGGGGCTCCGGGCGCGCCGATCCTGGTAGCGGGCCGCCCCGATCGAGGGCTCCAGGATCAGGACCGCCGGCGCCAGCCACAGGCGCCAGGTCGCCACGAGCAGGAACGCTCCGGCGCCGAGGAACAGGGGAGGGCAGAAGAAGCCCATGACGCCCAGCGTCCCCGTGCCGGTGGCCACGATGACCCCGGCCGCCAGCGCAACCAGGCACAGGGCGGCGCCCTTGCGGCCGGCGACGGCGAGCGCCTCGGCGACGCCGACGGAGCGCCCCACCATGTGGCCGTGGACCAGGGTCGTCACCAGGCCGGCGCCGACGGTCTGGATCACCACCGGCAGCAGGCTCGAGCTCACCAGGAACAGCATGACCCGGTCCCACTCGATGGCTTCGGGGCTGATGAGCGTGTGGGCACCGAGGTACGGCTGCAGGGCCCGCACGGGGAGCCACAGGAGTGCGCAGGTTCCCGCGCAGGCGAGGAAGTGGGCGCGCAGGATCTCGAAGCTCGCGTCGAGCAGCCCTCCGGCGTCGAGGGGGCAGAGCTCGGGGCCGCGATCGAGCTCGGCGCGGCCGCCACGCTCGGGGTTCGGCCGCCCCGAGGCCGGGGCCATCCTCCGTCCACCCTCGCCTCCCGCCCTGGCGGAGTCGGCGGCACCGGGGGGACGGTCCACGAGTGACTAGAGATTCCCGAGGCTGATCGCGTCGGTCGGGCAGTTGCGGGCGCAGGCGTGGTCGCGCGTGCACTCGTAGTTGGAGAGCTTGCGCACGGTGGCCTTCTCCCCGCGGGCCCAGAAGGCGTCGGTCTCGCAGATCATCTCGCACATCCCGCAGCCGATGCAGCGGGCCGGGTCGACGCGCACGCTGACGTAGTCGCGCGGGTTCACGGGGCAGCAGAGCCCGTCGATGATCTCCTCCCCCACGAGGTCCCGCGTCGCCGCGTGCGAGGTCAGCACGCGCAAGGCCTCCTCCTCACCGCGCCGCACGACCTCCGGCAGCCCGTCGAAGTCCAGGCGCGCGAGGTGACCGACCTTGGGTTGGATCAGGACCGTCTTGTAGTCGACCTGCATGTGGAGCGAGTGCTCGACGAGCACCTCCTCGACGATCTCGAACGAGCGATAGAGGGTGCTCAACACGCGCCGCTTGTAGTTGGGCGTCTTGAAGGTCGCCTTGACCGTCAGGTCGACGGCGATGATCAGGTCGGGCTGCAGGGTCTTCGCGAAGCGCAGGGGCACCGCGTCGACGATGCCTCCGTCCATGTAGTTGAAGCCGTCGTGCTCGAGGGGCTCGAAGACCCCGGGCAGGGCGCAGGAGGCGTAGACCGCGTCGGTGAGAGCGACGTCCTCGAACCCCGGCGTCCCGAAGAAGACGCTGCCGCCGGTCTCCAGGCGCACCGCGTTGCAGAAGAAGGGCATCCGCAGCTCTCCGAAGGAGTCCACGGGCAGGGTCTCGCGCACGCGCTCGCGGAATCGATCGCCCTGATACATGCTCGGGGCGCGGGCCCCCTTCATCAGGAGCTTGACGAAGTTGAGGCGGAAGTAGTCCTCCTTCTGGAAGTTGGCCACGTGCTCCTCGATCTCCTCGACCGAGAGACCGGCCGCCGCGGCGACGCCGATCAACGAGCCGATGCTGGTGCCGATCACGACGTCGTAGCGGATCCCGAGGGTCTTCAGCGCGCGCAGCACGCCCACGTGGGCCATCCCGCGCATCCCCCCTCCACCCAGGATCAACACCGTGCGGCGCGGGCCGCCGTCGGACTCGGAGAGCAGGCGCGCGTTCGGGGCGCCGTCGGCGGGTTCGGATCGGATGTCTGTCATGGTCCTGGGGACTTCGGCGTATTGGAGGCTCTCGGTCCGGCCGTGTCCACGACCGCCGAGCTCCTTGTGCAGGTGGAATCTCCGTTTCGAGGGTCGGAACGACGTGCCCCGCCGGCCGGAGCAGGGGGTACACTCCGCCCGCCGCGCCGCCGGCCCGCCACGAACCCCCGCGACCATGATCCAGCTCTCCAAGGACGGCCCCAGCCGCTCCATCGTCCTCGCCGCCGGCCTGCGCACGCCGCAGGCGCGCTCGGGCGGGTTCTTCAAGAAGGAGGACCCCGGCCACCTCGCCTCGCGCCTGGCGCGCGAACTGCTCAACCGCGCGCACCTCGACCCCGGTGAGCTCGACGAGGTCATCACCGGCTGCGCCGGCCCGCCCCAGACCCAGGCCAACGTCAGCCGCGTGATCGCCCTGCGGGCGGGCGTCCCCGAGCACATCGGAGCGCGCACGGTGGCCCGCAACTGCGCCAGCGGCATGGAGGCGGTGACCACGGCCTGCGCCTCGATCCTGGCCGGCGAGGGCGACACCTACCTGTGCATGGGAGTCGAGGTGATGAGCGGCTACCCCCTCGTCTTCGGCCCGCAGATGACCGGCCTGTTCGAGCGCGCCTTCACCGCCCGCTCGCCCCTGCAGTCGGCCGCGGCCTGGCTGTCGTTCCGGCCCAGCTTCCTGATGCCGCGCGTGGCGCTCATGGAGGGGCTGACCGACCCCATCTCGGGCATGATCATGGGCAACACGGCGGAGCTGTTGGCGCGCGACTTCGCCATCAGCCGCGAGGAAGCGGACACCTTCGCCTGCGAGAGTCACCACCGGGCGCGGGACGCGCGCGAGCGCGGCCGCTTCGAGCGCGAGATCCTCCCCCACCTGCCCCTGGGCGCGAAGAAGGGTGCACGCTCCCTCGATCGGGACGACTCGATCCGTGACGAGCAGACCGTGGAAGCCCTCGGCAAGCTCAAGCCCTACTTCACCAAGCCCGACGGAACGGTCACCGTCGGCAACTCCTGCGGCGTGACCGACGGGGCGACGGCCCTCTTGGTGACGACCGAGGAGCGCGCCGAGCAGCTCGGGCTCGCGCCCCTGGCGCGCATCCGCTCCTGGGCCTGGGCCGGGCTCGACCCCGCGCGCATGGGCCTGGGTCCGGTCTTCGCGACCGCCAAGGCCCTCGACCGGGCCGGCTGCGCCCTGGACGACATTGGGACGATCGAGCTCAACGAGGCCTTCGCCTGCCAGGTCCTGGCCTGCGCCCGGGCCTTCGAGAGCGCCGAATTCGCCGAGCGTCATCTGGGGCGCTCCACGGCGCTGGGCGAGCTCGACTTGGCCCGCACCAACCCCAACGGCGGCGCCATCGCCATCGGCCACCCCGTCGGCGCGACCGGCGCGCGCATCCTGTTGACGACGGCATCCGAGCTCGAGGAGAGCGACTGCGAGCTAGGCCTCGCCACCCTGTGCATCGGCGGCGGTCAGGGCGGCGCGGTCGTGCTGGAGAGGACGGGCCGATGATCCGCTTCGACGAGAAGGCGCTCGAGGGCCTGCCCCTGCCTCCCAACTGCCCCGAGCCGGGTACCTGCGTCCGATACGAGCAGCCCGAGCCGGGTCTGGTGGTGCTGGTGCTCGACCCCCCGCACCGCAAGCTGGCGGTCCTGGACCTGCCCCTCATGCGGGATCTGGCCCTGGCGATCATGCGCCTGGAGGACGACCGCTCCCTACGGGGCGTGGTGATCACCGGACGCGCTCCCCTGGAGTTCGCCCTCGGCGCGGACATCGAGGCCATCGGCGCCATCGACGATCCGGTCGTGGTCGAGCGCTTCATCCGCCTGGGCCAGGACCTGTTCGGGCGCCTGCACGGCATGGAAAACGGCGCCGGACGGCGCGTGCGCACGGTCGCCGCCGTCGGCGGGCCGGTCCCGGGCGGAGCCTTCGAGCTCTCCCTCGCCTGCGACCGGATCATCCTGGCCGACGACAAGAAGAGCCGCATCGGCCTGCCCGAGACGAAGCTGGGGATCCTCCCCGCCTGGGGCGGGAGCCAGCGACTGCCGCGGCGCGTCGGCGTGACCACGGCCCTCGACGCGATCCTCAAGGGAACCCTGCTCCCCGCGCGCCCGGCCTACAAGAAGGGCTTCGTCGACCGCCTGACGCCGCCGGAGTACCTCCTGCGGGCGGCGGCCGACGTGGCGCTGGGGCGTGCGAGCTGCCCGCGTCGCGGGCGCGGGCTCGTGGGCGGAATCCTCGTGGACCGCAACCCCCTGGCCCTGGCCGCGATCTACGCCATGACGCGCAAGACGGTCATGGCCCAGACCAAGGGGCGCTATCCCGCGGCGCTGGACGTGGCCGAGCTCGTCTGCCGTGCTCCCCTCACGCCCCTCCAGGTCGGCTTCGTGCAGGAGGCGCGCCGCGCTGCGGTGCTCGCGACCAGCTCGGTCTGCGACAACCTGATCGGGATCTTCAAGCTGATGGAGGGCGCCAAGAAGCTCGCCGTGCTCCCCGACGGCGGCCGCCCCGAGCCCTTCTCCAGGGGGGCGGTCCTGGGTGCGGGCGTCATGGGCGGGACGATCGCGAGCCTCATGGCGGGCAAGCGGATCGCCACGCGCCTGTTCGACATCTCCGCCGAGGCCCTCGACGCCGCGCAGCTCGACCACCGCGCCGACCTCGCCAAGCGCAAGCGCCGCCGGCGCATCCAGGCCAACGAGCACGACTCTGCCCTCGACCGCCTCGACACGACCGGCGACATCGCCAGCCTCGCCGGCGCCCAGATCGCGATCGAGGCCGTCGCCGAGCGCCTCGACGTCAAGCGCGAGCTGTTCGGCACCCTGGCGGCGTCCCTCTCGACGGACGCGATCCTGTGCACCAACACGAGCTCCCTGTCGGTGGACGCGATCTTCGACGGCCTCCCCGGCCCCGGACGCTTCGTCGGCCTGCACTTCTTCAACCCGGTGCGCCAGATGCCCCTGGTCGAGATCGTGCGCGGCTCAGAGACCACCGACGAGACCGTGGCGCGCGTGGCCGCCCTGGCCGTGGCCCTGGGCAAGACGCCGGTGGTGGTGAAGGACGTCGCCGGGTTCGCGGTCAACCGCATCCTCGGCCCCTACATGGACGAGGCCCTGCGCCTGTACGACTGCGGCGTCGCCCCTGAGCGCATCGACCGCCTGGCGGAGGCCTTCGGGATGCCGATGGGGCCGTTGGCCCTGCTCGACGAGGTCGGGCTCGACATCGCCGCCCACGCCGCGTTGTCCCTCCACGAGGCCTACGGCGAGCGCATGTCCCCCTGCACGTCGATCCGCGGTCTCCTCGACGAGGGACACCTGGGGAAGAAGACCGGACGCGGCTTCTACGTGCACAGCGGCCAGGGCCGCAAGGCGCGGCGCTCGATCTCGCCGGTGCTGGCCACCCACGCCCCGCCCACGACGGGCGACGGCGCCCAACTCTCCGACGAGCAGGTCACCGAGCAGATGATGCTGGCGATGCTGAACGAGGGCGCGCGCGCCCTCGAGGAGGGCGTCTGCGCGAGCGCGGCGGAGCTCGACCTGGCGACCATCTTCGGCATGGGCTTCCCCCCCTTCCGCGGCGGCCTCCTGCGCTGGGCGGACACGATCGGCGTGCGCGAAATCGTCGCCCGCCTAGAGCGCACGGCTGGGCGCGTCGGTTCCCGCCCCGGGGGCGCGGCGCGCTTCGAGCCCGCGGCGATCCTGACCGAGCTGGCGCGCTCCGGCGGCAGCCTGCACGCGACGCCCGACTAGCAACGCAAGGCGCCCTCGAGGGCCGTGGCGGCGTCGGTGCCCGCGTCGCGCCGCTTCACGAGCAGGCCGCAGGCCTGTTGGAGCCCCTCGCGCTCGGCCCACTCGCCGCGCGAGGGCCGTGTGCCCGGCACGACGACCGAGCGCGGCGGGATGGTCAGGGGGCGCTCGCGCGTCCCGCGCAGGGTGCGCTCCTCGACGAGGTCGAACACCGGGGTCGTGGCCGAGAGCACGACGCCCGCGGCGATCACGGCCTCGCGTCCGACGCGCACGCCTTCGTAGAGGCCGACGTTCCCGCCCACGAAGGCGCCGTCCTCCACGATCACGGGGCGGGCCGTGGGAGGTTCGAGGACACCGCCGATCTGGGCCGCCGCCGAGACGTGCACGCCCGAGCCGACCTGAGCGCAGGAGCCGATCAGGGCGTGGCTGTCGATCATGGTCCCCTCGCCGACGAAGGCGCCGACGTTGACGTACATGGGCGGCATGCAGACGACGCCCCGGCCGAGGTGGGCACCGCGCCGGACGGCCGAGCCTCCGGGGACGAGGCGCACGCCGTCGGCCTCGCTGAAGCGCCGCACCCCCAGGGTGCTCTTGTCGCGAAAGGGGGCCGCGCCAGACCCGCTCCACTCGGTTTCCAGGCCCATGCCGGCGATGTCGCTCTCGCGGAACAGCTCGAGGATCGCGCGCTTGATCCAGGCGTGGACCGTCCAACCGCCGTCACCGTCGGGCGTGGCGACGCGCACCTCGCCCCTCTCGAGGGCGTCGAGCAGGGCCTCGCCCCGGAGCTTCGCGCCTTCACCCATGGGCCAGGAGCTCGCGCGCCACGCGCACGTGCTGGGCGACCGACTCCTCGAGCTCGCGACGCGAGACCTTCTCGTGGGCGGTGTGCGCGTCACGGATCGAGCCCGGGCCGAACAGGAGCGGCGTCCCCCAGCGGGGCATGTGCGGAGCGTCGGTGCCGAAGGCGACCACATCGCCCTGGGCGCCGTCGGGCACGTGGAACTCCACGGGCGCGTAGGCCGCGTAACCGCCGTCGTCGAGGGTCACTTGCTCGCCGAGGTGTCGGTTGATGCGCGCGGCGATCCGCTCGGGCTCCTCGACGGTCCGCACGAGCAGCTTCGCGCTCGCGCTCTCGGCGACGACGTTGGGCGCGACGCCTCCGGTGATCTCGCCGAGGTTGAGGGTGCCGCGTCCGAAGACGGGGTGCTCGCCCCAGCTCTCCCCGAGCAGCCCGTGGGTGCAGCGCACGAGCTCGTGCACGGCGGAGGGTCCGCAGTCCTGGGAGCTGTGCCCGGCCACGCCGCGGGCGCGCAGGGTGGCCGCGTAGATGCCCTTGTGTCCCCGCACGAAGCGGTTGTCGGTCGGCTCCCCGATCACGACCCAGCGCGGCGCCCAGGGTTCTGCGAGCGCGGCGTCGGCGTGGGCCGCTCCGATCGAGTCCACCTCCTCGCCGACGGTGAACAGGAAGCCGATGCGCTCCTCCCCCTCCGCCAGCAGCCGCCGGCCCGCCTCGAGCATGACCGCCGCCTGGCCCTTGGCGTCGCAGGAGCCCCGTCCGTGGACGAAGTCGGCGTCCAGCCGCGATCCGAAGAAGGGCGGCACCGTGTCCAGGTGGGTGCAGAACACCAGGCGCGGCACCCCCGCCCGGGCGAGCAGGTTGCAGCGGCCGGGCTGCACCTCCTGGCGCTCGACGGCGAAGCCCGCGGCGGCGAGGCGTCGGGCGAGGGCGTCGCCGTAGTCGCCCTCCTCGCCGGTCACGGACGGGATCTCGATCCAGTCGACGAGGTCTCCGACCAGACTCTCCCCGCCATCGGCCATGGGCGCAGTGTACGCTCTGGCGGCCCCGCGACCACGCCGCGCGGGGATCCCCCACAGCCCTATCGAACGGAGCCCGACGCCCATGATCCTCCTCGCCCCCCTCCTCGCCGCCGCGGCGAGCGCCGCGCCGCCCCCCGCCCAGGACTCCCGCCGCGAACAGGTCGCAACGGCCTACCGCCGCCTCGCCGACGCCCGCGACGACGCCGGCCTGGAGGCCCTGTGGAGGGAGCATCCCGGCCTGGCGCTGGTGACCATCGATGCGGACCTGGAGGGCGGCCTGGCCCTGTGGGAGGAGGCGACCGAAGACCCGCCCGTCGAGCGCATCGCCCACCTCCACGAGCGCGCCCTCTTCGCGGCGCGCGCCGCCTCCAGGGCCTCGGGGCACCCGATCCTGGCGGACTACGCGGCGAGCTTCGCAGGCTGGAGCGACCTCGACAAGCGCAACTTCCGGGCCGGCCAGGCCCTCTACGCCCGCGCCCTCGAAGAGCTCGAGAAGGGCGAGTTCGAGACGGCCTTGATCGCCGCCCGCGAGACCCGCGACCGCGCCGCGCCCCTGGGCGACTGGTGGGGAACGGCGATGGGCTACGCGGCGGAAGGGCGCGCCTTGCAGAGCGCGGGGCTGACCGACCACGCCCTGGCCGCCCTGGGGACGGCGCGCCTGCTCTACCACGACCTCGGCCTGGGCGGGAGCGAGCTCGGCGTGCTCCGGCGCATGGTCGTGCTGCTGCAGACCGCCGAGCGCTGGGGCCGGGCGCGGATCGCGGCCTCCGCCGGTGTGGAGCTCGCGCGGCGCTACGGGGACACCGAGGCCCAGCGGGACCTGTTGCGCGCCCGGGGACACCTCGAGCGCCGCCTGGGCCTGGAGGCGGAGGCGGCGGCCAGCGAGGAGGCCCTGCGCGCCTTGGGGGACGCCGAGAAGGAGTGAGCGTGCGCGCGCCGAGGCCGAGTCGGGGTCACTGCCCCAGCTCGTGCGCCATGGCGCGCACGCGGTAGGCCGTCGTCCTCCAGGCCAGGGGGATCCCCAGGCGCACGCGGCGCAGCCAGGCCGTCGCCCGCTCGCGCTCGCCCCGCTCGAGGTCGTGCTCAGCCAGGGCGAAGCGCAGGGGGAGCATCTCGCCGTGGAGGAGCCGGCCGTGGCTGGGGGCGGACCTACGCGCCCGCTGGACCAGCTCCTCGACCGCGGCGCGATCCCCCCTCGCCTGCGCCGCCCGCAGGCGCAGCACCAGGCCCAGGGCACCGGGATCCAGGGTCCCCAGGGCCTCGGCCACCTGCGCGTCCACCTCCTCCTCTCTCTCCGTCCCCCGCGCGAGGAGAACCAGGCGCCCGAGGGCCTCGACCGTGCGCGGAGCGTGGGGGCCGACATCGGCCCGCAGGCACTCGACCAGGGCGTGCTGCTCCGAGAGCGCCCGCTCCCCCTCGCCCGCGAGCGCCAGCGCCTCGGAGAGGAGCCCGCGCAGCTCCGCCGTGGCGGGGTGGTCCGCGCGGGGCGCTCGTTGCAGGAGGTCTTCGAGCAGGTCCACCGCCTCCCGCGACCGGCCGCGCATGAGGAAGGTCTCCGCCCGATCGAGCTCGCACACCTCCCGCTCGGGGGCGCCGGCGGGGACCGCGGCGCAAACCTCGGCGATCAGCTCGCCCGCCCCCTCCAGGTCGCCGCGCCGCTCGAGCAGGCGCGCCCGACCGCGATCCGATCTCCAGAGGCCGTCGCCCGGCGAGGAGGCCGCGAGCCGCGCGAAGAGGGCCTCCGCCTCCTCCAACTCGCCCAGGTGCAGGGCCACCCAGGCCCGCTCCTCGAACCACCGCCGCGCGTGCGGCTTCCCCGCGGCGGCGAGGCGCACCTGGCGGTCGTCGAGGACTGCGTAGCGCAGCTTGGCCTCCGCCAGCCGGCCCGAGCGGGCCGCAGCACCGGCCAAGGCGCTCTGGACGAGGATCGCCAGGGGGTGGTCGGGGTCGACCGCCACGGCCAGGTCCACTTGCAGGCGCTCCAGCTCGGCCCTCGTCCGCTCGTGGTCGCCCTCGGCCGAAGCGCACAATCCCAATGCGTAGCGCGTCTCCAACACGGCGACGTGGCGCGGCCCGAGGCGTTCCGACTGCCGCGCGAGGTGCTGCTCCAGGATCGCCCGCACGTCACCGTGCCGCGCCTCGAACTCCACCAGCCGCCAGGGATCGCCTAGCGCGAGCAGGATGGTCGCCAGGTCGGCCCGCAGCTCGAGGGGCACGGCGCCGTCGCCCTCCTCGGCCGCCATGGCGACGCTCGCCACGAGCACCTCCTCCGCCTCCTCCAGGCGGTGCTCGTCCCGCAGGATGCCCACCAACGCCCGGTGGACCGCCAGGATCTCGGTCCACTCCCCGGCGTTGCGCTCGAGCCCGCGGCGCGCCTTGCGCAGGAGCCCCTCCGCCTTCCGAGCGTTTCCCTCGAAACGCTCGACGAAGCCGATCGCGGCCCGCAGCCGAGCTCGAACGAGCGGCCGCCCTCCGAACTCCTCCCGGGCGAGACGCTCGGCGTTCGACAGGATCGGGCCCAGCTCCTCGGAGGGAGGGCGAGTGGGATCGAGGTGCTGGATCAGGCGGGTGGTGGTCGCCAGGGCCTCGTCCGCGCTGCGCCGGGCGGCCAAGGTCTGGACGAAGGACACTCCCAGGGCCGCCATCGCGCCGCAGGCCAGGAGCGCGGAGGAGGTGATCGCCTTGTGTCGCCGGCACCACTTCAGCACGGCGCGCGCCCGGCTCGGAGGGCGGGCTCTCAGGGTCTGACCGTCCAGGTAGCGGTGGAGGTCGGCCGCCAGGTCCTTCATCGAGGCGTAGCGCCGGTGCGGTTCCTTCTCGAGCGCGCGTATGCAGATCACGGCCAGGTCGCGCGGCACCTGAGAGCGCACCCGCCGCGGGTCGACCGCCGGCTCTTCGCGGACCTTGGCCAGGATCTGCTCGGGCGTGTCCCCTTCGAAGGGACGAACGAGGGTCAGGGTCTCGAACAGTACGGCGCCCAGCGAGAAGATGTCGGTCGCCGGCTCGCCCGCGGCCGCATCGCCGCTCGCCTGCTCGGGGCTCATGTAGTAGTAGGTGCCCTGCAGACCCGAGTCGGGGGGCGCGCCTTCCTCCTCCGAGAGGAGCGCCAGGCCGAAGTCGGCGATCTTCGGCGTCGTGGAGTCGGTGATGAGGAGGTTCTGGGGCTTGAGGTCGCGGTGGACGACTCCCGCGGCGTGGGCCGCCGCCATGCCCTCGGCCACCTTCGCGAAGAAGGCCCCCAGGCGGCGGAAGTGGCCCGTCGGCAGGCGGTCGAGGCGGCGCAGTTCCTCGATCTCCAGGGCCAGGGAGCGCCCGCCGACGACGAGCTCCTGCACGATGAAGTTCGTGTTGCCCTCGCGCCCGACGTCGTACACGGCGACGATCGCGGGGTGGGAGAGGCGGCCTCCCGCCGACGCCTCGCGATGGAACCGCTCCAGCCCCCCCTCGGTCAGGCTGTCGATCTGGGGCAGGAGCTTGATCGCAACGCGCCGATCAAGGCGGCGGTCGACTGCCTCGTAGACGACGCCTACCCCGCCTCGACCGAGCTCGCGCAAGAGGGTGTAGCTCCCGACGCGACCGCCCGGCCAGAAATCGTGCGGCCCCGAGCACAGGGCCTGACGCAGGGAGTGGTAGTCCCCCACCAGGGTTTGCAGTTCGCCGCGCAGGTCCTCGGTCACCCCCTCGAGGAACCCGTCGAGCTCGACCCCGCCGTCGGCTTCTCGCGCCCACAGGTAGTCGTCGAAGGCTCGCTCCAGGCGTCCGCGCTGTTCGCTCTCGTCGGGAGGCACGTCGCCGGCCTTCAGTGATCGCGGCTCATGCGGCGGATGAGCGTGTCGATCGTTCGCGTGACCCGCGAGGGAGTCAGGGCCAGGCGCGTGGCGATCGTTCGCGGTCGCGTGCCCTCCAGGTGCAGGTGAACGACCTCGCGCTCGTCGTCGTCGAAGTCGAGCAGGACGAGCGCCAGCCGACGCAACTCGTCACGGTGGCCCGCGGCGGCCGGGGGTGAGGGGCTCGGATCCGCCACGGGGTAGTCGGTCACGTCCATGCCGCGGCGCCCGCCTCTGCGCTTCTCGCGCCCGGCGTCACGCAGCTTCGTACGGGCCTTCCAGCGCATCTTGCGCAGGAGGAAGGCGATGAACTGCCCCCGCGTGCGGTAGGTGACGTCGTCCAAACGCCCCCACAAGTCCCCCATCACCGAGTCGACCAGATCCACGGTGTCGACGTACTCCCGCAGGCCAGGATTGAGCAGGGCGTGCCCGGCGCGCATCATGTCCCCGAGCAGGAACACCAGGAACTCGTCCATCAGGACGCGGTCGGCCTTTGCGGCCTCGAAGACCTCGGCCAGGGTGGCGTCCTCGACCGTCGCCCCCTCTCGAAAGCGCTCGAAGGCGCCGGTCTGGGCCGCCGGCCGCGCCAGCAGGGCTACGCAGCTCGGTCCCAGGCGCTCGCGAGCGAAGCGGGAGGCCCGCTCCAAGAACGCGGTCGGCTCGTCGCGACCCTCGATCATGGGCGGACGAGCGTACCATTCCTGGGCGTGTACGCGGTAGGCGCCCGGCAATCGACTCACCCGCACGCCCGGTCACCGGCGCGCACGAGCCGGATGGGCGCTCAGGGGATGCAGATGCAGAGCGAGCGGAAGCGGCCGGCTTCCTCGAACTGCGCCATGCGCAGGCCACCCTCGGCGCCGGCGGCGTAGGTCGTGACCTCCCCGGCGTGGCTGATCGTGTCGAAGCCCGCCTGTTCGCCGTCCTGGAGGGCCTCGGCCACCAGCGAGAACCGGTGCTCTTCCAGCGCGGGCGCCGTCTCGTGGCGCCAGCTCCCGTCGCCGTGCCAGACGATGCGCTCGAGGAAGCGGCGATGGCGCGGCGGGTCGCGCGGCCGTGACGGTGAGGACGGCGATGCCCACGGAAGCGGCCCCCGAAAGACGGGCGCCCCGGCCCGGAGCGAGAGGGGGGGGGGAGGAGAGGAACCTCCGGGCCGGGGTCGCCCCTGAACACGCCTGCTGACGCGTCGGGGGGAGCGGCGGCCCGCAGGGGAATCGGAGGAACGGCTCGGTGGTAGGCTGGGCCGCGTGCTGTACGCCGTCTTCGGATCCCTGGCGCGGTCGAGGTGGGTCGGCCGGCTCCTGTTCGGGTTCGACCTGCCCGCCCTGCGCCCGGGCGACCGCTACTTCGACGTGACGACCCTGGCCCTGCGGCGGGCCGCGCGGCGCATCCCCCCCGGCGCGCGCGTCCTGGACCTGGGGACCGGCAGCGCGGCCCTGTTGGCCCTGGACCTGTGGCGCAGGGGCTGTCGGGTGGAAGCCGTGGAGATCGACGCGGGCGTGGCCGGAGAGGCCGAGGCGAGCATCCGCCGCCAGGGGGCGCACCTGCCCCTGCGCCGCGCGGACCTGCTCGAGGGTGCACCCGACGATCTCGAGTTCGTGCTCTTCAATCCGCCCTACGTCCCCACGGCCACGGGGGAGGGTCGCGGCCTGCCCGCGGCCTTCCGCTCCCAGTGGGACGGCGGTCCGGACGGGACGCGGGTGATCTCCGCGTTCCTCGATGCCCTCGCGGCCCACCCAGGCGACCCGACGGCGCTCCTGGGGGTCAACGGCCGCCACGTCCCACGGGAGCGCGTGGAGGCCCTGGTGGCAGAACGCCCCGCCCTCGTCCTGCGAGAGACCCGGGGAGAGCCCCTACTCGGCGTCTGGGTCTTCGTCCTGGGGCGCAGGCCTCCCCCCGCCTCGGGCCGGCGCGCCGGTCCGGCGGGGGGGACGGAGCGCTTGGAATAGACTTCGAGCCCCTCGGCGGATGCCTCAGGGCTCGAAATCGGATCCCCAGCGCAGCTCTCAGCTGCACGGGTCCTAGCCGGGGCCGGTCCGGGCCCGAACGGGGGATTCCGAGATTTCGCTCGCGGCCCGCGAGAGGGCCGGAAAGGCCCCCCAGAGCACCCCGGCGAGCACGACGAACAGGCCGAATACGCCGGCGGGGGCGTACCACTTCCCGAGATCGGGAGTCAGGGGGAAGGCCGTCAGGCAGAAGTGCACCAGCTCGGCGGCGCAGTAGGCCAGGACGCCGTAGCGCAGAAGCAGGACGGCGCCCACCCCGACGTGGCCGACGCCGATCGTCAGCCAGGCCGTCTCGGGGTCGGCGGAGATCAGCACGTCGCTCGTCCCCAGGATCGCGACGGCCAGGACGAGGGCGGGAAGGGTGTGGCCCAGGGCCGCGCGCAACAGGGCCAGGAGCATCAGCAACAGGAGCGAGACGTACAGCGCGGAGGTCGGCAGGCTGAACAGGGTGCCCAACCAGGAGAAGGGCCCATCGAGGGCCTCGAGCGGGAGGAACGCCACACCCCCAGCCTGCTCCCTCCCGGTCCAACCCGGCAGGGCGGAGTCCAGGGCGACCAAGAGGGCCATGAGCACGCCGAAGCAGCTGCCGATCAGGACGTGGCTCGCGACGAGGGGGTCGCGCCCGCGCCCGCCGAGGACGCGACTCCACGAAACCAGGGCCTTGGGCCAGAAGCGCCGCACCAGCGGCTCGATCACCAGGTAGTAGCTCCAGGCCACCGCGGCCTCCCACAGGGAGGCGGCGAAGCCCACGATCACGAACGACATCTCGCCGGTCAGATCGCCCGCGTGATCCGCCAGGAGGAGCCAGCTCGAGAACGAGCAGACGAGGGTGAACAGGCCCAGGCGCGCCCCGCCCCACGGGTCCCCGCGGCCGCCGCGCAGGTTGCGCCAGACCATTGGGATGGCGAACACCAGCAGCACGGCGAGCATCGTGTCGTAGATGCGGTAGGACAGGTCCCAGGGGTGCATGCCTCCCCAGCCGCCCGCGCCCGGTTCGTCGGGACCGCCGTCGACCGCCGATTCGGGGAGGGCGGCGGGCAGGTCGTCGGGCCAGGAGCTCTCCAACACGGCGAAGAGCGCGACGCGCCCGGCACTCGTGCCCGCCTCGACCCGCCGCCGGGTGCCGCCGCGCGACTCCCAGGAGCGGCGACGCTCGGAGGTGCTGGCTAGCGGCAGGTGCACGTCGCTGGGCTCGAACTCCGCGGGCTTTAGACCGGCGGCGGTGAAGAGCGCCCGCCAGTCCGGCTCCCCCACCGGGAAGGGCGGGCTGACCTCGTGGTTGCTGCGCAGGAACGAGAGCCGCCCGTTCGGCTCGCAGACCACGGCCTGGGAGGCACCGACCTCCAGCGGCGGGTCTTCGAGCTGCGTGCGGCCGCTGCCGAAGAACAGGCCCCAGACGCTTTCGGGGCGCAGGGGGTAGAGGCTGCGCCGGTACCAGAAGCGCAGTCGGCCGCGCTCCTCTCCGGCGCCCGCCAGGATCCAGGGCTCGCCGCCGGGCCCGAACAAGGGTGGGAGGAGGGCCCCGGCCTCGGCGAAGCCGAAGGCTTCGTGGGCGCTCCCTTCGGACTCGTCGCCCAGGGGGTCGAGGTGGGCGGCCGCGCTGCGCGCGAGCTGCTGTGGACTCGAGTGGAGTCCGGCCCGCTGCACGGGGAGGTGTTCGACGACGCCAAAGAAGTAGAGCGCCACCAGGGCGGCGAAGCCGCACAGCCACGCGGCGGCTGCTCGTCGTGACAGGAGGCCGCGCGCCCCCGAGGCCGCCACCACCTCCGGGGTGGGCAGGAGCCCCAGGGCCAGGACGCCGGCGAGGGGATCGTCCTCCGCCAGGGCTCTCTCGATCACCGCGGCCGAGGGCGGGCGGTCGCTCGGCTCGCTCTGCAGGCACAACTGCACCGCGCGCTCCAGGACAGGATCCCCCGCGGTTGGTGCGCGGAGGGGAATCGGCGGCTCGCTCTTCTCCCTGGCCGCGGCCACGATGGCGCTCGCCGAGGCGTAGGCGCGTCGGCCTACGAGGAGCTCGAAGAGCACCAGGCCGAGCCCGAACAGGTCGCTCTGGACGGTGGCCGGGCCGTCGGCGAGGAGCTCGGGCGCCATGTAGGCCGGGCTCCCGGCGGTGACCATCTGCCCGCCGCCGTCGCGGGGTGCGGCCAGGCCGAAGTCGACGATGTGCAGGTGGCCGTCGGGGTCGACCTGGATGTTGGCGGGTTTGAGGTCCCGGTGGAGCACGCCCTGCTCGTGGGCGGCCGCGAGGCCTGCACACAGCTCACGCGCCATACGCCGAGCGAGGAGGCCCTCCACGGGCCCGCGTGCGGCGAGCCACGAGCCCAAGTCCTCCCCCTCGATGAACTGCATGGAGAGGAACGGCTCGCCGCCGGACTCGCCCACGTCGTACACGCGACAGACGTTGGGGTGGCTGATGCCGCGCGCCAGGCGCGTTTCCGACAGCAGGCGGTCGAGGAACCCGGGGATCCCGGCGAGGTGCCCCGGCAGGAACTTCAGGGCCACGAGCTCGCCCAGGGTCTCGTCCCGCGCGAGGAACACCTCCCCCATGCCGCCGCGGCCCAGCCGGCGCTGGATGGTGTAGCGCTGTGCGACCACGTCCCCCGCCGCGAAACGCTCCTCCAGGGCAGCGCGCCCGACGCTGGCCGCGTCCTCGAGGATCCCGGAGAACTCCCGCGTGTCGGTCTCGGCGTGGTCCAGCAGGGAGACGACCTCGGCGTGCAGCTCCTCGTCGTCGCCGCAGGCCTCGCGCACGGCCTGTGCGCGCCGCTCGCGCTCCAGCTCCAGCGCGGCGAGGAAGATCTCCTTGGCCCGCCGGTGGCGCTCTACGCTCATTCGTGGCTGCCCCTACCCAGCTCCCGCAGCAGCCAGGCCTTGGCGGCGGTCCACTCCGCCTCCACGGTGCGCACCGAGACTCCGATCACCTCGGCCACCTCGCGCACGCTGAGCCCGGCGAAGAAGCGCAGCTCGACGACGCGGCCCTGGCGCGGATCGAGCCCCTCCAGGCGCGCGAGGGCCTCCTCGAGGTCGAGCAGGTCGGGCGCACCGTTGGGCGCGGCCTCGAGCCCCTCGGGGAAGGCGACGGCACGCAGGTTTCCCCCGCGCTTGTCGCGCCCCCGCGCTCGGGCATGGTCCACGAGGATGCGGCGCATCGCCTGCGCGCCCACGGCGAAGAAGTGTGAGCGCCCCTGCCAGTCGACCCGCTCCTGGTCGACGAGCTTCATCCAAGCCTCGTGGACGAGGGCCGTGGGCTCGAGGGTGTGGTCGGCCCGCTCGCGGCGGAAGAGGCGCTGGGCGATCTCCCGCAGCTCGGCGTAGACGAGGGGCATGAGGCGCTCCCCCGCCCCGCGATCGCCCTTGCTGACGTCGTTGAGCAGACGCGAGACGACGGGATCCTGCTCGTCGCCCATGGTCCGCTAGCCCGGATGATTCATGAAGACGTGCACCAGACACAGCAACTCGGTTCGGGGTGGTGCTTTGCGGGTTCTGGCGACGCAGGCGACCCTGAACGGGTCGTCGAGGAAGCCAGGTTCTCGAGAAGCGCCGCCAGGGGCCGAGAGGCCGTCGAAGA
>JASLMK010000004.1 GCA_030746555.1 Planctomycetota bacterium | reverse complement strand
CCGCGAGCGCGCCGGGGGCGAGGGTGTCGAGGGGCTCGACCGCGACGGGCGGGCCGTCCCACTCCAGCCGCCTCGCCCGGCGCGCCCAGGCGGCGACCAGCTCGAGCTCGCCGGAGAGGGCGGACACCGCCGGCAGGAAGTCCTGCCGCACCCGCTCGCCGACGCCGACGAGGGCCACGCGCGTGGGCGTCACGCCACGCCCTCCTCCGACCGGGCGAGGTGCCGCGCGAGGCGGATCGCCAGGGCGACGATGGTGAAGGTCGGGTTCGCGCAGCCGCTCGTCGGAAAGACCGACGCTCCGGCGAGGTAGACGTTGTCGACCGCGTGCAGGCGGCAGTCGGTGTCGACGACGGAGCGCGCCGGATCGGTCCCCATGCGCGTCGTGCCCATGTGGTGCGAGGCGTCGTAGTCGATCGGCCAGGGATCGGCGTCGGCCAGGTCGCTCTCGAGGAGGCCGACGCCCGTGCGCTCCAGCTCGGCGCCGAGGACCTCGTGCAGGGCGACGAGGGAGCGGCGGTCGAGGGCGGTGGGGGCATGGCGCACCAGGGGCAGCGCGCTGCCGTGGGCGTCGGCGGCGTCGGAGAGCACGACGCGGTTCTGGGGGCAGGGCTCCATCTCCATGAAGTTGCGCACGCGGATGGTGCTCACCACCGGAGACGCTCCGTTGCGCAGACGGGAGAGCACGTAGCGAGCCACGGGCACGGCGTCGGCGAAGACCAGGCCGATCACCCGCAGCCAGCCCAGGAACGACTTGCGCTCGTTCGCGAGCTCGCTGTCGTCTCCCGTCTCCGCGTAGTCGCGCAGGGTGACCACCTCGTCGGCGTGGCGGCGCTTCCAGAAGGTCAACAGGCGCCGGCTCCGCTTCACCAGCAGCACGAAGGCCTCGACGCCGAGGCTGTCCGACCAGGGAAAGAGGGGCTCGAAGCGCACGTAGGCGTTGAGGCAGTCGCGCTCGCGCTGGACGCGCTCGGACAGGCGCAGGCCTGCGTACCCCGCGTACCCCGCCTGCAGGCAGCCGAAGAAGTACGGCAGCTCGCGCACTGGGCGCGCGAGGCGGATCAGGCCGTGGTAGTTCTTGGGATGGTTCATCAGGCACCGGCCGACCTGGTCGTGCTCGTTGCCCAAACCGTCGGAGAGGAGCAACAGGCGCGCGTTCTCGATCCCGCCGGTCGCCAGGACGAACCGCCGAGCGGCGACCGGGCGGCGACGGCCGTCGGAGGTCGCCGCCAGGGCCGCGGTGACCCGGCCCCCGCCGGGCGTCCGCTCCAGGCGCACGACCGTGGCGTCGAGGATCAGGTCGGCGCCCTCGCCCTCGAAGACCGCGCGCCACTCGCGCCCGAAGTCCTGGGGCTCGGCGGCGGCGAGGAACACCTTCTCCTCCAGCTCGCGCCAGGCGGGCCGGAGGTCGCCCCGCTCGCGCAGGGCGTCGAAGCCGCCGGGCTCGAACAGCTCCAGGGGAGCGAAGCGGTAGCGCTCGGCGGCGCGGCGGTAGTCGGCGGACAGCTCCGCCCGCGGGATCGGCCAGCCCCACTCGGGCCGCGACGGCCGGGGCTCGCAGTCGATCTCGTCCAGGGGGGCGGAGAGGCCGGCCCAGGTGGTCGAGGCGCCGCCGAGGACGCGCTCGCGCGAGTACTCCTTGATCGCGAGCCCCTCGCTCTCGACAGCGCGCAGGCGGTCGGCGTAGGGGGTGGTGCGGCGGGTGCCGCTCTCCAGGACGCACACCGAGCGCCCCGCGGCGGCGAGCTCGGCGGCCACGGTCGTCCCCGCCGGACCCGAGCCGACCACGCACACGTCGTAGGTCGGAAGCGCTTCGCCGAGGACCTCGGAGAGTGCCAGGATCAAGGGGCCCTCAGGTCGCTACCGGCGCGGGGAGCCCCGCGGGCGCCAGGGCCTCGTCGCCGGACCAGACGACGTTGTAGAGCGTGTCGCGTTCGACCGGCACGCGCCCGGCGTCGCGGATCCACTGCACGAGGTCGTCGCGCTGCGCCTCCTGGGGGGTGGTCGCGCCCGCCTCGTGGTAGACCTTCTCCTCGACCACCGTCCCGTCCACGTCGTCGGCGCCGAAGGAGAGGCACAGCTGGGCGACGGGCACGTCCATCAGGATCCAGTAGGCCTTGACGTGGGGGACGTTGTCGAGCATCAGCCGCCCCAGGGCCACCTCGCGCAGCTCGTCGAGGGCCGTGGGGGCGGGGACGTCCGCCATCTCGCTGTTGTCGGGGTGGAACGAGAGGGGCACGTAGGTCTGGAAGCCGCCGGTCTCGTCCTGCAGCCGCCGCAGGCGGTCGAGGTGGTCGAGGCGCTCGGCGATCGTCTCGATGTGGCCGTGGAGCATCGTGCAGTTCGAGCGCAGGCCCGCCCCGTGCACCGTGCGCGCGATGTCCAGCCACTCGTCGCCGGAGATCTTGAGGTGGTAGGTCTCCTGGCGCACGCGCTCGGAGAACACCTCCGCGCCGCCGCCCGGCACGGAGTCCAACCCGGCCTCGATCAGCTCGGGTAGCACCTCGGCCAGCGGCTTCTTCGCCACGCGGGCGATCTCGTGCAGCTCGACCATCGTGAAGGCCTTGACGTGGATCCCCGGCCGCGCCGCCTTCACCGCGCGCAGCAGGTCGAGGTAGTAGTCGTAGCCGAGCTTGGGGTAGATCCCCGCCACCATGTGCACCTCGGTCACCGGCTCGTCGAGCTGCTCGCGGATCTTCCCGGCCGCCTCCTCGGGCGTCATCCAGTAGGCGCCCTCCTGGTTGGGCAGGCGCTGGAAGGCGCAGAAGCGGCAGAGCTTGTTGCAGATGTTGGTGTAGTTGATGTGCTGGTTGACGTTGAAGTACGCGAGGTCGCCGTGCAGGCGCTCGCGCACCAGGTTGGCGAGCTCCGCCACCACGAACAGGTCGGGGGTCTCGTACAGGCGCGCGCCGTCCTCCAGCGAGAGGCGCTCGCCGGCGACGACCCGCTCGGCGACGTCGGCGAGGCCCGCCGCGCGGGCCCGCTCGATCACGCGTCCTTCCCGCTCGATCACGCCGTGACCTCCCGTGCGGCGCGGTGGGTCGCCGCCTCGCGCGCGTCGGCCGGCCGGCAGGGTCCGTCGTGGCGCTCGTCGACGATGCCGTACCAGCTGTTGCGCTGCCGCGGCGCGAAGCCCGCGCGCTCGATGACGCGCTCGATGGCCGGGATCGACTCCAGGTGGAAGCAGCCCGCGGCGGACACCACGTTCTCCTCGATCATCGTCCCGCCGAAGTCGTTGCAGCCGTGGCGCAGGGTGATCTGGGCCATCTCGAGGCCCTGGGTCACGTAGCTCGTCTGGATGTTCTCGAAGTTGTCGAGGAAGATGCGCGAGAGGGCCTGCACGCGCAGGTAGACCGCGGGCGTCGTCTTGGGCGGGTAGAGCGCCTCGTCGGGCACTCCCTCCGGCTGCATGTTCCAGCACGCGAAGGCGGTGAACCCGCCGGTCTCGTCCTGCAGATCCCGCAGGCGCGCGAGGTGCTCGACGCGCTCCGCGGCGGTCTCCACGTGCCCGAACATCATCGTGGCGGACGAGCGCAGCCCAGCCTCGTGGGCCTTGCGGTGCACGTCGAGCCAGCGGTCGGTGGTCGTCTTGCGCGGCGCGATGATCTCGCGCACCCGCTCGACGAGCATCTCCGCCCCGGCGCCGGGAAGGCTGCCCAGGCCGGCGTCGGCGAGCTCCGCGATGACCTGCTCGACCGGGCGGCGGTCGACCTTGGCGAGGTGGTCGAGCTCCGGCGCCGAGAGGGCGTGGGCGTTGACCTGGGGGAAGCGCTCGGCGAGGTCCGCGATCAGCTCGCACCACCACGCCGTCCCCAGGCGCGGGTGGTGGCCGCCCTGCATCAGGACCTGGCGCCCGCCCAGGGCCGCCGTCTCCTCGACCTTGCGCACGATCTCCTCGCGCTCCAGGACGTACTCGCCCTCCGCTCCCGGCTTGCGGTAGAAGGCGCAGAACCCGCAGTCGGTGACGCAGACGTTGGTCGGGTTGACGTTGCGGTCGACGATGTAGGTGACGATCCCCTCGGGGTGCAGGCGGCGGCGCACCGTGTCGGCGAGGTCGCCGAGGGTCAACAGGTCGGCGTGCTCGTGGAGGTACAGGGCGTCGGCCGCGTCGATGCGACGCTCCTCGCGTACCGCGTCAGCGATGCGCCGCAGCTCGGAGGCGACCGGGGCTCGGCGGGAGGCCGATGCCGCGGGAGCGGTCCAGCCGCGCGCCGCCGGGTCCTCGGTGCCTGCCGTGATCGTGATCGAGCCGGGTTCCATGGAGGGTGATTATAGGCGCGGGCGCGCCCTGTCCTCCTCGCGGAAGACCTGGGATTCACAGCCGGGAGCGGCGCCGGTACTGACCGGCGGGAACGCCCTCGAGGATCAGGGGCTCGCGGCGGTCTTCCCTTGCGCCTGATGGTGGTCGGTGTACCTTCGGGGCGCGGACCCGCCGGCGCCGTGCGTGCCCGTCGGGGTCATCGTCCAAGGTGCCCATGATCCAGCTCATCCCACAGCTAGTCCTGCTGGTCGGCGGCGCGGCCGTCGCGCCCACCCCCGTCTTCCAGGATCCCCAGAGCGCCTACTTCGAGCTCGAGGAGGCCTACGAGGAGGCCATGGCCGATTGGCGAGAGGCGGTCGGCGTCTGGCGTGCGGCGCGCACCGACGACCCGAAGCTCGAGCCTCCGGCCTCGCCCACGCCGAAGTTCTACCCGCGCTTTCTCGAGCTCGCCGACGGCGGCGCGGGCCGCGCGAAGCTCTGGTGCCTCACGCACTTCCACTCCGCCAGCGCCCGGAGAGGGATGACCAACCGCCTGCGGCTCTGCCTGGACCTGGTCGAGAACCACGCCACCGAGACCTGGGCCGTGGAGATCGTCGAGGCCCTCGGTCGCCTCGCGAGCAGCTCGCGCAACAACCTCGGCACCAACGTGGCCTTCGGCCTGATGGACGGCATCGTCGACCGCAACGACGACCCCGACGTCAAGGTCAACGTGCTCTACAACAAGGGCCGCTCCCTCGAGCGCTCTGACGACGAGGAGGAGGTCGAGCGGGCCCTGGGCTTCTACCGCACCCTGCGTGACGAGCACCCCGACCACGAACTCGCCCGGCGGGCGACGGGGTTCCTGTTCCGCGAGGAGAACCTGCAGATCGGCATGAGGTGCCCGGACTTCCTCTCGCAGGACGTCGACGGGAATCCCGTGAGCCTGGCGGACTACCGCGGTCGCGTGGTCGTGATCGACTTCTGGGGATTCTGGTGAGGTCCGTGCCGTGCGATGATCCCGCACGAGAAGGAGCTCGTGGAGCGCCTCAGTGATCGACCCTTCACCCTGCTCGGAATCAACTCCGACTCCGACCCCGACCGCTTCCGCGCCCAGTGCGCCGAGCTCGGCGTCACCTGGCCCAGCACCTTCGAGGGCTCCACCCGCGAGGGCGTGCCGCTCGCCTGGGGCGTGACCTACTGGCCGACGATCTACGTCCTCGACCACGAAGGCGTGATCCGCTTCAAGGACGTGCGCGGCGAGGAGATGGACGCCGCCGTGGACCGGCTCTTGGAGGAGATGGGCGGGTAGGATCCGCCGGCCGGGCCGGAGCCGCGTCCCGGCGAGGTCACGAGAGCGGCGCTCGCCCCTTGGGCCGCCCCCGTCCGGGCGCGTATCCTCTGCGCCCCTCCGAGGACCCGAACCGAGCCCGCGACGCACCATGGCCAAGCCCCAGCCGACCCTGATGGACAAGATCGTCTCCCTGTGCAAGCGCAGGGGGTTCATCTTCCCCGCTTCCGAGATCTACGGCGGGATCGGGAACACCTACGACTACGGGCCTCTCGGCGTCGAGCTCAAGCGGCGCGTCAAGGACGCCTGGTGGAACGCCGTCGTCATCGCGCGCGGAGACGTAGTCGGCCTCGACTCGGCGATCATCCAGAATCCCAAGACCTGGGAGACGTCGGGGCACGTGGCGGGCTTCACCGACCCGATGGTGGACTGCAAGAAGTGCAAGGGGCGCTTCCGCGCCGACCACATCGCCGACCTCTCCTGCCCCGAGAGGCCCTCCAAGCGGCCTGGCGAGTGCGGGGGCGAGCTGACCGAGCCGCGCTCGTTCAACCTGATGTTCAAGACCCACGTGGGCCCGATGGAGGACTCGGGCGCCGTGGCCTACCTGCGGCCCGAGACGGCCCAGGGGATCTTCCTCAACTTCAAGGCCGTGCTGGAGTGCTCACGCCTCAAGCCGCCCTTCGGCATCGCCCAGATCGGCAAGTCCTTCCGCAACGAGATCACTCCGGGGAACTTCGTCTTCCGCACGCGCGAGTTCGAGCAGGCGGAGATGGAGTTCTTCGTGCCGCCCGCCGAGAACGAAGCGTGGTACGAGCACTGGCGCGGCGCGCGCTTCGACTGGTACGTCGAGCTCGGGATCTGTCCCGAGCGGCTGCGCCTGCGCGAGCACGACGCGAAGGAGTTGGCCCACTATTCGACGGCCACCGCCGACATCGAGTACGAGTACCCGTTCGGCTGGGGTGAGCTCGAGGGCATCGCCTGCCGCACCGACTTCGACCTCGCCCGCCACTCCGAGGCCTCGGGCGTGGACCTGCGCTACTTCGACCCCCAGACCAAGGAGCGCTACTTCCCCTACGTGATCGAGCCGGCCGGCGGCGTCGACCGCATGGCGCTGACCTTCCTGATCGACGCCTACGAGGAGGAGGAGCTCGACAACGACACGCGGGTCGTGCTGCACTTCCATCCCGCCATCGCGCCGACCACCGTCGCGGTCTTCCCGCTGGTCAAGAAGGAGGGCATGCCCGAGCGCGCCCGGGAGATCGAGGCCGAGCTGCGCGCGGCGCGCATGACGACCTTCTACGACGAGAAGGCCGCCATCGGCCGCCGCTACCGGCGCCAGGACGAGATCGGCACGCCCTTCTGCGTGACCGTCGACGGCGACACCCTGGCCGAGGACCTCGTCACCGTGCGCCACCGCGACACGATGGAGCAGGAGCGCGTCCCCGCCGGCGAGCTCGTCGCCTACCTCGACGAGGCCGTGCGCACCTGGGGCCGAGCGTCTAAAGTCTAGGGAGCGGCGCGCACGCGCCGCGCCGCGTCATGCAGCCTGTGCCCTGGATCCTAGCCCTCGTTCTCCACGGAGCGGCCCCCGCCCCGGGTCTGCCCGCGGGGGAGCCGTTCGTCGTCGAGGAGGATCCCGCCGAGGTCCTCGTGGGGGCCTACAAGGACGCCCTCAAGGGCTGGAAGCAGGACTACCGCCTGGCCTTCGGCCGAGAGGAGCGCGCGGCCCTCGACGAGCGCCACCCCGCCGTCTCCTTCCTGCCGCGGTTCGTCACCGCCGGCGAGGCCGGGGACGGCTCGGCCCTGCTGTGGGCGACGCGCCTCGCCGACGACGCGCGGCTGGCCGAGGACGAGCGCAAGGGGCTCAAGCACGGCGCCTACACGCGGCTGGTGGCGGAGTTCGGGAATAGCCCGTGGTTCCGCGAGGTCGTCGTCGCCGTCGACGAGGACCGCGAAGACCTGGGCGTGGACGTCGCCGCGGACCTGTTGGAGCACGTCGCCGAGCACGGGGCGACCGCTGCCCTGAAGGCCGAGGCCCTCTGGCGCTGGGGAGGCCTCTTGATCGACACCGAACAGCCCGCTCGGCGCGCCGCCGGGCTGGCGATCTGGGAGCGGCTCTTCGCCGAGCACCCGCGCACGGTCCAGAGCGCCCGCGCCCGCGCCGAGTACGACCTCGAGAAGCACCTGGGCATCGGGTCGGTCGCCCGCGACTTCGAGGCCACCGACCTCCAGGGCCGTGCGTTCCGCCTCTCCGACTACCGCGGCAAGGTCGTCGTGCTCGACTTCTGGGGGTTTTGGTGTCCCGCCTGCCGCCGCTCCCTGCCGCACCTCGCGCGCCTCGTCGAGCGCCACGCTGACGAGCCCTTCGCCTTGCTGGGCGTGAACTCCGACACCGACCTCGAGAGCGTGCGCTCACAAGTGAAGGGCCAGCACGTCACCTGGCGCAACGCCTTCGACGGCGGGCCCAAGGGACCGCTCTCGCGGGCGTGGCGCGTGCGCTCGTTCCCGACCGTCTACGTCCTCGACCACGAGGGCAGGATCCGAGCCCGAAACATCCACGGCGAGGACCTCGACCGCAAGGTGGCCGAGCTCCTCGCCGAGCTCTAGGAGGACCCGCATGCTGATCCCGATCGTGATGACCTGGGCCGTCGCGGCCGCTCCGGCGCAAGACGCCGGCGAGGTCCGCAACGAGCCTCTCGACCACCGGGTCCAGACCCTAGGAGACGAGTACGAGGCGGCCGTGGACGCCCACCGCGCCGCCCTCAAGGCCGCCGCGGACCTCACCGAGCGCCGGGTCCTGCGCAAGCGCCACCCGGCGCGGGAGTTCCTGCCGCGCTTCGAGGCCCTGGCCGAGGAGGGAGGAGGGCGAGCCTGGATGTGGATCGTGCGCGAGTGCCGCTCCGCCGGGGTCGAGCGCAAGGAGCTCGGACCGCTCAAGGACCGCTGCTTCACTCGCCTGTGCGCCGAGCACACCGGCGCAGAGTGGTTCGGCGAGGTGCTCGAGCGCCTGCGGCGCGAGGAGCGCGCCGTCGGCCCCGAGCGCGTGCGCGAGCTCCTGCGCGGCGTGTACGCCGACGGCGCGGTCCCACGGAGCCGCGCCGCCGCCCTCTACCACCTGGCACGCCTCGAGCTCGACGAAAAGGACGAGCAGAGCGAGGCGCGCGCCTTCGCGCTCCTCGATCGCTTGATCGAGCAGTTTCCCGAGACGACCCATGCCGAGCAGGCGGAGCGCGACCTCTTCCAGAGCCGCTACCTCGCGATCGGCAAGACCCCGCCCGACTTCGAGACGACCGACGTGGACGGAGTCGCGTTCAGGCTCTCCGACTACCGCGGCAAGGTCGTCGTCATCGACTTCTGGGGTTTCTGGTGAGGACCCTGTCGAGGTGAGTTCCCTCACCAAAAGGCGCTGGTCGAGCGCCTCCAAGGAGAGCCCTTCGCGATCCTGGGCATCAACACCGACTCGGACAAGGACGACTACCGCCGTCAGATCCGGGAGAACGGCATCACCTGGCGCAGCTCCTGGCAGGGCTCGACCCGCGGACCGCTGTGCGAGCTGTGGGGGGTGAACGCCTTCCCGACCGTCTACATCCTCGACGCCGACGGCGTCATCCGCGCCAAGAACGTGCGCGGCGAGGGCCTGGGGAAGAAGGTAGACGAGCTCCTCGTGGAGTTGAAGGCGCGAGGGACGGACTAGCCCGGATGATTCATGAACACGCACACCAGACTTCGCAACCGGCCGTCTTCGACGGCCTCTCGGCCCCTGGCGGCGCTTTTCGGAACCTGGCTTCCTCGACGACCCGTTCAGGGTCGCCTGCGTCGCCAGAACCCGCA
>JASLMK010000003.1 GCA_030746555.1 Planctomycetota bacterium | reverse complement strand
CGGAACCTGGCTTCCTCGACGACCCGTTCAGGGTCGCCTGCGTCGCCAGAACCCGCAAAGCACCACCAGGAACCGAGTTGCTGTGTCTCGTGCACGTCTTCATGAATAATCCGGGTTCACTACCCAGGAGATCCCCGACATGCGCATCGAGACGACCGGCCGCTTGGGCCGTGCCTTCGCCCTCATCCTGATCCTGGTCTGCCCGCCCGCCCTGGCCGGGGACCCCGTCGCCGCCGAGGCCGGCTGGAACTGGAACCCGACGAGCGGCCTCGCCTGGAGCGCGGCCGACGGCGACGTGAGCGTGGAGCTCTTCGGACGCCTGCAGAACGACTGGGCCGTGGCCTCCTCCGGGCCGGGCATGGCGGACGGCACCGAGTTCCGCCGCGCGCGCCTGGGCGCGAAGGGCGTCCTGTACGAGAACGTCTCCTTCAAGGTGCAGTACGACTTCGCCGGGGGCGACGCGGACTTCAAGGACACCTGGCTCGGCTTCTCCGACGTCATCGGTGATGCGGACGTCAAGGTCGGGCACTTCAAGGAGCCCTTCAGCCTCGAGGAGCTGACCAGCAGCAAGTACCTGACCTTCCTCGAGCGCTCCCTGCCCAACGCCTTCTCTCCGGGTCGAAACACCGGCATCGGCGCCTCGGCGGCGTCCGGCGACGTGACCTGGGCCGTGGGGCTGTTCCGCACTTCCGACAACGACGGGGACGACGTGGGCGGTCGGAGTGGAGAGTACAGCGCGACGGGCCGGGTGACCTTCACGCCCGTCTACTCAGACGGCGGCGCGGACGTTCTCCACCTCGGTCTGGCCTACAGCGACCGCAGCGCGGACGAGGGCGTCGTCTCCTTCGACTCGGGCCCCGAGAACCACATGGCTCCCGACGTCGTCGATACCGGGGTGATCGCCGCCGACGGCTACGGCCTGCTCGGCGTCGAGGCCGCCTGGGTCCACGGGCCGTTCTCCCTGCAGGCGGAGTTCGTCGAGGCTTCGGTCGACGCCGCCGACGGCACCGATCCGGAGTTCTCCGGGCACTACCTCTACGGCGGTTGGTTCGTGACCGACGGCGATCGGCGCAACTACGACCGCAAGTCGGCCGCCTTCGGCCGCGTGAAGCCCCGGGCCAACTACGGCGCCGAGGGCAAGGGTGCTCTGGAGTTGACCGCGCGCCTCTCCTCTCTCGATCTCGATGGCGCCGGTGTCCCCGGCGGCAAGCTCGACGACGCCACCTTGGGGCTCAACTGGTATCTGAACCCCAACACGCGCGTGATGCTGAACTTCGTCACGGGAGACGTGGACGGCGCGAACCACGACGCGTTCCTGGCCCGCTTCCAGATCGACTTCTGATCCGTCCTCCCGCGCTCTCCGCGCCCCCCCGCCTTCAGCCGCGGAGGACGGCGTTCCACTCCGCCACGAACTCCGTCCACCGCCGGCCGTGGGCGGCCATGTCCACGGCGATCAGGGGAGCCAGGAGCGCCCGCAGGTCCGCGGGCCTGGCGAGGCAGGCTGCGCGCAGGCGCAGGAACAGGCCGGGAACGGCTGGGGGCGCGAGCTCGCCGAAGCGCTCGGGCGTGTCCCGCAGGGGGTGGAGGCGGCGGGCGTCGTGGACCAGGGCCGAGCGCAAGGCCCGGGCCACGACCTCGTCCCCTCCTGAGAGCGCCGGCAGGGCACCGCCGCCGGGGGGGAGGCCGCCGGGCTCGTGAGCCCAGGTCTCCCCCGCGATGACGTGGTCGCGGCAGAGGGCCTCGAACAGCTCCGAGGGACGCGGAGGAGGGAGGTCGAGATCGGAGGGGACCAAGGACGGCTCGGCTCGGCAGCGCTCCAGGGTGTCGGTGGCGAGGGAGGTCCCGACGAAGAAGGTCAGCAGGTGACCCCGACGCTGCATCTCGCGCGCCAGGCCCAGCACGCGCGCCACCCGGGTGGCGTCGACGTCGGGAGCGTCGAGGGCGACGCGCGCGATCTCGAGCAGGGGCAGCATCGCGCCACCGTCGGTGGGGACGCTCCAGTCGCCGCTGATCAGGGCCTCCTCGAAGCCGGCCAGGAGCCCGAGGCGCTCGCTCTCGCTCTGCGCCGCGTCCCAGCGCCGTGCGACCCGCTCCAGCTCGCACGGGTCGGCGGGCTCGTCCGCTGCGAAGCGGGCCCACGTCCGAAGCTCGCTCCAGCCGTGCTCGAGCTCGGCCAGCTCGGCGGAGCTGAATCCCGTCCGTAACCAACCCGCCCACAGCCCCAAGGCCGCGAGTGCCAGGGCGAACAGCGCACACAGGGCCAGGCTGCGGCGGGTCCTCATCTCGTCGGTAGCCTACCACGTCACCCCTGCACACACACTCGAGGCCGTGCGCTGCGCGGCGTGCGGGAGCTGACGGGGGCCTTCCCTGGGGCGGGGACCGCGGATCAGGCCGGCCGGGGGACCGGATACTCCGAGTTGGGATTCCGCTCGCAGAACAGGATCAAGTCGGACAGGGACGTGTGCCGCACGCGGCCGAGGAAGTCCTCGGAGGTCTGCTTCCAGAACTCGTGCAGCGGGCAGGCGCGCTCATCGGTGCAGTCGGCCTGGCCCAGGATGCACTCGCGTTCCTCGTTCGCGTTGTCGAGCACCTCGAGGATGCGCATCAACGAGATCGACTCCGCCGGCGCCGCGAGGCGGAAGCCGCCCCGGCGGCCCCGCTGGCTCTCCAGCAGCCCCGCGGACGCGAGGGACTGGAGGATCTTCCCGAGGAACGGGGCCGGGATGCCGAGGTCGTCGGCCAGCTCCCGGGCGAGCTGGTAGGGCCCGCCGTCCGCCTTCTGGGCGAGGCGGGTCAGGGCGCGGATCGCGTACTCGCTGGACTTGGAGAATGCGCGCATGGTGGGTGGCGGCGTTGAGGGACGATGGGGGAGCTATACCGATTCCTCGCGGCCCTGTCGACGAGGATCCGCCCAGGTCTCGGCCAGATCCACGAACCGCGCCACGAGGCGTTCCCCGAGGTCGCGGCGGTCGACGGCTTGGGCGAGGACCGGCTCGGGATCCTCTCCCCGGTAGGCGTGCCGAGCGAGGTTGCGGCGCACGAGGCGCTCGGACTCCTCGGGCGGCATCTCGGGGTGGAACTGCACCGCCCAGATCGGCTTGCCCGGCACGCGGAAGGCCTGGACGGGACAGCGCTCCGAGCGGGCGAGGACCTCCCACCCGTCCAGAGGGGGCGAGACCTCGTCGAAGTGGGAGAGGAAACACACGAAGCGGCGCTCGAGGCCCTCGAGGAGAGGATCCTCCCCAGAGAGCTCGATCTCGGCCCAGCCGATCTCCGAGAGCACGGCGGCCCGGACTGCCTCCGGCCCCAGGAGGGCCCGGGCGATGGCCTGGTGGCCGAAGCAGATCCCGAACACCGGGACCTCCCTGTCGGCTGCGTCCCGCAGGAGGGCCAGCACGGGCTCGATCCACGGCAGAGGATCGAGGATCGAGGCGGCCGAGCCGGTCAGCAGGATCCCGGCAAAGCCCTCCGCCGAGACGGGTGCGGGATCGAAGGCGGCGCGCACGATCGTCGACGGCCTGCCGTCCAACAGGGGCACGAGGTTCTGCGCCGCGCCGAGCTCGTCTAGGTAGCAGTCGACGATCAGGTAGGGGAGAGCGGAGCGGGGAGACGTCACGAGCTCGACCTCGGTGCCCCCGCCTCGAACGCCACGCACGAGCGTGCCCGCGAGCGGGCCGTCATTCGAACTTCCCGCACCAGTCGCAGTCGCAGTCGAGCTCCGCCCAGTCCCCCGATCGCCTGGTGCGCCGGCCGACGTACCCGATGCCGCGCAGGGCCTCGAGGTCGGCCTCGGAGAGTTCCGTATCGGTCGCCAGGCCGGTCTCCTCAGCGCCGGCGAGCCACTCCAGGAGCATGTCACGCAGGCGGCTCGCGACCGCCGGCTCGCGCTCGATCAGATTCTCCCCGCAGCCGTGGTCCGCGCCGATGTCGTAGAGCTCGGTCTCGTGGCGCTCCCTCAGCGGCGAGTGGTCCCCGTTCCCCGCCGTGTGCTCCTGCAGGTGCAGGATCAGATGCCAGCGGTCGATCGTCACCGCTGCGGAGCGCCCACCGTAGGAGAGCGCGAAGTTGGGTTCCGCCCGGCGCCTGGTCCCCACCAGCGAGCGGCCGGGGAAGGGCTCGTCATTGAGGCCCGCGAGGTCCAGGAGGGTTCGCCCGAGGTCGTGATTCTGGACGCGCTCGGAGACCCGCACCGCGGGCGGGCATCCCGGCCAGGACAGGATCAGCGGGACGTGCAAGGTGTCGGTGTACAGCTCGGCGTGCTCGAAGAAGATGTCGTGCTGCCCGAGGCACTCGCCGTGGTCCGAGGTCAGGGCGATGATCCCCTCTCGGATGCGCTTCACCCTCAACAGCGGGCCGAGCTCCGTGTCGAGATAGGAGACCTCACCGCGGTAGCGCTCCTGCTCGTAATCCATCATCTCCTGCGTGTCGGCGATGTCCTCCCGAGGCGCGGCGTCGAAGGGTTCGGGCGCTTCGTAGGGGTAGTGGGCGTCGAAGAAGTGCAGCCACAGGAACACGGGTTCGTGCTGGGAGTCGAGGAGCCAGCGCTCGACGAGCTTACGAGTGTCCCGCGCCGAGCGTTCGTTGGTGCGCGGGGCGGCCATGCGGTCGAACCCCTGGCCGAGGCCGCTCAGCGCGTCGCCGAGATGGTGCGTGCTGACCGCCGCGAAGGTGCGGTAGCCATTGGCGCGGAACACCTCGGCCAGGGTCGAGGCCCCGCGAGCGAGGGAGGTGACGTTGTCCACGATGCGCGTGTCCCGGGGGTGGCGGCCGGTGAGGATCGCCACGTGCGAGGGGATGGTGATGTTGCTGGTCGAGTAGCAGTGCTCGAACAGCACGCCGCGCTTGGCCAGGGCGTCGATGTTGGGGGTCTGGACGAGCGCGTTCGTTCCGGCGATGCCGACGTGGTCCGCGCGGTGGGTGTCCGAGGTGATCAGGACCACCGTCGGCGGTGGGTTGGTGGGTGCCAGGATCCGCGGCGTCTCCAGCAGGGCGAAGGCCTCGTGGGGGTCCTTGACCTTCAGCTCGAAGGAAACGGCGATCCGCTCTCCCCCCCAGCGTGCGAGAGAGAGCTCCTCGTCGTGCCAGCTCACGGGCTGCTTGATGTCGGACTCCAACCTGATGCGTGTCTCGCTGGTGTGATCGTCCGAGCGCACCGTGGCGACCAGGGTCGGCGCCTGGCCCGGGAAGCGCAGGTTCCCGGGGAGGGCGCAGGAGAAGGCGAGGGTCGCGTCCTCGGGGCACAGGAAGTGCTCGCCGACGCCGGTCTCGTGGGAGACCACCGTCGCGAGGCGGTCCTCGCCGTCGATGCCCAGGGGCGTGGGCGCACCGCCGGGAGCGGGCAGCCAGCTGTGGACGTCCTTCCAGATGAGCTCCACCGACTCGACGCAGACCGGGCCGGCGTGGGCTCCCACCCGGAAGCGGATCGACTCGGCGGGGCGCTTGAGGAAGCGCGTGAGGGCGAAGTCGCCCACGATCCGTTGGCGGCGGTTGGAAGACCAAACGTCGAGCTGGCCGCTCCCCTGGAACGGCAAGCCGTCGCGCAGGAGCAGCATGCGCATGCGCGAATGGCTCTGGATCCAGACGTTGACCGCCACGCGGTTGAATGCCTCCGACGGCATGGGGCCGGGGAGGTCGAAGGTCTTCTCCATCGAGCCGAACAGGTAGAGCCCCTCTGCTCCGTCGGACTCGCCGGGCAGGGGCGCGAACTCGCTGCGGGCACAGTCGCTGGGCCACAGGGGTCCGTCGCGCGAAGGCACGAAGCGCGCGACGACGCGGTCGGGTTCAGGGGTTCGGGGACTCGAGAGCGCAGTCAGGCTCAGGGGGCCGAGCCTGGGGCCCCCGCCGGCCGCTTCGGCTCGTCTCGCCGCGCCCGCGCCGCCGCCCGACGAGCCGTCGGTGCACGCGGCGGCCGCCGCGCTCGCGACGAGCACGCAGGTCGCGGCGATCGCTCGCGGCGACGGGCGGGCGAGCCTGCGGTTTCGGGGGGCCCCCATGGCTCCCGGCACTCTACCACTTGCCCCACCGCGGGGGTCGCGCTCCTAGGAGGGCGGAGCGAGGGCGGCGAGCAGCTCCGCCAGCGCGCGCGCCTCCCGCTCGGGGCTCACGCTCGCCCGCAGGTCGAGGCAGCGCGAGCGCAGGGTCTCGAGGAAGGCCGGCTCGCCCTCGATGCGCGCCAGCAGCCGCGCCAGCTCGACCTCGTCGCCCACGGGGAAGAGCCCCGGGTAGTCGGAGCCCAGGAGCCCCTCCGCCGCGGGGATGCGCGTGCAGAGCACCGGCGTCGTGCACGCGAGAGCCTCGGTCACGACCCCCGGCCCGCCCTCGTTGCGCGAGGTCACGACCAGGGCCCGCGCCCGGTCGAGGCGCGCCAGCGCCTCCCGCCGCGGGAGCTCGCCCAGCCAGCGATAGCGGGGGTTGCCCTCGCTCTCCGCTGCGGCGCGGCGCGCCAGCCCCTCCTCGAGCGCGGCTCCCACGTGGGTCACCATCAGCCGCGAGGCCTCCGGCAGGCGCCGCGCGGCGCGAGCGGCCAGGAACGGATCCTTGATCGCGCGCAGGTGGCCCAGGACCAGGACCTCGAAGCGGTCCGGATCGGGGTCGCCGCCGTCCACCGCGCGCGCCGACTGGAGGACGACGCTCGCCCGCTCGCGCTGGCGGGCGTCTAGGGCGTCGAGCACGCTGGGGTTGAGGACGACCAGACGGGTGGCGAGTTCCAGGGCCGGCAGCCTCCCGGCGGCAGCCGGCAGGTCGACGTAGACGTCCGTCCCGGTCAGGACCAACACCGAGGCGCCCGCCGGGTTCTCGGCGCAAAAGCGCGCGAGCTCCTCCGCTCCGTGGACCGCGTGCAGCACCACCAGGACATCCGTCGCTCCCCCGCGCCAGCGGGAGTCGAGGGTCACCCGGTGGCCCGCGCGCCGCAGCATGGCGGCCCAGCGCAGGGCCGTGATGCGGTTGCCGCTGCGCGAGCCGCGGGGCGCGTGGGTGACGATCGCGATCCGCATCGGGCTGGCGGGCGGGGCACCGTCACGACGGGAGCGCCCGCCGATTCAGGCCTCGCTGGCGGTGACCGTGCCGATGCTCGCCCCGGGCTGGGTCTGGCCCGTGGCGCGGACGTAGACGTCGAACAGCTTCTGCTCCAGGGGGAAACGGTACTCGCCGCGCCGCAGGCGCCAGCCGGCGATGCGCGAGAGCAGCTTGCGCATCCACTGCGGTCCCTCGCGCACGTGCTCGTCGTAGATCGCCGCGGTGTTGTTGTAGCGCTCCCAGGTGTGACGCACCGGGTCCGGGATGGGGGTGTTCTGGGAGTTGTACTTGTACTCGAAGCACGCTCCCCATTCGTGGAAGTCCGTCGGCGGCTCGTAGCCCAGGTCCACCGCCGCCTTGAAGTCCTCGGTCCCCGGGATCGGGCGGAACGGGTAGACCTCCGAGCCGGCCAGGGGATAGGCGTGCTTGACCGCCGCCGCCCGGCGCAGGGTCTCCTCCATCGAGGCGCGCGTCTCGCCGGGGTAGCCAATGATCCAAAACGTCCCGGGGACGATGTTGCGGCGGGCGAGGGCGCCGATCGCTTCGGGGATGTGGTCGATCTCGATGAACTTCTTGATGCGCTCCTGCATCTCCTTCGTGCCCGTCTCCGCGCCGAGCCAGAGCAGGTGGCAGCGGGACGATTCGAGCAGATCGAGGGTCTCCTCGCGGTAGCGCATGATCGTCTCGATCTCGATCGTCCCGTTCCAGTGGATGGGAACCTCCAGGTCGATGAGACCCTCGCAGAACGCGGTCGTGCGCTTCTCGGCCACGCCGAAGTTCGCGTCCTGGAAGCGCAGGACGTCGAAGCGGAAGCGCTGCTGGAGCTCGGCGATCTCCTCGGCCAGCCGCCGGCCCTCGATCGCCTTCCAGCGCCGGCCCGTGACCAGCGGGCTGCAGCAGAAGGTGCAGGGCTCGGGGCAGCCGAAGCTGGAGAAGTGGCTGAAGGCCCGCGGCGGGTTGTCGGGCGTCCAGTCGCCTGGAAGGGGGAAGCGGTGGCGGACCTTGAGGTGTGTCGGCTTGACCTGCAGCTCCGCGTAGCGCTCGAAGTCCAACAGGTGCCAGGGAACCGCACCGAACTTGTCGAAGCCGACCACGTCGCGGTGGGCGGTGTAGACGATCTGTCCGTCGCGCTCGATCGCCAGTCCGGGGACCTCGGCGAGATCGGCGCCGCTGGCGAGGGCGCTGACGATCTCCTGGAAGGTGATCTCGCCCTGGCCGATGCAGACGGCGTCGGCGATCCCTTCGCGCAGGTACAGCTCGGGGATCACGCTGGGGAACCAGCCTCCCCAGATGATCGGCAGATCGGGGTAGCGCTCGCGCACGGCCTTCGCGGTCACGAAGCCGTCGTAGACCTGATAGCCGAGGATGCAGGAGCTCGCGAACAGGAGGGCGCCGTCGCAGGCCTCGAGCACCTTGTCCATGTAGTCGGGATCGACCATCGCGTCGATCAGGACGATCTCGTAGCCCTCGGCATCGGGGCCGATCGCGATCTGGAGCAGCTCCAGGGGCAAGAGGTCCGCGCTGAAGCGCTCGCCCCGCTCCGGATCGGCCCGGTGGGGGAGGAACAGGACCAGCTTGGGCTTGGTGGACTGGATCACGGCTGGGTGCGCTCAGGCGGGAGCGTGGGGGGTGACGCCGGACGTGCGGTCGACCTCCAGCACGTCTTCCTGGGTCTTGTGCCCGGTCAGGCGCACGAAGGCGTGGAACAGCTTCTGCTCGATCGGTGCGTGGAAGTTGTTGTGCTTGAGGCGCCAGCCGGAAATGCCGCGCATGGCGCTGCGCACGAAGCCCGCGCCCTCCTTGGCCAGGCCGTCGTAGAAGGTCGAGGTGACGCCGTAGCGCTTCCAGCGCCGGATGACGTCTGTGGGCAGGCTGGTGTCGTTGATCTCGTACTTGTACTCGAGGCAGCCGCCCCACTCCTCGAGGCTGTGCGGAGGCTCGTAGCCCGCGGCGACCGCGGTCTCGAAATCCTCGGTTCCCGGAATGGCCCGGAAGGGGAAGATGTCGCTGGGTGAGTTGGGGAAGAGGTGCTTGATCTTCGCCGCCACCGTGATCGTGGCGTTCATCGACTCCTCGCTCTCGCCGGGGTAGCCGATGATCCAGGAGACGCCGGACTGGATGCCGCGTTCGTTGAGCCTCTGGAGGGACTTGACGAGGTCGCGCTCTAGCTGGATGTCCTTCTTGATCCGCTGCTGCTGCTCCTGGCTGCCCGCCTCCGCGCCCAATGCGGCCATGTGGAAGCGCGATTCGGCCAGCAGGTCGAGGGAGGCGGGCTGGTAGCGCGCGATGGTCTCGATCTCGTAGGTCCCGTTCCACCAGAACGGGCGACCGGCGTCGATCAGCGCCGAGCAGAAGGCGTTCGAGCGCTTCTCGGCCACGCCGAAGTTCGCGTCCTGGAATCGCAGGACGTTGAAGTCGAAGCGCTCGTGACACTCGAGGATGCGGTCCGCGAGTAGGTCTCCGGGGATGGCCTTCCAGCGGCGGTTCGTCACCCCCGGGCTGCAGCAGAAGGTGCAGGGCTCGGGGCAACCGAAGCTCGAGTAGTAGCTGAAGCCGCGCACCTGCGTCCCCGGCTCCATGCCCCACGGATCGGCGTACTTGTGGCGCACCTTCCAGTCGCCGGGGTCGTTCTGCAGGGCGACGTAGGCCTCGAAGTCGATCAGGTGCCAGGGGCAGTCGGGAATCTGGTCGAAGCCGACCACGGGACGGTGAGGCGTGTAGAGCGGCTTGCCGTCGCGCTCGACGACCAGGCCGGGGACCTCGGCCAGGTCCTCGCCGCTGTCGAGCGCGGCCACCACGTCGCGGAAGGTCAGCTCGCCCTGGCCGAGGGCGACGGCGTCGGCGATGCCCTCTGACAGGAAGCGCTCGGGGAGGACGCTGGGGAACCAGCCGCCCCAGACGATCGGCAGGTCGGGGAAGCGCTCCCGGACGGCGCGCGCCACCGCGGCGCCGTGGGCGACCTGGTGGCCGAGGATGCACGAGGACGCGAAGCACAGGGCCCCGTCGCAGAGCTCCATCAGACGCTCCATGTAGTCCGGATGGACCATGGCGTCGACGATCACGCACTCGTATCCCTCGGCGTCGGGGAAGGCGGCGATCTGCAGCAGCTCGAGCGGCAACAGGTCTGCGCTCACCCGCACCCCCTGAGCCGGGTCGGCCCGGTGGGGGAGGAAGAGGACGACGCGCTTGGACCGCTGGATCATCGGAGGGAGTCGAGGAGCGATGCGTCTCTCGTGGCTTGGGAGAGCGGATCCTGGGGGGGGAGGGCGAAAACCTGACGTGAACGTTATATCACTCCCGGCGCCGGCGGGAGGCACGAGACGCTCGTCCCTCCTATCGTCCCCGGCGGGCCCGAGGATGATCCCTTTCGGCCCCAGGCACGCCTAGGCCCGAATGCGGCATTCCCCCAGGGGGAACCCGACGGATCGGTCAGGATACCCGATCCGGGGCTGGCGGCCCCGGGCGGGTTCAGTAGCTCCCCTTGGCCCAGGCCTTCCAGGCGGCGTCGAACTCGGCGTAGGAGTAGCCGAGGAGCTCCTTGAACAGGCGCCGGTGCTTGGTGGAGAGGTCGCTGCCGTCGGGGACGCCCTGCTCGTCCCGGAAGCCCTTGAGGGCTCCCAACAGGGCCGCGAACCCCTTCGGCTCGGTACGCGTCAGGAAGTCGACCATCGACCAGGTGGCGAAGTGGTCGGCGAGCTCCATCTGCCCGTAGTTGTCCAGGCTCATCAGCTCCGCCATGCGCGGGGCGTCCCCGCCGGCGATCAGCTTCTTCACCTCCAGCCCCCAGCGGGACTTGCGGGTCATCTCGGGCACGGCGCCTTCGCTGCCGTCGAAGGTGTTGTGGCGCGGATTGATCTCGCGCTCGATGAAGTGCGCCAGGCCCTCGTGCAGCCAGATCGGCGTGTCGTAGCTGTAGTGCTTGTAGCCGTCGAGCAGGTTGTGGGTCAGGTTGAACGCAAGGTGACCGTGGAGCGCGGTGTCCTCGACGAGCCGCCCCTGGCGGGTGTGGATGACCAGCACGAGCGAGTCCCGGTCGAGCACGTTCCAGCGTTGGGTGCGTTTGATCTTCAGGCCGAAGTACTGCTGGAGGAACATCACGCTCGCACCCTCGCTGGGCAGGATCAGGACCTCGTACTTGCCCTTCTGGCCGAGGTGCGGGCCGATTCCCCAGTACTCGCCGTCAGGCGTCCAGCTCGCTTCGCCGGTCGGGAAGACCGAAGCGTCCACGTCGATCAGCTCCAGGAAGCGATCCCACACGCGTTCGGCGCGCTGGGCGTACATGTGGGCGCGCAACCACGGATCGAGGGTCGACGCCTTGGGGTTGATCTCCGGCAGCTTCTCCTGCAGGGCGAGCAGCTCGGCGGCGATGGCCTTCTTCTCCTTCTGGGGCACGCGGTACGGCCCGAGGGCGAAGCCGATCTCGAAGTGGGCGCTCTCGATCCACTTGATGTCCGACACCCCCATGAACTCGTCGATCTCGGCGGTGTCGGTGGTGGCGAACTCGAACCCGCCCAGGGAGGCGAGGCCCGCGCGCTCGAGGGCGGCCGCCTCGCCCCGCGTGTAGGGGTCCGTGCTGGGGTGGTTGGACGCCACGCGGCGCCCGCCTTGGGCGTGCGCGTCCGCGCACAGTCCGCACACGAGCGCCAGGGCGATGCCCGTCCCGCGCCCGAGGTGACCCGGCGCCCTCGCCGCGCTCATTCTGGCTCCATCATGGGGATCTTCCAGCGCTCGGGGACCACCGCGCCGAAGGCGGGGTCGACGATCACCAGGCGCTGTTCGAACACCGCCAGGGCCAGTCCCTCGCGGTCGTCGCGCCAGGGGAACTCGACGAGCTCGAGGACGAAGCCCTCGCGCACCGCCGGCGGCGCGCCGGAACGCTCGAGGACTCGGGCCGCGAAGAACAGGCCGGCCCCCTCGCAGACCGGCGACCACTCGTCCGGCTGCAGGTCGCGGACGGCCAGCCACAGGTCCAGGCCCAGCTCGTTCCAGGTGCCCCGGCGCTCGCGCCCGACGAGGGCTCCCTGCTCACCGGCCCGCCAGGCGTCGGCAGCCGCGCGTGCAGCCGCGCGCTCGTCGGCATGGCCCAGTCGGGCGACTGCGCGCGTGAACAGGACGTGGGTCAGGGCCTGGCGGCGCAGCATCGGGCGGGTGTAGGAGGGCTTGAGCGCTGCCAGGGCGTCGGCCGCCGCGTCGACCTCGGCCACGGTGATCGCCTCGCCCCCCACGGTCACCGCCGTTCCCGCGGGCCAGTCGCTCCCGACGGGCGGAGCCTCGCCGCGACAGGCGAGCACCGCAGCGAGGGCGAGGACTCCCAGGGTGCGAACCACACTGCGACCTATCGACCCGTGGCGATCGGGTAACCCCACGGCGCACCGTTCGGCCGGCTCACGGCTGGTCCTCGGCGGCGGGCTGGTCGAAGGCCCCGACAAAGCGCAGGGCTCGGTCCACGAGGAAGCGGTAGGTCTCGGTGACGTTCTCCTCGACCGCGCGCAGGTCGCCGTCGGGGTCCAAGGCGCGGAAGGTGCCTTGGTTCTCGACGTACAACGAGCGCGGATCCTGATGGAACGACTCGATGCGCAGGGCGTTGGCGGTGGGACTCTCCTCTTCGGGCGGGAAGACGAGTCGCAATCCGAGGATGCGCGGGTCGCGGCCGAAGCTCTCGAGTTGCTCGGCGACGCCGAGCATGCCGCTGCGCATGAACTCGATCGAGTCGGGGTAGTGGCGCGGGTTGACCAGGCTGCGGACGGTCACCTGCTGGGCCAGGATTCGCTCGATCCCGCAACGCTCGGTGGCCATGGAAGCGATGGTGCGCACGCGCTCGGCGAAGGACTCGCAGGTCAGGCCTCCCTGCTCCTCACGGAACTGGATTCGGTCGGGCAGGAACACGACCTGGGACACGACCCCCGGCCGTCCGGCGGGGTTGGTCAACAGCGGGCCCATGGGGGTGACGGCGAAGCTCGAGTAGGGCGGGTTCCCCTGGCCGAACAGCTCGTTGTGGAGCTGCTGTACGGCCTGGTTGTCCGGCGTTCTCTGCGCGTGGAGGAGATCGCACAGGAAGGCGATCGTCCGAGGCGTGTAGCTGGTGGTGGACATCGTGTTCGATTCGTGGGAGCGACCGGGGATCAGGATAGCGCCGGTCCCGGCGCGCCCGCCCGCCTGATGTCGCTTTGGTGGTCTCGTCGTCGAGCCTCGCGCTGGAACCGGCCGCGGCGGGCCCCAGGGACGAGGCCCCCGGATGGGACCGCCGTCGCGTGCGTTCTCATGGCCCATGTCTCCGGCAGCCGAAAAAACGCTCTCATCCTTCACCGCCTCCGACCTGCAGCCGTAGGCTTCCTGCCCCGGAAAACGCTCCGGCGGCCCGCTCTCCCCCTCGGGACCCGCGCCGCGAGTCCGCTTCGAACCGTCAGAACCAAAGCCATGCAGTCCCTCCTCGCTCCCTCAGTCCTGTGCGCTCTCGCGCCTCTCGCCGCTGGCGCTCCCGCGTCCCCCTCCTCCGGGGCCGTTTGGTCCGGAGACATCGACCTCGGCGGACCGGTCCGTGTTCGCTACGCCCCTCCGGTTCCCGAGGGAGAGCAGCCCGTCGTGCTCGAGGAGGTCGTGATCCCCGAGGGCGAGGTCAAGCGCTTCTTGATCTACGGGACCTACCGCCCGGCTCTGGAGTGGCGCCGCATCCAGGCCCTGATCGAGGACGAGATCCGCTTGCGCAGCGCGGCGGGCTCCGACGTCTCCCACCTGACCGTCTCCAACGAGGCCTTCGAGGCCCACTACGACAAGAAGATCGCCGAGTTCATCGAGAAGTACCCGATGCTCGAGGTGGAGACTGAGATCTCCCGCGCCTACCGCTCCCTCGACTGGTACCGGCGCGAGCTGCGCCAGGAGATGCTCTTCGACGCGGTCTTCGTTCCCGAGGACCAAGCTCAGTGGCCCGACCTGACCTTCGAGGCCCTGCGCCAGGAGGCTGGCGAGATCCTGATCGACGACTTCCGCAAGAGCTTCGAGCGTCGCACGACCTACCTCGCCGAACAGCGCGCAGAGTGGCAGGCGAAGGTCGACGCCGGGGAGGAGGCGGGAGACGAGCCCGTGCTCCAGCCCGAGGACTCGATGTACCGCTCGATCCTGCGCCAGATCGTGCGCGACAACCTCTACAAGGTCGTCGACACCCAGACGGCCCTCACCGGCCTGTCGGAGGAGCTCATCGCCACGATGGACTTCGACTGGGACGGGGAGCCGGAGCTGACGGTCACCACCGAACAGGCCTGGAACGACCTTGCCGGGATCGTCTCCCAGCAGGACATCGACGATGCGCGGCAGTTCCTGGCCCTGATCGAGGCGACCCGCCAGCGGTTGGAGTACGAGGGCAAGCTGCTCTCGGCCGAGGAGGTCGCCACCGAGCTGGAGGCGATCACCTCGAAGTTCCAGAGCGGGATGTTCGACCTCGGCCAGATCGCCATCGGCGGCCACCAGTTCCCCTCGGTCGAGGCCTACGGCGAGTACTTCGGCCTGCACGAGTCGTACCGGCGCTCGATCGACGAGAGCACCCAGGTCCCCCTCGGCGCCCAGCTCCCCGATCCCCTGCGCGAACACCTCCACAGGGCCAACCACGTCATGGGCCTCGCGAAGGTCGATGCGGAGGTGCTCTTGGTCTCGGCCTTCGACTTCGAGAACTACGAGTGGATCGAGGACGGCTGGAACAAGGCCCGTGCGAAGGCCGAACGGTTGATGGCCGAGGTCCGGCGCAACCAGGAGGCCTACGAGAAGAGCCAGAGCGGGGAGGCGGTCGAGGGCGAGGATGCACCCCTCGATCCGGTCACCTTCTGGCAGCTGCTCATCGACGACCACTGCGACTTCTGGGATCCGCCTCCGCCGCAGCACGGCCGCCAGTCCACGGTCGGATACAAGCAGAAGGGGCGCTTTGGGGAGCGCACGCGCAACGATCTGCGCTCGTTGATGTCGGAGAGCGCCTACCACCTGTTCCTGCGCGGCGCCCTGGTCACCGACCGCATCTTCTTCGACCAGCCCGTGGGCGAGGTCGACGGGCCGCGGAAGGGATCGTTCGGCTACTACGTCACCAAGGTGCTGCGCCGCAGCGCTCCCTCGCGGCCTCTGAATACCAACGACCGGCGCCACGTCGACCTGCTGCGGGACGACTACGCACGCGTGAGCTTCGTCGCCTACGCCCACGAGGCCCTGGCCGACAGCGCCCTCGGCGGAGAGTAGGCCCGAGCAGGGCGCTACCCAGTCCGGCCCCCCCCGAGGAGGTCGGATCCGCCCCGGAGGCGGCGGGAGGCGCCTCCACCCGGCGCACGGCTGGACATTCCCGGCCCGCGAGCGCCCACTATTCGAGCGATGAAGGCCACGGTCCGTACCGCCTGGAAGCTGCTCGCGCCCCACGCGAAGCCGCATCTGTGGATGTTCTCGCTCGTGTTCGTCCTGGGCACCCTGACCGCGTTGGGTGAGCGGTCGGTCTTCCTGTTGATCAAGCCCACCTGGGACGCCCTGTTCTCCGGGGAGCGCTCCGCCACGCCCCCGGTCCAAGAGCTGGAGTCCGCCGACGGTGTAGAGGGGATGCTGGCGAGCCTGGAGGAGTTTCGCGCCGGCCTCGTCGAGCGCATGCTCGGCACCGTCGGTGCCGGCTCGGAGATGGAGGTCCTCTGGCGCGTCGCCCTGGCGGTCAGCCTGATCGCGCTCTTGACCGGAATCTGCCAGTACGGCTTCACCTGGCTCTCGCGACGCATCGCCTTGAGCATGGTCATCGACCTGCGCGTCCGCCTCGCCCGCCACCTGATGGGCCTGTCGATGCGCTACCACGACAACCGCCGCCTCGGCGATGTCCTCAGCCGCATCAGCGCCGACGTCAACGCGACCCTGCAGGTGCTCAACGACGCTTTCCGGGACCTGATTCGCGAGCCCATGCTGGCGATCGTCTCCCTGGCCTTGGCGTTCCTCGTCGCGCCCACGGCGACGATCGTGATGATCGTGACCCTGCCGACGGTGGTGATCCCCGTCGCTGCGCTGGCCGGGAAGGTGCGCAAGGGTTCGACCCGCAGCCTTACCAAGCTGGGCGCCTCCGTGCAGGTGCTCTCGCAGATGTTCCAGGGCATCCGCACGGTCAAGGCCTTCCGCGCCGAGGAGCGCGAGCTCGAGCGCTACCGCGCGATCAACGAGGAGTACCGGCGCAGCACGATGAAGATGGTGCGCGCGATCGCGACGACCAACGCCTGGACCGTCGTGTTCACCCATGCGGGCCTGGCCGTCGTACTCGTGGGCCTGGGGTACCTCACCGTGTCGGGTCGCGGTTTCTCCGACGGGGGGAGCATGGCGACCTTCCTGCTGTTGATCGCCAACTCCTACACCAACATCAAGAAGACGACGCGCGTGTGGACTCGCGTCCAGGAATCGGTGGGCGCGGCCGAGCGGCTCGAGGTGTTGCTCGAGGAGAACGCGGACCTCGTTGAGCGCCCCGATGCCGTGGAGGTCGGCGGCCTGGGCGGCGGCCTGCGCCTGGAGGGCCTGTCGTTCGCCTACCCAGGCTCGAACGAGTGCGCCCTGCGCGGGGTGGACCTGGAGATCCCTGCCGGGCAGACCCTGGCCCTGGTGGGCGCGTCGGGGGCGGGCAAGAGCACGCTGATGGACCTCGTCGCGCGCTTCATCGACCCAGTCGCCGGCCGGGTCGTCGTCGCCGGCCACGACCTGCGAGAGCTGAGCCTGGACTCCTGGACCGCTCAGTACGCGATGGTCAGCCAGTCGCCGTTCTTGTTCCACGCCTCCATCGAGGAGAACATCCGCTACGGGAAGCCCGGGGCGTCAGCGGCCCAGGTCGAGGCGGCCAGCCGGGCTGCGGGCATCCACGAGTTCATCGTCGGGCTGCCTGAGGGCTACGCGACCCAGGTCGCGGACATGGGCGCGCGCCTCTCGGGCGGTCAGCGCCAGCGCATCACCATCGCCCGGGCGATCCTGAAGGGTGCGCCCCTGCTCCTGCTCGACGAGGCCACCAGCGCCCTCGACAGCGAGACGGAGGTCGCCGTGCAGGAGGCCTTGGAGCGGCTGATGCAGGGTCGCACGGTGATCGTCGTCGCCCATCGCCTGAGCACGATCCGCAACGCCGACCGCATCGCCGTGCTCGACGGGGGGCTCCTCGTGGAGACCGGCACCCACGCGGAGCTGCTCGCCGCCGACGGCCCCTACGCCCGCCTGCACGCCGTCCAGTTCGCCCCCGCTGCCGCCTCCACCACTCCGGTGGGCACCTAGCCCGGATGATTCATGAACACGCACACCAGACTTCGCAACCGGCCGTCTTCGACGGCCTCTCGGCCCCTGGCGGCGCTTTTCGAGAACCTGGCTTCCTCGACGACCCGTTCAGGGTCGCCTGCGTCGCCAGAACCCG
>JASLMK010000002.1 GCA_030746555.1 Planctomycetota bacterium | reverse complement strand
TTCGACGGCCTCTCGGCCCCTGGCGGCGCTTTTCGAGAACCTGGCTTCCTCGACGACCCGTTCAGGGTCGCCTGCGTCGCCAGAACCCGCAAAGCACCACCCCGAACCGAGTTGCTGTGTCTGGTGCACGTCTTCATGAATAACCCGGGCCAGCCCGGCTGATTCATGAACACGCACACCAGACTTCGCAACCGGCCGTCTTCGACGGCCTCTCGGCCCCTGGCGGCGCTTTTCGAGAACCTGGCTTCCTCGACGACCCGGTCAGGGTCGCCTGCGTCGCCAGAACCCGCAAAGCGCCACCCCGAACCGAGTTGCTGTGTCTGGTGCACGTCTTCATGAATAACCCGGGCTAGGGTCGTCCCCCGCGCCTCGATCGAGAGCGGGCCCGCGCTCAGTCGTCCGCGCGCTGGAAGCTCAACACGGGGATGGTGGCGTGGCGCAGCACCTGTTCGGCGACGCTGCCGAGGGCGAAGCGGCGCAGGCCGGAGTGGCCGTGGGTCGAGATGGCGATCAGGTCGACGTCATGCTCGGCGGCGAAGGTGCAGATGGCGCGCGCCGCGTTGGGGGCGGTGATCACCTCGCAGGTGGCGTCGACCTTCTCTCCCAAGGCCGCGCGCTGGTCGTCGAGGACCAGGCGCGCGTGCTTGACCTCGCGCTCCAGGTCCGGCGAGGGGATCCCCGGCGCGAAGGGCGAACCGTGGACGGTGAGCTGCAGGTCGGGCACGACGTTGAGCACCGTCACGCGCGCGCCCAACTCGCGGGCGAGCTCCTCGATCGGCTCGAAGGGTCGCATGGACTCCGGCGACAGGTCGCTGGTGAGCAGGATGTGCTGGATCTTCATGGCGTCGGATGGGTTCGGGTGTGGACGACGGACTCCTCCTCGAAACCTAGGCCGAGTCGGCCCTTCCGTCGATTCGCTCTTCTTCCGCCCTCTCTCCGCAGTTCGCCCCCCCGGGCGAGCCGCCGCGCTGGGCTAGAGTCCCTGTGGCGGTGCGCTGCGGCGTTCGCGCCCCTCCGACTCGTCCACCGAGCGAAAGGAGCCCAGCCATGAGCCGTTCGACCCACCCGCGCCAGGCCGTCGTTGGTTACGACGGCGGTGAGCGCGCCTCCCATGCAGCCGCGGCTGCCTTCGAGCTCCACCGGCGTCTGGGGACGAACTTGGAGTTCGTCCACGCCGTCGACCTGCCCGCCCCCGGCGACGTCGGCGGGGATCCGGGCAGCGCGGCGCAGATGGAGGCGGAGATCGAGGCCGCCGCGTTCGAACGGGCCGTGGCCGAGCTCGCCGCGCTCGCCGCGGGCGCCCGGTCGGAGTACCCCGTCCGCGCCCACACCTGCGTGGCCCGCGGGCGTCCGGGGCGGGTGCTCCTCTCGCGCATCGAGCGCACCGGTGCCGACCTGGTGATGTTGGGGGCCCACGACCGTCGCGGCGTCCTCGACTTCGGCAGCACGATGCGGGCCGTCCTGGGCAAGGCACCCTGCGCCGTGTGGATCCAACCCGGGCCGCCGGGCGAGATCCGTCGCGTGCTCGTGCCCACCGACCTCTCCGCGGAGAGCACCCTGGCCCTGGAGTCGGCGGCGGCGATCGCCTCGGCACACGGCGCCGAGGTCTGCGTCATGCACTGCTTCCAGCCCCCCGACGTGGCCTACGCCGCGAGCCCCGGCTATCCGATGGTCGGGCCGGTCTACGGGATCGAGCAGGTGCGCGTCGAATCCGAGCGCGAGCTCGAGCAAGTCGTGGCGGAGTTCGACTGGGGCGACGTCGCCCACTTCTCGCGCTTCGTCGAGGGCCGTCCGGCCTCCGCGATCCTGGAGCTCTCGGGCGAGTTCGACCTGATCTCCATGGGCACGCACGGCCGAACGGGCCTCGCCGCCGCGGTCCTCGGCGGCGTAGCCTACGCCGTCCTCAAGTCCGCCGACATTCCCGTCCTCGCCCACCGCCAACCCGGCCGCGAGATGCTCCTGCCCTGAGCCGGAACGGGCGCCTCGCCCGCGGGGCGCCACGACGAGCCGCCTCCGCCGGCGCCCCCTCGGTCGCCGCGCGCGGGCCGGGCCCCCGGGGCGGGCGCGAGACCCGATCCGCCGGGTCACCCTCGGAAGCGGGGGAAACGGGAAACGAATGGGCGGGCTGGGGCGAATGCGGGGGTGGGTCGTGCGCAGGGGAGCCCGGGGCCGGCCGCGGGCTCGCCCTCCTACCCGTCCGTGCGTAAGATCCAGCCTGAACCGCACAGCACCGTCGCCCTCTCCGGCGCCACCTCAAGAGGACCCTTTCGATGAAGCACTCTCCCCGCATCGTCCTGGCCGCACTGGTCGCCAGCTTGCCCGCGCTCCACGCCTTCCAGCCGCGCTTCGACTCGGTCACCTTCGCCCCCGAGGCGGGGACGACGGTCGACAAGGAGCTTTCGCTGGAGGCGACCTTCTACCTCGAGGACGTCAACATGGTGCTCAACGGCTCCGAGATGCCGCCGGAGATGATGGGCGAGGCCATGGACGAAGGCCTGGTCATGAGCGCCTCGGTCGAGGTCTCCGACGAGTACGTCAGCTCGCGGGGAGGGAAGCACATCGAGCTCCTGCGCGCCTTCACGGGGATGGCGCTGGAGATGGGCACCGAGAGCGACACGGAGACCGTAGACGAGTTCGCCGAGATCGAGGACTTTGTCGTGCGCTTCAAGTGGGACGCCGACGAAGAGGAGTACGTCGTGAGCTACGAGGACGGCTCGGGTGACGAGGAGATGCTCGAGGGGCTCAGCCCCGACATGGACTTCCTCGCCCTCCTGCCCGAAGGCGAGGTCGATCGCGACGACACCTGGGAGGTCTCCGACGTCGAGTCCCTCACCACCCTCTTCTTTCCCGGCGGACTGGCCCTGCCCAGTCCCGGTGACGAGGAGGGCGCCGAGCTCTTCGAGGAGCTCTCCGACGAGCTCGAGGCCCAGCTGAGGGACTCGCTCGATGGCTTCACCGTCGACTGCAAGTACAACGGCTCGCGCGAGGACGGCGAGTCGCACCTCGGCGAGATCGGCTTCCGGTTCGAGGGCCAGGCCTCCCTCGACCCCTCCGACATCCTCTCGGAGATGATCGCCATCCAAGGCGGGGAGATGGACATCACCGCGGACATCTCCGCGACCGTGGACTTCGAGTTCGAAGGCGAAGGGACGCTCCTGTGGGACCTCGGCGCTGGGCACGTCGCCGGCTTCGAGATGGCCTCGGAGATGCTGATCCTCGCGGACATCGAAGCCGACGTCGAGGCCATGGGCGACTCCCAGACCGTCGAGCTCTCCGCCGAGGTCTCCGGCGAGGCCGAGTGGGAGCTGACCACCGAGTAGGGTCTCACCGCCCGGCAGCGCCAGCGGCTCGGGGAATCAAGGCGAGGGGGAGCGGTCCGACCGCTCCCCCTCCTTCGTCTCCCGCTCCACGCTCGCCCTCCGATTGAGGGCCCGGGTGATCAGGGGACCGGCGAGGCCGCCGGCCAGGAGCAGGGCCCCCACGGCGAGCACCAGCCGGCCGAGTCCCGCCCAGCCGCGGGGCATGACCGACCAGAACAGGGCCACGGCCACACCGCCGAAGATCGCCAGGCCGCAGAGCAGGATCCAGCTCTCGCGGAAGAACAGGCGCAGGTCGCGCCGGGCGTGCAGGCCGTCGGGCTCGAGCACCCAGCCGCGGGGCAAGGCCGCGCGCAGGCGGGCGGGGCTCACCCGCCGGCCGTCGCGCTCCAGGGCATCGAGGTCGACGAGGTCGCCGACCGGGACGCGGGCGCCGTCGCGCTCAGGGCCGGGGCTGGTCATCCTCGGCGATCAGGCGCAGCAGGATCTCGCGCACCCGCTGCGGGTTGGCCTTGCCGCCCGAGGCCTTCATCACCGGGCCGACCACGGCGCCGATGGCCTTGGTGCGCCCGGCCCGCACGTCGGCCGCCACCTGCTCGCGGCCCTCGAGGGCCTCCCGGCACCAAGCCTCCAGGCTGGCCTCGTCGTCTACCTGCTCCAGGCCTCGCTCGGCCACGATCTCACGCGGCGAACCGCTGCCGGCGACCATCAGCCCCAAGACCTCGCGCGCGCCGGTCGTGTTGATGGTGCCCGCGGCCACCAGCTCGATCAGCTCCGCGAGGTCGAAGGGCTTGACCGGGAGCTCGTCGATCGAGCCGGCCGCTACCTCCGGGTCCGCCAGGGCCCGGGAGAGGTCGTTGGCGACCCAGTTGGCCGCCTCCTTGGGCCGCCCGCACAGGCGCGCGACCGCCTCGAAGTAGTCGGCCACCTCGCGCGTTCCGGTCAGGACGCGCGCGTCGTACTCCGACAGGCCCAGCTCCTCCCGGTAGCGGCGGCGACGCGCTTGGGGGAGCTCGCACAAGAGGCCCCGCTGGCGCTCCACGAAGGCCTCGGTGAGGGTGATCGGCGGCAGGTCGGGCTCGGTGAAGTAGCGGTAGTCCCGCGCCTCTTCCTTCGTGCGCATGGTGCGCGTGACGCCCGCGCTCGCGTCGAACAGGCGCGTCTCCTGCCGGGGCAGGCGGGCCGACTCGCCGCTCTCGTAGGCCTCGATCTGGCGGGGGATCTCGTATTCGAGCGCCTCACGCACGTGGCGAAAGGAGTTGAGGTTCTTGATCTCGACCTTGGTGCGCCACGCCTCGCCCTCGGGACGCACGGACACGTTCACGTCGCAGCGCAGCTGGCCCTTCTCCATGTCGGCCTCGCCGGCGCCGGCGTAGCGGATGATCTCCTTGAGCGCCTCGAGGTACTCGACCGCCTCCTCGGGGGTCTCGAGGTCCGCCTCGCTGACCGACTCGATCAAGGCCACGCCGGCGCGGTTGAGGTCCACCAGGGTGTGCTCGCCCCGGTCGTGGATGGCCTTGCCCGCGTCCTCCTCCAGGTGGATGCGCGTCAGGCGCACGAAGCGGCCCGAGGCCAGGCGGATCCCGCCGCCGGTGCAGAAGGGGCGGTCGTACTGGGAGATCTGGTAGTTCTTGGGGATGTCGCAGTAGAAGTAGTGCTTGCGGTCGAACTTGCTCTCGGCGGCCACGTCGGCGCCGACCGCGAGCGCCGTGCGCACCGCCAGCCCCAAGGCCGCGGCGTTCAACACCGGCAGCGACCCCGGCTGCCCCGTGCAGACCGGACAGGTCAGGCTGTTGGGCGGCGCGCCGAAGCGCACCTCGCAGGAGCAGAAGAGCTTGCTGTTGGTCGCGAGCTGGGCGTGGACCTCCAACCCGATCACCCCGACCCAGCGCGTCCCGGTCACAGCCGAGACCCACGCGGCGCCCTCGCGGCAGAGCGCTTCGCTCATCGCCCGTCCCCCGCAGAGGTCGGAGCCGGACGGTGGTGCTCGGTGGCGCTCTCGAAGGCGGCCGCCACGCGTAGGACGCGCGCGTCGGCGAGGGCCGGACCGATGATCTGCAGGCCCACGGGCAGGGGCGAGTCCGCCGCGCCGGAAGCGAAGCCGCAGGGCACGCTGACCGCCGGCAGCCCGGCGAGGGAGGTCGGGACCGTCAGGGTGTCGGAGGCGTACATCGCCAGGGGATCGCCGGCGCGCTCGCCGAGGGGGAAGGCGGGGGTCGGGGAGGTCGGGCCGCAGATCACATCGACCTTCTCGAAGGCGCGCTCGAAGTCGCGGCGCAAGAGCGCGCGCACGCGCAGGGCGCGGCCGTACCACGCGTCGTGGTAGCCCTCGGAGAGGACGAAGGTGCCCAGGAGGATGCGACGCTTGACCTCGTCGCCGAAGGCTCCCTCGCGGGTGGCGGCGAACATGCCCTGCAGGGAGCCGTCGCCCTCGGTGCGCGCGCCGAAGCCGACGCCGTCGAAGCGCGCCAGGTTGCTCGAGGCCTCGGCCGTCGCCACCACGTAGTAGGTGGGGATGGCGTGGACCGTGTGGGGCAGGCGCACCTCGACCGCCTCGGCGCCCAACTCCTCCAGCTTCTCCAGCGCCGCCTCCACGGCGGTGCGCACTTCGGCGTCGAGGTCGGCGCCCACGTACTCCGCGGCGACGCCCACGCGCAGGCCGTCCAGGCGCTCGGGCCGGTCGGGGCGCTCGGGCTCGATCGGCGGCAGGGGGAGGCTGGTCGCGTCGAGGGGGTCGTGGCCCGAGATCACCCCGAGGATGCGCTCGAGGTCGCGCACGCTGCGGGCGAGGGGGCCGACCTGGTCGAGGGAGGAGCCGAAGGCGATCAGGCCGTGGCGCGAGACGCGCCCGTAGGTGGGCTTGAATCCCCCGACGCCGCACAGGGCGGCGGGCTGGCGCACGGAGCCGCCGGTGTCCGAGCCCAGGGCCACCGGCACCATGCCCGCGGCCACCGCCGCGGCGCTCCCGCTCGAGGAGCCGCCGGGCGCGCGGGTCAGGTCCCAGGGGTTGCGGGTCGGACCGAAGGCCGAGTGCTCCGAGGACGAGCCCATGGCGAACTCGTCCATGTTCGTGACGCCGACCACGATCGCGTCCGCGTCGAGCAGGCGGCGCACGCAGGTGGCCGTGTAGGGCGCGCGGTAGTTGGCGAGCATGCGGCTGCCGCAGGGCGTGGTCACCCCCTCCATGCACAGGTTGGCCTTGACGGCCACCGGCACGCCGAAGAGCGCGCCGGCCGCCGCGCCTGGGTCTGCGGCGCGGCGTCGGTCGAGCTCGATCGCCCGCGCCCGGGCGGTGTCGCGCTCCACCGAGAGGAACGCCCCCAGCTCACCGTCTCGCTCCTCGATCGCCGCGAGGCTCGCCTCGAGGGTCTCGGCCGCGCTGCGCTCTCCCGCCAGGATCGCCGCCCGCAGGTCGCAGGCGTCGGCGCCCTCGGCGCCGGTCACTCCTCGCCTCCCACGGTCTTGGGCACGACGTAGAAGCCGTCGCTGCTCCGCGGGGCGTTGCCCAACACGGCGTCGGGCGCGAGGCTCGGTCGCACCTCGTCGGCGCGCAGGACGTCGCGCACCCCGCTGGCCCCGGTCATGGGCTCGGCGTCATCGACCTCGACGCTCTCGAGCACGCGGAAGTGGCGCAGGATGGCGGCGAACTGGGGCGCGAGGCGGTCGACCTCCGCCTCGTCGAGCTCGAGGCGCGCGAGGGCTGCGGTGTGCCGCACGAGGTCGCGTTCGGGGTCGGTCATGGGGGGGCCGCGGGCGAGGGCGCGGGCGGCGCTCCGCAGGCGGATTCTACGCCCGACCCCCCCTGGAGGCCACGCGGAGGGGGATCGGCGGGCCGGAAAACAGGATCGCCGAGGGGGCTTGCCCGCCGCGTCGAGGGGGTCTAGGGTGCGGAGCATGTACGGTTCCGGCATGCATGGATCAGCGGCGGGGCGGCCGGTGGCGATGGGGGCGACGGGCGGCGCGGTGGCAGGCGCGTCGGGTGTCTCCTCCGGCGTCACGACCTCGACTCCCGATTGGACCTTCAGCGACCCCGACTGGGCCAGCATCGGCCTGATCCTGGCGGTCGTCGGCTCCTTCCTGCTGGCGAACTCGATCCTGTTCCGCCGCCCCCTGCAGATGGTGCGCGAGCGCTTCGGCGTCGTCTCCCAGGATCTGTGCACGATCCGCGAGTACATCTTCCACCGCCTGCAGGTGAACCTGGGCTTCGGCTTCCTGCTCGCAGGCTTTGGGGTGCAGCTGTTCAGTCGCTTCCGCCCCCTGCCCGCGGGCGTCACGCCGCCCTTCCCGGTGCTGTGGATCGGCATCGTCGTCGCCCTGGCCGTCTTGCTGCTGCTCGCCAGCTGGTGGTGGTCCCAGCGCGCCTTCCGGCGCTGCGTGCGCCAGCACTTCCGCGAGAATCCGCCCGACTTCGAGGCCGACCTGGCCCTGGCGAGAGAGGTGGGCGAGCTGTTCGGCCTCTCCACCCACGCCGACGACACGGTCGAGTCGTTCCTCGCACGCCTGCGCCTGGAGGTCTGCGACCTCCCGCCCGCCGGGCGCCGCGCCCCGACCCGCCTCGAGCTCGAGGAGTCGGAGCTGGAAGAGGGCCTGGCCTAGCCCGGATGATTCATGAACACGCACACCAGACTTCGCAACCGGCCGTCTTCGACGGCCTCTCGGCCCCTGGCGGCGCTTTTCGAAAACCTGGCTTCCTCGACGACCCGTTCAGGGTCGCCTGCGTCGCCAGAACCCG
>JASLMK010000001.1 GCA_030746555.1 Planctomycetota bacterium | reverse complement strand
CGGGTTCTGGCGACGCAGGCGACCCTGAACGGGTCGTCGAGGAAGCCAGGTTTTCGAAAAGCGCCGCCAGGGGCCGAGAGGCCGTCGAAGACGGCCGGTTGCGAAGTCTGGTGTGCGTGTTCATGAATCATCCGGGCTAGGTCGAGGTGACCAGCCAGATCTTGTAGATCCAGGCGGCGACCAGCGCGGCGACGGCGAGGGCGAGCGCCGGACGGGCACGCCTCGAGGAGAGAGCGGCGTAGAGGTCTCCTCCGCCGAAGTGGATCCGCAAGGCCCAGACGCAGAGCAGGGGCAGGCACAGGGCCGTGAGCAGCCCGAAGGGCTGGTTGGTGAGGGCCGCGAGGGGGCGGCCTCGGACCGCGAGGGCGACCGAGGTCGTCACCCCGCAGCCGGGACAGGGGATGCCGAGCCAGTCCATCGAGCGGCAGGGGAGCATCCCCAACTGCTCGTGCGTGCCGAAGCCCCGCTCGTCGGGCTCCACGAACACGGCCAAGGCGACCATGGTGATGATCGAGGCGGCGGCGCAGCCCAACAGGATCCAGTGCGCGCTGGAGCGCCCCCCAATGGGGCCCTGACCCTCCTCGATGGAGCAGCCCGCCGGCCCGTCCGTCTCTCCCGCGCCCGCCACGGGCGCCATCGTAGCGCCCCGCGCCGGGCCGCCCGCTAGTTGAAGTCGTAGATGTAGGACAGCCGCAGCTTGTTCACGATCACATACGGCAGCTCGCCGATCCCCTTGAGGTCCGCGTCGCCGTGGTCGTCGAAGCCACGTACGTTGGGGTCGCGCAGGATGAAGAAGCGCCGCGAGAGCCGGTCGTCGGCCTCATACGACCCCGGCCTGAGCTGCCCGGCGACCTCGAGGTTCAGCCTGCCCGTGTAGAAGGCCCGCACCCGGTGCAGTTCCGTCTCGCTGGCCAGGAGGCGTGCGTGCTGGTCACCGCCCTCGTCGAGGAACTCGTGCGCGAGCAGGATCTCGTCGAGGTTGACGTGCAGCAACGGCGTCTCCACGCGTTCGCAAGTCTTGAGGTCTACCAGCGTCGCGTCGCGGACCTTGAGGAAGTACCGCCGGCTCTCGTCGAGCACCTGGCTCAAGCGCGTGTACTTGTTCTCGACGTTGCCCTTGATCAGGAAGCAGTCGGTGAGCAAGAGGTCCGAGACGATGGTCAACATGGGGTGGGCGGAGTGGGCTGCGAGTCCGGCGCGCCCAGGAGGCCGCGCAGCTCGCCGGCGAGGTAGAAGGAACCGATCACGAGGACCCAGCCACCGCCGGCGGCCGCCGAGCGGGCCCTTGCGAGCGCCGCTCGCGGGTGCTCGCAGGCCTCTGTCTCGAGACCCGCGGCCACGGCCAGGGCGGCGAGCTCACGCGCCCCCAGGAGGGGCCCGCCGCTCGCGCTGGTCACGAAGCACCTATCGACACGTCCGGCGAGAGCCTTGAGGACGCGGGCGTGGTCCTTGTCCCGGCCCAGGGCCAGCACGAGCTGGGGCGGGCCCTCCAGGCGCTCGTCGGCGGCGAGCTCTCCCAGGAGCCCCTCGACGCTGGAGACGACGTGGGCGGCATCCAAGACGACCGGGCAGCCCTCGCCGAAGAAGCGCTCGACGCGCCCGGGCAGGCGAGCCGCACGGCAGGCGGCCTCGTCGAGCAGGGCGCCCGAGAGCGGCACACCGTCGCTCCCCACCGCCCCCCCCGCCCCCAGGGTGTCGAGCGCCGCCGACGCCAGGGCCTGGTTGCGCACGGCGAAGCTCCCCGTCGCCTCGACCCTCACCCACCGGCCACGGCGCTCTGCGACGATGTCCTCGAGGACAGCGGCGGCCTCGGGCTCGACGGCGGTCGTCACGAGGGTCGTCTGGGGGGTGAGGATCGCGCCCTTCTCGGCGGCGATGGCCGCCAGGGTCGTCCCCAGGGTCGCCGTGTGCTCCAGGTCCAGGTGGGTGAGCACCGCGACGTCCCCCGAGAGCGCGTTGGTCGAGTCCAGCCTCCCGCCGATGCCGCACTCGATCACCCCCCAGTCCACTCCCTCATCGCGCAGGACGAGGAAAGCCGCCGCGGTCATCAGGTCGAACCAGGTGGTCTCCGCTCCCGCGCCGCCCTCCGCCGCCGCGGCTTCGCGGGCCCGCCAGGCCTCGTCGAGCGCCGCCGCGAGTCGATCCTCGGCGACCTCGGCGCCGTCCACGCGCACGCGCTCGGTGACGCGCTCCACATGGGGCGAGGCGTAGATCCCCGCCCGCAGGCCCGCACGCTTGAGGCCCTCGGCGATGAGCGCGCAGACCGAGCCCTTGCCCTTGGTCCCCGCCACGTGCACGGCCCTCCAGGCCGAGGCCGGGTCCCCCAGGCGAGCGAGGACGTCTCGGATCGGAGCGAGCGAGCGCTCCATCCCGCCCGAGCGGTCCCGCCGCTCCCAGTCCACCAGCTCGTCCAGTCGCGCGAGGGCCGCGCGCAGGGCTGCGCCCTGGTGCTCGGTCTGTGAGCTCATCGCGGCCTCCAGGCTACCCACACCGTCCCGGGGGAGGGAGAGAAGTGGGGGCCGGGCCTCCGGTTCTGGGGGTCTACTTGCCGATAGGAGGCCCAGCCGAACCACCCGCGAGCGTTCGGCGGCGCCGTCGCCAGCGGCTGACCGATCGTCCCCTCCACCCATGAACGAGCTCTCCCACCGGATCAGGGTCTTCGTGTTCCGCATGCGCGAGGCGCGGCCGGACTACCTGCTCCTGCGCGGAGCCCAGGGCCTCGAGAGCTTCTGGGGTCCCGTCCAGGGTCCCGTCGGCTTCGGTGAGCAGCTCGAGGCCGCCATCCGGCGCGAGGTGCGCGACGACGTCGGCATTGCACGCCCCCTCGACGTGATCGACCTCAAGATGCCCGCCCGCTGGGTCGTCGGCGACGAGGAGATCATCGAGTGGGCGTACGGGTTCCGCGCCCTCGACGCGGACGAGCTACTCAGCCTCGACAACCGCTGGGCGGACTTCCGCTGGGCGGGGTTCTCCGAGGCCTATCCCGCCCTGGAGTTGGAGAACGACCGGGCGGCGATCGCGCGCCTGCACTCCCTGCTCGGCGCGGCCTGACCCGGCCCGCGGTGACCGCGCGGCGTTCAGGTTCGCAGGCAGGGGATGCGCTCGAAGGTCTCGCCGAGGATCTCCCGGTGAGGGATGCCGAACCAGTCCTCGATCGCCGTGGCGTACACCGAGCGGAAGTCGGTCGTGTAGGCGAGATCGCCGCCGTCGAGGTCGGTCATGGAGGGGTGCTTCCCGTACAGCCCGCCCTGGACCGGCGTTCCCGCGAGGAACATCGGCGCGGCCTTGCCGTGGTCGGTACCACCCGATCCGTTCTCCGCCACCCGTCGCCCGAACTCGGAGAACATCATCACCAGGGTGCGGTCGCCCGCCTCGCGCCCGCGCAGGTCCCGCAGGAACGCATTGAGGGCGTCGTCCACCGTGGTCATCAGCCCGTCGTGGCTGGCCTTCTGGTTGTTGTGGGTGTCGAAGCCGCCCAGGTCGATCGAGAACACGCGCGTCCCTTCCCGGGCCTCGATCAGGCCCGCGATCACGCGCAGGCCGCGGCCGAAGGGGGTCTGGGGGTACTCGATGTCGGTGCGGTAGGCCCGCGCCGCGGCCCGGACTCGGGTCGAGGACTCCTGAGCGTCCCGTAGCACGCCCCGCAGGCGGTCGAGCACGCTCGTCTTCTCGCCGGCGTCGCGACCCCTGCGGAAGGTCTCCGCCTCGGTCCCCTCCCCCAGCCAGCGGTAGCTCTCGGGGATCTCGAAGGCCACCGCGGGGTGTTCGATCGAGTGCAGGGAGTAAGGCACCTTGCCGCCGACGTGCACGACGAGCTCGGGCGGCGCGCCCTCTGACCAGGCGGTCCGACAGACCTTGCCCACCCAGCCCTCGCGCGCCGCGCGGCCCTTGAGGCTGGCCGCGTGCCAGACATCGAGGGACTTGAAGTGCGAGCGGACGGGGCCGGGGTAGCCGATGCCCTCGACGATCGCCAGGCCGCCCTCGTCGTGGATCCGGGCGAGCTTGGCGAGGTTGGGGTGCAGGCCGCGGTAGCCGTCGAGCTTGTGGAGCTCGGCGGTCGGGACGAGGGTGCGCCGGCGGTTGGCTCCATAGGCGTCGTCCCCGTAGGGAACGACGGTCGAGAGGCCGTCGTTGCCGCCTGAGAGCTGGATCAGCACCAGAGTCTTGTCGGCACCCTCGTCGGAAGCCCCCGACGACGCCGGCCGCAGCCGAGCGAAGGCGTGCCCAGGGAGCAGGCTCGCGCCGCCCAAGAGGGAGAGGCCGCCGGCCACGAAGCGGCGGCGGTCGAGGTTCGTCATCTCGTTCGTGTTCTCGTTCATAGCTCTCACCCCAGTTGCGCTTCGGGCAGGCTCAGGATCAGGTGCGCCAGGCGGCGCAGGATGGCCTCGCAAGCGGCGGTGGCCTCGAGCAGCTCTCCCTCGCGGATGCCGATGCCCGCGCGTTCGGCCTTGAGGTGGTCGAGCAGCAGGGCGCGCGTCTCCGCGGGAGCCTCGATGGCGAGCAGGGAAGACAGGAGCTCGTCGAGGATCTCCCCGTCGTCGGTCGCTCCGGTCGCCTTCACCCGCCAGGTCAGGTTGAGGCGCGGGCGGTAGCCCGAGCCCACGGCGCTACGCAGGGCGCGTAGGGCGCGGGGGACGGCGTCCCCCCCCGAGTCGGAGGTCGGCGGCGCCTCCGCCCCCATCTCCATGTCCATGTCCATCTCCGAGTCGATCTCCATGTCCATGTCTAGATCCATGTCCATGTCCATGTCGTCGCCCTGCGGGCCCGCGTCCGACTCGGCCCCGCTGCGGCGAGCGTCCGACAGCCGGCGCCGCAGCTCTCGGCGGCGCTCCCCCAGCCCGGGGTTCCCCTCGAACGCCGCCTGCAGGTCGATGGTCCCCAACACCAGGCCCGCGACGTTGCCGCGCTGGAGGAGGCTCGAGGTGGTGATCCAGCTCTCGCCCCCTTCCCAACCCTTGACGTTGGGAGGCTGGAACAGGCGCTCGCCGAGGTTCCCCGCGGCGAGCAGGAGGTAGCGCGCCGGCGGGTGTACGTCGAGGCGTCGCGTCATCCCGACCAAGTAGTCGACCGGGCTCTGGACGCGCGTTCCGACCACCTCTTCGCGGTAGAACTCGGGATCGAGGAACAAGCGGCGCAGGAACGGCCGCAGCTGGTAGTCCTCGTTGCGCAGGATCCCGGCGTACTCGCGCAGGCGCGCACTCTCGGGCTGAACGCCTTCGAGGAACTCGATCAGCCGTCCGGCGACCCACTCGGCGCAGGCCTCCTGCTCGAGCAGCACCTCGACGACGTCGTCACCGTCGAAGCGGCCTCGCTCTCCGAGGACGCGCTTGATGCCCCCGTCGTGCTGGCGGCGGTTGAACTCGAACTCCCCGTCGCGGTTGGCCGAGTAGCCGGTGAGCGCCCTGGCGACCTCCTTGACGTCGGCCTCGCTGTAGTTGCCCTCGCCCAGACTGAACAGCTCCATCAGCTCCCGGGCGAGGTTCTCGTTGGGCTTGCCCTTGCGATTGGCGTTGTTGTCGAGGTAGTAGAGCATCGCCGGGTCCCGCACGATGCCGCGCAGGAGGTCGGCGTAGCTTCCCAGGGCGTTCGCACGCAGGAACTGGTGCTGCTGGATGACCTCGAAAGAGCGGCGCACGTCTCGTGAGCTGGTCGTGAAGAACCCGTGCCAGAAGAGGGTGATGCGGTCCCGCAAGGGGTCCTCGTAGTCCACCATCTGGTCCACCCAGAAGCTGGCGTAGTCGTCCATCTGACGGCGGTCGGCCGCTCGTAGCTGGGCGCGGAAGCGCCGCCGCTCCTCCTCGGGCAGGCCGCGCATCTGCCGGTACTGCGAGGCGTCCCCGCGTTCGGCGAAGAACGGCTCGCCCGCCGATTCGCGGGGGCTGAGGAGCTCATCGACGACATGCTCAGGGGTGTGTTCGAGGATGTCATCGAGCTCCTCGGGGGTGACTCCGAAGGCGGCGCGGTTGAACAGGTGCTCGGCGTTGCTCGCGTTCCAGGCGACAGCGCCCGTCTGCGTGACCGGGTCGTCGGCCCAGCCGCCGAGAGCCGCGGGCGCGGCCCCGGCCCCCATCGCCACCGCCGCCACCAGGACTCTCGCCCACCGCAGCCGCTCGGATCGTCCCTCCGTGCTCATCGCTCGATGCATCATCGTCTGCCCCATCTGCCCATGCCCACCGCGCACGGTCGGCGCTCACCCGCTCCGCCAAGGAACAACCGCACCTGATTCGTGAGGTTTCGGCCCCCTCGCACGATCCCCCCCCGGGCGGAACGCACGCCGGAGCACGCGGGCCAGGATAGGCCCTTTTCGGCCGGGTCCGGGGTCTCCCTGGAAAGCAATTCCGCCCAGGCTGAGCCACCCCTCCCCGCGGGCTCGCTGAGCGCCGTGTAGGCTGGTGGGACGCCCCGGCCGCCGCCGGGCACCTCCCATGTGGTTTCCTCTTCTAGCGACTCTCGCGGCCGTCACTCCCTGCGGCGATGCTCCGAGCTGGACCCTCCAAGCCCAGCTGCTCCCCGACGATCAGGGCGGACACGTCGGCATCGACGCATCCCTCTCGGGCGACACGGCCGTGTTCGGTGCCAACAGCGCGGCCGGGTCGGGGCCCGGCTTCTACGGCGCGGCCTATGTCTTCGTGCGCAACGCGGCGGGCTGGTCCCAACAACAGAAGCTGGTGCAGGCCGACGGGGAGGCGGGGAGCTGGTTCGGATTCTCCGCCGCCGTCAGCGGGGACACGATCGTCGTGGGCGCGTTCAAGGACGACGATGCGGGCGTGGACGCGGGGTCGGCCTACGTGTTCGCGCGCGCCGGAACGACCTGGACGCAGGAGGCCAAACTCCTGCCCGACGCGCCATCGGGCGAGGTCGAGTTCGGCCGCGCCGTCGCTGCGTCGGGGAACACGGTGGTCGTCGGGGCGCGCTCGCACATGGGCGCCACCTGGGACGAGGGGGCTGTGTACGTGTTCGTGCGCGACGCGGGGGTCTGGTCCCGCCAGGCCCGCCTGACACCGGCCGACGCCACTGGCGGCATGAACTTCGGCGATTCGGTGGCGATCGACGGCGACACCCTGCTCGTCGGGCACACCGGAGGCGGCGGCCCCGCCTACGTCTACGTCCGCAGCGGCGCGACCTGGAGCGAGCAGGCGCGCCTGTTCGTCCACGAGCCGACCCAGCCCCACGCGCTCTCCGTCGCCGTGCGCGCGAACACGGCCGTGATCGGAGCGCCCAGCGACCAGGTCGCCGGCCGGGCCTGGGTCTTCTCGCGGTCGGGAACGGCCTGGGCCCCTGTGCAGAAGCTGCGGCCCCTCGACGGTCACGTCGGAGACTGGTTCGGCAAGTCGGTCGCGACCGACGGGGAGCGCGTCGCGGTCGGCGCATTCCTGGAGGACTCCGGCCCGGCCGATGCGGGCGCGGCCTACGTATTCGAACGCGTCGGCGTCGGCTGGTACGAGCGCGCGAAGCTCGTCGACCCCAACGGCGCGCTGTGGGACCGCTTCGGCGCCGCTGTCTCGATGGACGCGGGGCTGCTCGTGGTCGGGGCCTACAACGACGACGACGCCGGCGGAGACGGGGGTTCGGGGTTCGCCTTCGCCGCGCCGGCTCCCGTGGGGAGCCCCTTCTGTTTCGGCGACGGCTCGGGCTCGTCCTGCCCCTGCGGCAACGAGAGCTCGCCGGGTGTGGGAACGGGATGCGACCACTCTGGCGGGCAGGGAGCACAGCTCGCTGCCTTTGTCTCGGCGAGCGTGGCCGATGACGACCTCGTCCTGCGCGGCGCGCCCCTGCTCCCCGACCAGGCGGCCCTCCTGTTTGCGGCCGACGAGGAGGTGAACGGTGGCACGGGCGTCTGGTTCGGAGACGGCCTGCGCTGCGCCGGCACGAACGTCGTGAGGCTGGGAGTGGAGTTCCCCGATCTCCAATACGGCTTCGCCCATTGGGGCCCGGGCCTGGGCGCGACGGGCGGCTGGGTACCGGGAAGCACGCGCCGCTTTCAGGTCTGGTTCCGCGACTCGGTAGGCGGGCCGTGCGGGAGCACCTTCAATCTCTCCAACGCCCTGGTGATCACGTTCGGTCCTTGACGCCGGGGAAGACGGCCGGTTGCGAAGTCTGGTGTGCGTGTTCATGGATCCTCCGGGCTAGAATGCCCCCAACGGGGCCTAGTTCGCTCCGCTTCGCCCCGCCCCGCGGCCCTCGCTCCGCCCCCAGACTCTTGGCCGCCCCGCCCGTCCACCTGCGCGAGTACCTCGCCCTCCTGCGGCGCGAGGGTGAGCTCGTCGAAATCGACGCGGAGGTCGATCCCCACCTGGAGATCGCCGAGGTCCACCGCCGCGTGATCGCCGCCGGCGGTCCGGCCCTCCTGTTCCGGCGGGTGCGCTCCAGGGAGCTACCGGTCGTCACGAACCTGTTCGGGACGCGCCGCCGGGTCGAGCTGGCCTTCGGCTCGCGCCCGCGCGAACTGATCGAGCAGGTGGCGCGGCTGCCCGAGGAGCTGGTCCCGCCCAGCCTCGGGAAGCTGTGGGCGCGGCGCGGTCTGTTTGCCTCGCTCTTGCGTGTCGGGACGCGGAAGGGACGCGCCGCAGCGGTGAGCGAGGTGGTCGAGTCTCCGCCGTGCCTCGACCGCCTGCCCGCCCTGCAGTCCTGGCCCCGTGACGGAGGGCCGTTCCTGACCCTTCCACTGGTCTACACCGAGCACCCCGAAACGGGCGGCGGGAACCTGGGCATGTACCGCATGCAGATCACGGGCCCGGACTCGGCGGGGATGCACATCCAGATCCACCGCGGCGCCGGGTTCCACCTGGCGGCGGCGGAGGCGGGCGGCCGCTCCCTACCGGCGGCCGTGATGCTCGGCGGGCCTCCCTCCCTGGTGCTCTCCGCCATCGCCCCCCTGCCGGAAAACGTCTGCGAGCTGGCGCTCGCCAGCCTGCTGTCGGCCAGACGCCTCGCCCTGGGTGCACACCCTCACAGCCCGCTGCCCTTCGCCGGCGAGGCCGAGCTGGTCCTCCTGGGCGAGATCCCCGGAGGGGAGCGGCGTCCCGAGGGTCCCTTCGGGGACCACTACGGGTACTACTCCGAGGTGCACGACTTCCCCTGGTTTCGCTGCCGGACGGTCCTGCGCCGGCGCGACGCGATCTTCCCCGCCACCGTCGTCGGCAAGCCACGCCAGGAGGACTTCTTCATCGGCGACTACCTCCAGGAGCTTCTCTCGCCTCTGTTCCCCCTGGTCATGCCCTCGGTGCGCGAGCTGTGGAGCTACGGCGAGACGGGCTACCACCCGCTCTCGGCGGCCCGCGTGGAGGAACGCTACCGCCGCGAGGCGATGGTGTCCGCCTTCCGCATCCTCGGCGAGGGCCAGCTCTCCCTCACGAAGTTCCTCCTGCTCGTCGACCGCCCCCTCGACCTGCGCGACTTCCCCTCCGTGCTGACCCACGTCCTCGAGCGCGCGGACTTCCGCACCGACCTGTTCGTCTTCTCGAACCTCTCGATGGACACCCTCGACTACGCCGGAGGGAAGCTCAACGAGGGCAGCAAGGGAGTCTTGTTGGGGATCGGCGAGCCCCGCCGCGAGCTCCCGCGGAAGTTCAACGCGAATCCTGGACGGAGCGTGCTCGAGGTGCGCGTCTTCTGTCCCGGCTGCCTGGTCCTCGAGGTGGGGTCCTTCGCCGCCGATCCCGACGTCGCTGCACGGGTCGCTTCCGATCCCGCCTTCTCCGATTGGCCGCTGTTGGTCTTGAGCGACTCCGCGGAGCGCGCCACGCGGAGCGCCTTCAACTTCCTCTGGACGACCTTCACGCGCTTCGACCCCGCGGCCGACGTGACCGCCGCGCGCGTCGACCTCGTCGGCTCCCACGCCAGCTTCACCCCTCCGGTGGTGATCGACGCCCGCATGAAGCCCGGCTACCCCGAGGAGCTCTCCTGCGACCCCGACACGGCCCGCACCGTCGAGCGCCGCTGGGCCGACTACTTCCCCGACGGCGCCATCGAGATGGGCGACTCCGACCGCGCCCACCTCGACTGAAGGTCTGGGTACGCCGCGGCCTGGCGGTCGGACCTCGCTGGGCTCGCCCTGGACTCAGGCCTCTTCGCGCAGGCCGGCGAGGGAGCGGGCGGTGATGAAGGCGCCGGCCAGGGCCGTGGCGAGGCCGGCGGCGGCTTGGGTGGGGAGGCCGATGAACGCGCAGCCGAGACCGAAGAGGGAGCCGTAGGTCGCGGCCAGACCGCCCGCGGCACCGACTAGGGCCGCGCCCAGGCGCTGGTCAGCCTGGACATCAGGAGCGAGGGCGCGCACCGGGCCCCACGCCCCCAAGGGCCGTATCGTGCGGTAGAACGCAACGAGCGTCTTGGGGTCGGGCGCGCGGGTGACCAGCATCGAACACGCCGCGCAGACCATCGAGAAGGCGACCACCAGGCACAAGCGGCCCTCGGGAGCCAGGGCGCCGGCGGGGGAGAGGGGCGTGTCGGGCCAGGGGATCGGCGCGAAGGTCAGGGTCACCGTCGCCGCGGCGGACGCCAGCATGGCGGTGATCTCCGTCGAAGCACGCACGCGCCACCACAGCCAGCGGGCCACGTACACCGGTCCGACACCGCCCAGAAACGCCAGGAAGAACAAGAAGAGCCCGCTGATCGAGCTCGCCGCGTAGGCCAGCAAGCCCCCCAGGGAGAGCACTCCCACGCTGGCCAGCCGCGCGACCCCGACGTAGTGGGCCGCGCCGCGGCCAGGCGCGACGAAGCGGCGGTAGAGGTCGTTCACGAAGAACGAGGAAGCGAGGTTCACGTGGGTGTCGATGGTCGACATGAAGGCCGCGAGCAAGGAGGCGACCACGAGTCCCAACAGCCCCGCTGGGAGGAAGCGGGTCATCATGACGACGTAGGCGCGCTCCCCGTCGGTGCGGGCGACGACGGCGCCGGCTTCGACGACCTCCCCCGCACGCACCGCCGCCAAGGGCGTCCAGTCCGGCTCGAAGCCCTCGCCGCCGATCGGGATCTCCTGGCGGCCCGCCCCGTCGGTCGCGGCGACCACGACCCGCTCAGGGGACAGCTCGACGATCCGGCCGGGGTGCTCGGTGCGGACCTCGACATCGGGAAGGATGACGAGCGAGGCGACGGCCACCAGGATCCAGGGCCAGGGCCGCAGGGCGTAGTGGGCGACGTTGTACCACAGGGTCGCGAGCATGCCCTCGCGCGGCGTGCGCGCCGCGCTCACCCGCTGCACCGTCGTGCTGCTGCCGTCCACGCCCTCGGCTGCCCACCAGGAGACCCCGAGGTAGACGGCCAGGGCGGCGACGGGCGCCGTCCAGAAGCTCGCGTCGAATACCGTGCCCTCGCCGGGTCGCGGCAAGAAGCGCAGGGTGTCCGGGCCGAAGACCCCGGCGGCGCGCGCGGCCTCCAGGCCCGCACCGCCGCCGATGGCGCCCCACGCCAGCGCCGCCAGGATGACCGCCCCCGCGATCGCCATGACGAACTGGACCATGTCGGTGATCACCACGCCCCAGAACCCCGCCAGGAGCGAGTAGACCAGGGCGATCAGGCTCGCCACGACGATCCCGGTCACCTTGTCCACGCCCAGCAGGACGTCGAGGATCTTCACCGCCGCGAGCAGCACCCAGCACAGGACGATCGTGTTGGTGATGCCGGCGTGCATGGTGCCGAGCACGGCGCGCAGGATGCGTGCCCCGCTCCCGCCGTAGCGCAGCTCGGCGAGCTCGGCCTTGGTCATCACGCCGCCCCTGCGCCACCAGCGCGAGAACAGGAACACCGTCAGCATCCCGTTGGCGGCGAAGGCCCACCACAGCCAGTTCTTCCAGATGCCGTAGTCGCGCACCCATCCGGTGACCACCAAGGGCGTATCCGCCGCGAAGGTCGTCGCCACCATCGACGTGCCGGCCACCCACCAGGGTAGGGAGCGGCCGGAGAGGAAGAACTGGTCGACGTCCGAGCCCGCCCGGCGGGCGAAGACCAGGCCGACGACGAGGGCGAAGACGACGTAGGCGGCGACGACGGACCAGTCCAGCCAGTGCATCGGGCCGCTCAAGCGTCGTGAGCGAACCCGTAGTAGTCGGGATTCGCCAGGGGCGGCGCCGCCTCGCGCCGGATCTGAAGCGTGCGGATGGCCCACAGATCACGGAACACCCGGTAGGTCTGGGCGACGGCGTCGAGGTAGTCGACCCCCGAGCTGCCGCCGGTCCCGGTGCGGCGGCCGATGATGCGCTCCACCATCCGCGCGTGGCGCTGGCGGAAGAGGACGAACGCCTGCTCGGCCTCGACGAGCTTGTCGAGTACCTCACGCGGCCAGGCCAGCAGAGGAAGCTCGCGGTAGGTCTCGATGAACATCATGGCGCATCGGATGCGCGCGCGCTCGATGCCGCCCTCCTCCTCGCTCGGCTCGAAGAAGGCCCTCACCGCCTCCTTCTCCTTCTCCGCCCGCAGCCTCCGCGCCTGGGGGTCGACGCCGTCCCCGCCTTGGGCGATCGCCACGTCACAGGCGCTGTCGGCCTCCCGCGCATGGGCTTGGAGGAAGTTCGCGATGAACTCGCCGAGCTTCGTCTCCGCGTCGGGGTCATCGTGGGCGACGCCGTCGATCGGTGTGCGAGCGAGCCAGCGCTCGATGGCCTCCTTGAGGCTGTGGCGCTCATTCAATGCGGCGAGCACGCGCCGTGACGACCACGACTCCGAGCCGTCGTGGTTGCGCAGCATCTCGAGCCAGTTCCCCGCCGGCCCGGCATCGATGCGCTCGGCGGAGTCCAGGCCCAAGACGATCTCCAGCTCGCGCATCTGCGCGCTCTGAAACCCGCTCGCGGTGGTGAGCTTGTCGCGGAAGGCGAGGTAGTCGCGGGTCGAGAGGGTCTCCATCACCAGGAAGTGGTCCGTGGCGCGCCCCAGGATCGTGATCACTCGGTCGAGGCTGCGGGCCGCTCCCGAGAGCTCCTGATTGGCGACCACGTCTCGACAGAACAGGTCCCTGGCCGTCCGCAGCTCCCGCAGGACGAGCTTGAACCACAGCTCGAAGACCTGGTGGACCGTGATGAACACGACCTCCTCGTTGGCAAGGTCTACCTCGTCGTCCTCGACGCCCCCCTGCAGGTCCAGGAGGTCCTCGACGCGGATGTAGTCCCAGTAGGTGAGCGGTCCGTCGGTGCCCATGGCGCCAGGGTACGAAGCCCGCGAGCGGATCGAAAAGCCCCGGTCGGGCCGGGCGGGTACAATCCCGCCCCATGCCCGCCGAAGCCACGACCGCCGCCTCCGCCCTGGCCGAGGCCCGCCGCCTCCTCGACCGCCCCCTGCTCGAGCTGGTCTTCGAGGCGGCGGGGGTCCACCGCCAACACCACGATCCCGCACGCATCCAGCGCTCCCAGCTGGTGTCCATCAAGACCGGTGGATGCGCCGAGGACTGCGGGTACTGCTCCCAGAGCGCCCATTCCCAGACGGGGCTCGAGCGCCAGCCCATGATGGAGGTCGGCGCGGTGCTCGCCGCGGCACGCGCCGCCAAGGAATCTGGAGCCGATCGCTTCTGTATGGGCGCGGCCTGGCGCGAGGTCTCCGAGGGCGAGGACTTCGAACGCGTGCTGGAGATGGTGCGCGGGGTGAAGGCGCTGGGCCTGGAGGCCTGCGTAACCCTCGGGATGCTCGAACCCGACCAGGCTCAGCGCCTGCAGGAGGCCGGGCTCGACTTCTACAACCACAATCTCGACACCGGACGCAGCTTCTACGATCGGGTCGTCACGACGCGGGAGTACGACGACCGGCTGCGCACGATCGAGGCCGTGCGCGAAGCGGGCGTGCGCGTCTGCACCGGCGGCATCCTCGGTCTGGGAGAGGACCGCGGCGCGCGGGCGGAGCTTCTGGCGGAGCTCGCGGGCCTGGACCCGCCCCCCGAGAGCGTTCCGATCAACACCCTGGTGGGCGTGGAGGGCACACCCCTGGGCGACACGCCGCCCTTGGATTGGGCGGAGGTCGTGCGCACCGTCGCCGCGACGCGCATCCTGCTGCCGCACTCCACCGTGCGCCTGAGCGCCGGGCGTGGGGAGATGAGCGAGCAGACCCAGGCCCTGTGCTTTTTGGCCGGCGCCAACTCGATCTTCAGCGGCGAGGAGCTGCTCACGACGCCCAACGCCGAGCCAGGGCGTGACGAGGCCCTCCTCGCCAAGCTCGGCCTGCACGGGGTCGGTGCCTGAGGGGCGCGAAGGACTCGGACAGCGGTGGATCGAGACCTGGATCGGGACTGGGACGAGGAGCGTGAGCGGCTGGATTCCGCCGGTCTCCTGCGCGGGCTGCACCTCGCCGAGACAGGGCTGGTGGACTTCACGAGCAACGACACCCTCGGTCTCGCTCGCCACCCCGCGCTTGTCGACGGCGCCCGGGATGCCGCCTGCGAGTTCGGCGTCGGTGCTCGGGCCTCACGCCTGTTGGGCGGAGGCTCACCTCTCGACGCGAGGGTGGAGTCCGCCGCTGCGGACTGGCTCGACGCGGAGGCGGCGCTCCTGTTCCCCACCGGCTACCAGGCGAACCTGGGGGTCACCGCCGGTCTGTTCGCCGCGGGGGACTACGTCTGCTCCGACGCCCTCAACCACGCCTCCCTCATCGACGGCGTGCGCCTGTCCCGGGCTCGGGTGGGGATCTTCGACCACGCCGACACCGAGCACGCCGAGCGCCTGCTCGCCGGTGCCGCCGGTTCGAGGCGGCGCTGGATCGTCACCGAGGGGATCTTCAGCATGGACGGGGACGCCGCGCCCCTGCGCAGCCTGGCCGAGCTGTGCGCACGACACGACGCCTGGCTCGTCGTGGACGAGGCCCACGCCGCCGGCGTCGTCGGCCCCCAGGGCGCGGGTGCCTGGGCGGCCGCGATCGCCGGCGGCGCCGACCCCGCGCGCCTCGCCGCTCGCGTCGTGACCGGCGGCAAGGCCCTCGGCGCGGGCGGAGGCCTCGTGGTGGGCTCGCAGGCGATGCGCGAGCGCCTCCTACAGAGCGCCCGCAGCCTGATCTTCTCCACCGGCTGCCCGCCGCCGACCGCCGGCGCCCTGGCGGCCGCGATTCCCATGGCTCGCGCGGCGGACGAGGAGCGCGCGCGGGTCCGTGAGCACGCCGCACGCATCGCCGCCGCGGTCTGCGGCCCGCCTCCCGCCGGCGCGATCGTCCCCGTGGTGCTCGGCGACAGCGAGGCGGCCCTCGCCGCTGCCACGAGGCTGCGCGAGGGAGGGTTCGACCTCAGGGCCGTGCGACCCCCCAGCGTCCCCGTCGGCAGCGCCCGCCTGCGCGTTGCGGTGCACTCGTCTCATACCGACGAGGAGGTCGACGCCCTCGCCAAGGCCCTGGCCGCCTCCCCGACACGCGGCTCCGCCCCCGCGGCCATCTCCGCCGCACCCACGACCGCCAGGCCAACGTTCGTGGTGGGGACCGACACCGACATCGGCAAGACGGTCGTCGCCGCCGCCCTGGCCCGCGCCGCCTCCAGCCTGGGGCCGGCGACCTACTGGAAGCCGGTCCAGACCGGCGAGGACGACGACACGCTCGAGGTCGAGCGACTTTGCGAGGGCTGCACCCTCGAGCTCGCGCAGCCGGTGGCGCGCTTTCCCCTGCCCGCCTCGCCCCACGAGGCGGCAGCCGCCGCCGGGGGAGTGGTGGAGCCGGGCGAGCTGGACCGACGCCTGGCCGAGCTCACCGCCGAGGGCACGCGGGGCAACCTGGTCGTCGAGCTCGCCGGCGGTCTCCTGGTGCCCTACGACGACGCCACGACCCAGGCGGACTGGCTCGCCGCCCGCCGCCCGGCGCTGGTGCTGGTCGCGCGCTCAGGCTTGGGGACCCTCAACCACACCCTCCTGACGGTCGAAGCCCTCGCCGCCCGGAGCCTGCGTCCGAAGGCCCTCGTCCTCGTCGGCGAGCCCCATCCGTCCAACCGTGCGACGCTCGCCCATCGCACGGGCCTGGCGATCTTCGAGCTCGCGCGCCTCGAACCACTCGAGCCCGACACGCTGGATCGATGGCTCAGAGACCACGACCTGCGGCCGCTTTTCGCCGACCGATGACCCCTCACCGCGCTGATCGAACAAGCCTGGTCGAGCGTGACCGCGCCCACCTCTGGCACCCCTTCACCCAGCACGGAGCCGAGGCGGATCCGCTCGCGGTCGAGTCCGCCCGGGGCTCGCTGTTGACCCTCGAGGACGGGCGCGAGCTCATCGACGCCATCTCCTCGTGGTGGGCGTGCCTGCACGGCCACAGCCACCCGCGTATCGTGGCCGCCATGACCGAGCAGGTCGGCAAGCTCGACCACGTGCTCTTCGCCGGCGCAACCCACGCGCCGGCCGTCGAGCTCGGCGAGCGCCTGGTCGCGTGCTCCCCGGCCGGCCTCTCTCGGGTCTTCTTCTCCGACAACGGCAGCACGGCCGTCGAGGTGGCGCTGAAGATGGTCATCCAGTCCTGGGTGCAGCGGGATCGGCCGGAGCGGCGGGTCTTCATCGCCCTGGAGGGCGGCTACCACGGGGACACCTTCGGCGCGATGGCGGCGGGAGATCCCGAGCCGTACTTCCGTCCCTTCGAGCCGTTCCTCTTCGAGGTACGCCGCGTCGCCCCGACGGGCGAGGCGGTCCGGGAAGCCATCGCCGAGCTCGGTGGGCGCGCCGCCGGGGTCGTGCTCGAGCCCCTAGTCCAGGGCGCGGGCGGCATGCGCATGCAACCGCCCACCTTCCTGCGCGAGGTGCGCGCGGCCTGCGACGAGGCCGGGGTGCCGTGGATCGCCGACGAGGTGATGTGCGGTTTCGGCCGCACCGGGGCCCTGTTCGCCTGCGACCGGGCCGGGGTCGCCCCCGACCTGCTGTGCCTGGCCAAGGGCCTCACCGGCGGCGCCTTTCCGTTGTCGGTGACCCTGGCCACCGAGGCGATGTTCGAGACCTTCCTCTCCACCGACCGCCTGCGAGCCTTCTTCCACGGCCACACCTTCACGGCCAACCCGGTCGGCTGCGCTGTGGCCCTCGCCTCGCTCGACGTCTGTGAACAGGAGCGGACGCCCGAGCGCCTCGACGCGATCGGGGGGCGCATCGAGGCCGCCTTGAAGCCCGCCCTTCAAGGCTGTGCCGGCGCGCGCGACCTGCGAAGGACCGGCGGCATCGTCGCCGTCGACCTCGCTCCGCCCAGCGGCGAGAGCGCGGGCTACGCCTCCTCGCTCGCCCCGCGCCTGCGCGCTCTGGCCGTGGAGCGCGGGGTGCTCCTACGGCCTCTGGGCAACGTGCTCTACGCCATGCCGCCGGCCAGCACGACCGATGAGCAGTGCGACCGGATCGCGGCGGTGATGGCGGAGCTGGCCCTGGCGGCCGCGGAATAGGCAGGGCACGCCCGCGCTCACCCGCTCGGAGCGAGGCGGCGCACCTGAGCGCGCACGAACTCCTCGAGCTCCCCCGGTGTCAGGCCTGCTCGGCGCGCCTCGTCCAGGGCTCGCTCGAGGGGAACGCCGACGACAACGGCGCGGTGGATGGCCATCAAGGCGACACAGCGGGCTCCCGAACCACAGAAGACCAGGGTCCGGGGACGGTCGGGGCGGCGGAATCGGGCGAGCACCTCATCGACCGCGGCGTCGGCCGGCAGAGCGGTGTCGGCCCGGGTGATGCCGACGTACTCCATTCCGAACCGCGCGCAGGTCGCCGCCACATCCAGGTCGGTGTGCTCGTCGGGGGAGGAGAGGTCGATCACACACTCCACTCCCCGGCGTTCGGCCAGCTCGAGGTCCTCCCATGCCGGGGTGCTCCCCAGCCAAATCCCGTCCACCACGAACACATTCCGCATCGAGCCGAACGTGTCGGTCTCCAGGGGCGGGTAGTCCGGCGGGGAGGACAGGGTCGGTCCGCCCTGACAGGCCGCGCACGAGAGGGCGGCGACCCCGAGGGCGAGGCGCACGGTCAGCGAGGCGGGAGTCGGTCTCATGGAGCTCATCGAGGCTGGCGGGCAGGAGGCGCCCGGAGGGAGTCGGGCCGGGCGCGCCCGACGGGGCGACCGGAGACCCTAGCCTCGATCCGTGCCTCCTCCAAGCCCTCCCGGCCCGATCCCCAGTCAGCGGTGCGCGGGGGGCGGGGTCAGCGACCCTCGCTCTCCTGGCGGATCAGCTCCCGGATGCGCTCCTCGAGCTCCCGGTTCTGTCGCTCTAGCTCGGCGACGACGCTGTCGTCGACGTTCGCGCTGAGTTCGGCGTACTCGCAGTCGAGGATGTGGTTGCGACGCAAGGTGTCGAGGCAGCGCTCGAGATCTCCAGGCGCCGGATAGGGTGTCTGCCGGATGAGGTCCCGCGTGCGCACCATCAGCGAGAGGAACTCGATGTGCTCGGGGTCGGCGAGCTCGCGCTCAAGCGTCGCCGCCACCGAGATCAGCTCGCCCAGGGAGTCGTTGCGCGCGTGGATGCTGCGGCGCAGGATCTCGGCGAACTGGGCGACACACACCGAGCGGCGGAAGCCGGCCGAGGCACCCTCGAAGGTGGTGCGCCCACCCCAGTGCACGCGCTGCTCGACTTCCGTGGCGCCGTCCTCGAGCGGATCCCGCCCGGGCCCGGTCGGCCGCTTCCAGCGCAGGCGCACGGTGGCGAGCGGCGGGTCCTCCTCGTCGGGGATGGAGTTCAGGTCGAGCTCGTAGAGCGCCACGACTTGGTGTCCCGCCCCGATCTCGCCGGCGTCGACGGCGTCGTTTCGGAAGTCCGCATCGGCGATGGCGCGGTTCTCATAGCCCAAGAGCCGCCAGCGATGGACGAAGCGCGGGTCGAATTCGACCTGGACCTTCACGTCGCGCGCGATCGGCTCGAAGGCACCGGTGAAGTTGTCCACCAGCGCGCGCTGAACCTCCTCGGGACTGTCAACGTAGTTGCAGATCCCGTCTCCCCGGTTGGCTAGCTGTTCGAGGAACACGTCGTTGTGGTTCTCGAGCCCGACACCGACGGTGTTGAGGTAGATCCCCTTCTCGCGGTGGACCTTGACCGCCTCGGCGATGCGCTCCTGATCCGTCTCGCCGATGTTGGCGACGCCGTCGGAGAGGAACACGACGCGGTTGTTCGCCTCCAGCGTCAGCTCGTTCACCGCGAGCTCATAGCCCAGGCGGATTCCGGCGTCGGCGTTGGTCCCCCCGTCGGGGTTGAGGCCGAAGATGGCCGACTCGATCACGCCGCGACTGGCGGCCGTGGTCATCGGGAGCACCAGCCGGGCCTCATTGCTGAAGGCCACCAGCGCGATCGCGTCGCGGCCGTCGAGCTGGCCGACGAGCTGGCGCAAGGCGTGCTTGACGAGCTCGAGGCGGCGGTTCTTCTTCATCGAGCCCGAGGTGTCCACGACGAAGGTGAGCGCGAGGGGCTTGCGCTCCAGGCCCGAGACCTCCCTGCCGCGGATCACGACGCGCAGCTGGTGCGGCTCCTCGACGCGTCCCGAGCGCGGCGCGATGCCCACGCCGAACCGGCTGGCCGCCAGGTCGGTGCGGATCGAGAAGACCCCCTCGGTGGGCGCGGCGACGTCGGGCTCGAAGTAGTTCAGGAACTCCTCGGTCCGCACCTGCTCACGGGGCGGGAGGTACCCCTCGTTCAGCATGCGCCGGGCGAGGGCGTAGCTCGCCGTGTCCACGTCGACGCCGAACGTCGATTGGGCGTCGAGCGCGGTGAGCTCGAAGGGGTTGTCTCCCCAGAAGCGGAAGAACATGGCGCCCGGCCTCTCGCCGGGCCGCCGGCGACAGGAGGCGAGTAGCGACTCGAGCCGATCGTGCTCGCGTCCCAGGGAGCGCGCGCGGGCGGCGAAGCCGTTGCGGTCGCCTTCGCGGGCGAGGGGTTCGCCGAGGCTCTCGCGTCCGCGGTCGACCACCGGGGCCCGGAGCCTGTCGCCGCCGCCGGTGACGGGCGGGCTCGAAGCTCCCCCCGAGGGCCCGGGGGTGGCGGGCCCCGAGGCGCCGGTCTCGGTCGCACGGGCCGGCACTCCGAGGTTCCCCGGCACGGGCGTGGTGGCGCTCGAGTTGCGGGAGAGGCCGCCGAGGAAGAACTCGTCCGCGCCAGCTGCTCGCTTGCCTGCCTCGTCCTTGTAGAGGTCGTCACGGACGGGTCCTCCGCCGCCGCCTCCCCCCGAGGGAGCGGGCGGGTAGGCGTAGAACCTCTCCGTGCGCCCGCGCGTATCGGGGCCGTTGAGCGACATGAGGGAGCGGCGGGTCGCCTCCGGGGCGGCCGGCTCACCGGGAAGGCCCGCGACGGCACTGGCCCCGCCGGCGGTCCCCTCCCGAACAGGAGCGCTCTGGTCGCCCGCCGCAACCGTGCTGCCGGAGGTCCCCGCCGGGATCCCGTCCGAGGGGCCCCGGTAGGTTCCCCCGTTGGACGCGAGGGGAGCGGGACGCCCATCCGTGCCCTCTTCGGCGGCGGGAACTCCCTGGGGCGGAGCGGAGGCCGGCTTGGCCGCGCTCGGGCGCGGTGCGCCGCTCCCCCGGGCCGCGTGGCCCTCCGAGGAGTCGAGCAGCAACGCGTCGCGATCGACCGGCGAGGCGGAGGAAGACAGACTTGTCCCGGCGGTGCCGCGCGCAAGCCGCTCCTCATCCGCCTTGTCGCCGACGGCGCCGCCGAGCGCCCTCCAAGCGAGACCGGCACCGGTGAGGAGCACGAGCAGGGCGGCGGCGGCACGCCACCCGCGGGTCACGAAGGGCCCAGCGGGTGCCGCCGTCGCTCCCTCCTCGATGGCCGAGACCACCTGGGGGGCGAGTCCCGCCGGATCCGCGTAGGCGCCGCGTACCAGGCCAATCGTCGCCTCGATCTGCTCGCGCTGCGCGCGCAGATCTTCGGATCGGGCGAGGGCGGCGTCGACGCGCTCGCGCTCTTGCTCTCCGAGCTCGCCGAGTACGTACGCGCACAGGGTCTGGTGCATCTCGTCTCGACCGGTGTCTCGTCGGTGGTCTCTGCTCATCGCGAACCTCCATCCATGGTCTTGGTTCGGTCGGCGGGTGCATGCGGCGCGGGCGCGCCCGTGGCATCGAGCGCCAGCACGGGGGCCAGCCGCTCGCCGAGGACCTTGAGGCCCTCGCTCACGAGCCAGCCGACGGTTCCGATCTTCTTGCCGGTGATCTCGGCGATCTCGCGGTAGCTGCGCTCGGCGATCAACCGCAAGGTCAGCACCTCGCGCTGGTCGTCGGCGAGGCGCTCGAGCTCGCGTTCGACCGCCGCGATGGTGTCGCGTCCCTCGACGAGTTCGAGGCCTCCCGCGATTGGCTCGCGCGCGGCCTTCTCGTGCTCCCGAGTCCTACGGCGAGCTTCCGATCGGATGATGTCCATGCAGGCGTTCCTCGTCACCTTGTGCAGCCATGCCGACAGCTGCTTGCGTTCGCTCTCGGGATCGCCCCCCGCCTCCACGGACGGGTGAGGGCGCTCTCGAGCGAGCCTGAGGAAGGCCTCCTGCACGACGTCCTCGTAGGCGCTCCCCGGCCCCAGGATCCCGCGCGCGTGGGCGAGCAGGGCTCGCTGGTGGCGGGTCACGAGTTCGGTGAACGCTCCCCGGCGGCCCTCGAAGTGGGCCCGGAGGAGCTCTCCGTCGGGGAGGTCTCTCATGCAGGCGCTTCGCCCATCTCGGTTTCCCAGACGGCGGGATCGTCGTTTGTCTTGGTGGAATCCGCGGGCTTTTCGTCGGAACCCTCTAGCCTGGATGATTCATGAAGACGTGCACGAGACACAGCAACTCGGTTCCTGGCGGCGCTTTGCGGGTTCTGGCGACGCAGGCGACCCTGAACGGGTCGTCGAGGAAGCCAGGTTTTCGAAAAGCGCCGCCAGGGGCCGAGAGGCCGTCGAAGACGGCCGGTTGCGAAGTCTGGTGTGCGTGTTCATGAAGAATCCGGGCTAG